>DHMO01000070.1:0-29508 GCA_002405835.1 Lentisphaeria bacterium UBA4640 | reverse complement strand
AAGGATTTGATGTTATGAAAAAAACAGTACTTTGCTTTCTGCTTCTGGCGGCTCTGCTTTATATTCTTCCGCTCGGCCTGCGGGAGATGTTTTCACCGGATGAGACCCGTTATGCGGAAATCGGACGTGAAATGGCTGTTTCGGGCGACTGGGTGACACCCCGTCTGAACGGCGTGCTCTATTTTGAAAAACCGATTCTCGGCTACTGGCTGTTCGCCGCATCGGAAAAACTCTTCGGAGAGAATGCGTTTGCCGTGCGTCTTCCGTGCGCGCTGGCGACTCTGCTCTCCGCGCTGGTGCTTTTCTTCCTGACGCGCCGTTTCTCGGGGCTCGGGGAAAAATCCGGTCTGCTCGCATCCGGATTCTTCCTGTTGACGCCGATCGTTTTCGGGCTGGGTGTTGTGGCAACGCTCGATCCGGTTTTCTCGTTTTTCCTGACGCTTGCTATGGCTCTTTTCTACTGTGCGGTCCAGTCCGCCGGCTGGAGACGGTGCGGGTGGCTGTTTCTGTTCGGGCTTGCGGCGGGCGCGGCGTTCCTGACGAAAGGTTTTCTCGCATTCGTGCTTCCGGGGCTTTCAATTTTCGGCTGGCTCTGCTGGACGCGCCGCTGGAAGGAGATGCTGACTCTGCCGTGGATTCCGCTGCTTGCGGTGCTGGTGATTGTGCTGCCGTGGGCGGTGATGATTCATCAGGCTCAGCCGGATTACTGGTCTTATTTTGTTTACGATGAACACATCAAGCGTTTCTTCGAGAAGGAGCAGCATCCGGAGCCGTTCTGGTTCTTTGTGCCGGTGCTGATCGGTGGACTCGGCTGGTTCCTGCTCCTGCTGCCGGCGGCGCTGCGTGGATATGAAAAGAAAATTCCGCAGGATGATTTTACCCGTTATCTGCTCTGCTGGACATTCCTTCCTTTTCTGTTCCTTTCGATGTCAACCGGAAAACTGGCGACGTACATTCTGCCGTGCTTTGCACCTCTTGCAATTCTGTTTGCGACGGGACTGACCCGTTCGCTTGCGGACCGTAAACTGTTCCGGCTCGCGGATATTCTGCTTCTTGTGTTTGCTGTTCTGCTTCCGGTCGCGGCGGTTGGGCTTGCCGCAATTCAGCTGAGCGGAGTGAAATGGGCTCCGTTCGCGGTCGGCGAGGGCTGGAAATGGGGGGCTCTGACGGTTGCCGGTCTGCTGCTTTCGGTTCTGCTTTTCTTCGCCGTGAAAGAGAAAAACGGCTGGAACAAACTTGCGCTCTTCGGCTTCGGGCTCTGTCCGGTGCTGTTTATGATGCATATTGCGATTCCGGATATTTTCCTGAACCGCAAGACACCTTGTCCGCTTCTTGAGAAAGTGAAAAAAGAGATTTCACCGGAAACGAAACTGATGTCGTTCCGCCATCCTTTCCAGGCGGTGAACTGGGTGTTCCGCTCGGCGGACGTCTACATGTACCGTGCCGCGGGAGAAATCAGCTGGGGGCTTGAGCACGATCCGGAAATGAAAGCGCGCCGTCTGCTGGATGTCGCCGCGACGAACCGTTTGATTGAGGAGAACCGCGGCAAGGGCGGAGTGCTGCTTGTTCTTCCGACAAAGGCGTATCAGGAGGATGCGCATCTTCTTCCGAAGCCGGAGTGGGTGAAGGCAAATTCAGAGCACCGGAAGGGATACACGGTTGTAAAGTTCTGAAACACTCTAAAAAACTTATAAAAATTATAGCTTTTGCTGTTTGCCCGCTTGTATTTTCCGTTTTTTCGACTATTGTTTGGATGACAACACTACAAAGGGAGGTTTTTATGGCTGTTACAGAGGTTCAAACGGAGTCTTATTTTTCAAGGCTCGGCAATTCGTTCAAGGGAATCGGAGGAGGGCTTCTCCTGTTTCTGATCGCATTCCCGCTGCTTTTCTGGAATGAAGGGCGCGCGGTGAAGCGCGCAAAAGCGCTGGAGACTGGCGCCGGGGCTGTCATTTCCGTTCAGGCGGACAAGGTCGATCCGGCAAACGAGGGCAAACTCGTTCATGTCACGGCGAAAGCGGATACGAAAGATGTTCTGACCGACCCGCTGTTCAATGTCAGCTCGACGGCGATCCGCCTGGAGCGGCGTGTCGAGATGTATCAGTGGAAACAGAAAGAGTCCTCGAAAACGGAAAAGCAGCTCGGCGGCGGAACAAAGAAAACGACAGTTTACACCTACGAAAAGGTCTGGTCGGGCAAGCTCATCAATTCCGCGGATTTCAAGGAGCCCGGACATGAAAACCCCGCGTTCCCGATGGAGAGCGAAAAACTCTATGCCAGACATGTTTCTCTCGGAGATTTCTTTCTGAATGATGCCTTGATTGAGCGTATCGGCGCTTCCCGCAGGCTTCCGGTGGCGGCGGATTACAAACTGCCGGCCAAACTTTCGGGGAAGACCGATGCTTCCTATGTGTATGTTTCGCGCAAGTCGTTCAGAACCTCTCTGCCATCCAGCGAGCTGACAGTCGATAATGCAATCGATGCGGTCCTGCCGGAACTTCAGGTCGGGGATCTGCGTGTGTGCTGGTATGCGGTTGCTCCGCATGATATCAGCATTGTTGCGCGGCAGACGGGCAAAACCTTTTCCGCGTATCCGGTAGGGAAAGAGTCGATACTTCTGCTCTCCGATTCCGTGGAGAGCGCTGAGGCAATGTTCCAGTCTGCGCAGAGCGCGAACTCAATGATGACCTGGGTTCTGCGCGCTGTCGGTCTTCTGATGATGTATCTTGGACTTTCCTGCGTGTTCCGTCCGCTTTCCGTGCTGATGGATGTGATACCGTTCCTCGGCGATCTAATCGGCGCGGGAGTTTCTCTGGTTTCGTTCCTGATTGCTCTTCCATGCACGCTTGTTACTATTGCGGTTGCATGGATTTATTACCGTCCTCTGCTGGGGATTGGCCTGCTCGTTGTCGCGGCTGCGCTGATCGTGTTCCTGTTCAAGAAAAAAGCGGAATCGCATAAACGCAGAACCGCCGCAAGCGCGGCTGCATAAAAAGGAGATTGTTTGATGAAAAAGCTTTTGTTTGCGGTCGGGTTGACCGCTCTGTTCGCACTTTCGGCGGAAGCCGGAGTGAAAGTTACAAAGAGTTCGATTACATTTGATGCTGCGCCGACGGCACAGGAATTTGCGGACGCAAAACAGCAGTTCAAAGGAAAACTGAACAGAATTCATCTTCGTCTTGCGAATTGTACGGACGAGGCGCTTGCCGCAGCGGCGAAAGAATTCCCCGGAACGACGGAGCTGACGATTGACAAATCGCCGAAACTGACCTCGCTTCAGCCGCTTTCCGCGCTTCCGCTGAAGAAACTTGTTCTCCGCGATTTGCCGGGCGTGAAGACTCTCTCTCCGCTCGCAGCATGCAAGATGCTGACGCAGCTGCGGATTTCCAAGGTGAACTTTACCGATGCTGATCTCGGATTCTGCAAAGCCCTTGCCGAACTCAAGGAGATCCGAATCAGCGATGTCCCGGTCACACTCAAGAGTGCGGCCGGAGTTGAAGGATGCGGTCGTCTTTCGCATTTCTATCTGGAACGTTCGGCGGCGCCCATGGATCTTTCCGCTCTGAAGGCATGTCCGAAGCTCGGCTCTGTGGTTCTGCGGTATACGAATGGATTTAATCTTGCTCCGCTTTCCGTGTTCCCCGCATTGAAGGAACTGAACCTTTACGGTTCTCAGAATCTGGATCTTGCTCCGCTTGCCGGATGCGCGAGACTGAAAGAAATCTCCGTTTACGCAACCAGAAACGTCAAGGATTACAATGCGCTGGGGCTGATCAAGTCTCTTGAGAAGGTTAATACCGGACTGACGCCGATGCGCGATCTTTCATGGACGGCTCAGCTGCCGAATCTGAAGAAACTGTATCTTTTCTCTGAAACGTTCGATTCCTTTGCACCGCTCGCTAACTGCGCAAAACTGGAAGAGCTGAAATTATGGAATCTGAAGAATCCGTTGGTGGATGCCGCGCAGTTCGTTTCCGGTCCGCTTGCCGGATCGCTGAAGAAACTTGCTTTCACCGGAACGACTGTTGCGAATGAGGCGAAGCTTGCTGCTTTTTCGAACCTGAAGGAACTGGAATTGACACCGGGAAGATCCCGCAAGGCTCCGTCGGAACTGGATCTTGCATTTGTTTCATCGCTCAAAAATCTGGAAAAACTCAAGATTGTGCGCACGGCTGCACCGGCAAACTTTGCTGCGGTCGGCAGTTGTGCAAAACTTAAGGATCTTGAGATCGTGTTCCCCGGCGCCGATTTTTCCGTTGCCGCGTCTCTGCCTGCTCTGAAGTCCGTTACCGTGCTCAAAGCGGATAAAGACGCTGCGGAGAAGGCGTTCGGAGGAAAGAAAATCCGCATCAAGGGCAGATAAGGAGAGCTTGCCGTGCGGATTTTCTGTGCAATAGCCGCATTCTTCTGCGTCCTGTTCACCGCCGCCGGGTTTGAAGCCCCGGCGCTGACGGGACGTATCGTCGACCAGACCGGAACCCTCAAGCCGGAGGAAAAAGAGAGTCTGGAGAAGAAGATTATTGAGTTTGAAAAGAAGACGCGCGGACAGTTTGTCGCCGCGCTTCTCGCTCCTGTAAGCGATGCGTCCATTGAAGAAGTCGGCATTGCTCTGATGGACAAGTGGAAAATCGGACACAAAGGACACGACAACGGCGCAATCCTTGTTCTGATTCCGACTGACCGCAAGATGCGTCTGGAGATTGGTTACGGCTGGGAGGGCGCAGTCAACGATGCGAAAGCCGGCGATATTCTGCGCTTGATTACCCCGTCTTTGCAGAAAAACGACTATGCGGGTGCGGTTGCGCTTGCGGTCGACGGGCTTTCCGCCGCGCTTGCGAACGAGCCGCTTCCGGAGATTGAGGAAGGTGGTGTGGATTTGGAATCAATTATCGCGGGACTGTTTTTTATCCTTCTGATTGTTGCAATCGTCTGGTTTATTCCGGAAAAATGCAGTTCTTGCCGCAGGGATTCTTCAGACGGCGATTCTTCCGGCGGTTCCGGCGGAGGCGGAGGATTTGAAGGAGGCGGCGGTTCCGGCGGGGGCGGCGGAGCATCGGGTTCCTGGTAACAATAAACTTTTGAAAGGAGATAAAAAAAATGAAAAGTTTATGGATTGCATTCGGTGCCGTGGTTGTGCTGATGCTGATTCTGGGCGGCTGCTATTTTTCCGGCCGCAACGCGCTGATTGCGCAGGATGAGAACGTGAACGAACACTGGAGCCAGATCGAAGTTCAGCTTCAGCGCCGCGCGGATCTGATCCCGAATCTTGTTGCGAGCGTGAAGGGATACGCCAAGCATGAGGAGAAGATTTTCTCGGAACTTGCATCTGCCCGTGCGCACCTGCTTTCCGCAAAAGGTCCTTCGGAGAAAGCCGCGGCCGGAGCGGAGCTGAACGGCGCTCTTGGACGCCTTCTTGCAATTTCGGAAAACTATCCTGACCTGAAAAGCAATCAGAACTTCATTCGTCTTCAGGACGAACTTGCCGGAACGGAAAACCGGATTTCTGTTGCACGCGGACGCTACAACAGCTCAGTCCGCGAATTCAACCGTACGATCCGTTCGTTCCCCGGTTCGATGTTCGCCGGAGAGCTTGATTTGAAACCGCGTGAGTATTTTGAGGCTCCGCAGGGCCGCGCCGCAGTCGAGAAAGCCCCGGAAGTCAAATTCTGACGCGCTGAACCGACTGCTTGTTTTCCGCTTTGCAGTAGCCGCTTTTCCGGAGCGGTGTGCGGATGTTCCCGCGCCTGACTCCGGCGAAGCGGTTCCAGCCGGTTTTATTCTTTGTTTCCGGTCAGCGCCATGACTTTGGTCGGCAGACCGTAAATCTGAATGAATCCGGATGCGTCACTCTGGCGGTAGCTTCCGCCGGCGGCGAATGTTGCGATGTCTTCGCGGTACAGTGAGTTCGGCGACCAGACACCGGCATTAATGATGTTGCCTTTGTAAAGTTTCAGGCGGACCTTTCCGGTTACGGTCTTTTGCGTTTCGGTGACGAATGCGGAGAGCGCGCGGCGAAGCGGAGAGAACCACTGCCCGTTGTAGACAAGATCCGCAAATGTGACTGCCAGTTCGCGTTTCTTGTGCATAGTGTCCTTGTCGAGCGTCAGGGTTTCCAGAACTTCATGCGCCCGGTAGAGAATGGTTCCTCCGGGTGTTTCATAAACACCTCTTGATTTCATGCCGACGAGACGGTTTTCCACAACGTCGTAGAGTCCGATGCCGTTTTTTCCGCCTGTTTCATTCAGTCTGCGGATGATTTCCGCCGGGCTTGCCGGCTGACCGTTCAGAGCGACGGGGATGCCTTGTTTGAATTCCAGAGTGATATATTCCGGCTTGTCCGGAGCCTGAAGCGGGGATACTCCAAGTTCAAGGAACCCCTCTTTTTCATACTGCGGCTCATTTCCGGGATCTTCGAGGTCGAGTCCCTCGTGCGAGAGATGCCAGATATTTTTATCTTTGGAATAATTGGTTGCCCGGCTGACCTTGAGGGGAATGTGGTGTGCCGCCGCATAATCAATTTCCTCATCGCGGCTCTGAATATCCCATTCCCTCCACGGCGCAATGATTTTCATATCTGGCGCGAAGTGCATGATGGCGAGTTCGAACCGGACCTGGTCGTTGCCCTTTCCAGTGCTGCCGTGGCAGATGGCGTCCGCATGTTCTTTGCGGGCGATTTCCACGACGTGTTTTGCGAGAACCGGACGCGCAAAACTTGTTCCGAGCAGGTAGCCTTCATAATTTGCGCCGGCCTGCATGGTGGGAATCACATATTCGTTGACGAATTCGTCTGTCAGGTCTTCCACGTAAAGTTTGCCGGCTCCGCTTGCTTTTGCGCGCTCTTCAAGATCGTCGAGCTCTCCAGTCTGTCCGACATTGCCGCAATATGCGATGACTTCGCAGTTGTTGTAATGCTCTTTCAGCCAGGGGATGATGATTGAGGTGTCAAGCCCGCCGGAATATGCGAGAACGACTTTTTTGATGTTGTCCATAAAAACCTCTTTTCTCTGATAATGTTTTCCGCCGCGGGTCTTCCGCGCCGATTTTATCGTTAATGTACTTGATATTTTTATGATTTACAATATATTAAAACTGTAAATTTAATCTGATAAGGAGATTGAAATGGATTTGCGCCGTCTGGAAATTTTTCTGCATCTGAGCCGGAATCTTCATTTTTCAAAAACGGCGGAGGAGCTTGGAATGGTACAGTCTGCACTGAGCCGCCAGATCGGTCTTCTGGAAAAAGAACTTGACTGCTGTCTGTTTGAACGTTCGAACCGCTGGAATGTGTCGCTTACTCCTGCGGGCGCGGCGCTTGTGCGGGAGGCGGAAATGATTCTGCAGACGGTCCGGGATTCCGTCGAGCGTGTGCGTTCCGCCGCGCGAGGCGAGCGCGGGACATTGAACATTGCGCTGAATTCCTCCGCGCTGAATCTGGAAATCCTGCTGCGGACGTTTCATATCATGAGCCGGGATTATCCGGAAGTGAGTCTGAAGATTCAGGAAGTTCCGAGCCGCCGGGTCTATGAGGCCGTCCGGAACAGTGAAGCGGACGCCGGGCTGCTGCGTTTTGCTCCGGTTCCCGACGAGGACCTGGAAATGCGGCTACTGGCGGAGGAGAGGCTGGTTATGGCTCTCCCCGCGTCACACCGTCTTGCCGGGAAAACGGAACTTTTTCTGCGGGATTTCCGGAACGAGCGTTTCATGCTTCCGGGGCGCAACGATGCACCGCTCCACCGAGCTGTGTTTGACGGTCTCTGCCGCAAAGCCGGTTTTGCTCCGAATGTTGTTCAGGAATTGGAAAGCCTTACGACGATTCTGCGCATTCTGGACAGCCGGGACTGTGTCTCCATGGTGCCGGCTGCATATCAGGACAAGTTCGAACATCTGGTTTTCCGGAGCCTGAGCGATTGCAGTGCGAAACTCCCGGAATCTCTGATCTGGAGAAAAGAAAACCCCTCCGCCGTCCTGAAGGTTTTTCTGTCAATCATTGCGGAATTTTAATTTGGTAGTGTCCGAATTTTTGCGCACATTTGCTCCTGACGGATTATTGCTCCTCCATTAATTTACTTCGATTCGTAAAGTTTGCAAGTGTCCGAATAGGCAAGCCCCTGTTTTTGCATCGAGATTTTTTGTTTGCGCCGATCAGGATCATCGTGGAACAGTCATCCGGAAAAGTCCCGACGTTTTTCGCTGGGAAACGATAGCCAATCATGAACATAGACTTTTCAAACCCTCATTCCGTCAAATGTGCGTAATTCCTCTTGGTACTTGGAACGCTTGCTTTTCACTAAATCTGGTGTTGGACGAGACAATTTTTCTGTTCTTTTTCTCTTTGCATCACGTGTATACTCTTGTTCTTGAGCAACAAGGATTATAATTGTACCGCAAACAGCGAACAATATAAACAAAAGCAACCAAATTATCCAATGGAATATAAAACGTTGTTTAAAAATATTCATTAAAATGCCTCTTGTTTACGGTTGATTTTTAATAAAAACTTTCTTCGTTTCTTGGATATACGCAAATCCTTCGGATGTTGTCTTTCCTTTCATTTTTCTTGTTCACATTTTTTGTTGTTTATTTCAAATCCGGCATTTGATAAAAGAGTGTCCATCGGTAAATATTCATATGATATATTTATTCTCTTTTGTAGATTTTCTAGTTTTAAAATAGTTTTTTGCGGATTTTTCTTAATACTACTGATTATGATGTCGATTAATTGCTTTGTTTGTCGGCTGTATTTTATGTTGTCGTCAAATCTTTTTAGGACCGGATCCAATCTATGCAGCTCTTCCGAAGAGTACACTCCTGCTAAAAAAGCTCCAAACAGCAAAATAGTCAGTATGGATATGTATGCAATTTTCCTCACTTTTGAGCTCCAAAATATTTGCCGCTGCAAGTTTGACCAGGCTTTGTCATGCGCTGTAATGCCATATTTGCAAAAATCTTTGTCTTCAAGGCGGCAGCTATTGTTTTTGATAAAGAATAGCATGGATATTCCGGTTTTTCAAATCAATATCTCTCAAATATGCGCAATTTCCCGGGCAGTTGTCTGACATCTGACTGGAATACGGTTTTGTTTTATCTGTTCCGGACGTTCGTTAAATACCTGATTGCTTGAGCATTGCAAGTTGAATCCGTAGATCATACGCAACTTCCCGGCACAGTGCACGTGATACATCCGCCACAGGATTCCAACGAAGATGTTGAATTTTTTAATTTTTCCCGCTTGCTTTTTCAAACATTTATGGTATATTAGTTAGGAAACGAAATAACAGGAGCTGTTGAAATGCCTTTACCGGAACGGGGTCTGATCGGACATATCATTCATCTTTCGCGCAATATCGAACGTTTGTGCGATGAAGCGTCGAGGGCAACCGGAGTGACCGGAAGTCAGGCGCGGCTGCTGGTTTTTCTCTCCATCATGTCCGGTGAACAGGATATTTTCCAGAAGGATATTGAAGAGGAATTCGGTGTGCGCCCTTCTTCCGTGACCGGGCTGCTGCAGGCTCTGGAACGGCAGGGATTCATCCGTCGAGACAGCGTTTCTTCCGATGCGCGGTTGAAAAAAATCGTTCTGACGGAGAAAGCACGCAAACAGCAGAAGAAAATCACGGATATTCATAACGAACTTCTCCGCAGGCTTCAGGGACCGCTTTCCGATGAAGAACTTCAATCGTTTATACAGATTTGCAAAGGACTGAGCGAACGGGCGTCTCAACTCTGACTTTTCAACAAAAACAACTGACGGACAACAGGACTGTTTTTTATTTGTCAAAACGGTTTGTTTCCTAACTAACATAAAACTGGAGGCTGATATAATGGTGAAAATCGGAAACAGGAGCGGGACGGGGGCGAGAGCTGTTTTTTCGCTGAATGCGGAACCGGGAAAAAACGTGCTGCTCTCCGGGACGTTCAACCGCTGGGATATGCAGCGCGGAATTGTGATGTCGGATCAGGACGGGAGCGGGAACTACTCCTGCTCTCTTGAGCTGGAACCGGGAATCTATGAGTACTGTTTCGTTGTGGACGGACTCTGGATGGCGGACCGCGAAAATGAACGGTTCGTCTTCAATGAATTCGGGACAAGAAACAGCATTTTTGAAATCTAACGTTGAGGTGAAACATGATTATCTGCAACAGAAAAATGATGGCCGCTCTGCTTTATGCGGCGACGGTGTGGAGCGCTCGTGCGGCGGATGTTCTGCCGGCGGTGCGCGTGGAAAAAGTCGGCGAAATCTCGCGGACCGAAGCGAAAACCTACGTCGGAACGGTGCATGGTTCCGAAACAGTGGATATCGTCGCCCGCATTAACGGCGTGATGTGGAAGTCGGCGTTCAAGGAAGGTTCGATTGTCCGGAAAGGCGACTTGCTCTTCCTGATTGAGGACACGATTTACCGGGAAAATGTCAACGCCGCCCGCGCCGCACTCGACCAGAACCAGGCGGAACTGAATTATGCCGCGAAGGAAAAGGCGCGGTATGAAAAACTTTACAAATCAAGCGCGACCGCGCAGACCACGTATGAAAACGCCATACGCACGTTCAAGGTCAGTGAAGCTAAAACTCTGGAGGCGAAAGCAAAACTGATTCTTGCGGAGAACGACCTTTCGTATACAAAAATCTACGCGCCGCTTTCGGGACGCATCGGACGCAATGTCTACAGTGAAGGCAATTACATCACACCGGAAAAGGGAACGCTCGCGACCATTGTCCAGTTCGATCCCATTGAAGTCCGGTTTGCCATGAGCGAAGCGGATTTCTTCAAATACAGCAAGAACGGAACGCTCGCTTCCGACGGACTTGAAATCATCCGTGCGGACGGAAAGCGTTACGGCGGGAAGTTCCATGTGGATTTTCTGGACAATCAGATCGACTCGAAGACCGGAACGCTGATGATTCAGCTGAAAGGCGAGAACCCGCAGATGGAACTGGTGCCGGGCGGCTTTGTCATGGTGAAATTTCATGAAAACTTCGCAAAACCGCTTCCGGCTGTGAGTGTTACGGCGGTGATGACCGACGGCAAACGGCATTACGTCTACGCGGTCGGGGCAGACAACAAAGTTGAGCGCCGTTATCTGGAGCTTGGTGCGCAGGTCGGCGGCCTGCAGGCGGTTCTTTCCGGGCTGAAAGCGGGGGATACCGTGATTACAGGCGGGCTTCACAAGGTCAAACCGGGGGACCGCGTTGAGCCGGTTTTCACGGTGAAAAACAAGTAACCGGAGGTGAAATTTATGTTCTCCGCAATATTTATCAGGCGTCCCAGATTCGCTCTGGTGATCTCGCTGTTCATCATGCTGGCGGGCATTCTGTGCATCGGCAAACTGCCGATTGCGGAATATCCGCGAGTTTCGCCGCCGACCATCGTGGTTTCGGCGTCCTACCCGGGCGCCAGCGCGCAGGTGATCGCGGATACCGTCGCCGCACCGCTGGAATCGGAGATCAACGGCACGGAAAATATGTCGTACTACTCTTCGCAGTCGGACAATTCGGGCAACTACTCGCTGACTCTGACGTTTGAATCCGATGCGGACGAGGATATGGCGCTGGTCAACGTAAACAACGCCGTCAAGCGTGCGGAACATGCGCTGCCGACCGATGTCGTCAACAACGGCATTACGGTCTACAAGCGTTCCAGCGACATGCTGACAACGATTGCCGTGACCAGTACGAACCCGGAGCATACGCCGCTTTTCCTGAGCAACTATCTGAGCATTCATCTGAAGGATGCGATTGCGCGAATTCATGGAGTCGGCACGGCGGTTGTGTTCGGCGAGCAGAACTACAGCATCCGCATCTGGCTTGACCCGTACCGGATGAAGGCTTATTCGGTCAGTGACAGCGATATCCGGGACGCCGTCTCCCGGCAGAACATCCAGGCGGCGACCGGAGCGGTCGGCACGGAATCGACGAGCGGATTCATGCAGTACAAAGTCGATGCAAAGGGACGTCTTGCCACGCCGGAGGAGTTCGGAAAGATCGTTGTGAAATCCGCAGCGGACGGACGTCAGATCCGGCTTGCGGATATTGCCCGGATTGAGCTGGGCGCTGAGGTGTACAACAGCGTTGCATCGTATGACGGCCGCACATCCGCGACGCTCGGCGTGTTCAAGCTGAACAATGCGAATGCGCTGGAGGTCATGAAGAACATCCGTTCGGAACTGCAGAAGGCCGCCTCCAATTTCCCCGAGGGAATGGAATGGCACATCGCATACGATTCCACCAGTTTCGTTATTGCCTCCATGCAGGAAATTGTGGAAACTCTTCTGCTGACGTTCCTGCTGGTGGTTGTCATTACCTACCTGTTCCTGCAGGACTGGCGCGCGACAATCATTCCGTCCGTCACGATCCCTGTCTCCCTGATTGGAACTTTCCTGTTCCTCTATCTGCTGGATATGAGCATCAACACGCTGACGATGTTTGCTCTGATTCTGGTGATCGGTTCGGTGGTGGACGACGCCATCTGCGTAACGGAAAACTGCACGCGTCTGATCGACGAGGAACATCTTTCACCGTTTGATGCGGCAATGAAAACCATGCAGCAGCTCACCGGAGCGCTGATTGCAACCACTCTGGTTGTTGTGGCGATCTATATGCCGATCATGTTTTACGGCGGAATGGTCGGAACAATTTACAAACAGTTCGCCGTGACCATGTGCATCGCGCTCTGCCTTTCGACGGTGAATGCGATGACTCTGAGTCCGGCGCTCTGCGCACTGGTTCTGCGCCCGGCGAAAGAACCGCGCGGAATCTTCCGCTGGTTCAATATCGGCTTGAACTGGACGCGCAACACTTATCTGGCGGTCGGCGGGCTGCTGGTGCGGAGAATGGTTCTGACGGTTATTCTCTTCGCCGCAATCCTCTTCAGCAACTGGTTCTTCTTCCAGCGTCTGCCGTCCGCCTTTCTTCCGGCGGAGGATAAGGGAACGGTCTTCTGCGATGTGACGCTTCCTCCGGGTGCGACGCTGCCCCGCACCCGCGCGGTGCTGAATGAACTGGAAGATCTGATCAAAGATCATCCGGCGATTGCGCACATTCTGGCGGTTCCCGGACGGAGTCTCACCTCCGGTGAAGGCGAAAATCTCGGCATGATGATTCTTTCCCTGAAACCGTGGAGCGAACGTTCCGCGAGCGACGCGCAGATTGCAAATGTTCAGCGGGAGATCATCCGGCGCTGCAGAAGCATTGCGGATGCAAGCGTCAACGTCTTTGTTCCGCCCGCCATCATGGGACTCGGCACAACAGGCGGCGTTTCGTTTGCGCTTCAGGCAACCGGAAATCAGACGTCGCAGGAGATCGCGCAGACGGCAAACGGCATTGTCGCCCGGCTGATGGAAAGCGGAAAAGCCGTTTACGCGTTTTCCACATTCGACGCCTCCACGCCGATGCTTTACCTTGACATCAACCGTGAAAAGGCGGAGGCGATGAACGTTCCGGTGAACTCGATATTCACCGCGCTTCAGAGCCAGCTCGGTTCGTACTACATCAACGACTTCAACAAGTTCGGCAAGACGTACAAGGTCAAAATGCAGCTTGCGCCGGAGCTCCGCGAAAACCTGAACATCATCGAACAGCTCCATGTCACCGCATCGGACGGCAGCGAGGTTCCGCTGAGCGCAATTGCATCGCTGAAGTGGACGCTCGGACCGCGGCAGGTGGAGCGGTTCAACATGTTCCCTTCCGCCTCCATCAACACGCAGAGCATCCCCTCCGTCAGTTCCGGAGAGATGATGAAGACGGTCGAGCGCGTTGTGCGGGAAAATCTTTCGAAGGAGTGGCAGATCAGCTGGACAGACATGAGTTATCAGGAGAGCCGGAACGAAGGAAAAATTGTCAATCTGCTGATGATTTCCCTTCTGGTCGCGTATCTGTTCCTGGTTGCGCAGTATGAAAGCTGGACCATGCCGGTTTCTGTGATGCTTTCCGTCGCGACGGCGACGCTCGGGGCGATCTTTGCTCTGCAGCTTTCCGGAATGGCGCTGAACATCTACTGCCAGCTCGGTCTGCTGATGCTGATCGGTCTGACAGCGAAAACCGCGATTCTGATGGTCGAGTTTTCCAAGCAGGAGCGTGAAGAGGGGGCGTCCATTGCAGACGCCGCGCTGAACGGCATGCGCGTCCGTTTCCGTTCGGTGATGATGACGGCGCTTTCGTTTGTGATCGGCGTGTTCCCGATGGTGACCGCGAGCGGTGCGGGAGCGGGAAGCCGGCAGGCAATCGGCGTGACGACTTTCTGGGGAATGCTGCTTGCAACAATTCTCGGAATGATGTTCATTCCCGGACTCTATTCAATCTTCCAGCGCATGGCGGAATTCGTCTGCCGGAAGAAAAAATGAATTCTGCGGCGTTTTGCAGCGGCGGTTCTGTCCACTCTGTCCGCCGTCTGCAAGACGCCGTTTTTTTTATAAATTTGCAAACAGATCATCGGGTTCCGGTTTGACTTCGGGCTGCGGAGCAGGTCCCGCGGGGGCGCCGGGTTTCAGAAGGGCGAGAAGGCCCGCTTCATCCAGAATTGGAATTCCGAGCTCGACCGCTTTGTCGTATTTGCTTCCGGCTGCTTCGCCCGCAACCACATATGAAGTTTTTTTGCTGACGCTTCCGCTGACTTTTCCGCCGCGTTTCATGATTGCTTCTCCCGCTTCCTGACGTGTCATGGCGGAGAGCGTGCCGGTCAGGACGAAGGTCTTGCCCGCAAGCGCATCGTCGGTGTCTTCCGGAACGGATTCGGTCATATTGAGTCCGAGTTCGCGGAGGTGTGCGATGAGGACGCGGCTGCGTTCGGATGCGAAAAAGTCCGTCAGGCTCTGCGCCATGATGGGACCGATCTCTTCAATGGCCTCAAAATCCTGTTCCGTTGCATTGAGGAAGGAATCCATGGTGCGGAATTTGCGGCAGAGCAGTTTTGCGGTCCGCGAACCGATCTGCGGAATTCCGAGCGCGGTGATCAGACGCGACAAGTCGCGGTGGCGGCTCTCCTCAATCGCTTTCAGCAGATTCCTTGCGGATTTTTCTCCCATGCGTTCGAGTCCGACCAGCTGCAGAATGTTCAGACGGTACAGATCGGCGATGCTGGAAATATATTTGTGTTCGAGGAGCAGGTCGATGACAGCGGGGCCGAGTCCGTCGATATCCATGGCGTCGCGGGAAGCGAAGAAGCGCAGGCTTTCGCGGATCCGCGACGGGCAGTCCGGGTTTTCGCAGCGGTGGGCAACCTCTTCCCCGAGGCGGACGACGGGACCGCCGCACGCGGGGCAGACGGACGGGATTTCAATGATGCGTTCGCTCCCGTTTCGTTTTTCGGGGAGGGCGCGGAGAATTTCCGGGATCACATCGCCCGCTTTGTGCAGAACCACGGTGTCGCCGATGCGCAGATCCTTTTCGCGGATGTAATCGAAGTTGTGCAGACTTGCGCGGCTGATGATGGAGCCTGCAAGCGGGACGGGGTCGAGAACGGCGGTCGGCGCGATGATGCCGGTGCGTCCGACGTTGATTTCCACATCCAGAAGCCTGGTTTCCTTTTCCTCCGCCGGGAACTTGTAGGCGATTGCCCAGCGGGGGCTTTTCGAGGTGGAGCCGAGTTCCGTCTGCGCGGCGGTGTCGTTGAGCTTGACGACAACGCCGTCGATGTCGTAAGGCAGTTCATGGCGCATGTCGCAGAATGCGTTCCGCGCCTCCCACACCTCATCGATGTTGTGGCAGAAGCGGCTTTCCGGATTGGTCGGCAGCCCGACTTTTTTCAGAAAATCGATTTTTGAATTCTGCGTGGGGAAGTCCATTCCCTCCGCGTAGATGATTTCATAGAAAAACGCGGCGAGATCGCGCTTTGCCGTGACGTTCGGGTCGAGCTGGCGGAGCGAGCCCGCGGCGGCGTTGCGCGGGTTCGCAAAAATCTTTTCGCCCTGGTCTTCGCGCATTTCGTTCAGACGCAGGAACGAGCTTTTCGGCATGTAGATTTCCCCGCGCACTTCGAGCCGTTTGACCGGTTCTTTGAGGCGCAGCGGAATGCTGCGGATCGTGCGGACGTTTGCGGTGACGTCTTCGCCGACCGAGCCGTCGCCGCGGGTGGCGGCGTTGATCAGCACACCGTTTTCGTAGATTACCGCAATGGAGAGCCCGTCGATCTTGAGTTCCGCGCGATATTCGGGGAAGAGTTCGACGGCGTGGATGCGCTTGTCGAAATCCTGAAGTTCCGGAAAGGAAAATGTGTTGTCCAGACTCAGCAGCGGGGAGCGGTGGCGAACCGTTTTGAATTCGCGGGAGGGGGCTCCGGAGACGCGCTGCGTGGGGGAGTCGGGGGTGATGAACTGCGGATTTGCGCGTTCAAGCTCCTTCAGTTCCTTCATCTTCCGGTCGTATTCGACGTCGGAGACATTCGGGTCGTCGAGAATGTAATAGCGGTAGTCGCAGTCGCGCAGGAATGCGCGCAGAGTTTCGATTTTCTGTTGAATTTCGTTCATGGTTCCGGTTCCTTATTTTGCTTCCGCCCAGTTTTTCCCTGCGGCGACGTCGACGGTCAGGGGGACGGAGAGCCGCATGACGTTTTCCATTTCCTCGCGGAGCAGAGTTTTTATCTGTTCCGCTTCTGCAAGGGGGGCTTCAATGATGAGTTCGTCGTGTATCTGCAGGATCAGTTTCGCCTTGCGGTTTTCTGCGCGGAGACGGCGTGCGGTGTTGATCATCGCAAGTTTGATGATGTCCGCGGAGGAGCCCTGTATCGGAGCGTTCAGGGCGACGCGTTCGCCGAAAGCGCGGATGTTGAAGACGGGCGACTCCAGTTCAGGCAGATAGCGGCGGCGTCCCATGATGGTTGCGACATATCCCTGCTTCTTTGCGGTTTTGACGATTTCATCCATGTAATGTCTTACGCCGGAATAGGTTGCGAAGTAGTGATTCATGTAATCATCCGCTTCTTTGCGGGAAACTCCGAGGTCTTCCGCGAGAGCAAACCGGGAGATTCCGTAGACGATTCCGAAGTTGACCGCTTTTGCGTGGCGGCGCATCTCCGGTGTGACTGCATCCGGCTGAACACCAAAGACTTGTGACGCTGTGACTGTGTGGATGTCGAAGCCGTTCCGGAAGGCATTGCGCATGACTTCGTCGCCGGAAATGTGGGCGAGAAGACGCAGTTCAATCTGGGAGTAATCGGCATCGATCAGCACGTTCCCCGGTTCCGCAACGAACATGCGGCGGATTTCCGCCCCGAGTTCCGTGCGGACCGGGATGTTCTGGAGATTCGGTTCGGTGGAACTGAGCCGTCCGGTCGCGGTCGCCATCATATTGAATGAGGTGTGGATGCGCCCGTCGGGGGCAATTTCGGAGAGGAGACCGTCGACGTAGGTCGACTTGAGTTTCATCAGCTGGCGGAACTCCATGACGGCGGGAACAACGGGGTGCTTGTCGCGCAGGGAGGCAAGCACTTCGATGTCTGTGGAGTATCCGCTCTTCGTTTTTTTACCGGAGGGGAGGGCGAGCTTCTCAAAGAGCAGTTCGCCCAGCTGTTTCGGGGAGTTGATGTTGAATTCCGTTCCGGCGAGTTCAAACACTTTGCGCTGGAGTTCCTCAATTTTTCCGGAGAGCTTTCCGCCGAATTCCTTCAGCATGGCGCGGTCGGCGGCAACTCCGTTGTGTTCCATTTCGACGAGGACTCCGCAGAGCGGAAGTTCCACCGTTTCAAAGAGCTGGAGCATTCCGGTCTGTTCCAGTTCTTTTTTCAGAACCGGAACCAGAGCGGCGATGACCGCGGGATTCTGCACGGCGTCCGGAACGGCTGCATTCAGCTTGAGCTCCGCAACTTTGGCGAGCGGACGGCATCCGGAAAGCGAGTCGAGAAGATACGCGGCGAGCGCGGTGTCGAAGACAAAGTCTCCGGTCTGCTTTCCTGCATCCAGTTGCCTGCGCATCAAAGGCTTGACGTCGTGTCCGGCTTTCCGGATTCCCGGCTTGAGATATTCATCGAGAAACATTTCCCAGGCATTGTCGTCAAATGCGTCGAAGCTGTAAACAACGCCGTTCACAAAAACGGCGCGCGAGTCCGTGGAGAATGCGGAGAGTTCCGCTTTGCGGCAGAGTTCTAGCAGCCGCTCCGGCTCCGCCGGCTGGACTGGAAACGGGGTGAAGGGCTGGGGGGCAGGGCGTTCCGTTTTTTTTGCCGCGCCGCGCCGCCGGGGAAGTTTGAGCGCTTCGAGAGCGGAGTAAACGGTCTGCATTTCCTGACGGATGCGGTCCGGGTCACCGCCGTTTGCGCGGATGTTTTCGAGAATTTCGGCGAGCGCTTCGGCGTATTTGTTTTTATGTCTTTTGTTGATCTCTTTCCAGGGAACGCCCTTGAAGAGCGTCATAACTTCCTGATTGAGAGGAAGTCTGCCCTGCAGGAGCAGGACGGCGACGATGGGGTATCCGGTGTATCCCTGCCACTTGGAGCCGTTGTCGTCGGAGGAATAGAGGTCGCCGTTCCAGCGGACATGATAGGTTTTTGTCCCGTCGGAAGAGACGATGTCAGCGGCGGAGTCCTTCATGGTGACGCGTCCGTCGGCGATTGCGCCGTACGCTTCGGGTATTTTTTCGATTGGGGGCAGCTTCCAGAGCTCTGCGTTTTCCATGATGAGTCCTCCTTGGTTTTATTTTCAAGGAAACGTACCGTCTTAAACGGAAAAATCAAGGTGTTTTTTGAAAAAAAACGAAAGGGGAGCTTGATTCTTCGGCAAAAAATGATAATTTAAAGGATGAAACTTACAGGAGTCTCGAATCATGAAATTGACAGACGACATTGTGAAGGCTCTTCACCGTTGTGTGACAGAGGGTTATGAATCCGTTACGGAATTTGCCCGTCTTGCGAATGTGAGCGCGGAAACCGTGAAGAAGTATATGCGCCGGGAAACCGAATCGATCAAAGAGGAGACCTGGAGCAAGCTTCAGCCGCTTCTGAAGCCGTACATGGGCAGAAAACAGCAGAAAACGTCCGGCTTCGGTTCCAAGTATCTGGAGCTCGACACCGACCAGCGCATTCTTCTTGACACTTTCGCGGATCTTCCGGACGACGTCAAGAAGCAGAAACTGCTGGAGATGGTGGAACTTGCGAAGCAGTACAACCGCGAGAAAAACGGAACCGCTTCCTGATTGCTCCTCATCTTTAAAATTGAAAAAAGCCGGAACCCGTTTGAGTTCCGGCTTTTTCAATTCAGCTGTTTTTATTCCTCTTCTTCCGTGTGGGCGGCTTTGAACTTCGCAATGATTTCGTTCGCAACGTTCGGCGGGACAGCCTCATAACGGGCAAATTCCATTTCAAATGTGCCGCGTCCCTGGGTCATGGAGCGGAGTTCCGTGGCGTATTTGGAAAGCTCGGCGAGGGGGATTTCCGCATCAAGCACCTGAACGCCGTCTTCCGCATCCATGCCGATGATGCGGCCGCGCTTCTGATTCAAATGTCCCGTAATGTCGCCCATGAACTCCGCCGGCGTATAGATTTTGACCGACATGACGGGTTCTCGGAGCACGGGATTCGCTTTGCCCATCGCTTCACGGAACGCCTTGCGCGCGGCAATTTTGAATGCCATTTCAGATGAATCGACATCGTGGAACTTGCCGTCGTAAACGGTGACTTTCACGTTTTCGACGACGCATCCGGCAAGCGGTCCGCACGCCATCGCCTCCTGAACGCCTTTTTCAACCGCCGGAATGAAGTTCTTCGGAATCGTTCCGCCGACAACGGCGTTTTCAAACACAAACTGCTTTTCGCTCGGAGCAATGCGCAGATAGACTTCCGCAAACTGTCCGTGTCCGCCCGACTGTTTTTTGTGGCGGTAATGTCCTTCGCCGCAGCCGTTGATTGCTTCGCGGTACGGAATTTTCGGGGCGGCAACGGCGACTTCAACCTTCGCGAGTTCCCGCAGGCGGCGCAGGGCAATCTGGACGTGCTGTTCACCCATGCCGCTGAAGATGGTCTCGTGCGTCTCCTGATTGATGCCGACGTGGAGTGTCGGGTCGCATTCGCAGAGTTTCTGGAGTCCGGACATGATTTTGTCTTCATCGCCGCTCCGCACCGCACTGATGGCGCAGGAGAAGACGGGATTCGGGAAGGTCATGGGCGGCATGATGCTGCAGGTCGCTGCTTCGCCGAGCGTGTCTCCGGTCTTGGTCGCTTTGAGTTTTGCCACGCCGCAGATGCAGCCCGGGCATGCTTCATCAATGGGAATCTGTGTTTTCCCGTTCAGGAAAATGAGCTGTCCGAGGTGTTCCTTTGTGCCGTTGTTGAGATTGAGAATATCGGAATTCGAGCGGATGTTTCCCGTGAGGACGCGGAAGAACGCGAACTGCCCGACGTGCGGATCAAGCACGGATTTGAAGACGAATGCGGCGGCTGGACCGCCGGCGGCCGGTTTGACGATGGAGCCGTCCGACGCCACGCGCGTGCGTTCCAGCGGATTCTGGCTGATGTTGATGATGCCGTTCATGACTTCGGCAACTCCGATGTCCTTTGCCACGCTTCCTGCGAAAACGGGAATGAGGGTTCCGGCTTTGAGCGCGTCGTGAAGGCCCGCAAGAATTTCCGCTTCGGAGAGCTGTTCCCCGGCGAGATAGCGTTCCATGAGCGCTTCATCGGCTTCGGCGACTGTGTCGAAGAGCGTTTCTTTGCAGCGGGCGGCGTACTCTTTCAGGTCGTCCGGTATCTGCGCCGGGGCGCCGAGTACGCTGACGACGCGTTCGAATTTTGCGCCTTTCCCGACGGGGAGGGTCATGGGAACGCAGACGTTTTTGCCGTATGCTTCCTGAAGCTGACCGACGGCGCGGAAGAAGTCGGCGTCGTCGCGGTCGAGACGGTTGATGAAGGCGAGTTTCGGAATATCGAAGCTCTTTCCGAGCTTGAATGCGCGCGCCGCACCGATTTCGAGTCCGTTTGCGCCGTCCATGACGACGAGCGCCGCGCCGCTTGCGCGGTATGCGGGGATGACTTCGCCGATGAAGGGACCGTACCCGGGGGTGTCGGAGAAGAAGAAGCGGAAGCCCTTCCATTCGCAGCTCATGTACGCGGTGTAGATGCTGGAGTGCTTTTCCTGCTCGTCCGGCGTGAAGTCGGAGACGCTGGTTTTCGCATCGACGGAGCCGAGCCGGTCGATGGCTTTCGCCTTGTAGAGCATGAGGTCGCAGAGAGAGGTTTTTCCGCAGCCGCTGTGTCCGGCCACGACGAAATTGCGGATCTTTTCAGGTTCAAATTTCATCATACGCTTCTCCTTTTATTTTTTGAAATATCGTGAGGCAACGTTGCTTAAAAAACTTATAACATGCGTTTTTGCCGTTGTCAATGGCACACCCGAAATTTTCTGGAAAATTTTTCTTCATTTTTCTTTCTTTCGGCTCTTGAAAAAGCGGAGAAATGATTGTATGATTAAGGACCCCCGTAAAATCATTGATGCTGAATATGAAAGGTTTTTTATAATGCTGTCCGTAAAATACTCCGGACTGCTGGTGCTGCTTATGGCGGCAGCTCTGCCGGTCGGAATGAGTCCGCTTTCGGCGCAGGAGAGTGCGAAGACAAGCGGAGCCGAGGAGAAGAAGATTGAGGAAAAGCAGATTGCCGCAGGTTTCACCGGACGCGGCAAGGAAGCTGTCATCAAACGGCTGGAGGCTCTGTTCAAAAACAGCGCCCGTCCCGTCGTCACACCGAAACGGTACATTCCGGATAAACCGTATCTGGTCGTTACCGATGTGATGAACGAGAATCCGGAAGCTCCGAAACGTTCGGTGATTGTCTACCGCTTCCGTTTCGTGGATGCGGATTCCGCGAAGGACGCCATAGAAGCCGCGCTCGCCGAAAGCGGAACCTGCGAGACTTCCCCGAATCAGAACACCGTCGTGATCAATGTCCTGCGCGACAAGGTGCCGACCATCAAGGCGACTCTGCTTGCGCTCGACGTTCCGCTTCCCCAGGTGCTTGTGGAAACGCAGATCATCGAAGTTTCCACCCAGCAGGGCGAACAGAGGGACGTGAAGTTCCAGTACTCGCATTTCGACGCGGGGACGAACACCACCAGCACTTACGGCTACTCGCTGAACAGCCCGACCCAGAAGACGACCTCCGGAGAGAGTTCCGGATTCGATTTCTTCCCCGTCGCGCTCGGCAAGGCGGGCGAGAGCACGTCGACGCTTGAGGCCGCGCTCCGCTGGCTCACCACCAGTTCGGACGCCCGGATTCTCGCCGCCCCGAACGTCATTGCCGACCTCGGCATGAAGGCCAGCATGAGCACAGGTGAAGACCTGCCGTATCAGGAAAACACCGTCACCAACAGCGCGGTTTCCCAGAGCGCCAAGTTCAAACGCACCGGCATCAAGCTCAACATCACGCCGACTCTCATCAACAACGATACGGTTCAGCTGGAAATCAACCCGGAAATCACGATCGCGGTCCGCTATGAAAAATTCAGCGTGTCCGGTTCGAACAGCGAAAACCCGGTCTACAACAACGTCCCTGTCGTTTCAGTCCGCAACATCAAGACGCGTCTGACCGCCGCCGACGGCGAGATCATCATGCTCGGCGGGCTCTATTCGAGTGAAGTTTCCGAATCGCTGCGCAAGACGCCGTTTCTGAGCGACATTCCGTTGATTGGCGAGCTTTTCACCGCGAAGGATGCGACGACGTATGACAAGCAGCTCGTTTTCTTCATGAAAGTCCACATTCTGCCGAATCCGTATTCGGTCGTGATTGATCCGGAAAAGAGCGTGAAGGAGATTAAGGACATCGGCGAGGCTTACCACGACTCTGAAGTCATCTTCGATTCCCCGAACTACCCGCAGCGTTCCTCCGATGCGGACAAGGACGGCTTCTGGAAACAGTTCTTCAATACCGGAAGCGATGAAGAGGGCAACCCGAAGGCGGAGCGCAAATGAAAAACGGACCGAAAAAGCGGAAGCTGATTCTTCTCGCCCTGACGGTCCTTGTGCTCGCCGCAGTTGCCGGATTTGTGTTCCGTCCGCGTCTCTTTCCGGAAAAATCCGGAGAGCAGCAGAGCGATTCGAAGGCTCCCGACCGCATTTACACTGCGAAAAAAGGTGAGCTCATTCTCGGCGTCATGCTGACCGGAAGCGTCAATGCGAAGACCAAACACAAACTGGCGATGGAGGCTCCGTGGGGAACCAAGCTCGTGAAAGTCGTCGATGAAAACAAGGAAGTCAAAGCCGGAGAAATCGTCGCCGAATATGAAACTTACGACCTTGTGCTCAAGATCGACGACCTCAAGGTGAGTCTGGACAACCGCCGCAAGGATCTGGAAATCGCAATGGATGAACTTGCGATTCTCATCAGCACCAACGAGGCGGATATCCGCACCGCCCGCGACAACGTTTCCGACGCCGAGGCTGCGTACAGCAAATACTGGCGTCTGGAGGGACCGCGCGACCGCGATGAACAGCAGCTCAAAGTCGATGAAGCCAAGAAAACTCTGGAGGATGCGGAGGACGCCCTGACCGATCTGGAGGACGAGGTTGCGACAACCGTCTATTCCGACGCCGCGGCGGAGGAGAAGGCTCAGCAGAACATTGAGACGGCCCGTCAGAAGCGGGACAGTGCAAAGACAAAGTACAACAGCGCCGTTCTCGAACGAAAAATCTTCAAGCGTTACACGCAGCCGAACAAACTCAAGGACCTGCGCAACAAACTTGCGCAGGCGCGGCTGAACATGAAGAAAACCAAAGTCCGCACCGAAGCCTCTCTTGCCCAGAAGAAAAAGCAGATTTTCCAGCATGAAACGCAGATCCGCAAGCTGGAACGCGACTTGGCGAAACATCAGTCTTATCTCCCGATGATGACTCTCCGCGCTCCGGTTTCAGGCATTGTCATGTACGGCGACCCCGACCGCCGCTGGGGCAATCCGGAGGTGAAAGTCGGCATGGACGCCCGCCGCAAGCAGGTCATCATCACAATTCCGGACATGAGCAAGATGATCGTCGATGTGAACCTGCCGGAGCAGTACCGTTCGAAAATCTCGGTCGGCGACCGTGTGATCATCACGCCGGATTCGATTCAGACCATCAAGATGAACGGTCATATCAAGCGTATCGCCCAGCTTCCGGTGAACCTGATTCCGTGGGATCAGAACAGTCCGAAAATCTACCGCACCGTGGTTGATTTTTCGGGCAACGATCCGCGCATCGTCAGCGGAATGAGCGTGCAGGTTGAAGTTGTTTCGCGGATTCTGAAAGATGTTCTTTATATTCCGATTGAAGCGGTGTTTGAGGAGAACGGCAAACTGCTGGTCTACCGCAAAACGCTCGGCGGTCCGGAAAAGGTCTTTATCAAAATCGGCGAATCGAACAACAATTTCGTCGAGGTCACGGAAGGACTTGATGAGGGGGACGACGTCTTCCTTTACCGTCCGTTCCAGGGCGGCAAGTGAGGCGCGCATGGCGGAGACAGCGGAAAAGCGTGAGGCGCTTCACCTCGCCGATATTCGCAAAACCTATTATGCCGGAACCGTTCCCGTTCCGGTCCTGAAGGGCGTGAACTATGACGTCTGGCGCGGAGAGTTCATCGGAATCATGGGTTCCTCCGGTTCGGGTAAATCGACGATGCTGAACATTCTCGGTCTGCTCGACAAGCCCACGAGCGGGGAATACCGTCTGGATGGTCTCGATGTTTCCAAAATGAGCGACTACGAACTGACGCGGGTCCGCAACATCAAGATCGGGTTCGTGTTTCAGGCGTTCAATCTGTTTCCGCATCTGACCGTGCAGGAGAATATCGAGGTCCCGATGCTCTATGCGGAAGTTCCGGCGAAGAAACGCCATGAAATTTCCGCGTATATGGCGGAACGCGTGAAGCTCGCGCACCGTCTGGATCACCGTCCGACACAGCTTTCAGGCGGCGAATGCCAGCGCGTCGCCGTCGCCCGTTCCCTTGTCAACAATCCGACCTTTATTCTTGCGGATGAGCCGACCGGAAATCTGGACGAGAAGACCGGCGCGGAGATAATGAATCTTTTCCATGAACTGCACGATGCTGGGACGACGATTGTCATGGTCACGCACAACCCGTACTATGAGCCGCATTACGACCGGGTGATTTACCTCCGCAACGGAACCGTCTGGAAGATTATCGACAACATTGCGGGAACCACGCAGGAGTTTCAGTAAGATGCGGATACACGACCAGCTCAAACTTTCGTTCAGCAATCTGATGCGCCACAAGGTGCGCTCGATTCTGACGTCGCTCGGCATTATCTTCGGCGTGGGCAGCGTCATTGCGATGCTCGCGATTTCAGAGGGCGCAAAAATTCAGGCTCTCGCTCAGATCGAGGCGATGGGCACGGATAAAATCATTGTCGCCACGCGCAAGCCGCCCGCGTCCGGAAAAGATGTCTCCGACTCCTCCGGAAACAGTCTGATGGAACGCTACGGAATTACGGTTTCCGACCTGGAGCACATCCGCAAGATGGACAACGTCGAGACCGTTTCAGTCGCCCGCAACGCCCGCAAGAAAATTCTCAGCGGCATGAAACGTCTTGACCTTTCGCTGGTTGGCGTTTCGACCGATTTTCTCGGCTTCAGCCGTTCGCAGATCGTGCAGGGACGCTGGCTGTCGCCGATCGACGGCATCACGAACAACTGCGTCATCGGGAGCAACGTCCGCCGCCAGCTCTTTTCGCTCGGAGAAAAGAACATTGTAGGCAGCACGATCATGATTGAGCGCGACATCTTCCGGATCGTCGGCATCGCGGAAAACCTTTGCGGCACGAGCATTCCCGGAATCGGCAGCCCGAACGACTGCATTTTCATCACCATCATGGCGTCCGACTCCATTTTCGGCAAAAAGGCATACGACACCAGTTCCCGCAACGCCACTGTCGAGGACGTCGATTTCGACACCTTCATCATCCGCGTGCGCGACGTCAGCTACATTGACTACACGTCGAAACGCATCTCCTCCTACATGGCGAAACTGCATTCGGAAACGAAGGACTGGACCATGCTTGTTCCGCTGGATCTTCTGAAGCAGCAGGAGCAGACGCAGAACATTTTCACGATCGTGATGAGTTCGATTGCCGGCATTTCGCTTCTGGTCGGCGGAATCGGCATCATGAACATCATGCTTGCGAATGTCTATGAGCGGCGCAAGGAGATCGGCACGCGCCGGGCGCTTGGCGCGCAGAAATCGGATATCATCCGCCAGTTCCTTTTTGAAACGATTTTCCTGACCTCAATCGGCGGTGCAACGGGCGTTGCCCTCGGAGTCCTGATTGCGCTTCTTGTGACGCATTACGCCGCGATGCCGACGGCGTTTTCAATTTGGTTCATCATCCTTGCGCTTCTCATCAGTGCCGTAATCGGTGTACTGTTCGGAACCTATCCAGCCTGGAAAGCCGCCCAGCAGAACCCGATTGACGTACTGCGGTCGGAGTGATTTTCAAACTTTGCGGATCGCCGCAAAACAGAGAGACCAGTCCTGGTCGTCCGCCCAGTCATCATAGCGTTTTCCGTACACTGTTCCCGCGGGAAAATGCTGCTTTTCCGGTTCGCCTTCCGGGTAGAAAATGCGGACTTTGTACGGAACCAGATAGCTTGCGGAGGCAAAGCCGTCGCGGCTGCAGACACAGAGCGAGTTCTTCAGAATGGCGCGTCCGAATGCGCTCATCTCCGGATCTTCGAGAACTTCGCCGCAGAGCATGAACATTTCCCCGGTGCAGGAGGAGAGCCATTGCGGCATGGTGTCGCCGTAGGTTTTCATTTTTCCGAACCAGTAGAGGTCCCAGTAGCGCACTCCCTGACCGAAACAGTGAAAATCAGGCTGTTCTCCGCCGAAGGCATAGACACTGCGCAGGAAATCGGGGACGATTTTCAGATATTTCCGGTTGCCGGACATCCGGAACGCCTGGCAGAGACTGATAATTTTGAGTGCAAATTGCGCCTGCGTGTACGAAACCTCTTCCGAATACATCGCGGTTCCGCGCGCAAGAATCGAATCCGCATGATGCAGCGCCGCCGCTTTCAGTTTTCCGGCTTCCGCATGGAATCCGTTTGTCTCAAGAGCGCAGAACAGACGGTAATCTTCGATGCAGGGTGAGTCCTGTCCGGTTTTTTCGACAATTGCATAGTAGGAGAGCATGATTCCCGCGGCGGCTTTGAGCGTCTCCGGTTCGTGCATGGCTTTGGCGTATTCAAGATAGAAAAAAGCCATCCACGGGTAGTCGTATGCGCGGAGATTTCCTCCGCGGCACGGGGAATCGAAAACGGTCATGGTGCGGAGATCAAGAAGTTCGCGTTCAATGTATGCCCGGTATTTCCTGAGTGCGTTTTCGAGGAGCGGCGAGGGGGAGCTTTGCTGTGCAAGTGCAAGCGTGCAGCCCATGGAGATGCGTTCCCGTGCGGAATTGGAATCGCTGAAGACGTTGTCGCAGAACTGCCGCCCGGTTGTCCGGTCGTAAATCAGACACGCTCCGTCGAGGTGGCTTCCGGGTGCGTGGTATTGCTGTTTTTCCGCGATGAAGCGGGCGCGGCGAATCAGAATGCCCGCAGTCGGTTCCATGACATTGATATTGATCCACGCCGAGTGGCCGGCCGCAGTGAAGCGGATTTTGCGTTCGCCGGGCGTTGCGAACGAGCATTCCCAGTTCGCGGAGGAGGCGTTTTTGGTATAAACCGCTGTGCCGTCCGCCGCATCAATGGCGAGCGAATCCCATGAAAAAGCGGTCTGCAGAGTTCCGCGGACCGGTTCTCCGGGCGTGACGGTCAGCCGGTCTGCGCGGAGGAACATGCGCTGTCCGCAGTCGGTGAGCAGTTCGCGGTCCGGACGCTTTGTCCGGAAGCTCCAGCGGAAGCTGAGAGTGAGTGTTGCTCCCGGCGCAATGATGCAGTCTTCCGGATGCAGCAGGAATTCACCGCGGTAATGTGAGCCGTTCGAGGTGAGAGCAGCATTGTAATCGATGCTGTAGTCGGCAAGAGAGCCTTCTGTGACGATTCCGGCGAGTCCGGGTTCATCTCCGGATGGCTTTTCTGAGTAGATCCAGGAGTTCTCGCCTCCGCACCAGATATGTGAGACGCAGACGTCATGGAGCAGATTTTTGCGTGGCGCCAGGTGGCAGTTGAACGGATAATGCAGCGCAAAGTTGTCGCGCGTGAGGAAGAATTCGATTCCGGAACTGTTTGTGATGCGGTAGGTTTCTTCATAGAATTCGCCGTTCACGCATTTCAGGATGGACATTTTAAGTTTCTGCGGTTTGTTTTCCGTGGAAACGAGAATTCCGTCATTGTTTCTGCATACTTCGAGCGTTTGAAATCCGTCGGCTTTTCCCCATCCTGCGTTGGGAGCGATCCAGTTCATCTTCATCGAATCCCCATTCCGGATAAGTTCCTCTGTTTCGCCGGATTCCGCATTGATGCGGACATTAATACTGTCGGACGCAAGCGTAAAATCGTTCATGGAAAACCTCATATATTTTCCGGAAATATAGTTCCTTCTCCGAGATTTTTCCAATCGCCGGAATGACTTTTTTGAGTTTATTTTTGCTGTTTTTCAGATATGAAAAAACACAGGGGCGGCAGACTCTTTTCTTGCGGAGACGTTCTTCCTCCGGAGGGATATAAGATATAATTGTCTTGTGTGGGCAGAATCTGTGCTGGGTGATTGCAGGAAAATCGGCAGATGATAAAAGATGGGGTGGTAAACGGGGTTCGAACCCGCGACCTCCTGGGCCACAACCAGGCGCTCTAACCAACTGAGCTACAACCACCATTCGTTGGATGATGGGAGTAATATACATGTATCCGGGAATTATGCAAGTCTGTTTTTTAATTTTTTTGAAAAATATACGCTGTTTCTTTCCGGAGAACGCGGAAATTAAGGAAAAGTCGCTGAAAATCCGGCGGAGAGCTTGTTTTTCCCCGTTGAAGTACTACATTACGTCTCTGATTTTATAACATCAGAGAGGGCAGAATGAAAACGGGCTTCGACAACGCACTGTATCTTCAGGAACAATCCGAAGAAATTCTTAAACGGGCAAAGGCTTTCGACAACAAACTCTATCTGGAATTCGGCGGTAAACTGTCGTATGACTACCACGCGGCGCGAATTCTTCCCGGGTTCGATCCGAACGTCAAACTCCAGCTCCTGCAGAGACTTAAAGATAAAATTGATGTTGTCATCTGCATTTATTCGGGCGATATCGAGCGCAAAAAAATCCGCGCGGATTTCGGAATCGCCTACGATGCGGATACCCTCCTCATCATCGACAACCTCCGCGAGTGGGGCGTCAATGTAAAGGCCGTGGTTGTCACCCGCTACGACGATCACCCGGCGGTCAATCACTTCATCAACAGACTCGAACGCCGCGGCGTGCGCGTTTACAAGCACCGCTCCATCAAGGGCTATCCTGCCGACGTCGACCTGATTGTCAGCGACAGCGGCTACGGAGCAAACGAGTATATCGAAAGTGACAAGCCGATTGTTGTTGTCACCGGCCCCGGTCCCAGCAGCGGCAAAATGGCGACTTGTCTTTCGCAGGTTTACCACGAACACCGCCGCGGA
>DHMO01000059.1 GCA_002405835.1 Lentisphaeria bacterium UBA4640 | reverse complement strand
AAAATAGTAGGAAAAACAGAAAGCGCAAACCATTTTATCGCATACGGCTGGATATGAAACTTTTAGATAGTTTCGATAACATCAGATAAATTGCGCACATTTGATGGGGTAGAGCCTTGAAAAAACAGTTTCTATGATTGATTATTATTCCGCCCCAAAATCAACCAAAAGGAAACAAACTATGGAAAATGTAACGCAGGAAAATGAAAAATCAATCTCTGGAACCATCAAAGTCAATAAAAAGAGGTTATGGAGCATCTGGACGGCTTGGTTAGAAAGTCCATGAAGATATCCTGATCCTGAATACTCTTTTGAATGAAGAAGCGGATGCAACTGCAACGCCGGCCGGTATCAGCGAAATCCGGATCGACAGGATACCCGGACAGGAACATATAAACGGAAGCTTTTGACGACATCAGGCGAAGTCGAACTCAATCAAGATACTTCGCTTCGGACGCTTCCTTTCAAATGTATCTGTTCTTGTGGCTGTGGGAGTCAACGATGAAGGGTATCGGGAAATCCTCGGCATTGCAGAAGGGAGTCGGGAGGATAAAGAATCCTGGACAAATTTCCTGCGTTATTTGAAGGATCGCGGGCTTTCCGGAGTAAAACTGATTGAGCCAGAGGAAACACGTAAAAAGTATTGACGCAATGCTGAAAGCGATTCATGCGAAGCAAGACTGGGAGATGGACTTCCCTTATGAGCATTGTTCGTGCGCAGACGTGTCCAATGTTCATAAGGGAAGTTCATATAAGACAAGGTTTCTTCGACGGTCGATAGGCTGTTTCCTTTCTTTTGATTTTGAATGGGAATAATAATCAATTATGAAAACAGGCTTTTCAAGCCTCTATCCCATCAAATGTGCGCAAATTCTCGGAGGTTATCGCCTCTAAAAATATTATTATGCAATTCCTCGGGCTTTGCAGATCTTTTCGTAAGCCTCGTTGATCTTCTGCAACTGCTCGTTTGCATAACGGACAAATTCGTCGGAAAGCCCGGCGCCGCGGACTCGGTCGGGATGAAAATCTCGCGCCTTCTTCCTCCATGCAGACTTGACTTCCGCATTTGTCGAATTCGCGGGAATTCCTAAGATTTCATAATACTTTTCCAAAGAATTCTTTGGCGGAACAGAATATTTTCTCTGATCCTCTTCTTTATAGGAGTCTTGCTCTTCTTCCTGCTCTTCTTCCTCATCCGTCTTTTCAAGTTCCTGTATGATTGAATTTAAATAATCCATCATGTTGAACGAGCGGCCAATAAGGTTCAGCAGTTTGCGTTTCCGGGGAGTTAAACCGTCAGCCCAGGCTAAAATCGCAAAACAGGCAACGGCTTCCGGTAATGGATACGAATTGGAATTCAGAGAAGAATAGAACTCTGAAAAAAGCTGTTCAAACGACTTTTCCGAATCACGTCCGGCATTGAACTCCAGACGCAGTTTTTTCTGGGTTGCTTTGCTGAAACACCACTCATTCATCTGCGCTTTTATGATTTCCGCCTCATTTTCAGTGACACGGCCATCGTCTTTTGCGAACTTTCCAAAACACCGGAACAGCAGGATCACGGTCTTTTCCGAAGCCGGGAAGTCCGGAGGCAGACCAAGTTTTCCTTTTTTGAACTTCCGGGACTGCGAATCGGAAGAGAATCTTTTTACAATGAAATGTCCGGCGACAGCTCCGATGATGAATCCCCAGAAACCTCCGTTCGTTATCCACAAGCCTATGATAGCTCCTACAATGACTCCCAAGCAACCCATTTATGAATTATCCTTTTGTTTGATTTTTCATTTTATATTTCCCTGTCCAGAATTTTTTTCATCTTTTCGATGGAGGGGAAATCACGGAAAAGAAAAATGCGCCCGCCGAACAGCGGGTGCGATTCCACCTGTTCTTTCAGCTGCGGATTCGAGGCGAGAAGTTGACGCTCCACTCCCAGGACAAGCGGAATCCCGGCATTCTCTGTCAGAAAATTCAGCCGGCCGGCAAGCTGATGCGAATGCCATTTGTGAAAAAGCTCCAAATAAATCTTCCGTTTGCCTTTGATGAACGTAATGTCCGGAAAAACAAATATCTGACCGCGTTTGCCTTTCAGAAACGGGCTCTCCGAAGTCAGCGTCCAGTCCGGACAGCGCTCCGCAAAGAGTCGGGCAAACATTTTGACCTCTTCCGGAACGTAGATTCCAAGACGTCCGAACCGCTGATGCAGGCCGCAACTTTCATCCAGTGAAAAACGCAGCTCCTTGTCGCGCAGCTTCAAGTCACACGTGAATTTCCATTTCGTCAGCTGGAAAACCGCCGGAAGAAACGATGCCAGCTGAAGTCCGTATTTCGATGCCGCGTCCAGAATTGATGCGGGACCGTCAATCTTCAACCGGATTACCGACGGCGCGGCATTCTCCCATTTTGAACTTTTGGAGACGTTCGCAAGCAGACGGAAAAACTTCAGATATTTGAAAAAACGCCGCATCCGTGCGCTGTCCGGCTCCTCAATCGTCAGGTCTATTGACTCCGCAAAAAGCACCAGCGACTGCGCAAGCGCGATGTTGTATTTCTCCAGCAATTGTTCCGCCGTAAGCTCAGGGAGCTTCACAAGCTGTTCGTAATCAGGAAGATCAAGATAAATGTTTTCCGAAAGCGGAATCACCGTTTCCCCAGCCTCGCGGAAGACATCTGTGCGGAAATCCAGCCAGGAATCGGAACTTTTCAGAGAGTCCATCATGCGCGAAGCCGTGGCAAAGAGTGTACGGCGCATCGCGGGGTAATCGGCCTCTGAATCGCTTGAATATCCGCAGAGATCATCGTAAAGTTTCAGAATCCCTTTTGCAAGTTTCAGGTCTTTTTGGGCATTGATAAGCGGCGCAAGCGAGTCCTGAATTTCCGAACGCGGATAGCGCAGGGAATCGCGGTAGGTGTTGACGATGCTCGAGGCAAACGCAAGCAGCGCGCGGTCGTCCGGCGCGATGAACAGCGGGTGAATGCGCCCGGAAACGGTCTTGAACCGGAGCAGGTCTTTTGTCAGCATGGCTCCGCCTCCATTCCTGAATCTTTGCCCTCGTAAGCGCGGTGCTGCCGGCGGCGGTCGCTGACGTAGACTTCCGAAGTTCCCTCGCTGATGAGTTCATAGAGTTCCGCCTGTTTGCCTTCCGATGCGCGCAGGATGCGTCCAAGCCGCTGAACGTGTTCGCGCGAGCTGCCGCTGCCCGAAACGACAATTCCGACAGCCGCTTCGGGAACGTCGACGCCTTCGTTCAGAACTTTACTGGTGACGAGGACGCGGTATTCACCGGAACGGAAACGGTCGAGGAACTCTTTGCGCTCCCCGGTTTTCGTTTTGTGCGTAATGACAGGAAAACAGAAGTGGTTGCCGATGGCGTATGCGGCGTCGTTGTCGGCGGTGAAAATAATGGTGCGTTCCGTTTTGTGGCGGATCAGGATGTGCCAGATTGCTTCCAGTTTGCCTTTTCCGCACCGGGCAATTGCACGCTGACGCAGATAGGCTTCAAACGCAGCGCGTCCGCCGGGTCGCCGGGCGGTCATCATGATAAACTGGTTCCAGCCGTCACGCGCCTTGAAATTGATGCCGTTTGCGCGGACAAATCCGGTGTAGATTTTGCGTGCCGTTTCGTATTCCTCCGCCTCTTCCGGAGTGAGCGGAACCGCGATGCGATGCGTTTCATAGGGGGAAAGGACACGTCCTTCGAGTTCGTCAATAAAGATTTCGCAGACCAGAGGACCGACAAGACGGTAGATCACGTTTTCGCCGCCGTCGTCACGTTCGGGTGTTGCGGTGAGTCCGAGACGGTAGGGTGCAAGGCACATGGAGGCGGCGAGCCGGTTGACGGGACCCGGCAGGTGGTGGCATTCATCGTAAATGACGATTCCGAAGCGGTTTCCGATGTATTCCATCATGATGACTGCGGAATCGTAGGTGCTGACGGTGATGTCGCGAACCTCTTTCGAGCCGCCGCCGAGCATTCCGACTTCCGTTCCGAGTGCGCGCTGGAGCGAAGAGCCCCACTGCTGGACCAGGTCGATTGTCGGCGCGATCACCAAAGCGGAACGTTTGACCGCAAGAATCGCAAGCATGGCAAGAAAGCTCTTGCCCGAACCGGTCGGCATGACGACGAGTCCGCGTCCCTTTGCTTTGAGCCAGGCGTCGAGCGCTTTTGCCTGATGCGGCATGGGCTTGAACCCGTTGCAGAGAGAGAGACCGGGCAGCTCCGCATACGCCTTCGCACAGTCCTGAACTTCGCGCTTTTCGGCATAGAGAATACGCAACAGCGGCGCGTAATCCGAAGCGTTTGCACGCCAAAGGTTTACGCGCTCATCGAAGCGCAGAAAGGGAAGAGTGTCGCCCGGCGGAGGAATGTCTCCGAAATCCAGCAGAAGGGTTCCTGAGTCAAAAGAAACGGTCACCGCGGACACGGACGCAGCCTTACTTTCTCGGGATTGCGGTGCGTCCGCTGCGGGCGATTTCGATTTTGCCGTAGTCGGAAATCAGGGAGATAAAGTTTTCGACCTTTCCGGAGGAACCGGAGAGCTCGACGACGATTTTATCTTTGAGCACGAGCGGAATCTTTGCTCCGAAGATGTCGACGAGACTGAGAATTTCCGGTCTGCGTTCGGAGGGGGCGGTCACCTTGATGAGAACGAGTTCCCGCTCCACATAATCGGTGCTGTCGAGTTCAACGACGGACTCCACATCGACGAGTTTTCCGAGCTGTTTTTCGATCTGTTCGAGCACGGCTTCGTTGCCGGTCGTGACAATGGTCATGCGGGAGAGCTCGGGGTCGTGCGTGCGGTTGACCGTAAGGGATTCTATGTTGTATCCGCGTCCGCTGAAAAGTCCGGCAATGCGTGCGAGCGCGCCGAATTTGTTGGCGACTAAAACGGAAATGGTATGCTGCTGTTCTTCCATGGATTCATCTCCCGGTTAAATTTTCTGTGGTACAATAGCGCATGTTGAGTGAAATTTCAATCGGCTTTCATCATTTTCCACACAACATCCGGCGTAATGTCGGCAAAACACTCTTTCGTTCCCTTCGGACACACACGTTTGAAGCAGGGGGAACATTCGATTTTGCGGAAAGCGATCTTCCAGTTCGTGGAAACCGGCGAGGTCGCCGCAGGATCGGTGCACCCGAACGGCGCAACTCCGGGAACCCCCAGCGCAGCCGCAAGATGCATGACACCGCTGTCGTTCGCCACGCACATTTCCGCATGTTTGAGCAGATAAATCAGACCGTCCATCGAGGTCTTTCCTGCGGCGTTCCAGCAGTGGGCGGAGTCGAGGTCCGCGAGAATTTCATCCGCAATCGGGCGCTCTTTCTGCGAGCCGACCGCCGCAACGAAACCGCCTTCATTGATCCAGCGGCGCGCGATTTCCCGGAAATTTTCCGATGGCCAGCGTTTCGCCGCGCCGTATGCCGCTCCGCCCGCAATGACGAGTATTTTTGAGTTGCGGCAGAACTGGGCAAGTTCAGGCGGACAGATTTCCGGCTGGAGATTCATTTTGAATTCCGGCAGGATTCCATTCCACGGTTTTCCTCCAATCGCACGTGCAATCGCCATGTATTTTGCCGCCTGATGCGGCTTGTTGAGTTCAAAATCGCGCCGTTTCGGGAATTCGAACGAACGGGTCAGCAGCCACGAACGGAACCGCGCTTTCGCTCCGAAAAGTTTTGGAATCCGCGCCAGGCGCAAATCCAGCGCATCACGGAAAGAATTGTTGAAAATCACGCCCGCCCCCGCATGGAGACGGTTGACGGATCGGCGTTCCTCTGCCGTCATAAAGGCGTGGGGATTTGAGAGCGGCAGGACGCGGTCAATAAATTCAAGAGATTCAAATACCGGAGCAAACCCTTTGGGACAGAGTACGAAAAGACCGCAGAACGGAGGAATCACGGCGCGGAGTTCGAGCATCGCGGGAATTGCCATGACAGCATCGCCGAGCCAGTTCGGAGAGCGCACGATCAGCCCGTCGCCCCAGTCGCTTTCTTTCAGTTCCGACACGGGAAACGCCGGCACATCGCCGATTTCCGGAAGGACAAGATAAGATTCTGAATTCATGAATACCTCACGGCACAGATTTAGAACAAAACACGAAAAGAGATGTCTGTAGCATTGATTCAGCGAAAGGAGCCTCTATGAAAAAGTACGTCCCCCCGAAGCCCGGGCTGATTATCTCGCCGGAGAGAAAGGCCGCATTTTTCAATGGACTCGCGCTTTACATCAGCGAGTACAAACGCAGGATGCAGAGAAAGACGGAATCGCATGTTCCGGAATCCAAAGCATCGTAAGCAGGAAATCCCCGCCGTAAAAAGCGGGGATTTTCATATTTTTTTATTCTTCCCCGCCGGCAAGAGCTGCGAGAACTTTCTTTTTGTTCTTCATGTTTGCGAAGATTTCTTCGACGACAGCGGGCTCTTTGAGTTTGGAGGAGACGCTTCCGAGGAGGCGGATGTAGGCATCCTGATCGCGCTCGTCCGCCGCGATGAAGACGATCAGGCGGATCGGTTCATTGTCGAGGGACTTGTAGTCGCTGATGGGACTCTTGCAGATTCCGATGATGACGAGAGGGACGGGGAATCCGGGAACGCGGATGTGGGGAAGAGCGAGACCTTTTCCGACGCCGGTGGTCATCATTTTTTCTCTTTTCCAGATAAGCTCGCGGAGCTGGGATTCATCGAGAGTGCACCGAGTGGTGGCGAGAGCGATGATTTCTTCGAGAGCAGCCTTCTTGGTTGTACCGTCGAGGAGCAGTATGCAGTTGGTGTCGAGGTACTTGAGAAATTCGGCTTTCATTCTTTATAATCCTTTCATTTTCAGGTATGCCCGTAGGGACATTGTGCTTTATAGTGAAAGTTAGCATTCCTTTTATATTTTTCAAACGGGAAACGCGGAATATTTGCTGAAAAATATATACTTTTTTTTGCATTCAGGGCTTGCATATTTAAAAAATGGAGTTACATTAAAGGCATGCAACAAGCCAGTCTAGCTCAGTCGGTAGAGCAGCTCATTCGTAATGAGCAGGTCATCGGTTCGAATCCGATGACTGGCTCCATTTTGTTCTGAGGGCGCTTAGTTCAGCTGGCTAGAACGCTACCTTCACACGGTAGAGGTCGAGAGTTCGAGTCTCCCAGCGCCCACCATTCTACACAGTTATTCATAATTAATAGTCTCTTCGGCGATCGCTTTTCACTTCATCGCTGATTTTTCTGTTTTTGCCCTCATCTATGGCAAATGGCGTCGATGAACCTTTTTGATGCCCATGTTTGCAAGAATTCCGAGCGCGGCGCAGGTCTCTTTCAAATCGGCCCCCGCATTCTTTGCATGCGGTCCCGCCATCTTCAGCGCTTCGCCGAGATCCACAAGATTCTGCGCCGAACCGTTCGCCGTCACCGTCAGAATGTCCGCCGCATCCGTCATCTCTTCCGCCCGCATTCCGAACACACGCATGTTGTTCGCGGCAATCTCCGACGCCGTCGCAAGCTCCGTTCCCGTCGCCGTCGACAAGTTCATCACCGACGCAATCGAGGCGTCGATCTCCTTCGACGAAAAGCCCATGCGTCCAAGAGAGATCATGCCTTCCGAAACCTGCCCCGCCGTAAAGCGTGTTTCCCGTCCGAGCTTCTTCGCCTTCGACGTCAGCATGTCAAATTCCGCGCCGACCGCGCCGGTCACGGCTTTCACCAGACGCATCTTGTCGTCAAATTCCTGAAAAACAAAAAAACTTTTTGCCAATCCTGAAAACGGAACTGCCAATTGCGCCATTGCAATCGCCGCGCCGCTGGAGAATTTTTTCAAAGCTGTTTGTGCTCTGGACAACCCTTTTTCCAGTCCGGAATTGTCCGACAAGATCTTCACATACGCCGCTCCGGCAACAATACTGCTTACTGACATGAAAATTTTCCTCCAAAATAATTTGCTTTTTCTGCAATCAGGATGTATTGTAAACACAACAGGGAGGTGCCGCATGAATCTCATTGACCATATGTTTGCCGGAATCGGACTTTGCATTCTCTTTATTCTCGCATGGAAACTCTTCCCGTTCCTGATTGTATTGGGATTCATCGCATTGTTTGCCTGGGCTGTCCTGCAATTAATCAATCCCAAAGGAAAACAATCAATTCTTTTTCAAATTGTCCTTTACGCTATTGTTGCCCTGCCGTTTATTTTGGTTGCGATCAAAATAAATCTCGATAAATAATTCAAGAGGTGTCTTATGAGCAATTTTCTTCTCTGGCTGATTGCACAAAATACAACGCAAAGCCTTGCACATCAGATGCAAAAAGACGCCCCCATTGGATGGTTGCGTGCACAGACTATTCTTTACAGCCTTTGTGGAATTACCATTCTCATCGGATTTTACTTATTTGTCCCGGAAGTTTTCTGGAGTATTGTTTTAGCACCAGTGGTTATTGCCATCATCGCATTCGCAGTGCGTCTCATTCTTCGCCTTTCTAAACCGGATGAGCCGAAAGAGAATGAAGTTGTGCTGGGAGGCATCCCGGCAATATGGAATTTCATCATATTCTTAATCGGCATAACCGGCGCCATTGCCTTCATCGCTGGTATATCAATTACCGCAATGGATAATAAAGCCGTCCCACACTTTTCTCCATAAAAGCAATGCTTATGGATATACAGGATCTTGAAAAAGCATTACGGAATATTCTGGGACTGCCAGTCTTCTTTAATTCGAAAGGATATGACAAGGAAGTCTATTTTCGTATTTTGAATACGACGCTCCAGAACCAACAGCACGTGTGCCGTCAAATTGTGCGCTTTGAAAAAGAGCTGAATCATGAGTTTATCATTACGCCTCTTTTTTATACTCCGGAAGAAACAATCCGTCTCTATCCGGAAGCAGCAAGCCGCAATGGATAATGACTGAAGCCGCCCGCAGGCGGCTTGATTTTTTGAATCAACGTTTTTCACAATTCACAGTTTTTTAAACAGCATCTTCACAAACTCGCTCGAAACGCTTCTGCGCTTCTTCCGTTCGCTGTATGGATTCAGTTCTTCCGGAGAAATGGATTGCCGGACGCCGAACGCGCAATTGTGAATCATCGCCATAATCGCGGCGGTCTGATTCCATTGCTCCCGCATTCTCCGACGATGCATCAGACAGAGCTCCCGCGCGGTGTAATTCTCCGGCGGAAGCCCTAAAACTCCGGCTATTTCATATTTGTTGGAAAAAATGCCTTTCACGCTTCATTTTTATTCGAAATTGAATATTTTTTATAGCTAGCACCTGCAGGGAAGATAACGTCCGAGAAATTGCG
>DHMO01000038.1:45979-92898 GCA_002405835.1 Lentisphaeria bacterium UBA4640 | reverse complement strand
GCGCAAAAATTCGGACACTACCTTCAGATCGAGCATCTCTTGCAAACTCTTCCCGATTTGCGTTTGAAGTGCATTGTGATGACCGCAATTTATACTGGTCTGCGCAGGAAAGAAATATCTCATCTTCAGTGGAGCAATATACAGCTTGAATCTGATTATCCAGCTCTTGTCGTTGATGAATGCGATACCAAAAACGGCAAGCAAGCCGTTATTCCTCTGCGTCCGGAGCTTGTGGAAGCTCTTCGGGCATATCGCCGCATTTCTCATTCCGAAACTGTATTTGGACCCTTCCTTCCATTTTACAAGCTGAAACCTTATTGGATTTCTGCGGGTATTCCGGATTCTCCCGAATACGATTTTCACGCCCTGCGGGTCACCTTCTGTACATTGCTTGAGCAATCCGGAGCTCCTCCGCGTGTTGCGCAGGAAGCTATGCGGCACAGTGATTCCCGCTTGACGGAACAGACCTATACCGACTGCAGCAAGCTTCATGTCCGCGCGGCGATAAACGCCTTGCCGTCGTTCCGGATTACGGGTGCAAATACGGGCAGTGAAATTGCGACGGGCGAATGTTTTTGAGTGAGGGATTGAGTATTGCTGCTCGCACAGAAATGAGTTGATAATGGCGGAGAGAGCGAGATTCGAACTCGCGTTAAGATTTCTCCTAAACAGCATTTCCAATGCTGCGCCTTCAACCGCTCGGCCATCTCTCCAACATCGTTTGGATAACGTAATATAGCATCTGTCATGCATTTTGCAAATCGGAAAATGAAAAAAACTTGATTTTTTTCGTTTTTCATGGTCATCAAGGCAATTCCCGTAGGAAAAAAAGCAGTGCGTTTGCGAATCAGGAAAATAAAAAGAATTATTTTCAGCAGACCGGCAATTCACGTTTGACAATTCCGCTTTTCAAGGTTATAGTGAATCTCATTTTTCACGAACAATAGAAAGGTTTTTATCATGGGCAGGATTTTAACGGCGTTCGCCGCAGCGGTTCTCTTTTCCGCCGGGGCGTTCGCAGACTTGAAAGTGGACCCCGTGTTCTCCTCGAACATGGTGCTCCAGCAGCAGAAACCGATCGCCTTCTTCGGAACAGCGGACAGGGGCGACGAAATCACCGTCGAATTCAATGGTCAAGCCGTTTCCGCAAAAGTCAGTGAAAACGGCAAATGGCGCGCTGAGTTCCCCGCAATGGAGGCCAGCAGCATGAACCGCAATGTCAGAATCACCGACGGCAAAAAGGTCGTGGAACTGAAAGATATTCTCATCGGAGAAGTCTGGTTCTGCTCCGGACAATCCAACATGCAGATGCCGATCGGCGCAAAATTCAACCGCGGATGGAGCGCACTGAACTGCGAACAGGAAGTCGCAGACGCGAAATATCCGGAGATCCGTTATGCATTCCAGCGTCTGGTTTCCTCCCACAACCAGCTCCGTCCCGCTGTCTACGACCGCGCGAACGGATGGGTCAAGTGCGATCCCTCCGTTGCGCATTATTTCAGCGCGACTGCTTATTTCTTCGGACGCAAGCTGCATCAGGATCTGAAGGTATCCGTCGGACTCATCAACGCCTCCTGGGGCGGAACGAAAATGGAGCCGTGGATTTCCGATGAAGGCTACACCGCCGCCGGAATCGAATCCGATCTGAAGCAGATTCGCCGCTTCCGCATGGATGCCTATGAAAAGAAGGAATTTGAAGCCAATGAAGCGAAACGTTTCGCCGATCAGATGACCGCATGGCATCTGCTTTTTGAGGCCGCCGGGAAGCAGGCAAAAAGCGGCGCCGTCATATGGTCCTCCTTTGGCTTTGACGACTCCGCATGGGAAGCTGCAAAACCGCAGCAGACCCCGAAATATGTCGCCCGATGGTATCGCAAGAGCTTCGAGCTTCCGCAGAACATGAAAGGCAAAACCATTCACTTTGCGATGAACAAATGCGGCGAAAAAGCCGATGTTTATCTCAATGGCAGGTACATTGCCGGCTGGGACGCGAATGCACCGGAATCGAAGAAAATCATCCGGCTGAATCTCCCCGCTTCGATGTGGAATCAGGACGGAAAGAATGTCCTTGCAATTCGCGGCGAATACTTCTACAACTGGCAGAGCCGCGGTCAGATGGAAAACATCATCAGTCGTGCAAATCTTTTTGTCGGGAAAAACAAGCTGTCCCTCAACGGCGGCTGGAAGATGAAGGATGAATTCAGCTGCACGGAGAAAGAGACTGCAGGAAAGAAAGTCCCGGGCTTCATCTATATTCCGTATCAGACTCCCCAGTTCCAGTCCAACCTTTACAACGGCATGGTCGATGCATGGACCAAACTTCCGGTTCGCGGCGTCATCTGGTATCAGGGCTGTTCGAATGCCGGTCAGCCGCACTACTACCTGCTCCACAAGGCACTGATTGCCGACTGGCGTGCGAAATGGAACGATCCCGCCATGCCGTTCATCATCGTTCAGCTTGCCGGTTACGAGCCCGGACGCAAGGACAACTGGCAGACTGCGGATGCGACGAATGTTTCCGGTTATGCACTCACCCGTGACATTCAGCAGCAGATGCTGAACATTCCGAACGTCGGTCTTGCCTGTACGATCGACATCGGCGAAGCCGCGAACATCCACCCGGCGAACAAACAGGATGTCGGCAAACGCCTTGCGCTCGAAGCGGAACGTATCGCTTACGGGAAAGACATTGTCAGCCGCGGACCTCTTTTTGTCTCAGCGATACCGGAAGGCGACGCGATGCGCGTGAACTTCCGGTATGCGGACGGGCTTAGGACTTCCGACGGCAAAGCCCCCGGAGCCTTTGCGGTTGCCGGAGCCGATAGGCATTTTGTCTGGGCGGATGCGAAGATTGACGGCAGCAGTGTTGTTGTCAGTTCTCCGAAGGTTTCGAATCCGAAATATGTCCGTTATGGTTATGCGGGCTACCGCGGCGATTGCAATCTTCAGAACGGCGCCGGTCTTCCCGCCTATCCGTTCCGTTCGGACGCCTACAATTATTCCAAAGAGAAGTAACGCAAGGCGACAGCATTTCCCCCCGCGCAGTAAAAGGCGCGAGGGGGAAAATAAATTTTTTAATTTTTCACGTCTTCTGTTTGGTTGTGATAAAAGGCATCATTCAGATTTCTTTTTGTCACTCCATTTTTTGTGTATAAGAGATCCCAGTTTATCTTTACTCTTACTTCATCCGGGCATTGCATAACATGCTGGTCTTCATTTATGATTTGGTCGCCCTGAAAGTTCATTACTTGTAGATGATGTGGTTTCGCGCCAATATCCCGATAGACAATGGAAACTTTTCCGCTTTGACGGGCGGCAAAAAGTGCCGCCAAGCTTATCAGGCGCTCAACACGCCGGAAGAGCGGAAACGCTATCTGGAACAGTCGGAATTTCTCATCCGGCGTTTTCAGAACAATCCCGCGATCGTGCTTTACGCGGCAACGCACAACGCCGCAGGATACTTCGCCGATCAGAGTCCGCTGAAACTCGACGGCATTTATTCTCCCGACGGAGATGCGCCGAACAAAGAACGCAGGCAGGCTCTGCTCGCCGGAGAACTTATCGGAGGACTTGACCCGACGCGTCCGGTTTATCATCATGAATCGGGCAATCTCGGCGACGTCATGACGCTCAACTGCTATCTGAACTGGGTGCCGGCGCAGGAGCGCAGCGACTGGCTCGAACACTGGGAAAAAGAGGGCGTCAAACCGCTCATGCTCGTGGAATGGGGACTTCCCCATACACCTTCCTGGAGCAGTTTCCGCGGCCCCGCCTTCATCTACAGCGGAGACGCCAAAGTCGTTCAGTGTATCTGGCTGAACGAATACAATGCCGTGCTTTTCGGAGAACGCACTTACGCGACTTCGCCCGGAAAGGAAAAAGCATACCGGACCCAGGAACATGTTTCAACCGGGAACAAACCGGTTCATTACATTCAGATTTTCCCCTACCGTCCCGCCACGCTTCCCGTTTGCGCGGAGATGGCGGACGACAACTTCCGTTCCATGCGGGCTCGCGGACTTTCCGGTTTGCTGCCGTGGGATTTCTCGCTTTTCTGGAAGCGGACGGGGAAGACGTACAACGGCCCGTGGAAGAGCCGGTTTGAAAACCTCAAACAGCCCGGCATCGTTCCCGATACTGCACGCGGCGGAGGAACCTGGCTTGAAGATCTCAACACGGAATATGAACCGACCGAACTTGGCGCTGCCGGTCTCAAATGGCTCAAAGAAAAAATCGCGTGGATTGCCGGAAAACCCGGAGACTTCACCGAAAAAGGGCACAACTTCCGTCCGGGCGAAACGGTCCGCAAGCAGGTCATGATCGTCAATGACAGCCGCCGCACCGTCACGGTCGCGGTGAAATGGAACATTCCAGAGCTCAATCTTTCCGGAGTCCAAACGCTTTCGGCTGCTCCAGGAACACGCGCCGGAGTTCCGCTGACCTTCACTATTCCCGGTGAATTCTCCGGAGATGAAATAAACATCCGCGCGAAAATTGATTTCGGAAACGGAGACACTGCGGAAGACAGCTTCCGCATCAGCGTTCTTTCTCCCGAACCGGCTCAATTCGTCTCCCGCATCGGTGTATTTGATCCCGAGGGAAAAAGTGCGGAACTGCTGAACAGACTCCACATCCCGTTCCGGAAACTTGATTCTGTTTCCGATCTGAACGGTGTCGATCTGCTGATTCTCGGACGCGGCGCGCTGAAGAGGAATCTTCCGCAGCTCGCTCCGTGGCTGGAACGGGGCGGCAGACTCCTTGTGCTGGAACAGGCGTTCAGCACGCTCGACCGCATGGGATTCCGGAGCACGGAATACGGTCTGCGCAAACTTTTTCCGCTCGACCGGACATTTGCGGAGACGGAAGTATTCAACTGGCGGGGATCTTCCACGCTTACGCCTCCTTATCTCAAACTTCCCGAAAAGGAGAACGGCTATCCGACCTGGAACTGGCACGGTTTCAACAACACCCGTCAGTGGCGCGCAGGAAACCGCGGCAACACGGTCAGCGTTCCGCTGGAGCGTCCGAATGCCGGAAACTTCCTCGCTCTCATGCAGGGCGGATTTGATCTGCAGTATGCTCCCGCTCTCGAAGCGAAAGCCGGAAAGGGAATCGCGATATTCTCCCAGTTCGACATTACCGGACGAACCGAATCCGATCCGGAAGCGGAAAATATTCTGCTCCGCATGCTCGGACGTCTCGACAAAGCTGAACCGGCGCCGGAGCTTCCGACCCGTTTCGCCGGAAATGCGGAGCTGGAAAAATTGCTGAAATCGACACTCGTATCGGCGCAGAAAACCGATACCGTTCCGGCGGACGGCGTGCTGGTTGTCGGTCCCGGTTCCCGTCTTCCCGAACTCACCGGAGCCGTCAAAAACGGACTCCGGGTTCTGCTGCTCGGTCTTTCCGGCAAAGAGCTGGAAGCGCTTCTCCCGGGACAATTCCGGACAGCGCCCGTGCGCAGTTATTCCGATTTTGCGGAGGGTTTGGAATCCGAGCCTGCATTCCGCGGCGTCTCCAATGCCGATCTGCACTGGCGCAAGGAACTGAGTTTTGACGCATTCGATGCGAAGGGACCGGGCGGGCGCGCTCTCCGCGCCGTTCATCTCGGCAAAGGAACTGCCGTTGCGCTTCAGGTCACACCGTGGATGTTCGATGAAAAAGAGTTCCAGTTCCGCACGACCCGCCGGAGGAACTCCGCGGCGGCAACGCGTCTGCTTTTCAATCTCGGAGCAAAGACCGCGCCGGGAATCTGGAGCACGCTCTTCCCTTCGCGCACAAACACCTCTCTGAGCATCCCGCTTGCCGGAGAGTGGCTCGGAAAAGCCGATCCTCATGAGACGGGCGAAAAAGAGAAATGGCAGACCCGTCCCGCGGATGCTTCCTGGACGAAAATCAGAGTCCCCGGCAAGTTTGAGGACCAGATAGATTCTCTGAAAAACTACGATGGACTTTTCTGGTACAAACGGACCTTCGATCTTCCGGAAGGTGTTGCGCCGGAAAGTCTCTGCACACTCTCGCTCGGTCCGGTCGACGACGAGTCCTGGGCATGGGTGAACGGCCAGTTCGTCGGAGAGGTCACGCAGAAGACGAATCCGTCCGATTACTGGGCGGCTCAGCGGTTCCATTCGTTCAGAGGAACTCTGCTGCATGCGGGCGAAAATGAGATTACGGTTCTCTGCCGCGACCTGCGCGGAAAGGGCGGCATTCTGGGCTCTCCCGTGCTTTGTGCGATTCCTCCGATGCGGTTCTATACACAGGAACCGGTCAGTTCAGACGACCCGTTCCGCTATTTCCGCTGGTAACGGATCCCGCAAAAAAACAAAGCGGTCCCGTCCGGAAAATTGTGCCGGACGGGACCGCTGATTTAAAATCGGGAGAAAATCAGAATTCCAGCTTCAAAAACTCTGACAGGGCGTCTTTCCAGTCGGGCATCGGGGCAAAGCCCAGTTCGCGGAGACGCTGTTTGATCAGGCGGGAATTTTTCGGGCGGGGTGCTGGACGCGGAAACTCTTCCGTCGTACAGTTCTGAACTTCCTGCTTTACGCCTTTCCGCAGGAAAATCTCGCGGGCGAAATCCGCCCAGCTGGCTTCGCCTTCACAGGTCATATGAATCGTTCCGGTGACTTCCGGACGCTCCAGAAGCTCTCCCAGTTTCCGCGAAACCGCAACCGCACTGGTCGGATTGCCGATCTGGTCCGAAACCACTTTCAGAACCGGACGCGTGCCGTCCGCGAGTTTCAGCATCGTGTGGACAAAGCTCGGTCCGCCGAATCCGTAAAGCCACGAAACGCGGCAGATGGCGGAGTTTTCCGGATAAATCCGGCGGATTGCCTCTTCTCCGGCAAACTTGCTTTTGCCGTAAACGGTCGCGCCGCCGTTTGCCGTGTCATGTTCAGTGTATGCGTGATCCGCGAAACCGTCAAACACGTAATCGGTCGAGATTGCGAGGAGACGGCAGCCGGCGTTTTTGCAGGCTGTCGCAACATTCGCGGTTCCCTGTTCGTTGAGCTTGTAAGCAAGCGCCTGTTCCGTTTCGCATTTGTCGACGGCTGTCATTGCGGCGCAATGAATCACCGCATCGGGCGAATACTTTGCGAGCACGGCGGAAAAACCGTTCAAATCGGTAATGTCCGCTTCGGGCAGATCGGTCGGAATGATTTCAAAGCGGCCGCCGAGAATCCGGCAGATGGTCCGGCCGAGCATTCCCTTGCCGCCGGTGAGTAAAACTTTGATCATTTCATGTAGTCCTGATTGTTGAAATCAAAGGGTTCCGCTTCGGCGAAAAGCGGGTTTTTCGTATCTTTGGGGGAGAGAATCCATTCGCCGGGATGAACATGCCAGTCGATGCTGAGCGCGGGGTCGTCGAAACGGATGCCGCGTTCGGAAGAAGGCATGTAGACATTGTCGCACTTGTACGCGAAGATCACATCGTCGCTGAGCACGGCGAACCCGTGGGCGAAGCCGCGCGGGACGAAGAGCTGACGTTTGTTTTCGCCGGAAAGCTCCACGGCGACGTGTTTTCCGAACGTCGGAGAGCCTTTGCGGATGTCGAGCGCGACGTCGAGCACAGCGCCGGAGATGACGCGCACCAGCTTTGCCTGCGTGTAGGGCGCAGCCTGGAAGTGGAGTCCGCGCAGAACGCCGAAGCGGGAGCGCGATTCATTGTCCTGGACCCAGTTGCAGTCGATTCCGGTTTCGCGGTATTTTGCTTCGTTCCAGGATTCAAAGAAGTAGCCGCGCGCATCGCCGAAAAGTTTCGGTTCGATGATTTTCACTTCCGGGATTTCGGTTTCAATCACATTCATTGTGTCACCAGCCGTTTCAAATATTGTCCGTATTCTGTTTTGAGCATATCGTCGATGCTGTCAAGCACATCCTGAGCAGTCATCCAGCCTTTTTCGTAGGCGATTTCCTGCAGACAGGCGATTTGCAGTCCCTGCCGTGTTTCGATGGTGCGGATGAAATTCGCCGCATCGAGCATGCTGTCATGCGTTCCCGTGTCGAGCCACGCGTAACCGTTTTTGAAGACTTCCACGTTCAGTTTGCCGCGCCGGAGATATTCGCTGTTGACGGCGGTTATTTCCAGTTCTCCGCGGGCGGAAGGCCTGATGTTTTCCGCAATGTTCACAACGTCATTGTCGTAGAAGTAAAGTCCGGTTACCGCATAGTGGGATTTCGGTTTTTCCGGTTTTTCTTCAATGCTGACCGCTTTCCCGCTTTTGTCGAATTCGACCACGCCGAAGCGTTCGGGATCGCGCACGTAGTAGCCGAAAACGGTTGCGCCTTCGGTCCGGGCGGCCGCCTGCAGAAGCAGCTGTTCGAGTCCGGCTCCGTAGAAAATATTGTCGCCGAGCACCAGCGCGACGGAATCGGCGCCGATGAAGGATTTGCCGATGAGAAACGCCTGGGCGAGTCCCTCCGGTTTCGGCTGAACCGCATAGGAGAAGCGGACGCCGAAGCGGACGCCGTCGCCGAGGAGACGCCGGAACGACGGCTGGTCCTCCGGGGTTGTGATGATGAGAATATCGCGGATTCCGGCAAGCATGAGCGTGCTGATCGGGTAGTAGATCATCGGTTTGTCGTAGACTCCGAGGAGCTGTTTGGAAACGCCGCGCGTGATGGGATGCAGACGGGTTCCAGCGCCTCCGGCGAGAACAATTCCTTTCATTTTGCGTCTCCTGTTCCGAGCCGTTCCATTTTGTAAGCGCCGCTGAGCACATGCGCGCACCAGTCGCCGCGGTGGGCGAGGTACCATTCAACGGTTTTCCGGATGCCGCTTTCGAAGGTCTCTTCCGGTTTCCAGCCGAGTTCACGGGCGATTTTTGAGGGATCGATCGCGTAGCGCAGGTCGTGTCCGGGGCGGTCCTTCACGTGAACGATCTGTTCCGCATACGGTTTGCCGTCCTTGCGTGGGGCGAGTTCATCCAGAAGCGCGCAGACGGTTTTCACGACTTCGATATTCTTCTTTTCGTTGTGTCCGCCGATATTGTAGGTTTCGCCCGGAACGCCTTGTGTGACAACAAGATAGAGCGCGCGTGCATGGTCTTCCACGTAGAGCCAGTCGCGCACCTGCAGACCTTCGCCGTAAACGGGGAGTTCCTTGCCGTCGAGCGCATGGAGAATGATCAGCGGAATGAGCTTTTCGGGGAAATGATACGGACCGTAGTTGTTTGAGCAGTTCGTGACGATGGTCGGAAGCCTGAAGGTGCGTTTCCATGCGCGGACCAGGTGGTCGCTGGAGGCTTTCGAAGCGGAGTAAGGGGAACTGGGGGCGTAAGGTGTGGTTTCACGGAAGAAATCCTCAGGTCCGTTCAGATCGCCGTAAACCTCGTCTGTGGAGATGTGGTGGAAGCGGAAGGCGCGTTTCGCTTCGTCGTCGAGCGCGGAAAAATATTTGCGCGCGGCTTCCAGCAGGATATAGGTTCCGACGATATTGGTCTGAATGAATTCGCCGGGACCGTCGATTGAGCGGTCGACATGCGATTCGGCCGCGAGATGCATGACGTGCGTCGGTTTGAAGTCGGCGAAGATGCGGTCCATGGCCGCACGGTCGCAGATATCGGCTTTTTCGAAACGGAAGCGCGGATCGGCGGAAATTTCCGCAAGGTTTTCGAGGTTGCCAGCGTAGGTGAGCTTATCCACGACGCAGAGAGCATCGGGTGTGTTTTTGATGATATGGCGCGCAACGGCGGAGCCGATGAATCCGGCGCCTCCGGTGACGATAATCCGGCGGTTTCCCATTCAGCGAACCTTTCTTCTTTAGTAATGCTGTAATTTTTTTGGGTAAACATACAGCTGGAAATGCGTTTCGTCAAGCCGGAATATTTTTTACTGAGCAGATTCTTGCGGATATTTTTAAGATTTCCGCATGAAAGACGGGGAGAATTTTTGCAGATTTATTTGTTAAATGCGGATTCGGCGTTATATTACCTTGATACTGACCCTAATTTCAAGGAGTAAAAGATGGATCACAAAAACGAAATTCTGAGGCTTCTGCGCGAAGACGGCCGGCTTTCCAACGAGGAAATCGCGGAACGGATCGGCGTCTCCGGAAAAACAGTCGAAAACACGATCAAGAAACTGGAAAAATGCGGAATTCTGGTCGGCTTTCGAGCGTTGTTCGACGATTCCGTACTCCCTGAAAATGCCGTAAAGGCTATCATCGAAGTTAAAATCAAACCCGAACGCAACGGGGGCTTTGACCGAATTGCGAAACGCATCAGCAAGTTCTCGAAAGTCGAGAGCCTCTATCTGATGTCCTCCGGCCTTTTCGACCTCATGATCGAGGTCCGCGGCGAAACTCTCAACGATGTGGCGGAATTCGTTTCAAGCAAACTCGCACCCATGGAAGGCGTCGTCTCCACATCCACACACTTCATTCTGAAGAAATACAAAGAATCAGGAAAGCTTTTTGAAAATGAAGAAGAACACGAACGGCTCAAAGTCACACCTTGATCTTAAATCCAAACTCGCTCAGCATATCGTCGGACTCCCCAAAAGCGGAATCCGCGACTTTTTTGAACTCGTCAATACCATGGACGATGTCATCTCCCTCGGTATCGGCGAGCCGGATTTCGTCACACCGTGGACCATCCGCGAAAGCTCCATTTACTCAATGGAACGCGGACACACGAGCTACACATCCAACCTTGGTCTGCTCTCCCTCCGCAAAGCAATCTGCAAATACGTTGCAGAAAACTACAAGGTGGAGTATGACCCTGTCCACGAGTGCATCGTCACCGTCGGCGTCAGTGAAGCGCTCGACCTGGTGATCCGCGCGATCACAAACCCGGGCGATGAAATCATCTACAACGAGCCCTGCTACGTCTCCTACTATTCCGAAATCAAGATGGCGCACGGCGTTCCCGTTCCCGTTGCAACCTATGAGAAGAACAATTTCGCGCTTGATCCTGCCGACCTTGAGAAAGCGATCACGCCGAAGACAAAAGCGATTCTTCTCAACTTCCCCTGCAACCCGACCGGCGCGACTCTTGACATGCACCAGCTCGAAAAGATTGCGGAAATCGCTGTCAAGCATGATCTGATCGTCTTGACCGACCTCATCTATTCGGAGCTCACCTATTCCGGAAACATTCTCCCGGCGATCTCTTCGCTGCCGGGCATGAAGGAACGCACCGTCTTCCTTCACGGCTTCTCCAAAGCGTTCGCTATGACCGGATTCCGCGTCGGCTACGCATGCGGCCCGTTTGAAATCATCGACGCCATGATGAAGGTTCACCAGTATTCCATGCTCTGCGCTCCCATCAACGCACAGGAAGCCGCCGAAGAGGCTCTCCGCGACGGCAAGCGCGACATGGAGGCGATGCGCCGCGAATACATGAACCGCAGAAACGTCATCGTCAAGGGGTTCAACAAAATGGGACTCTCCTGTTTCATGCCCGAAGGCGCGTTCTACGCGTTTCCGAACATCACCTCGACCGGACTCAGCTCCACCGAGTTCGCAAAGCGTCTGCTGATGGAACACCGCGTCGCCGTGGTTCCCGGCTGCGCGTTCGGCAAATCCGGGGAAGGTTATGTCCGCTGTTCCTACGCGACCTCCATGGAGGGGATCCGCGAGGCACTGAAACGGATGGAAGCCTTCATGAAAGATCTGAAGGCGGAAAAGAAACGTTCCTCCGCAAAGAAGAAATGAGCGGCACGTGTTCCGGATCGGCTCTTTCCTGTTCCTGGAATCATTCCTTCTGGGGGTCTGCACCCTGTTGACGGGAACGGAGCTGATTCAAGACCTTCTCGTTCTCGCGAACGGGAAGGAGTTCATTCTTGCGGCAGCCGTCCCGGTCCTTCTGATCGGGGCGGTTGTTTCCATGTTTCCTCTTCTGCCTCATAAGAAACAGACTGCCGGCGAACCGTTCTATCTGTTCTTCGCGCAGGAATTTTCCATTTTCATTCTCGCTCTTCTCTTCTTCCCTCTGCTGATTCTTGGCGGTTGGACGGGCGGTTTTCCGCAGGATTTTTCGGGACGCCTTCTGCTTGGTTCCGGTCTGATCGCCGCTGTCATTTCCGGAACGGCGGCCGGACTTCTTTATGGTGCGTTTTTTCTGCGGGCGAAGACGGCGGAGGCGGTCGGAACTTTTCTTTTCGCGCTTTTCTGCGGGTTCTGCGGAGGCGGAATCCTGCTCTGTTTCCGTTCGGACTGGAGTTCACAGATTGATCTCATTCTGCTTTTCGCGCTTCTGCTTCCCGCCGCTCAGCTGATTCATCTGCTCTGCGGATTCAAGGGGCGGTTCCGCATAAAACTACTGGTCTGCATTCTCGCTCTGCTTCCCGCGATGCTGTTCCAGACGGTCTACACTGCGACGGGCAGGAAGTTTCTTCCCGCGTTTCATGCCTCGCTCAACACTTCAAATGGACGGGTTGCGTTCACCGCGGACTCGGTTTTTTTGAACGGGTCGCGCATTTTTTACAGCAGAGAACCGTTTTATGCGGGCAAACTCCGGATCCTTGTTTCCCTTCTGCAGAAAAACGGAGGCGGGCTCCGGGCGGCGTCAATCGGCGAAATTGATCAGCGTCCCGCTTTCCTGCTCGCCTCCATGCCGGAAGTCGAACACGTGGATTCCTGTCTTGTAAATGCGAAGCGTCTCCGCTCCGTCCAGCAGTTCCGGGATGAAAAAGGCAAACTCGGATTTTCGGCGGACGATCCGTTCCGTTTTTTTGCGAAGCGGGCTGGAGAATACGATCTGTTTTATCTTGAAATTCCCGTTTCCCGGACTCTTGCGTCATACCGTTTCCGTTCGGAGGAGATGTTCCGGGTCATCCGGAATGCGCTCAAAGACGATGGAATCCTTGCCGTCCCGCTTCCTGCGTCCGAGGCGGAGCGCATCCGCCTGATCGCAACTGTCCGCAAAGTCTTCCCCAATGTCCATTTTGCGACCGGAAGGCTCAATCTTCTGCTTGCTTCGCCGGAGTTGAAGCCGGAGCTTTCGCCGGAAGTTCTGGCAGATCATGCGGAGAGCCGGTTCGGTGGAGCCCCGCTTCTTCCGCCCGGATTTTTCCTCGTTACGGGCGGTCTGCTTGATGATTCGGAAGAAACCGCCCGGCTCGGACGCCTGGCCGCGGAGCAGTCGCCCGACCGCCTGTTCCAGCCGGATTCTCTGCGGAGGGAATGGAGTCACGATCCGTTTTTCAGCACACATGCGTTCCGGGCTCTGCTCGCCTGTTTTTCTTTTGCTGTGCGGAATGCTCTGTGGCTGCTGGGGATTCCGGCGGTTCTCTATCTGCTATTGCGTTATTTCAAAGCGGTTTCCCCGGACCGGCGCGCGTTTTTCCTCTCGTTTGAAAATGGATTCTGGGCGTTCGGAACCGCGGGCGTTCTGCTGTATCTTTTCCAGCTCCGGACGGGGATGCTGTTCGGAGCCGTGCCGGTTCTGCTTCCGCTTTTTGCAATCGGCGGGCTCGCGGGGGCGTTTGTCGCGCGGACGGCGAAAAGCGCACGGGCGGTTTACGTTGTTTCCGCCCTGCTGCCGCTTGTGCTGACCGGACTTGAATGGATTCCGGAAGCGTTTCAGACGCCGCTGCTCTTTGCCGTTCCGCTTCCGCTGGGGTTCTGCACGGCCTATGTTTTTCTCCATTTCCGGAGACTTTGCGGAGAAGGAAACTATGCGGTTTTTCTGCCGTCCGTGACCCTGCTCGGCGGCGGAACCGGACTGCTCGCCGGACTGATTCTCTTCCCTCTCATCGGGCTTTTTCCCTGCTGCCTCCTGCTCACTGCAACGCGTCTCTCCCGCATTGTCCGCGGCTGAAGCGGAGGCGGAGAATCTTCCGGATTTGCTTTTATGGAAAGAAATATATCTGAAATGAACTGCAAAAACATGTTTTTTGTTTGACAATCGTTATATGCGCATGTATATTATATTCATCAGTTAAATCAGGAGAGGCTAATTCAGCATTGTGCTGAGTGCGTGTGCTGGGCGTGAGAGACAGGACACTTTAAAAAAGAAAGCAAGGACGGCAAACAGGCGCTGCAGAATGGTCCGTCCGGAATGAAAGATGCGTCATGCGGGGTTTCCGAATCATCTGCGGAAGACTTCGCCGGCGGCGGACGTTCCGGCATTTGAGGCGCGTTTTTACTTTCCTTGATTTTGATAAAGAACAACCCCCAAAATAAGCAAACAGGAGTTTTGTATGAAAAAGCAGTTCTTTTCTCTCCTTGCTGCCGCGGCCTTGCTTGTGCCCGCATTCGCAGCGGAAGGGACCCGCACGATCCGTCTGATTCAGGACGACGCCCAGAAGCAGATGGCGACCAAAGTGTACCGCCTCAAACACCTGAAGGCCTCCGACATCACCCCCTATATTGATGCCGCATGCCGCCGTTATCAGGCAACCTCCCAGGTCCGCAGCCTCAATGCCGGCAAGGACAACCAGGCAGTCATCGTAACCACAGCAGAAGAATTTCTCCCCTACGTCGACCAGGTCGTCTCCGTCCTTGACAGAGGCACCAAAAAAGACGCTTTCGGTTCCGCCGTCTACGGCGCGGGATACAAATGGAAAGTTTACTGGCCGAAGTACCGTCACGGCAAAGAACTTCAGCTTCCCGCCGACGTCATGCTCTCCGGAACCGGCAGCCACTTCGCCGACAACGGCGCTCTCTGGCTCAAGGATGACCTCGATGATGTCGATTATGCACTCGACTGGATCAAATATTTCGACCGTCCGCTCCCGCAGGCTCAGGTCACCTTCCGTTACTACTCCGTCCGAGAAAGCACCCTCCGTGACGTCGGTATCGACTACCTCGCATGGAAGAACGGTCCGGGTCTGAACCTCGTTGATTTCGCATTCAGCTCCGGCAGAGTTGCATGGGACAAGGTCCTCATGACGGCCGCAAACACCGGCAGTGCGCTCTCCTGGGCATACGGCGGCATCTTCACCGCTCCGGCCTTCGACCTCAGCTTCATCCGTCTGCTCCAGCAGTCCGGCGGAGCCAAAATCGTTGCTTCCGCCACGATCAATGTTCTCAACAACCAGGCTCCCGCCACGATTTCTCTGGCCCCGACTTACAACGCGCAGGTCAAGAATCCGGAAGATCACACCTCCTCCGTCGTCGCTCTTGAAGGCGCTCCGGAATTCAACGTCACCATCGCCGCTCCGACCATCTGCTTCTTCACCGAAGACAAGGATGTGAACGATATGGGCTGGATTCCCTCCGACAAGGCGTTCTACGACAGAAACAGCGGCAGCTTCGTTTTCGCCTGCGAAGTCACCTCCACCGATCCGGTCGAAGCCAACAACTACGGCACCCAGATCGCCAGCACGGCAAAAACCGTCACCGACTGGAAGACCATTCACTTCGGACGTGAACAGGTCCTCACCAAAGCTGTACGTGAATTCGACGTCGAACAGACCACCGGTGTTCCGTTCCTCTGCCAGCTCCCCGTTCTGAAATACATCTTCGGAACGACGACCACTCTGAAGGAAAAGAACTACATCTTCGTTACCGTGGAAGCGAATCTGGTTTACCCGGATACCGTTGCACAGAAGTAACCGGAAACACTGACTTAAGGATTTATCACCATGAATAAATTTTTTCTGACCGCACTTTCCGCTGCAGTCCTCTCCACCGGAGCGGTTTCCGCTCAGAATCAGAACGTCACTCTGAATCCCCCGGCGATGGGCGGTGACCTCGCGACCGGAGCTTACGCTCCCTCCCGTATCGACACCAAGCTCAACGTCGAGATCAAGGAAGGCACAAAGGCCGTTCACTTCATCCGCGACAACAACGACCCCTCCGTTGTCACCAAAGCATATGTCATCAAGAACGCGGATCCCTACATCCTCCGCGGCGTCCTGAAGACGATCGTCGCTCCGACGATTGCCGACAACCCGGTCGCTCTTGAGTCCATCAAGTATGTCGACGGTTCCAACGTCCTCCTCGTCTCCGCGGAAGAATACCGCTTCGAAAACGCCGGAAACGGAATGCCGATGGACAAGGTCATCGAAATGCTCGACAAGAAGGACCTCCCCAACAGTTCGGGAACCATTGATATGGCTTACTTCCCGAAGTACAATCCCGCTTCCGTCCTGCTCCGCATGATGAAGGAAAGCGGAATGGGTGTCTTCGCCGGTTCTGAATTCGACCACAAGGCTTTCACCCCCGGCGAAAACGGCGTCAAGGCTGAAATGCTCAACTACGCTGTCTCCGACGACCAGATGAACGCCCTCATCATGACCGCTCCCGGTTACAACATGAAGGAAACCCTCAACTTCCTGAAGGAAGTCGATACTCCTGCCGGCGAAGTCTACTTCAACTACAAGCTCATTGAAGTCTATGCTGAAAACGACCAGAAGCTCGGTCTTGACTTCCAGGCCTGGAAGAACAACGACGGTATCGACCTGTTCTCCGCTGGCGGCAAGTACGGCACCAACTGGGCCGGCGGCCTCAGCCCGAACAACGGCTACCGCTTTACTGAATTCTACAACTTCAACCCCAAGTGGAACACGAAGTACATTGACTTCCTGACCACCTGCGGCAAAGCGAAAGTCGTCTCCTCCGGAGCGCTCCTCGTTGCAAACGGCGGTATTGCTTCCGTCGCTCTCACCGACGGCATCTTCTCCGTTGCTCTCAAGGACCTCGAGAAGAAAGGCATTCTCCCGTCCGTTACCGAAAATGCAAAGGGCGCGTATGCCAAACGCTACAACGAGCCCGCGGTTGACAAAGACGGCAACCCGGTTACCGATGCCGACGGCAATGCTCTTTCCATCGGAAAAGTCATCGACAACCTCATCAGCGAAGGCGCTTATGCGATCGAAAACCGCAACGGCAAATACCAGGGCGTGGAAGCTGTCGAGGGCGGCAACCTCTTCCAGATGGAGATCAACGGCGGAGTCTACGGCAAAGCTGTCAACATGAACATCTCCCTGAGCTCCACCTCCCTGATCGGCTGGACCGGCGAAGGCAAAGCCAGATTCGCGAACTCCAGCTACTCCACGAGCGTTCAGGTCGGCAAAGCCGCGAAGGACTTCGTCGTCGGCGGAATCACCAAGACCTCGGTTGTCCGCAGCGTCTCCGGCGTTCCCCTGCTGAAGGACCTCCCGGTTCTCGGCTGGCTCTTCTCCACCGAATCCGACATTGTCAAGAAATCCCAGTTCGTCCTGGTTGCAACGGTCGAAGCCATTGATCCCGATGCGAACATGAAGAAAGAAACCAAAGAGCACCTCTCCAAGATCACCGCGAAAGTCAACAAGGCTGAAAAATGCCCGGCTTCCACGCTTGGATATCAGCAGCTCGGACTTGACTCCAACAACTGATCATCCGGTCATTTGAAAATGTCAGCTCAAACAGGCACGGTCGGTTCGATCGTGCCTGTTTTTTTTTGAAATCCCGGAAAACGGATTTGAACAACCGTTCTTTCCGGATTGTCTATGAAACTGTATTGCCAAAGATGAACCGTTAATTAAGGAATCAGATGATGAAATTCGGAATCAGACTTGCCGCATGTGCTGCGGCCGCACTCCTGATGACAACCGGCTGCGCCTCTCTGGGACTGCAGAACAACAAAGCCGAAGTTCCGGAAAAACTGCCGCAGAAGCGCGTCGGACTGGAGCTCCTCGAAGCGTTTTTCAACAACGACGTCGAAGCCTTCCGCAGCCAGTTCCCCGAAGAGGTTCGCAGAGATATCACCAAAAAAGATTTTGAACAGACACGGAAAGCCATGCTGGACAAGCTCGGCAAACCGGTCTCCTATGAGTTTGTGACGAATCTGGAACAGCCGAACTGGACTGTTTCCATCTGGAAAATCGTTTTTGAACGCGACAGTGCGGATAAAACGAAAAAGATCCGTCAGGAAACATTCTTCCGTGCAGTCGCCGGCGAACTTGACGGAAAGATGATTCTGCTGAATCAGAGTTTCTTTCCGGAAGATGTCACCGACTGGAGTGTCGCCAATTTTCAGCTCAAAGATAAAAGAACGGGGATTGTTCCGCAGAAACATGTTGGTGAAGTTCTGCTGAAGGCGTTTGCAGATAATGACGCCAAAACGTTTCTGAAACAGCTTCCCGACCGTATGCGCGAGCAATTCGGGGAAAAGGATTTTGAGCAGACCAGAAAATCCATGCTGGAGAAGCTGGGTAAACTTGTTTCGTATCAGTTCGTAACAAATCTGGAGCATCCAAACTACACGATTTCGCTCTGGAAAGTCCGTTTTGAGCGCGACGATTTTGCCCGGACGAAAAAGATTCATCAGGAAACGATGTTCCGGGCGGTCACGGTTGAGGTCAACGGCAAAGAAGTCCTGCTCGGTTTCCATTTCTTCTGATCAAAGAATCATAACCGCTTCAGCCGGCCGTTTTCTGAAACATCCGGAAATAACGCGGCAAATTCCCGTTCCCTGTTTGCTTTTTCGGCAAAACGCATTATTATAAAGGCAAACAGGGAGGGAATTGCATGGTTGATGGAACTTACACCTGGCGCGGAGGCTTCTGTCTGGAAGTCGCTCCGGTGCCAAATATGATTGTGCTTTTCGGCGCGTCGGGAGATCTGGCGTGCCGGAAACTTATTCCGGCGCTGTTCCGGCTGTTCCGGCGGGGACTGCTTCACGAACAGTCGCGCATTCTCGGCTGCGCTCGCTCTAAACTTGATACAGCCGCCTACCACGCCCTGATTGCACGATGGATTCCCGCGGGAAAAAATGAACTCGATCCATTTCTTTCCCGCATCACTTATCTCGCCGGAGACTATGCGGATCCGGCGTTTTACTCCGGAATCGGCGCGGAGCTCGAACGCCTGGAGCGTGAAGCCGGCGGTGAATCCTCCGCATTCGGACGCATCTTCTATCTTGCCACGCCGTCCGCGCTTTATCTGGATATCGTCGACCGTCTCGGTGCGGCCGGGCTGACAGCGGAAAATGCGGAAGGTGTGCCCTGGCGTCATGTCGTGCTGGAAAAACCGTTCGGACATGACCTCGAATCCTCCCGCGCCCTTGACCTCGGACTGCGCAGAACGCTGGAGGAGCGGCAGATTTACCGCATTGATCACTATCTCGGCAAGGAGACGGTTCAGAATATCCTCATTCTCCGGTTCGCGAACCTTATTTTTGAGCCGGTCTGGAACGCTGATTATATCGACAATGTTCAGATTACCGTTGCGGAGACGGTCGGCGTGGAGAAGCGCGCCGGATATTTCGAGAAAACCGGAGTCTTCCGCGACATGTTCCAGAATCATCTGCTTGAAATGCTCGCGCTCGTCACAATGGAGTGTCCGGAAGCATCCGGTGCGGAAAGTCTCCGGACGGAAAAACTGCGTCTTCTGCGCTCCATCCGCCCGGTTGCTCCGGAGGATGTCGTGCGCGGACAGTATGCGGCGGGTGAAATTGACGGCATCCCTGTTCCCGGGTACCGCGAAGAGCCGGGAGTCCCCGCGGAGTCGCGGACGGAAACATTTGCCGCGATGCGTCTGTTCATCGACAATCCCCGCTGGTGCGGAGTTCCGTTTTTCCTGCGGAGCGGAAAGCGGATGCCGCAGAAAACCAGCCGGATTGTCATCAACTTCAAACAGGTTGAACACTCGGTTTTCGCCCCTGTGCGCGCGGAGGATCTGACGCCGAACCGTCTTGTTCTCAATGTCCAGCCGGAAGAGGGAATAAAACTTACAATTCAGGCGAAACAGCCCGGTCCGAAGCTCTGTATGGGCGCGCTGAGCATGGATTTCAAGTATGCGTCCATTCTTGAACCTGGCGGGACAATGCCCGATGCGTATGAGCGTCTTCTGCTTGACTGCATGCTTGGCGATCAGACGCTTTTCCTGCGCGGCGATACGATTGACTGTGCATGGTCGCTTCTGATGCCCGTTCTGGATGCGTGGCGCCGGGACGATGCGCCCGTGCCGTTCCCGTACCGCTCCGGTTCGTGGGGACCGCGCGAGGCGGAGTGTCTGACCGATCCTTATAAGGTGCTTTGGAACAATGAACTCGACTGACCGGAAAAAACTGCGCGTCTGGATTCGGCGTGTTCCGTGTATTGCGGCAATCGTGCTTTTCCTGCTCGGCGCAATTCAGCTGATGCGTCCGCCGTGGTTCGACGAGGTGCTGACGCTCGGCTGGCTGACGCTCGGGTTCGCAAAGATTCCGTTCACATATCCGATTCCGAACAATCATATTGTTTATACGATGCTTCTTTCGCTCTGGAATTCGGCAGGCGGGGAGTCCGCGCCGAACTGGATTGCGTATCTGCGTCTGCTTTCCCTGTTGACCGGATGCGTCGCTCTCTGGCTGGTCAGCCGGGAACTGCTGCGCCGCTGCGGAGCTTCTGCTGGATTTATCTGCTCCATGCTGCTGGCGTCGTCTTCGGTGTTCGCGGTCTATTCAACCGCTCTGCGCGGATATATGGCGGCGTTTCTGTTTACGTTCGCCGCGTTTCTTGCGGCGGGGCGATGGCGGAAGAGCGCGCGGCTCCGCTGGGGCGTGCTCTATCTGCTCTTCTGCTGGCTTGCGGTCGGAGTGATGCCGACCGCGCTGTTTGCTCTGCTTGCCGGAGCTTTGTTTTTCGCTCCCGATCTGCGGACGGCGGGACGCCGTGTCCGCTGGTTTGCTCTTGTGCTGATTCCGGTTCTGAGCGTGCCGCTGTTTTATGCGCATATTTTCGGCAAACTCGTCGCCGCCTCGAACCTGCGCGAGGGCTGGACCAGTTACGGTGCGGCGTACAGCAATCTCTATCTGTCGTTCGCGGTGACGGTTCTTCCGCTGCTGCCGTTTGCAGCCGTCGGAGCGTGGCGGATGCGGAGAGAGCGGTTCCGGCTTCTGTGTTTTGCTTTGATCTTCGTAATGCCGCTGCTGCTTGCGGTTCCGGCGAAAGTACCGCCGTTCCCGCGGATATTTTTCCCGTTTTTCGGACTCTGGACGCTGATACTCGGGCTCCTTGCAAGTCACAGCGGCAGGACGGGACGCCGCCTGATTCTGGTTTCTCTGCTATGGATTGTGTTCATGGCGAATTTCACTCCGCAGATTTCGCGGTGTCTGTTCGGTCCGCCGTATGCGGATGACCTGTTGAATCCGTATCCGGTTTCGGCGGAGTTTCAGCCGGTCAAGGCGGCGGAGGCAATCCGCGGGGAGGGCGGTCCAGTGTTCATCGACTTCGACGCCGACCCGCCGTCGCTGAAATTTGTCCTGGAGAATTTCGGAGTTCCGGAGGATCAGGTTTTTTATGACCGTCCCGACTTCGGGAAAGTGATTTCGCTCCCGCCCGGCACGCGCATCGTCTGCCGGAACGCCGCCGATCTGGAAAAAGTGAAAGCGCGTTTTGCCTTGAATCAGGAATATGAAGAGATTTTCTCTTCCGGAATGCAGAAAGTATACAGGCCCAAATGAAAATAGAAAAGATTCATTTCAAAAATCTCGCTTCGCTGCGCGGTGAATGGAGCATTGATTTCACCGACCCCGCTTTTACCGACGCCGGAATCTTCGCTCTTTCGGGACCCGTCGGTTCAGGCAAATCCACAATTTTCGACGCCGTCTGTCTTGCCATCTACGGACGCACGGCGCGTCTTGAACGCCTGAATCAGGAGAACAACGAAATCATGACGCGCGGAACATTTGAATGCTTTTCGGAAGCCGTCTTCTCCAACGAACACGGACGCTTTCTGGCCCGCTGGTCTCAGCACCGGGCGCCGCGGACGGGGAATCTGCAGAGCGCGCGGCACATCCTTTCGGAGTACGACCCGTCCGGAAACGGGAAAATATTATCTTCCAAACTCAAAGAGACCGATTCTCTTGTCTGCAGGCTGACCGGGATGAATTTCACTCATTTTTCCCGTGCGATGATTCTGCCGCAGGGACAGTTCGCCGCATTTCTGCAGGCCTCTTCCGATGAGCGGTCCCCGATTCTGGAGCAGATTACCGGAACCGGAATTTACGGGGAAATTTCCATGAAGGTCTGTGAACTTGCAGGCGCTCGCCGGCGTGAACTGGAGGAACTGAAGCAGAAAGCCGAAGGAATTGAGCTTTTCCCGGAAGAGCGGGTGAAGGAGCTTCAGACGGCAATCGAATCGGGGGAAAAAACTGTCCTGGCGATCAAGCAGGAGTACGATTCCGGTATGGAGATCCTGCGTACGGCGGAATCTCTGAGCGCCGAAACGAAGAACGCTGAAACCTTGATGTTGGAACGGCAGAAACTGGAACGTCCGCTTGCCGATGCCGGGCTGGCGTGCGCCGATGCCGCGGATGCCGTCAAACATACAGCGGATGAGCGGGCGATGCTTGCTCCGCTCCTCCTGAAAGTTCGTGAGCTGGATACCCGGCTGGAACTCTGCCGGGCGTCGCGGGATGCTCAAAAGAACGAAGCGGGGACTTGTCATGACGCTCAGCGGAAGGCGGAAAAGGCGCGCTGTGAGACGGGGACCGATTTGCTGAATGCGCGGAATCAGCTGGCTTCTCTGCGGGATACACTCGCGAAGCATCAGGCGGATGCGGTTCTCGGCTCGGTTCTCGGTTCCGTCAAACTGCTCTGCGATCAACTGGAGACGCTTAATAAGGAAGCGGAATCCGCCGCAAAACGTTTCCGGAAACTGGAGGCGGAGCTGGCAAAACAGAACCGTGCCGTTGCCGCCGCATCGCGGAAGGTCGAAGAACAGACTCCGGTTGTCGCCGCAGCCGAAACTCTTTTTCAGCAGAAATCGGAGCTCTTGAAGGCACACCTGAACGGTTCGTCGGTTCCGGAATTCTTTTCGAAAAAAGAGAATCTCGCGGCACAGGTTCATGAACAGGAGGAACAGCTCGCCCGGTTTGCTGAAGCCGATAAACGCATGAATGAATTGCTTGAACTGGACCGCTCGCAGAAACAGATTCAGACGGAGCTTGCTTCCGCGCAGGAATTGCTGAAAGCGAAACTTGCCCTGAAAAAAAGTGCGGAAGAGCGGGTCGCGCTTCTGCATGAAAAGCAAATCGCTGAAGCAAAAATCGCGAAACTGGAATCTCTGCGCAAGGAGCTGAAGCCGGACGCCCCGTGTCCGCTCTGCGGTTCCACGGAGCATCCCTATGCGCTCAATCTGCCCGTCCCTGAACCTGATCTTCTTCCGCAGGCGAAAGCCGAATTGAAGAAACTGGATGAGGCGGTTTCCTCACAGCAGACTACCGTCGCGCAGCTTGCCGTATTGCTGCAGTCCGGCGCAAAGAATTTGAAGACAAAAGAGGAGGAGCTGGCGGAACTCCGCTCCAAACTCCCCGGCAACCGTGCGGCATTGGAAGAGACGGCTCGTGTTTCGGGTGCGGAATATGCGCGTTTCAAGGTTCTTTCGGGCATGATTGAGACGGCGGATCTGGATCAGAAGTCTGCAAAGGATGCTTTTGAATCCGCCCGCGAGGAACTGAGGGAACGTTCCACCGCGCTTGAAACGGCGCGTTCTCTTCTGAAACAGTCCGCTGAAAAACTGGAGTTCGAGAAACGTTCGGCGGAAGAGCGTGTGAGCCGGAAGCTCTGTTTGGAGAAATCTCTTTCCGATGCTCTGGCCGGAATTTCCGTCGATACTTCGCTCTCCGCGAACAAACTGTATGATACGCTTTCTGCACGTTTTGCGGAATATGAAAATCTGACGAAACAGGAAAAATCCGCTTCGGAAAAGACCGCTCGTCTGGAGATGGAACTGCGGACTCGGCGGGAGCGTCTGGAAGCGTTGAATGAGGAAGCCTTGTCTCAGGAGAAGAAACTTGCGGATCTGGAAGCCGGACTGGTCGCGCTTTCCGCCGAACGCCGCGCGTTTTTCGGCGATAAACTTCCCGATGAAGAGGAGAAAAAAGCGGATGATGCCTATGCTTCCGCTCTGACGAAACAGAAGGAAGCGGAGACGGTCCGTCAGACGCTTCAACTGCAGGCCGCCTCGCTGAAAACGAGCTTGGAGGAGTCGCGGAAGCGGATAACGGCCGCGCAGGATTTCCTGTCTGCGCACAATGTCGGGCTTCCCGCGGATGTGGAGTCGATGTCAGCCGCGCTCAAGGCTCTGGATGAAAAGCGTCAGCAGGTGCAGTCTTCGGTTGTGGAGAACAGGCTTCTTCTGGAACGCAACGAGCAGGAGCGGAAACGTTTCGCCGGGCTTGCCGGACAGATCGCGGAGCAGGAGACGCTTTGCGGCAAATGGAAGCTCCTGAATGATCTGATCGGTTCTTCGGACGGCAAGAAGTACCGTTCGTTTGTGCAGAGTTTGGCGTTTGAGACTCTGATTGAGCGAGCAAATGTGCAGCTGGAGAAATTTACGGATCATTTTATCCTTTCCGCGAATCCGAAGAACGGTCTTGAGTTCAATATCATAGACCGTTACCGTGGAGACGAGGTGCGTTCCACGCGCAATCTTTCAGGCGGGGAAACGTTCCTGGTCAGTTTGTCTCTAGCTCTTGGTCTTTCGCGCATGGCGCGTGACCGTGCCCGCATAGACACCCTGTTCTTGGATGAAGGTTTCGGCACACTGGATGAGGATACGCTTCAGCACGCGCTGGAGCAACTGTCGAGTTTGCGTCAGGACGGCAAGCTGATCGGTATCATTTCGCATGCGCACGGCATAGACTCCGCCGTTCCGGTTGTCCTGCATCTGGAGAACAACCGCGGAGTCAGCACGCTTCAGGGCCCCGGCGTGACGCGGAAAGAGGAGTGATTATTCCTCCGCGGAGGCCTGTTCCTGGAGGTGTTTGCGGTATTGCGCGGGGGGAACGCCGTACATGCGCTTGAAGGTGCGCGAAAAATGAAAACGGTCGTTCACGCCGATCATATAACAGATTTCGTCGATCGTGCAGTTGCCGAACTGGAGCAGACGCGCGGCCTGAGTATAGCGGACGTGCAGCAGGTACTGATACGGTGTGCTGCCCGTCTGCGCCTTGAAGTCCCGCAGAAACACATTTTCCGAAAGCCCCGCGATGTGCGCGAGCATCGAAAGATTGATCTCCTTGTCCGTGTTGGAACGGATGAAATCACAGGCGTTGATGATCCGGCGGTCGCAGTCGATTTCCGAGAAAGCCTCTTTCGGAAGTTTGGCGATCGAGGCGGTCAGCAGGGAAAGCGCCAGCAGTTTGCGGCGGGCCGGCGGACAGTTCTCCTGCGCGAAACACTCGTGCAGTTCTTCCAGAATCCCGGCGACGCATCCCGCTTTTGCAAGTTCGATCCCGTTCAGCAGATGCGCCCGGCTGCCCGAGATGTTTTCCACTTCAAAGTGAATGTAAAGCTGCTCCGGAATTCCGTCCGACCAGGTCCGCAGATTGCAGTTCGGCGGAAGCAGATAAACTTTCTCCGGAACAAGTTCAATTTTCTTTCCATCCAGAAAAACGCCCGCTCCGTGCGCGGTGTGATGATAGAGCCGCCAGTAGCACCCGCCGAGCATCAGATGATTCCAGAATGAGGAAAGACGGGTCTTCGAGACCGCACAGAGATGTATTTCAGGCGCATTCAGATAGAAGGACTGCTTTGCCATGATCGCTCCATTCAGGTGGTCGGGAGCAGCTCGCGGACGGCGTTGAGAATCTCGGAGACTTCCGCCATGCGCCCTTCGCCGGAGTCGCCGCAGGCAAGGCGTCCCGCGTTCGGACCGACAAAATGGATTCCGCGCGCGCGGAGCGTTTCACAGTTGTGCTGAACCGCCGGGTTCCGCCACATGCGTGTGTTCATCGCGGGGGCGAGCAGAACTTCCCCTTCGTATGCCATCGCGGAGGTTGTGAGAGCATCGTCGGCGATTCCGTTCGCGTATTTGCCGAGAAAATTCGCTGTGCAGGGGGCGATCACCATCAGACGCGCAAGCTGGGAGATTTCGATATGTCCCGGCTTCCAGGTCGGCGTATCCCAGAGATCGAAGATGACCGGATTGCGCGAGAGCGTGAAGAACAGCTTGTCGGAGATCAGATGCCGGGCGGAGTCGGTCATCATCACATGGACGTCGTATCCGGATGCGCAAAGTTTCGAGCAGAGGTCGGCGGCTTTGTAGACCGCGATCCCGCCCGTCACGCCGAGCAGAACTGCATTGTTGTCAGGCATTGATATCCTCTTTCCATCGTTTGGTGGACATGCGGAATGCGAGGAGGAGCGCGTTGAATTTTTCCACGGCATTCGCAAAGTCGTCATTGATCAGCAGATAAGAATACTCCCTCCAGCGGGAAATTTCAAGTATGGAATTCTTTAAACGCTTTAAAATGACCTCTTCCGCATCGGTGCCGCGCCCGCGGAGGCGGCGTTCGAGTTCGGCATGGGAGGGCGGGGCGACAAAAACGAATTCGGCGCAGTCGCGGAAAATCTCATTTGTCTTGCAGAGCTCATGAACCTTCGCCGCGCCCTGAACGTCGATGTCGAGGATGACGTCGATTCCCTTTGTGACGCGGTTGACGACTTCGGATTTGAGTGTTCCGTAATAATTTCCGTGGACTTCTGCGTATTCGATGAAGTCTCCGGCTTCGATTTTCTTCCGGAAATCTTCGCGGGAGAGGAAATGGTAATCGACGCCGTTCTGTTCGTTTCCGCGCGGCGCGCGCGTGGTGCACGAGATGGAGAACGCAACGTCGGGATGGCGTTTCATGATTTCTTTGCTGATGCTGGATTTTCCGGATCCGCTGGGACCGGAAAGGATGAGAGCGATTCCAAGACGCTGGACATTATCCATATACAAAAAACTCCGGTTTAAGACCGGAGAACAGCGGATTGCGGAAGATGTAGTCTGCAAAAGCGGAAAACCGGCTGGTTTAAAACAAAAATGGTGAGTCGGCAGGGGCTCGAACCCTGGACCACCGCCTTAAAAGGGCGATGCTCTACCGACTGAGCTACCGACTCACTTTCGTTTGCCATATCTTTGGCAGATGTCTACAATATACACCGTTCTTTGCAAAAAGCAAATGCGAAACGCAAAAAAAATGAAAAATTCTTTGCCGAAGGCGGAAAAGGGGGGATTGACGTTTTTTTATTTCAGAAAATAAAGAAAAAACAATGTAATAAATAAAAGAAGGCTTGACTTTTTGAAAACTCTATAATATAGTATTCACGAATAAAAGTATTGAACAATAAACAACCCTTCGGGAGAGGTCGTTATGGCTAAGATTGAATATTTGACAACTGGGCTTCGTGGCTACTTGGATTTCAGCGACATCTTTGTCCTGCTCGCAACTGGAGATGGCAGTAAGGGCGGATATTTTTCGCTTACTGGCAGCGGCTATAACGATTCTACAACAGCCGCTGTTACCGGCGCCAATAATTCAAAAATAGTAATCGGGGCAAATTTTCAGTCGGTTGACAACATCTCTTATGAGAACTCTACCGTGAATCATACGACATCTGCGTTGAAATTTACGGGAAATGGTTCTGTAAGCTTTGCTGCTCAGACGGGTTCCACGACTCTTGGAAAAGAGTCTGCTCTTACGGATTCCAAGATTCGCTTGAGTGCAAAAAACACTCTTGGCAATGTTGTGTATAGCTATTATACTGGTCATGATCGTTCCGCTTATACAATTTGGGCAACCGATACCCTGACGATTGACAGCGATCTTGCGGCTGTTTTGGATGCGACGGCTTCTACAGCTGTAGACAAAGTGTATAATGATGATGGTGCATCTTTTAAAGGCAATACAACAGGGCATACTGCCAACGCCGCGGCATTGAAAGCCAAGACAGTTCAGTTAGAAAAGAACTTTACCGGAATTTTAACATCCTACGCTTCATTTAAAGCAAAAAACAGCGATACTGAAAGTGTTAAAGCAACGGTGATTTCCGGCAATACTGCGATGGCTTCCGGAATTTTTGCTGATTCCATGACGGTGGTCGGGCAGTTCGGGAAAAAGAATGGCTCTGAAAGAATCGGAACCATTTCGGCAACTCTTACAGCAGATTTGGATGCATCGAAGAATGCGGAAGGCTCCAATGGTTCGTTGACAAACAATACTCTTGGTGTATACGGTCTTAATATCACCAATGATTTGAATTTGACTACGATTGATGCGGTCATTTCTGCGGGAATGAACAGTGTAACTCTCAAAACCGCAGGAACTCAAGACAAGACCATGGTCGATGCCTCCGGAAATAAATTGGAAACAATCGGTATTAAAGCCGGGAACATTACCACTGGGACATTTGACGCTCAAATCAGTGCAACGTCGCGCGATAAATCAATATCCTATTCCGGAGCACCAAACACTCAGTGGGGAACTCCGACTTACCGCGGATATTCGCTGAACACAAATCTGATGGCCGGTCTTTATGCAACCAATATTTCCGTGACATCCGGAATTATGAAAGGAACGATTAATGTTATTTCTGTAAATGACAGAATTACAGATCGCACCTTCAGTTCCGATATCTATGGTGTTTATGCCGGCTCCAAGCTCTCTATTGCAAATGGGCGCATGGATTCCAATATCACCATCTCTGTCACCGAAGGCGTTGGAGTTTATCAGATCGTCGGCATTAAGGCCGGAACGTTTGATGTCGGCGTCTTCAACGGAACGTTGACGATCAATAATGAAAATGGTGGAGTCGTTGAATACAATGTCGGTATTTGGGCGGATTCGTTCGCATCAACTTCGCCGATCAACATTAGCGGTGTAATTGACTTTGCCAATTCTTCTTATAACATTGGCATTATGAGCAAATCCACGCTGAATTTGACCATTTCCGGAACAATCAATGCCGGAGGCGGGTATGCTGTTTTCTCTGGTATTCGTTCAATGGGAGGTACTCTCCGGCCCGGATCGAATAATAATGATAACATCACGATTATCCGGGATGCCCATGTTGTCGGCGATATTTTCCTTACAAACGGAGAGGATACCGTTACCATAGACAATACAGCATCTGTCAATGGCGAGATTTCATCGTTCTTTGGAACGCTGAATTTGGAGCTCCTGCTGACGGAAACGACTAATTCGGATTTCACTCTTAAGAACTCAAATCTGATACCCGGGGATAATACGATCATTCAGATCAACTTGAACAGGGCTGTCAAAGGAACATACAATTTGATTGAAGGAATTGATTTCTCCAGCTGGATTCAGACGGGAACGGGGATAACCTTCCGCTTTGCTGGAGGAAAACAAACGATTTCTTTCGATAACGCTCAGACGGAAAAAACTTTTGAAATTAAAACGGACGCAGGAACTGTAACAGGTTCGGTTTCCATTAAGAACAGCAATTTGGTCGTTGAGATCAAAGACGTTACGAATAATTACGCGGCAAATTATGAGATTGGTGGTCAGAAAACCGTATTTGATGCCGCTTCGAAGACCTGGTCTCTTTCCTGGAAGCCTAAAAACGAGTCTACGTGGAATCCTGAAGCTGTTTATGAGCTGGAGTACCGGATTAAAAATGAAGACGGTTCTTATGCAACGAACTGGATCCGCCAAACTTTAAGCAAGAATATGAACTCCTATCTTGTAAAAGACGGAGAAAAAGGACAGACCGTTGAATGGAGAATCCGCGTTAATGACAGCAATGGCGCGTATTACGGTGCATGGGCAACAGAATCCGGAAGTGCTACAGATGATCCGATCAGGAAGCCGCTTGGAATCAAGTCTACTGCATTTGTTAATCAAAATGGAGTCAGCGGTGGAGCAACTTCGGCTGTCATGTGTTTGCAGTGGACCCCTGAAGAGGCAACTCCGTTCTATGGCTTGAAGAATTATGTCGTTGAGTACTTCTCTTTGGAGAGTACTGAAAAACGTCTCTCTCAGGAAGAGCTTGCCGCCAATTGGGATGCTCTTACCAAGAATGCAACGGTTTATGTTAGAACGACAACCGATACGGAACTTTACATTTCCGGTCTTGTCAACACTCGGAATTATTACTGGCGTGTCAGAGAGGTCGATGACAGAGGTCAGACAAGCGATTGGACAATTGGTGCCTCCTTCGGTGTTGAAACAACTGATAAAGAGGGGCCGGATTTCTCAAATCCCGGATTAACCTTGAATCAGAACTACAACGCTGGGGCGGACGGGCAAGTCGTTCGGACCATTACGATTACATGGTTGAATTCTGCAAAGGATTCCAGCGGAGTTCATTTCTACACCATTACCTGTAAAGAAAATCCGCTGTATTCGAAAACCTTCTATGTGGATGCAAACAATCCGCAGGAAAGCTTTACTTATACATTTGATGTTTCAGAGGTTGGTTCAGATTATAACTTTACGCTCTCTGCGACTGATTATGTCGGCAACAAATCGGGAGATATTTCATTCCGCGCTGAAAGAGATGCTGTAAATCCGAGAGTTGAGTCTTCGGAAGGAGATTATCTTTACGATGTTACATACATTCCCGGAAATGCAAAAGAAGGCGAGCCCATTCACACGATTCAGATTTCGTTTACGATAAAGGCTTTCGATGATGAGTCCGGTTTGAACCTGGGTGCATTCAAACTGATGTACGGAACCAGTTCAACGTCAACGGAAAATTATATCACTATTTCCGGAGACAGTCTAACAAAAATTGACAATAAAGACGGAACATATACGCTCGTAGCGAATGTAAAATATGACCGTGTCTTGGGTGAAGAGCCTTACTACTGGGTCGTTTCTGTTGTGGACAATGCGGGAAATACTTATACAACAGATATTGCCGGCGCACGTACTGATTGGAATGATCCTGTTTTCGATGAAAGCAACATCAAACGGGATGTTGATTATAAAACAGACGCAGATGGAAAAGTCTACAGGACTCTTTCGTTTACATGGACTCCGGCGGATGACGGTGATGGCAGCGGTGTCGCATACTATATCTTTACAATGGAAGGTATAGATTACACTGGAAGAAGTTTTGACGAGACCATTTACATTAAAGCAGACGCTTCCGACATTTATAGCTACACCTTCAAGAAAACGAACGGTGAAGTCTATAAGCTGAGTGCTAGCACCTCGTATAGTTGGAGTCTTGTTGCTGTTGATAGAGCTGGTAATGAGACTTCGCTTATTCTTGACCTTGCAGAAGATATTACACCTCCGGAATTTTCCGAAGAGCCGCTCAAGACTCCGGAAATCAGTTATATCCCGGGTTCTGCGAAGATGAACATTACCATTGAATGGGATGCCGCTACTGATGAAGACTCCGGCATTGCAAAATATGAGGTGTACTACAAGCTTGCCAATGGAGAATGGAGTTCGCTTCCTGATGCAACGATTACGATTACTGCAGAGAATCGCAACGATGCATCTTATAAATTGATACTTTCCGGTCTCTCCGGGCGGTACAACCAGAGCTACGAATATAAAATTATCGCATACGACAAAGCCGGACTTTATTCAAGCATCACTGGAACTTTCGTTGGCGATACAACGGCGCCGATCTTTACTTCGACAGATAGTGAAGTTTCCGCAGGAAACATTATTGACGGTAATACAGAGAATGTAAAAGTTTCCTTCTCATGGTCCAGTGCGTATGATGACACTACGGTCATTTCTTCCGGGGTGAAAGGATATTATATCTACTATAGCACCGGAACAGATCTGGCGACAGCAATAAAGTCAACGCTGTTCACTGGTACGAGCGCTGTTCTTGACAAGCTTGCCGATGGCATAAAAGACGGGGTTTACAACTACTGGATTGCTGCGGTCGACTATGCCGGAAACGAAACTGTTATTGATGGTTCCAGCCAGTTTACGGTAGATACAACAGCTCCGACAGGAAGCTTCGGTTCACTGGATTCGAATTTGACAATTACCTGGGAGCTTGTGGATGATCCGCGCGGTTCAAACTATGTACAGGTAAGACAGCCCTTGTCTATTGATCTTACACTGACGATTAATGGTAATTTCACAGATCCGACGGGTGTGTACTATGAGATATCCTTCTACACATCTGAGAATTGTGAAGAAGATTCCCTGATTTTCGTAGCTCCGGAATTTGCGGCATCTACTACTTTCTCTTTGACATCCAGCAACAATCTGATAGCTTATCTCGCCGAGTATGCAGACGCTCTCAAACGGGATGACACACGTCCCAGAGATTCGCTTCCGACGATTTACTGGAAGGTGCGGGCTGTCGATGGTCGAGGACATTATGGGGATTATTCTCAAACAACGGGCAGCTTCCAGTTCTTCGATGAAGATATCAATCGTCCGACCAACGACTATTATGCTCCGGACGCGCCGAATCTCAAAGAGGTTCGCGCAGTTACGGAAGATGATCTCTCCGGAGAAGATTTCAGTGACTTGACAACGGCGGAGAAGGAGGCTCTTAAGGTGCGCATAAACAAATATCCAGGCTCTCTTTTCCTTATCGAGTGGGATCCTGCATATGATGGTTTTGGCATCAAGAGCTACAAGATCTATATTAGCAACGGGAAGGAAACCACGGTTTTCGATACCTTTGATGACGGTGATATGCTGACCTATATCTCCGCAAACAAGGTCCTTGCAGGACTTTACGGCTCTGCTCCTTCCGGTAAACGCACGTTCTGGGTCAGCGCAGTTGACGGCTCCGGTCTGGAAAGCGTGATCAGCAACAAGATTACCTATACCTACTTCGATGCCAAAGGCGATATCGACGGAAACAACATCAGTGATATTCTCTTCCAGTACACCGGCGGTGACAACCAGCTCGGTTTCTGGATGAACGGAACCTCCTCCTGGCAGGGGCAGGGCATGGCTCAGCCGACGGATTGGGAAGTCAAGGGCGCGTTCGATATGAACGTCGACGGCAAGGCGGATATCGTTCTCGTCGGCAACGTTACAGTCAACGGCGTCAAGGGAGCCTATATCGGCTATTATGACGGCGGCGATACGAGCAAGTGGGTTAACATCGGTTATTTGACGAATATGGATGACATCAACTGGAATGTCAAAGTTGCCAATATTACCGGAGCCCGCGGGACAACCTCCATTATCTGGCACGATCAGGAGCGCGGAGTTCTCGGCGTTTGGACCGACGGAACTGACAACTGGACTCAGATCAAGGGCGGATTCAGCGGCGACTGGGTGCTCAAGGGCGCCGGAGATTTCAACGGAGACGGCAAAGCGGAAATTCTCTTCGATTATCAGGGAACATTCTACACGACCGACATCAACGGAAATCTCACGAATCTCGGAACCGGATTCGGAAGCGCGCAGGGATGGGAATTCGCCGCAATCGGCGACTTCTCCTGCGACGGTCAGGATGATATGATTCTCTTCAACAAGGAGAATGGACTGGTCGTCAAACTTGAAGACGGTCTCACGAAATCCTGGAAGAAGCTCGGTCAGCTGGATGCCGATGACTGGTTTGTGGTCGGTGCAGGCGATTACAACGGCGACAAGAAGGACGATCTGCTTGTCCGTCAGAAATCGACCGGCATGCTCGGCTACTACGACGGCGGAGATTTTTCCAAGTGGCGCGAAATCGGACGCGGAGTCGATTCCAACTGGACGGTTATCGCATAAAAATAAAAACTGCCGCTTGATTTTTTCCGGCGGCAGTGTATAGTAAATCTCAGAGAGGCAGTTATGTTCGCATAATTGTCTCTTTTTTATTTTAAAGGAGAAGGAAAATGAAACCGCTGATCGGTGTTACTCCGTTGTTTGACGACGAAAAAAACAGCATCTGGATGCTTCCCGACTACATGAATGCAATTCGCCATGCCGGTGGAGTTCCCGTGATTCTGCCGCTGGAAGGAAGCTCGGAAGACCTCTTTGCGGCGGCGTCCGTCTGCTCCGGGTTTGTGTTGACCGGCGGACAGGACGTCGCTCCGAAAATCTATGGAGAAACGCCGCTTCCGCAATGCGGAACGCCAAACGAAACCCGCGACCAGACCGATTATCTGATTTTGTGTTATGCGATGAAACGCAATCTGCCGCTGCTGGGAATCTGCCGCGGAATTCAGCTCATCAACGCCGTGTTGGGCGGGACGCTCTGGCAGGATCTGCCTTCGCAGACCGGGACAAAAATCATGCACAGCCAGCCGCCTCCGCGCGACATTCCCGTGCATGACGTCAGAATCATTCCGGGGACGCCGCTGCACGAACTGCTGGAAACGGAAAAACTTGCTGTGAACAGCTTTCATCATCAGGGCGTCAAAGACGCCGCGCCGGAAGTGAGCGTCATGGCGGTGGCGGAGGACGGGCTTGTGGAAGCAATTGCGGTCAACGGCAAGGATTTCATCTGGGGAGTTCAGTGGCATCCGGAGCACATGTTCCTCAAAGACGGACGCGAAATGGCGCTGTTCCGGGAGCTTGTCCGGCGGTCAGCTGCCGCGAAGTGAGGGATCGAGCGCGTCGCGGAGGGCGTCGCCGAGGATGTTCAGGCAGAGAACCAGAACGAACATAAAACCTGTTGCGGTGCCGACTTCCCACCAGACGCCGCGCCAGAGACGCTCCTGGCCGTCGGCGATCATCGTGCCCCAGCTGGGTTCGAACTGAACGCCGAGTCCGAGATAGCTCACGATGACTTCCGTCATAATCGCAAATGCAAACTGCATGGTGAAATAGATGATGACGAGGTGCATCAGATTCGGCAGAACGTGGCGGAAAATGATGGAAAAGGAGGAGGCACCGAGCGTGCGCGCCGCCTGAACATATTGCGCATCACGGATGCGCATCGCCTCCGCGCGGACCACGCGGCAGAGAGAAACCCATCCGGTCAGACCGATTCCGAGATAGACCGCAAGCATTCCGGGTTCCGTCCCGAGCAGAGCGGCAATTGAATCAAACACACTTTTCATCGAGGGCGTAAGAAAACCTTTCGAAACAAGAAGAGCGAATGCGAGGATGAACAGCAGCGAGGGCATAGCGGCAAACGTGCTGTAGACCCAGACAACCAGGTCGTCGGCGGTTCCCCCGAAGTAGCCCGCGCAGACGCCGAGCGCAACGCCGAACAGGGTTGCGATGCAGGAGGCGATCAGCCCGACTTTGACTGCGGTCCGGGTTGCGAAGACCGCACGGATCAGCACGTCGCGTCCGAGGTAATCCGTTCCGAGCCAGTGCGCGGAGGAGGGGGGGCGGTTGCGTGCGTTTTCATCGCGGAGCTGATAGACCGGCTCTGTATGCGTGCGCGAACAGTAAACCGCATATCCTTCCGCGAAGACGGCGATTCCGAGGTAGCAGAGAGTGACGATCAGGGAGACCAGCGCCAGCTTCCGGGCACAAAGCCGCCGCAGCACGCTGCGGTGCGGCGGCAGAAGCCCGGCTGCGGCGGACTCAGGCATTCGCGTTCTCCTTGCGGCGGCGCATGAGATGAACCTGAAGAAGCGCGATTTCGGACGGGGTCACGCCGTCGATGCGTCCCGCCTGGGCAAGGCTGGTCGGACGCGTTTTGATGAGTTTCATGCGCGATTCGTTGCGGAGTCCCTTTATGGATTCGTAGTCGAAATCCTCAGGGATGCGCCACGCTTCGAGCGCGTTGAGTTTGGCGACCGACTGTTCTTCCCGCTTGAGGTATCCCTCGTAATGTGCGCGGATCGCAAGCTGGCGGAGCACGCGGCGGTGAAGCGGAACGGAGCTGTCCATTTCAATCAAGTTCAGGTCGAACGGCGGCTTCGCGGCGTCGTAAGTTCCCTGCAGATCCTTGAGGTTGTCCCAGAGGGAGCGTCCGCGTTCGCGGTGTGCTTTGCAGCGGGCTTCGACCGTATCGCAGAGCGCGGAGTATTCCTTGAATACGCGGTACTTCTCTTCGGGGAGGAGACCGAGCGAATGGGCTTTTTCGCAAAGACGGAAGTCCGCATTGTCCTGGCGCAGCGAGAGGCGGTGTTCGGCGCGGCTGGTGAAGAGACGGTACGGCTCGACGATCTCCTTTGTGACAAGGTCGTCGATCATAACGCCGATGTAGGCTTCATCACGTCCGAATTCAACGGGGGCGAGCCCGGCGGCGAAACGGGCGGCATTGAGCCCGGCGACGAGCCCCTGTCCGGCTGCCTCTTCGTAGCCGCTGGTTCCGTTGATCTGTCCCGCGTGGAACAAGCCGGGGTACTTTTTTACGCCGAGCGAGCGGGAGAGTTCTTCGGGGTAGACAAAATCGTATTCGATTGCATACGCATAGCGGGCGATCTCCACGTGTTCGAGTCCGGGCAGGGTGCGCAGCATCTGAATCTGAATGTAAGGGGGTAGACTGGTCGAGATGCCGTTGATGTAATATTCGTCGGTGTTCTCGCCCTCCGGCTCAATGTAGAGCAGATGACGCTCATGGTGCGCGAAGCGGACCACTTTGTCTTCGAACGAGGGACAGTAACGGGCGCCGACGCCTTCGATGATTCCGCGGTACATCGGCGCCTTGTCGAGGTTGTCGCGGACGATCTGCGCGGTTTTCTGATTGGAATAGACGAGATGGCAGGGGACGTTGCGGTGCTCGACCTGCGGATGAACGGAATCGGTCGGGAAGAACGAGAAATGCTCTTCGACGTCATCGGAGCCCTGAATGCCCATCTGCGAGAAATCAATGGATTTTCCGAGAATGCGCGGCGGCGTTCCGGTTTTGAGGCGGCCGACATGCAGATGAAGCTGGTTTTTCAGAGCCGCAGCGAGTTCAACGGAGGGGGGATCGCCGGCGCGTCCGCCGGGCATGTTCTGGAGTCCGTAGTGCATTTTCCCGTGCAGGAAGGTTCCGGTTGCGAGAACCACGGCCTTTGAGCGGAATTCTTCGCCGAGCTGACTGACGACGCCCGCGACATTGCCGTTTTCGAGAATAAAGGAGCAGGCGGTTCCCTGGCGGATGCAGAGATTGGGCTGGAGCTCGACTTCTCGTTTCATTGCCTTCTGATAGCAGACTTTGTCGCACTGGGCGCGGGGAGACCAGACGGCGGGACCTTTTCCGAGATTCAGCAGACGGAACTGGAGTGCGGCCGCATCGGTGACGCGTCCCATCGCGCCGCCGAGCGCGTCGATTTCACGGACGACGTGTCCTTTCGCGATTCCGCCGACAGCGGGGTTGCAGCTCATCTGCGCGATATGGTCAAGATTGATTGCGAGCATCAGCGTGGACGCGCCGGTTCTGGCGGAAGCGAGCGCGGCCTCGCATGCGGCATGACCGCCGCCCACCACGATTACGTCAAAATATTCCGAACTCAAAGCAAAGTCTCCCAATTAATAAGGCGATAAGTTTCTCAGATAATATACACCGTTTCCGGCAGAAAAAAAGTTGATTTTTGGGAAAACATGGCTAGATTATCGGAAAAAACATTTTACGGAGCTGTCATGACATCGATTTTCAACCAGGCGTTTCAGTTTTTTGTTCTTCTCACCCCGTTCGCGCTTCTTTCGGCGTTTCTCGCCATGACACAGGATTCCGGAAGCGGAGAACGGCGGAAAGTCGCGCTGAAAACCGGCATTGCCGTTCTGGTTGTCGCATGCGCGTGGTTTTATTTCGGAAACTTCATCTTCATGCTGTTCGGCGTGAAGATCGATGCGTTCCGGATCGGCGGCGGAATCATCCTGATGCTGAGCGCGATCCAGATGGTCCGCGGCAACGGAAACGGCAACGGCAGCGCAAAGGTCGCGGAAGGCCAGGAGACGCGCACGGATTACGGTGACTTCGCCGTGGTTCCGCTTGCCATTCCGATCACGGTCGGACCCGGCACGACGGCGGCGCTGATCGTTGCGGGGAACGAGGCCGCGCGGATGCTTGCGAATCTCACCGCGCTTCTGATTGCTATTTCCGTTCTGACCGTCATTCTTCTGCTCGGCTCCTGGTTCGAGCGGATGCTCGGGAAGAAGGGAATCACGATCGTCAGCAAGGTTTCCGGGCTCTTCCTCTCCGCCATTGCCGCGCAGATGATTTTCGACGGAATGCGCAATATCCTGTTCAAGTGAGATCTTTCAGCCGTTCGCGGAATTCGTTCAACCCGGGCGCGTTCAGGTACGGGTTGACCAGCTTCTGATGTCCGAGCGTGTCGTTCGGACGCTCACCGTAATCGTGTCCGGGGCAGACGGTCAGGGAATCGGGCAGGGCGCGGAGACGGCGCATGGAACGGAACATGGGCTCCGCGTCGCAGAACCCGCAGTCGCCGATGAACAGAGTGTCGCCGGTGAAGAGCGCGGAGTTGTCGGAGGTTCGAAAACACATGGAATCGGGCGTGTGCCCAGGGGTTGCAAGACATTCGACGAAACCCGTGCCGAGCGGCAGATGTTCGCCGTCGTTCAGTTTCCGTTCGCACGGGAAGCCGGATGCAGCGGAGATGCAGACGGGGGCGGGAAAGAAGCTTCGCACTTCGTCGATCCCGGAAACATGGTCTCGATGCGAATGTGTCAGCAGAATATAGCGCGGCAAGGGGGCGCGCGGGAGCGATTCGACGGCGCGGCGGATTGCGGAAACATCGCCGCAGGGGTCGATGATCAGGGCATCGGAACCGCAGACGAGAAGGTATGAAAAGTTGGAATCAAAGCCTCCGACCGGAATTTGCAGCGTCTGAAACATTGAGAAATCCTCCTGTTTTTTGAGAAAATAGCGTTGTCAAACGGCAAAATCAAGAAAAAAAGCAAAAAAACTCTGAAAATATTTCGGAAAACGATTTGACATAACAGGTTATCCATAGTAAGTTTACAAGTGTTGCGAATACAGAAAAGAAGCATATAATATAGCAAGGAGCAAAAGATGGGAATTTTCAACAAAGTCGTCAACATTCTGGTGCTGGTGTTCGCCGTGGCAGGAGTCGCACTCTCCTTCCTCTTGTTCAACAAGAGAGAAATGCTGGTGGCAGGATGGGAAGAAATGTCAAGCAGCATTGCGCAGACCGCAAAGTCGCTGGAAAAGGATTCCGGCATGAAGCTGTCCGCGAAAGTGAACAAGGATGCGCTCGGACATAAGAACCCGGACAATGCCGATCTCTCCGGAGTGAAGCGCGCACTGCCCGAATTGACCAAGGCCGCAAAACAGATCAACGAACAGCGCAACGCACTCGCAGACAGTCTGAGCAAGACCGGACACATGCTGGAAGTCAATGTCTCCGCATCTGATCTGCAGAATGTTTCCACCAGTGCCGACAAACAGAAAAATCTGCTGGCCGGCGCGCAGAAAACTGCCGACCGCAACAACGTCATCGCCCAGAACTATGTCAAGAGCGCCAACAAACTCATCAATACCAATATGAACGCTCTAAAGGCGAACCCCGGTGCGGTTGCCGCAAACTTCGACAAGAAGATTGATGAAACCAAGAACGCCAACAATGCCTATGCCAATACGCTGACCGGTATCGGAAGAACCGTTGGAAAGAACTTCAATCGCGGTGATGTTCAGAGAAGCGCGAAGGAGATTGAAAAAGCCGTTGCCAATCAGAAAAATGCACTGGACAAAGCTCACAGAGATCTTGCCGGCATGAAAAACAACGAGCGCAAACTGAAAGGTCAGATTTCGGACAAAGACAATCAGATCCGTCAGAAAAACAACAAAATCGCGAAGCTCCAGGAAGACATCCAGCGTCTGAAATGGCTCCTTGATCCGGACAGCGGCAAACTTGAGCCGGTGGAAGCGGATCTTTATGCCAGAATTGAAGGACGCGTTGAAAAGGTTCAGGACCGCTGGGCGTTCATCGTCATCAACCTTGGCGAAAAGATGCCTGTTATCGAACACTTCAAAAAAGGTGATAAGACGAGATATCTCTCTCTCGCTCAGGGCTTCCCGATCACCGTCGCGCGCAAGCTGACTTCCGATGAACCGGAATTCGTTGCGAAAGCCGTCATCGTCCAGGTCAATGACAACTGCGCAGTTGCGAGCATCGACAAAGATTCCATGCAGTCCGAAGTCAAGGTCGGCGACAGCGTCTATTTCACGAAAGAGAACATCGCCGAGCTGCTGAAACTCAAGGAAAAGATGCCAACAAGCACGAAGAAATAAGGAGACTGGATCATGAACTCTCTGATCTTCACAATCACTGCGGCTCTTACGCTCGTGATGGTCGTCGCCGCAGTCGTCTTTCAGGTCCTGGAACTGCACTCCTACGGAATGCTTCCGTTCTGAAATGCGTAAACACATGCACATCCGGGAGTCTGTCCGTTCGGGCAGACTCCTTTTCTTTCCGCTCGTTCTGCTCATGCTTCTGCTTTCCGGATGCGAGTTTTTCTCTTCGGAACAGGAACGACGCGGGGTGAATCCGAAGCCGTTCAACGCGCAGTCCCGCTGGGAAACACATCCTTACGATCTGCAGAACTGATGAATAAGCCGCTCAACATCCGCCGGATTGCAGAGCTTGCGAAATGCTCTCCCTCCACGGTTTCCCGCGTTCTTTCCGGACGCAAAACGAATATTCCCATCAGCGAGGAGACCCGTCAGCGGGTCTTGGAAGTCTGTCATAAGCTGGATTATCAGCCGAGCATTCATGCTCTGCGTTTCTTTTCGCGTCAGGCCGGAGTGATCGGTTTTCTCAAGGCTTCCGGCGAGATGAGGGATGACGACAACCTTTCCAAGTCTCTTTTCGCAGTCTGCCGTGAACTTCTCTCCCGCGGATACCGTACCCTGCCGCTCCTCGGAAGTGCGGAATTCGTCGAAACGAAGGAACATCTGAACCTTTTCAAACGGAATGAAATCGACGGACTGATTGTCTGGGGCGCCCGTGAGGAACACACGTTTCTGGACGAGCTCGCGGAGGCCGGATTTCCGTATCTCCTGCTGACGAACCGGGTTGGTGCGCACCCGGCGGTGTACGCGGAGCAGAAAGAGATTCTCCGTACACTGACTCAAAGCTGTATTGACCGCGGGGCGCGCAGAATCGCCGGAATCATGTCGCGCAACGGCGACAGCTACCGCCAGCGTCTCGCGGGATTCCTGGAGGCCGCGGAACCTTTTTCCCCGCAGGTGTTTTTCGGAGAGGACCTGATCCTCGCCGACGTCACCGCGCTTGCCGACGCCGCGTTGAATTCGAACCCGGACGCTGTGATTTGTGCGAACGACGAGACCGCGCTTGCAGTCGAGATGCTCTGTCTGGAGCGCGGACTCCGCATTCCGGAGGATCTGCAGCTGACCGGCGGCGACAATATCCGGCTTTCCGAATACTGTCCGGTTCCGATTACAACTTTCGACCAGATGGCGGCTCAATGTGCGGCGGTTTGTGTGGACATGATGGTTTCACACCTCAAAGACGGTACGCCGCTGGAGTCGCGTGAGATCCCGACCGCGCCGATCTGGCGCACTTCTTCCGGAGGAGAAAAATGAAGAAACTGCTTCTCCACACCTGCTGTGCACCTTGCGCTTCCGGCTGCATCGAACGGCTCATTGCGGAAGAACGGGAAGTGACGCTCTATTTTTCAAACTCCAACATCAACACCGCGGAGGAGTTCGAAAAGCGTCTGGAGACGGTGTACAAGTTTGCAAAAGCCTTTCAGCTTGAAGTGCTTGTGGATGATTATGATCATGCCGCATGGCTCACGCATGTTTCACAGGTCGCGGATTATGCGCTTCAGCCGGAACGCGGACTCCGCTGCGCCGCATGCTTCGGATATTCGCTCGGACGCACGGCGAAAAAGGCGGAGGAGCTGGGGATGAATTTCGCAACGACCCTCACGGTCAGCCCGCACAAGAATTCGAATCTGATTTTCCGCATTGCCGAACCGTACACGCATTTCGAGGCGTACAATTTCAAGAAACAGGATGGATTCAAACGTTCGCTCGTGCTGAGCCGCGAGCTGGAGCTTTACCGACAGAATTACTGCGGCTGCGAGTTCTCTTTCCGCGGCTGAAGCGAGTCCAGCAGTGCGGGCAGCTCGCGGATGTCCTGCAGACGCCATGTCGCGGCGGAAAAATCGCCGCACAGACTGATTCCGCGCGGGATTGCCGCGACGCGGAGTCCGGCCCGGATTGCGGAGAGCACGCCGCGTTCCGAATCTTCCACAGCAATCGCCTCATCCGGCGTGATTCCGGCGCGTTCCAGCGCGGCGAGATAGGGATCCGGATACGGCTTGTGTCGCTCAAAATCGCCGTCTCCGACCACAAAGTCGAAAAATGGACGCAGACCGCTTGCGTCATGAATGGTTTTGAAGTGCATCTTCTGACAGCAGGTCACAACTCCGATCCGGAAGTTCCGGTGCAGCCCGGCGAGGACTTCGGGAACACGGGGGATGACCAGGGAGGCTCCGCGTTCAAGCAGCATACGGTCGTAGACGACATTGCGGCGCCGGCGCGCCTCCTCCGCCGTTTCCGGAGAGTTGCCCAGCGAAACAATGATGTCCGCCAGGCTCATTCCTTTGGAGAGACTCAGCTTGGAGAATTCGGTTTCATCCAGTTTCACGCCGAATTCTTCAAGCATGTGACGGTTCGACTCGTAGAACACGCGTTCGGTATCGACGAGCACACCGTCATTGTCGAAAAGGACGGTTGAAATCATCCTCAGTTTTTCTTGTTGAAGTTTGTCTTGGCTTTCTTTGTCGGAGCGATAAAGCGCTTGTCGCCGGGCTTTGCAACGCTCTGCTTGTTGCCCGAGGCGTCAAATTTGACGGGGTTCATTTCGTGGTCGACTTCACTCTTGATGAAGTTGTTGTATTCCTCTTTGTAGAACATCGTGGCGCGGAAAGCAAGTTCGATGGTTTCGCGCTTCTGGAGAAAAACGATATTGAAGTCGGGATCTTTGATGCGGACGCCGTTCGGGAGAATTTTTTCGACAACGCCGCGCACAATGCGTCCGTTGGTAATCCGGAAAATGACCTTGTCGCCGGGCTTTGCCTGTTTGAAGGGGTATTGTGCTCTGATTCTCCGGTCGACGTCATTGCGGTTCGGTTTTTTCGGAGCGGGTTTCGGTGGGGCAGGCTTCGGATCCGCGGCGGGAAGTGCGGCCGGCGCGAAAAGGGACGCGGCAAAAAGCAGACACAGGAATTGGAATTTCATTTTCATCGGTCAAAGTTCCTCCAGTAAAGTTTCTGTATTAAAATGCACTGATATAGTATCACTTCTTTTAAAAAAATCAAATGATTCCGCTCTGCTACCGGAAAAATCTTTTTTTATTTTTTAATATCCGCTTGCATTTCCGGGAAAATCATGATAGATTTAAGAGTCTTTCTGCGGACAAGGGATTCCCGCGTCCAAAGATATTTTTGCAAAGCAGTCGTACTGAGCCGCGAGGGTTCGCCCGGGCGGGAAGGCGAAGCGAATATGGAGTCTCCGTATCTCTGCGCCTTCACTATTTTCTGGAGGAGAAAATATGGAAACTCGAATTGCATTGATCGGAATCATCGTGGAAAATCCCGATGTCACCGAACAGATCAACCGGATTCTGCATGAATACTCCGGTTATATCATCGGACGGATGGGCATTCCGTACCGCCAGCAGGGAATCGCCATCATCAGCGTCGTCCTCGACGCACCCCAGGACGTCATCAGTTCGCTTTCCGGAAAGCTCGGAATGCTCCGCGGCGTCTCTGCAAAAACCGTTTATTCCAAACAGACCGTTCAAAAATAATATCAAAGGAGTTTGCGATGTATAACCCGAAGTCATCGAAAGCAACCGAATTCATCGACGATCAGGAGATCCTCGACACCCTCGCTTATGCGCAGGAGAACAAACACAACAAGGCGCTGATCGACGCGATTCTTGAAAAGGCGAAAACCTGCAAGGGACTCTCGCACCGCGAAGCCGCCGTCCTGCTGGAATGCGATCTGGAGGAGGAAAATCACCGCATTTTCTCCATGGCGAAGGAGATCAAGCAGAAATTCTACGGCAACCGCATCGTCATGTTCGCTCCGCTCTATCTCTCCAACTACTGCGTCAACGGCTGCACCTACTGTCCCTACCACCAGAAGAACAAGACCATTCCGCGCCACAAGCTCACTCAGGAGGAGATCGAGAAGGAGGTCATCGCGCTTCAGGATATGGGACACAAGCGTCTTGCGCTCGAAACCGGAGAGCATCCGACCATGAACCCGATTGAGTATGTACTGGAGAGCATCAAGACCATTTACGGAATCAAGCACAAGAACGGCGCGATCCGCCGGGTGAATGTCAACATCGCCGCAACCACAGTCGAGAATTACCGCAAACTCAAGGAAGCTGGAATCGGAACCTACATTCTCTTCCAGGAAACCTACAACAAAAAGGCATACGAGGAGCTGCACCCGACCGGTCCCAAGCACGATTACGCGTATCACACCGAGGCGATGGACCGCGCAATGGAGGGCGGAATCGACGACGTCGGCTGCGGCGTGCTGTTCGGTCTCAACCTCTACCGCTATGACTTTGTCGGACTCCTCATGCATGCGGAGCACCTGGAGGCGGCGAAGGGTGTCGGTCCGCACACCATCAGCGTTCCGCGCATCCGTCCCGCCGACGACATTGACCCGGAGACCTTCTCCAATGCCATTTCGGATGATATTTTCAAGAAGATCGTTGCGGTTCTCCGTATTGCGGTTCCGTACACGGGACTGATTATCTCCACGCGCGAATCGCAGGCTGCGCGCGCCGCGGTGCTTGAACTCGGCGTTTCACAGATCAGCGGCGGTTCCCGCACAAGCGTCGGCGGCTACACGACAGAGGAACGTCACGACGAGACCGCGCAGTTCGACGTCAGCGACACCCGCACGCTCGACCAGGTGGTGAACTGGCTTCTTGAGCTCGGCTATATTCCGAGTTTCTGCACGGCGTGCTACCGCGAGGGGCGCACGGGCGACCGCTTTATGAAACTGGTCAAATCCGGTCAGATCGCGAACTGCTGTCAGCCGAACGCCATCATGACTCTGAAAGAATATCTGGAGGATTACGCTTCTCCCGATACGAAAGCGAAGGGCGAGAAGGTCATTGAAGAGGAACTGAAACGCATTCCGAACGACAATGTCCGCCGCATCGCGACCGAGCGTGTCGCCGAGATTCACAACGGACGCCGCGACTTCCGGTTCTGAGATACATTATCCGGATAAAAAAGAACCCTCTCAAAATTGTTTCTGAAACAGATTTTGAGAGGGTTTCTTTTTGCGGATTTTTCAGAAATCAGAAGGGTATATCCATCTTTTCCCAGTCCGGCTTGCCGGAACGGAACGGTTCGGCGGGGAGCCCCGCGCCGTTCTGAAGGTTCGCGTGCGGATGATAACCGACAAACGCGTAACGGACTCCTTTCGGTGCAGTCGTCACTTCCGGAGCGGAGAGAACAATGGTGTCTCCGTCAATCACCGCGGTTGCGGGGAAGTAGCGGGTGCCGTCGCCGGAAATGGCAAACGCATCCGGAGCGGTTCCGTCGGAGGTTTTGAGCCCTTCCGCATGATCGAAGAAGACACGCGCTTTTGCGCCTTCCGCGCGGAATTCGCGGAAACGCGGTCCCTGCGAAACGACGTCTTTTCCGTATACGATGCGTTCGGCTTCGAGAGCCAGACGGTATCCGAGAATCTGCTTGTTGCGCGGATGAATATCGTACTGGTCGCCCGCATCAAAGGAGACTGCCATGCCGGTGTTTTTCATGACGTGCGGCATTTCCGCCTGGATTTCGCGGGTGAGCGCATAGGGCGCTGTCGCGCCGAGGTCTGCCGATTTCCAAGCGTTTTCATCGCCGCGGTTGTCGGGACAGTGGCTGGCGAAAGCGGAGAGCTGAACCAGAAGGAACGGCATTTCCGGATTCTTCCAGTGGTCGCGCCAGTCCTGAATCAGAATTTTGTGATACGGGTAATAGGCGGTCTGACCGTTGTTGTTGCAGCCCTGATACCAGATGACGCCGCGGATCTGATAGCGGAACCAGGGGTAGAGCATCCCGTTGAACAGAGTCGTCGGGTAGTTGCATGATGTTCTGTCCTGGACGGCAACAGCCCCGCTTATTTCAGGACGCGTCTTGATTTTGCTGAAGTCTGCCGTGAATTCCGTCTTCTGCTTCCAGTCGGCGTGAATGGTGTGCGGAACTTTGGAATCCGCAACCGTGAAGAAAATTTCAGCGGTGTTCAAGCCGCCTGTCGAGTAGTGATTGGAAATCCGGATGGCGAGTGTGTTGCGTCCGGCTTTGACGAGGCGTCCGGGAACTTTGTAGTTTCGCGGATAGCTCCAGTAATTCGGCTGTTCGGTTGTGGTTTCACCGATTTTTTCGCCGTTGAACCAGGTTTCGTCACAGTCGCTCATCGATCCGAGATCGAGTGTAATATCTTTTCCCGCGAATTCGGCGGGGATCTCAAAGGTTCCGCGGACAACCGCAACAGCTGGTTGCGGAATGATAAACGGAAGTTCGGTCTTTTCCCATGCGGAATCGTCGTATTCGGGCGTCAGCCATTTTTTGGCTTCTTCGGCGATATCGCTTCCGCAGGAATAGAAATCCTTGAGCCATGCGGCGACGCCGGCAACCTGTTCAGCCCAGTTTTTTTTCAGTTCGGCATAAAATTCCGGTGAGGGATCCTTCATGGACCCGAGCGCCAGTTTCGCGTTGTTCTTTTCAAACGCCTCTTTGGAAATCCAGGCTTTGATGTCAGTTCCGCCCCAGGCGGTCGTGACGAGTCCGACGGGAACATCAAGGTCCTGCATGAGTTTGCGTCCGAAGAAGTAGCCGCATGCGCTGAAGAGCTCAACGGCTTTCGGCGTGCAGACCTGCCAGCCGGGGCCGTTCTCTTCGGAAAACGGAAAATCCGGGCTCATGCGGCGCATCAGGATGGAGTTGTAGAGACGGATCCGCGGGTGATCGGCATTCGCGATTTCTTCCTTGTAATTCGCCGTGCACCAGAACTCTCCGCCGCCGTAGACGGGCATTTCCATGTTGGACTGTCCGGAGCACATCCAGACTTCGCCGATGAGAATGTCGTCGAACACCTGCGGCGGCACGTCGTCGGCTCCGCGGATCTCCATTGTATACGGTCCGCCGGCCTCCATTGCGGGGAAGGTGACGCTCCATTCGCCGTCCGCGTCCGCCGCGGCGGTGCGGGTGCTGCCTGCGAATTTAACCTGTACGTCCGTTTCCGGATCGGCAATTCCGGAAATGACAAGGGGACGCTCCCGCTGAAGAACCATGTGGGAGCCGAAAACTTTGTGCGCTGAGAAATTTTTTGCCAGCTTGTTCATTTTTTTATCCTGCTTTATTTTTTGTTTGCAGAGGTTTTGACAAATTCCGCGACCTGTTCCGCCATTGCCTTCATGCCGGCGATATCCGGATGACCTTTCTGCTTGCCGATGTTCTTGAGGTCAATGCAGGGAA
>DHMO01000038.1:40784-45854 GCA_002405835.1 Lentisphaeria bacterium UBA4640 | reverse complement strand
ATGAAATAGATTTCAGCTCCGGGGTAGTTCTGTTTCAGATCGCTGAAGAGTTTTGCGAGGGCGGGACGGAAGGAGTAGAGATCCTGCGCGGTCCAGTTGCTGTACTTGTATTCGCCGATGGGGGCTCCGGCCCAGCTGTCGTTGGTCGCTCCGCAGATGAGAATCATATCCGGTTTGCCGAGACGTCCCTGGCGGGCGAGGAAGGAGATTTTGCTGAAATCTTTTTTGTTGTACCCTGTGTTGCAGATGGTGGAGCCGGAATAGGATTCATTTTTCTCAAGTCTGCCGCCGAGAAGCGCGATTGCCTGATGCCACCAGGTCTGTTCCACTTTGGTGACGTCATTATTGTTTTTCGGGGGATTGAAATACCAGATGGCGTTGCCTTGCGGAATCGAGCCTTCGAATGTGGAATAACTGTCTCCGAAAATGGAGATTGCGGGTGTTTCACCTGCGGAAAGCATTCCGCAGAACAGAAATGCGCCGAAAAGAGCGGCAAAAAGACTTTTTTTCATATAAAAACTCCTGTTGTTTTTTGCGGAAGATAACATAGCACGGAGCATTTGTTTTTCAAGGAATCTGCACTCCCGGATGAACGAAAAAACGGAAAAACTTGAAATCCGCATTGACAGCTTCTCTTTTCATGCTACATTATTACCAACTCAAGGAAAGGGGCATGCGTTCAATACGGGGAAAAATTCTGCTTATCGTGATCTCGTTTCTGATCATACTCTGCACGGCGTTCATCGTCTACTCGCAGATCACGACCGCAAACTACAAACGTCTCCGCACGGAGGCGCTCGTTTCCCGCGCACTTTTTGAAAGTGAACGTCTCAACCGCGTCATCGCCGTCATGGAGCAGGACGCCGCGGGACTTGCCGCGGCGGGACGCGCCTATCATTCCTATGCCCGCGACAACGCCCTGCGCGGCAAGTCCATTCTTCTGGAAATGATGCCGAACTTTGTTCAGGCTTCGGGCGGCGGAATCTGGTTTGAGCCGTTCCTCTTCAATCCGCAGAAACAGCGGGTCGGATTCTATGTCAGCGCTTCGCCCTCGCGCGGACTCGTCTACGAGCCGCAGCGGAATTCAGCGGAATACGATTATCATAATCAGCTCTGGTACCGTCTCGGAAAGGCGGCCGCGCTCCGGCGCTATCAGTTCCGCTGGTCGCCGCCGTACTATGCCGACGAGGCGCAAGCGCAGATGATTACCGTCACAGCGCCGATCTACAGCGCGGAAAACGTCTTCCTCGGGCTGGCGTCGCTGGACTGGAAGATGCAGAGCGTCGTTTCGGAGCTGGCGAAGATCCGTCCCACGCCCGGTTCGTTCATCCTCCTGTGTGCGCCGGAATACGGCCGCGTTCTGGCGAACACCATGCTTACCGCGCGTGGACGCGCCATGACCGGACGTTCGCTGAAAACGCTGCCATGGTATTCCGATATTGCGGATGCTTCGCAGACGGAAGTTCTTGAGAAACGGTTCCGGATTGCGGGGGAGGAGTTCTACGTGTTTGCGCGCCGCCTCAACAACGGCATGATCTTTTCGGTGCAGGTTCCCGCGGACGAGATGTTTTCGCTGATTGAATTCAGCAACATGATTTTCATTTCGCTGTACGTCATCTTCTCCCTGATGATGCTTTACGGAGCGTACTGGATGGTGTCGCGTTTCATCAACGCTCCGATTAAAAAGCTGATCCGCGAAGCAATGCGTCTCGGCCAGGGAGGTCTCTCCGTGCGAGTCCCGGAGGACCGTCAGGACGAGATCGGGCTTCTGGCGAAGACCTTCAACAAGATGGCGGACAATCTTCAGGAATATGTGGAACGTTCCGCACGGGAAGGGGCGGAGCGGCAGCGCATTCAGGGCGAACTCGAACTGGCGTCGCAGATTCAGCGCAACATTCTTCCCTGCGTGTTCCCGCCGTTCCCCGAACTGCTTCATTCGCTCGACCTCTGCGCGGAAACGCGTTCCGCAAAAGAGATCGGCGGGGATTTCTACGATTTCTTCCGCATCGGTTCCGACAAACTTGCGTTTCTGATCGCCGATGTTTCCGGCAAAGGCATTCCCGCCGCGCTGTTCATGATGCGCGCCCGCACAATCCTCAAATCGTTTGCGATGGAGGGCTGCGAACCGCATGAAGTCCTTGCCCGCGCGAATGACAAACTCTGCGAACACAACGACGCCTGCATGTTCGTCACGCTCTTTTTCGCCGTTTACGATCTGAACAACGGAACGCTGGATTATGTGAACGGCGGACACAATCCCCCGTTCATCCGCCGCAACCGGGGAATGTACGAACAGCTTCCGACCGATCCCGGTTTCGCGCTCGGCGTGGTCCCCGGAAAAGTCTACCGCACACAGCGCGTCCGTCTCTCCCGCAGCGACCGCATTTTCTGCTACACCGACGGCGTCACCGAGGCGGTCAACAGCCGCCGCGAACTCTTCGGCGAGGCGCGTCTGCTGGATACGCTCAACTCCGCGAACTTCGTTCTCAAGCCGCTGAACGACAAGCTCCGCGTGATGATGGACCGTCTCGACGCCTTCACCGAGGGCGTGCCGCAGGCGGATGACATTACAATGCTGATTTTTGAAGCGCGGATTTTATAAATCTCTTACAGAAAGTTTTCTCCATGCCGAATCCGATAGAACTTCTTGCTCCCGCAGGCTCGCTTCCCGTCGCGCTCGCCGCATTCGACGCGGGAGCGGACGCCGTTTACTGCGGAATGAAAAAATTCAATGCGCGGGAGCGCAGCGACAATTTCTCTTACGACGACATGTCCCGTCTGATCGCCTGGGCGCGGAAGATCGGGCGCAAGGTTTACATTACCTTCAACACGCTCGTGAAGGAATCGGAAATTGAAGAGGCGGCGCATTCGCTCGCGGAACTCGATGCGCTCCGTCCCGACGCTCTGATCGTTCAGGACGCCGGCGTGCTCCGGATGATCCGTGAGTTCTTTCCCGGTCTGACCGTTCATGCCTCCACGCAGATGGCGCTTCATGATTCGGAAGCCGTTGCAATGCTTGCGGAGATGGGCGCAAAACGGGTGATTCTGGAACGGCAGATCACCATGAATGAACTTGAACTGATCGCGGGAAAATCTCCGATTGAACTCGAAGTCTTTGTTCATGGCGCACTTTGCGCATGTCTTTCGGGAACCTGTCTGTTCTCGTCGTGGCTTGGCGGCGCGAGCGGAAACCGCGGACGCTGCAAGCAGCCCTGCCGCCGCCTTTTCCGTTCCGACCGAGCAAAAAACGCCTTCTATCTTTCCACGCGCGACCTCGCCGCGATTTCCCTGATTCCGAAGTTTCGTGAACTCGGCATTGCATCACTCAAAATCGAAGGACGGCTCCGCAAAGCGGATTATGTGGCGAATGTTGTTTCCGCCTACCGCAAAGCGCTTGACGGCGCGCCGGAAGAGGAGGTGTTCGACCTGCTTGACCGCACCTGTTCGCGCGAGCGTTCTCTTGGTTTCTACACGCCGGATTCCGCAAAAAAACTGATCCGTCCGGATGCTCCCGGCGGAGTCGGACAGTTCTGCGGACGCGTCCGCCGCGTTCTCCACGATTCCTTTGAAGCGGAGCTGACCGGACGTCTGCACATCGGTGACAATATCCGTGTTCAGTCCGCAGCGGGAGACGAGGGCGAGGCGCTGACGGTGCTGGAACTTTATATCGGGAACCGTCCGGTCAAGAAAGCGTTTCCCGGGCAGCTCTGCCGCATTCCGTTCCGAGACAAGAACATTTTTGCGAACGGGATTCTCTACCGCATCGGCGAGACGCATGATACGATGGAAAAACGCTGCGCCGCACTTCCTCTTCAGGGAACCGTGCTGGACTTCGGGCTTCATCTCTCCGCTTCGGAGCTGACTGTTTCCGCGGAATCCGCAACGGGTTCGCTTCCCGTGCGGACGGAACCTGCATCGAACCGTCCGTTCACGGCGGAGGAACTTGCGGATTTGTTCCGCGTTCTGCCCGGAACCCCGTTCGCACCGGGGAAGATCGAGGCGGCTGTTGACGGTTCGTATTTTATCCGCCGCGATCATCTCAAAGCGCTGAAGCGCGCGGTTCTGGAATGGTTTGTGCGCGAGATTCCCGCGCAGTCCGTCCGTGCCCGTTCGCGGGCGAAGGCGGAGGCTCTGATTCGTGCACATGACGCTATTTCATCCGTTCCGGAGCGTGTGCACACAACCGCATTTGTTCTTCCCGGAGCATCGCCGGAAGGAAATTTCGATGCCGTTGCGGAGGAGCTGAGCGCATCGCCGGATCCGTCGCGCGAGTGCATTCTGCCGTTTTTCACGCCTGAAACAGAGCTTCCGGTTCTGATGGAACAGATTGAACGGGCTGTGCGGGCGGGAGTCCGTGTGTTCCGTGCGACGTCGCTTTCCCACTTTCATATTCTGAAGCGTTTTCCCGGAGTCGTGATACGGACGGCGCCGCCGCTTCCGGTCGCGAATGCGTTTGCGGCGGAGGAACTTGCTTCGCTCGGTGCGGCGTCGGTTCATGCGCAGATTGAACTGGGGCGCACCGATGCCGAGGAACTCATCCGCCGTTCTCCGGTTCCGGTGGAGATTTATTGCGCGGGGCGTCCGGTTCTGCTCGCGACCCGTGCCGGAGTGGCGGATATCCGGAGCATTTCGGATGTTCACGGAGATCGTTTTCTTGTGCGCAAGTCGGGCTGCCTGACGCTTCTTCATCCCGCCGCGTCGATGTCAATCGAGCCTGAGATTCCATGCGGACGGATTTTCGATTTCCGGACGGCGGACGCTGAAACGGCGGTTTCCGTATTCAACTGGGAGCGCGGGCTTTCCTGAATCTGAAGTTTAAAATGAAACGGGCTTCCGCTGTTTTTTTATGCGGAAGCCCGTTTTTATTTTGAACGGAATGAGTTACAGCGCGGCGTACTGTTCGAGAATCAGCGCTTCGGTTTCATCCCAGCCGAGACAGCCGTCGGTGATGGAGAGACCGTAGGTGAGTTCCGCGCGGCTCTTCATCGGCTGCTTTCCGGTTTTGAGATAGCTCTCAAGCATGACGCCGGCAATGGCGGTTGCGCCGTTTTTCACCTGCCCGATGACGTC
>DHMO01000038.1:0-40713 GCA_002405835.1 Lentisphaeria bacterium UBA4640 | reverse complement strand
CCGGCTGGTTCAGCGGGTTGCGGAGCGAATTGCCGTGGCTGCAGTCAATGATGATCGAAGGTTCCATTCCGGACTTGCGCATCAGTTCCTCCGTGAACGCGATGTACTCCGAACCGTAATTGGTTGCGGTTGCGGAGCCGCGCAGAATGATGTTGCAGTTGCGGTTGCCCTTCGTATGGAACACTCCGGTGCGTCCGTCGTTGATGACGCCGAGGAAGCTGTGCTTTGCGGACGCCGTCTTGATTGCGTCGATAGCAATGTGAATCGAACCGTCGGTAGCGTTTTTGAATCCGACGGGCATGGAGAGTCCGCTCACGAGCTGGCGGTGTGTCTGCGATTCCGTCGTGCGAGCGCCGATCGCCGCCCAGCTGATGAGGTCGGAGAGGTACTGCGGGATGATCGGATCGAGAAACTCGGTCGCGGTCGGGATCTCTTTTTCCGCCATTGCGAGAAGCAGCTTGCGGGAGAGACGCAGTCCCTTTTCGATGTTGAAGGTCTTGTCCAGATCGGGGTCGTAGACCATGCCTTTCCAGCCGATGGTGGTGCGCGGTTTTTCGAAGTAGGTGCGCATGACGAGAACGAACTTCGATTCCACCTTCTTCGCGAGCGCCTTCAGACGGTCGGCGTAGTCGATTGCGGCGTCGTAGTTGTCGATGCTGCACGGACCTGTGACGACGAGCAGACGCTTGTCGCGGCGGTGAATGATGTTTTCGATTGTTTCGCGGGTGCGCGCGACGAAGTCCTCCATCTCGGGACGGAGCGGCAGTTCGGCGTGGATTTCCTGCGGAGTCGGAAGCGGGTGCTGCGCTTCAATGTTGACGTTGTATACGCGCTTCATTTCAGCAGAGTTCCTTCACAATGGCTTCCGCATCAAGGGCGACTTCCTTCTGAGTGGAATCCGCCATGTTCTTGAGGTTTGCCTTGCCGGATGCAAGTTCGCTTTCTCCGACGACAAGCGTGTATGCGGCCTTGACGCGGTCCGCGGAGCGCATCTGCGATTTGAGACTCTTGACTTCGAGTTCGATTCCGGTCATGACGCCCGCTTTGCGGAGTTTCGCCGCGAGCGCAATGTTGAACGCGAGCGCCTGTTCGCCCATGGAGACAAGGAAAATCTTCGGATGTTCGACCGGGATCGGTGCTAGTCCGAGCGCTTCACGAACCATGATGAGACGCTCCATTCCGGCCGCATAGCCGACGCCCTGGATCGGTTTGCTGGATTCGGGCAGACGCAGTTCATAGCGTCCGCCGCCGGCAATGGCGGTCTGCCCGCCGAGTCCGGGGTGTGTGAGTTCGAAAACCGTGTGGACATAGTAGTCGAGTCCGCGGACGAGACGCGGTTCGACGACGTATTCGATGCCCATTGCGGTGAGCGCGTCGCAGACTTTTTTGAAGTAGAGTTTGGATTCATCGCTGAAGAACGTCGCCGGATCGGGGGCGTTTTCGATGACGGCGCGGCAGCGTTCCTGTTTGCAGTCGAGGATACGCCAGATGTTGCGTTCGAAACGCTCCTTGCAGTCGTCGCACATGTGTTCGAGGTGGGGAGCGAAGTATTCGCGCAGAGCTTTTTCCGCCGCTGGACGGTCGGAAGCGACGCCGCGGGTGTTGAGATAGAGCGTGAATCCGGTGATTCCGATTTCATTCAGGTAGTGAACGAGCATGGAGATGCACTCGGCGTCGAGTTCAGGCGAAACTTTTCCGGCGTTTTCGACGCCGATCTGGTGGAACTGGCGGCGGCGTCCGGCCGCGGGACGTTCTCCGCGGAACATGGGGCCGATGTAGAACACGCGGTGTTCCACGCCGTTGAGGGCATCGGTTCCGGAGAGGGAGCGCATGACGCCGGCGGTTCCCTCCGGACGGAGAGTGAGGCTGCGTCCGCCGCGGTCCTCAAACGTGTACATTTCCTTTTTGACGACTTCCGTTTCGTCGCCGAGTCCGCGCTGGAAAACCTCGGTATATTCGAAGATCGGGGTTCTGAGTTCTCCGTACCCGTAAAGGGAGAAGACCTTTTTCGCGGTGTTTTCGAGGAAGCACCAGGTGGGTGCCTCTTCGGGTGTAATATCGCTGGTTCCCGGCGGCGGTGTTGACTTCGACATAAGACTTTCCTTTTTCCCGAAAAACAAATGCCCTGCAAAAGAGGATCCCGCAGGGCAGTCTGTTTCAGTTTCCTGATATGTTCTGTTATGATCCCCGTGCAAAAACGCACAGAGCATAATATAATTTATTTTATAAGACTTTCAACTCTTTCTTTTAAAACTTTTCCGGAGCGGAACTTCACGACGGCGCGTTCCGGAATGACGACTTCGTTTGCCGGCTTCTTCGGATTGCGTCCTTTGCGTTCCCGGCGGACTACGATTTCGAATACTCCGAAGTTGCGCAGTTCAACGCAGCGTCCGCTTGCAAGTTCGTCCGCGATGTGATCCAGTGTTTTCTGCACCACGACCATGACTTCTTCCTGATGCAGCTGAGTTTCGCCGGCGATTTTGCCGACAAGATCCCGTTTTGTCATACGTTTGTCTCCCCAAATTTGTTTTTGCCGAAGTCTGTACGGATTTCGGTCTTTTCTTTTCCCGGAACTTTCTGCTCCGAATCAAACTTTTTTTGATATTGTGTATCTTTTGATGAATTAAGAAAGAGTTATTGTCGGCATGTTTTGAACCATAAGTATTATTGTGATTCATCAAGCCTGAAACCGCTCTTAAAAATCAAAAATACAGCAAATTCATCAGTATTTAAATTTAGCAGAAAAAACTTAAAAATCAATCTTTTTTTATGAAAAAATTGTTCTTTTTTAGAACTTTTCCGGAATTCGGAAAGAATCTGTTTTTCTTTTTCTGATTGAAAAGCGTGAAAGACGTTGAATGTCAAAGATTTGTAGAAAAAGCTGCAGAATGCGAACCGTGAGATGCGGAAATGAGGAGGAATGCGCACGGAAGCCGTTCCGGACAATTTTTTCTTTTCGGGACTGGACATATCGGGAAAACGGGTGTATATTTACCGTTCAGAGATGCCGGCGGCGGTCGCTTTGCGAAAGCAAAGAGGAAAGTCCGGACTCCGCAGGGCAGGGAGTCCTCCATAAAACGAGGATGTCATGGACCATATTCCATGAGAAGGAAAGCGCAGCAGAAAACAAACCGCCGGAGCAATCCGGCAAGGGTGAAAAGGCGGGGTAAGAGCCCGCCGCGGTTTCAAGAGATTGAGCCGGCAGTGCAAGCCCCTCCCGGAGCAAGGCCAAATAGGGAATGAGTCGCTGCCCGCGACGATTGAATTCCGGGTTCTGGCCGCATAGACAGATGATCGCCCCCCGCAAGGGGACAGAATCCGGCTTATGCCGCATCTCTGCTTTTTCAGAATTTTATGGAGCGTTGAAATATGAAACAGTTGAATGAACGGATCGCGGAGCGGATCATCAGCATTCCCGATTACCCGGTGAATGGCGTGATCTTCCGGGATGTCATGCCCGTTTTCACGGATGCGGAACTCTTCCGGGATATTATTCTTGCATTTGCGGATTTTCATAAAAACGACAATGTCGACGTCGTCGCCGGCGTGGAAGCGCGCGGTTTCATCTTCGGCGGAGCGCTGGCAGCTGCGCTCGGCTGCGGTTTCGTTCCCATCCGGAAGGCCGGAAAGCTCCCCCGCGAATGCGTCACCGAATCCTATGAACTCGAATACGGACTCGGCGTCATTGAGGCTCAGAAAGATTCCATCAAGCCCGGACAGCGGGTCGTGATCATTGACGATCTGCTCGCCACCGGCGGAACGGTCAACGCCGTCGCGCGGCTCGTCCGGAAGCTCAATGCAAATGTCATCGCTTCGGATTTCATGGTCGAACTCGGATTTCTCAATCCCCGTCCCAATCTCGTCGGCTGTGGAACGGTGAATTCACTGCTGACCTATCACTAATGCGGAGTGCGGAAGAATGAAATATGCCATCATCAGCGATATTCACGGCAACCTCGAAGCCCTGACCAATGTCCTCGCCATCTGCGAGCAGGAACAGGTTGAACATTATGTCTGTCTTGGCGACGTTGTCGGGTACAACGCCAATCCGAAGGAGTGTCTCGACATCGTCCGCGCTCTCCCGAATCTCACCATCGTCAAGGGCAACCACGACGAGTACGCTTCCAACGGCGACAACGTCATGGAGGGGTTCAATCCCAACGCAAAAGCCGCCGTGCTCTGGACCCGCGCCCAGCTCTCCGAAGAGGATCTCCGCTGGCTCTCGTCTCTTCCGATGCGCCTGACCATCAAGGGCGCAAACATGACGATCGTCCATGCGACGCTTGACGGTCCCGATGCCTGGGGGTACATCTTCGACGTGCACAATGCCGCCGACAACTTCTCCTATCAGTTCACACAGCTCTGCTTCTGCGGACACTCCCATGTGCCGGTGGCGTTCAGCAAGCGCCCGATTGCAATGGGCGCGCGCCCCATCGAGGAGATCCCCGTCTGGGCGTCCGTCGATGACGGTTCCGATCCCCGGCAGGCGGATATGATTCAGATTCCCGTGGAGCAGAGCGTCAAATATCTCATCAACATCGGAAGTGTGGGACAGCCCCGCAACCGCGATCCGCGCGCCTCGTTCTGCATTTACGATACGGATCTGAAGGTGCTTTCGCGCTACCGTCTGCCCTACGACTACGAGCAGACGCAGCGGAAGATTCTCGCCGCCGGCTTGCCTGAACGTCTCGCCACCCGGCTGGAGCGCGGTCTCTGACCACGGGAGAGGCGTCATGAAGCGCTTCCTCATCGTCAAACCAAGCAGTCTCGGGGATGTGATTCATGCCTTCCCCGCGGTTTCGCTGCTCGCGGAACGGGAACCCGATGCGGTGATCGACTGGCTTGTCGTTCCCGCATTCGCCCCGATGGTCGCCTATCATCCGGCGGTCGACAACATCATTCTTTTCCGCCGCAAAGAGCTGGGGCAGGCCGCCAAGTTCCCGAAGGCGTTTGCCGAACTCCTTTCCGGCATCCGCAGGAACCGCTATGATGCTGTGATCGACCTTCAGGGACTGCTCCGCAGCGCGGTGATTTCGCGTCTTGCGCGAACCCGTGTTGTCGCCGGTCCGCTTCACTCCCGCGAGTGGGGCGCGCGCATTTTCTACCGTCATACGCTGAATCCCGGCGAAACGGAACGTCATGCGGTCCAGAAGAATGTTGCGATGATGGCGGAGTTCCTGGGGATTCCGGAGCCGGAGGACATCTTGTTTGAACTGAAACGGAATCCCGTTGCAGCTCAGCGGGTTGCGACTCTTCTGCGCGGATTTGCGAAAGAGAAGATTATTGCGGTTTCTCCCGGCGCCCGCTGGGTCACGAAGGAGTGGCCGCCGGAATTCTTTGCGGAGGCTCTGAATCTGTTCTACCGCGACCATCACGATTATTCGTTTGTGATTCTCGGCTCGCCCTCGGAAAAACCGCTCGGGGAGCGTCTGCGCCGCGCACTCAAAGCTCCCTCGCTGAATCTGATCGGGCTGACCGGCATTGCGGAACTCGTGGAGGCGATCCGCCGTTCGCGTCTGCTGCTCTGCAACGACAGCGGACCGATGCACATCGCCGCCGCGCTCGGAACGCCGCTCACCGCGCTGTTCGGTCCCACCGATCCGGTTCTGACAGGACCGTTTTCGGACCGTGCGGAGGTGCTGACCGCCCCCGTCGACTGTGTGAAATGTTTCAAACGCGAATGCGCCGGATCCGGCTGTCACACCGCGATTTCCGCCGCCGCCGTGAAAAAATCAATGGAAAAAATGCTCGGTCTTTAAAAAACGACTGGCATTTCTCCGGTTTCCGGTGTATGATACTGAAAAATTAACGATAAGGATTCCGTCTATGAAAATTCGCATTCTGCTTCCGCTCCTTCTTCTTTTTTCCGGACTTTCGCTGTTCGCGCAGATCGCCGTCAAGCTCGAAGCCCCGTATCCGGTCTACATGAAGTACGATGCAGTGCATGTCCGCGTCGTGCTCCGCAACTACACTTCGCATCCGATAGCCTTCGGCAGTTCGAAGAATCTTCAGGGGGAAATCCTGTTCAATATTCTGACGCCGTCACGCACGATTGCCCAACTTTCGGACCGCTCGGTGCGTCCGCAGCTCCAGGGCGTGATTCTCGCTCCGGGCGAAGCGCGTTCCTTTACCTTCAACCTTGCGCGCTACTTCAGTCTTCAGGATGAGGGACTCTATTCCATCCGCGCGGTTGTGCGTCATCCGCAGCTTGCCGCACCGTATGAATCCAACGAAACCACCTTCAAAATCCGTCCTGGGCAGACCATCTGGAAGCGTGAGATCGGGCTTCCGGATTACTCCGGAAAGGCCGCAGACAAGGTGATCCAGCGCCGCACGTACCGTCTGCTCACCTTCTCCGACGGACGCAACATGTACTACTGCATGATGATCGACGACCACGATCATGTCTATGCGGTGCGCCGCATCGGTTTTGACATCGGTTCGAATCTGAAGCCGCAGCTGCAGATCGATTCGCTCGCCCGGTTTCACATCATGGTCGCCGTCACGCCGAAAGTCTATGCACATTACGTTTACGACCACACCGGACGGCTGGAGCGGCGTGATGTTTACATCCGTACTTCCTCGACTCCGTTCCTGGTGCTCGACCCGAAGACGGCGGAAGTCACCGTTGACGGCGGCCGCATGGCGCGCAAAGACGTTGATTACGAAGAACTGAAAGAGCTTCCGTTCCTCGATGAAGTGAAAGTGGAGCAGAAGAACGTTTTTGAATTGAAAAGCGAGGAGGAATGATGCGTCCGGATACGGTTTTATGGCGTTCCGCGGAGGGCGTTGCGTATACTGCTCCCGATCCGGCGCTCAACCCGCTGGTTCCCGGTTTTGTCGATATCATCGACCAGACTCTGCTGCCGGGAGAATTCAAACGCATTCTGCTTTCCGATCCGCAGACGGTCTATGAGGCAATCAAACGTCTTGCCGTGCGCGGTGCGCCTGCCATCGGATGCGCCGCGGCGCTTGGGCTTGCCGCATGCGCCCAGCGTTTCAGCGTTCCCGGACGCGAAGAGTTTCTCGCGTGTCTCTATCAGACTGCCGCGTACCTGGAATCGTCGCGCCCGACGGCTGTCAATCTTTCGTGGGCGCTCCGCCGCTGCTGTGCGAAGACTTCGGAGTGCGCGGGCGGGGTTTCCGAACTTCTTGGCGTCCTGCTGAACGAAGCTCTTGCGATTCTTGCCGAAGATATCGCGATGTGCGACGCCATCGGGCGGAACGGGCTGACTTTGCTGAAGGATGGCATGGGCGTGCTTACACACTGCAACGCCGGCGCGCTCGCCACGGGCGGATGCGGAACCGCTCTGGCTCCGGTTTACGCCGCGCAGAAAGCGGGGCTCCGGCTGCATGTCTATTCGGATGAGACCCGTCCGCTGCTGCAGGGGGCGCGTCTGACGGCGTGGGAACTTTCGCAGAGCGGAGTGGACGTCACCACGATCTGCGACTCCATGGCGGCGCAGGTGATGCGCGAAGGTCGTGTCGATATTGTGATTGTCGGAGCGGACCGCGTGGCGGCAAACGGTGACGCCGCGAACAAAATCGGAACCTATCAGCTTGCAATCGCCGCGAAATATCACAGGATTCCGTTTTACATAGCGATTCCGTTTTCGACGATCGACCGTTCCATTCCGGACGGTTCCGCGATTCCGATTGAACAGCGTGACGAATCCGAAATCACCACATTCAACGGACGCCGCATCTCTCCGCAGAATATCAAAGTCTACAACCCCGCTTTCGATGTCACGCCCGCTTCGCTCATTACCGGCTACATCACCGAGAAGGGAGTCGTTTCCGCAATATGAAGAAACTGCGTGTTGACGAATGGCTTTGTGCGCACGGCATCTGTGCAGACCGCGACGAGGCGCTCCGCATGATCATGGAGGGGCGGGTCCGCTACAATCCCGACATGCTCGTGCGCAAGGCGTCTGAAATGGTTGCGTTCGAGGCCGCCCTGCTGGTTGATACAGCGGATACCTTCGCCAGCCGCGGCGCGCAGAAACTGCGTCCGGCGCTGGAACGTCTTCTGCCCGATCTTTCCGGGCTGGCTGCGATGGACGTCGGCGCATCGACCGGCGGTTTTACGGACGTCATGCTTCATGACGGTGCGGCGAGGGTCTATGCGGTTGACGTCGGAAAGGGGCTGCTGCATGCGAAACTGAGGAATGATCCGCGCGTGGTCTGTCTGGAAGGCGTAAATGCGCGCACGCTCGACCGCTCGATAATTCCGGAGCCTGTCGACCTTGTCGCGATGGATGTATCGTTTATTTCAACGACGAAGATTCTGCCGGCCGCCGACACGGTTATGAAACCGGGCGCATGGGCGTTCATTCTGGTGAAGCCGCAGTTCGAAGCGGACCGCGCGGATGTCCCTCCGGGCGGAGTCGTGACAGACGAGGCTGTCCGCGCCGCGTGTGTTGAAAAAGTGAAACGCTTTGCAACGGAACGGCTTGCGTGGAAATTTCTTGAGGTCACCCCGTCGGAGATCAAAGGACCGAAAGGCAACCAGGAATACATCGCCGTATTCCGGAAAGGATGAATTGCTATGGAGTTCACGGTTCAGACACATCAGTTCAATGAGATCATCGACATTACGTCCATGGTCAACGCCCGGATTCCGAAGACTCTGAAGTGCGGAATCTGCCACATTTTCTGTCCGCACACCACCGCGGGACTTACAATCAACGAGAACGCCGATCCCGATGTCAAGTACGACCTGCTGGCAAAGCTCAAGCTGCTGATTCCGCGTGACGAGCCGTTCTACCGCCACGGCGAATGCAACAGCGACGCGCATCTGAAAGCGATGCTGACCGGCTTTTCCCTTGCGGTTCCGGTCGTGAACGGCGAACTGCATCTCGGCACGTGGCAGGGAATCTATTTCTGCGAGTACGACGGTCCCCGCACCCGCATGGTCGAACTTTTCTTCCAGCGCGCGGAGTGCTGATTTCAGCGTTCCGCAAACGCCTTCATCAGATTCAGAATCGTTTTGACCGTGCACTCCATGCCGTCAACGTCGGCGAATTCACTCTCTCCGTGGAAGTTGTAGCCGCCGGTTCCGAGATTCGGGCAGGGGAGTCCCATGAACGAAAGCCGCGCTCCGTCGGTTCCGCCGCGGATCGGAACGATTGCCGGAGTGAGCCCGGCGTCTGAAATTGCATTCTTCGCCAAATCAATCAGGAACGGATGCTTCCGGATAATTTCCGCCATATTGCGGTACTGCTCGCGGACTTCCGCCGTGACGGTCCCCGCGCCGTATTTTCTGTTGAGCGTATCGGCGATTCCGCGGATTTTGTTTTTGCGGCGGTTGAACGCGTGTTCATCGTGGTCGCGCAGAATGTACTGAAGTTCCGCCGATCCGACTGTTCCCGAACATTTCATCAAGTGATAGAATCCCTGGAATCCGTCGGTCAGAGCGGGAACTTCTCCGGGCGGAAGCATGGCGTCGAATTCTGCGGCAACCTTGAGGGCGTTGATCATGATTCCTTTTGCGGAGCCGGGATGCACGGAGCGTCCGCGGATGAAAATTTTCGCTTCGGCTGCGTTGAAATTCTGGAATTCAATTTCATTTGCGGCTCCGCCGTCGATCGTGTACGCATACTTCGCCCCGAATCCCGGAACGTCAAAAAAGTCAGGTCCTTCCCCGATCTCCTCGTCCGGTGTGAATGCAATGCGAACCGGGCCGTGCGGCAGTTTTTGCGCCTGAACGGTTTCAACGGCGGTCATGATCTCCGCAATTCCCGCCTTGTCGTCGGCTCCGAGCAGAGTCGTTCCGTCGGTCGTGACGAGCGTGTGCCCGATGAGATCTTTCATGAACGGGTAGAGTGTTGTGTTGAGTTCCAGTCCGGAACTGCCGAGACGGATGGGCGAGCCGTCCCAGTTCCTGATGATCTGCGGATGGACATTTGCCCCGCTTGCGCCGTCGGAGGTGTCCATGTGCGCGATGAATCCAAGGGCGTCGGCGTGTTCGTGTCCGGGTGTTGCGGCAAGCTCCGCGTAGACGTAGCATTCGGGTGTCACACGCACGTTTTCGAGTTTGAGCGCGCGCAGCTCTTCGGCAAGATGTTCCGCGAGCTTGCGCTGTTTTGCGGTCGAAGGATGAGTTCCGGTCGTTTCATCGGACTGGGTATCGAAGGAGCAGTAGTCAAGCAGACGTTCGAGAACGTTTTTCATAGGAGACCTTTCGTTTTTGCATCTAATATAACCCCGCTCCCGGATGAAGCAAGTCTTTTTTTTCAGAAAATAAAAAACGGACCGTGCAATTCCGCCAAATGCGTGTATATTATCTTTAAAAATACAATTTTAATTTTAAAGATACAGGAGGCAGTATGGCCAGTCAGGAAATGCCGAAAGCATACGAGTCGGCGGAAATTGAACAGAAATGGTATGCCTGGTGGGAGAACAACGGACTCTTCCGCGGGAAACCGAATCCGGATAAGAAACCCTATTCCATCGTCATCCCCCCGCCGAACGTGACGGGCATCCTCACCATGGGACATGTCCTCAACAACACGCTTCAGGACATTCTCATGCGCTGGCACCGCATGGAAGGCTATGAGTGCTGCTGGTTCCCCGGAACCGACCACGCCGGAATTGCAACCGAAGCCCGCGTGGCAAAAGAACTCCGCAAGACCGAAAACATCGGACGCGACGATCTCGGACGCGACGAGTTCATCAAGCGTGTCTGGGAATGGAAGGCCAAATACGGCGGAACCATTATCCGCCAGCTCCGCAAACTCGGCGCCTCCTGCGACTGGGAGCGCGAACGTTTCACCATGGACGAGGGACTCAGCCGTGCCGTCCGCAAAGTTTTCGTTCAGCTCTACAACAAAGGTTACATCTACCGCGGACGCCGCATGATCAACTGGTGCCCCGTTTCCAAGACCGCACTCTCCGATGAAGAGGTGATCTACAAGGATGAGGCCGGCAAATTCTATCACTTCCGCTATCCGCTGACCGACGGTTCCGGTTATCTCGTGGTTGCCACGACCCGTCCGGAAACCATGTTCGGCGATACTGCTGTGGCTGTCAATCCGGAAGACCCGCGCTACAAGCACCTGATCGGCAAGACCGTTCATCTTCCGCTTACCGACCGCGACATTCCGATCATCGGTGATGAACACGCCGATCCTGAAAAGGGAACCGGCTGCGTGAAGATCACGCCCGCACATGACCCGAACGACTTCCAGGTCGGTCTCCGCCACAATCTTGAGTTCATCAATGTCATGGACAAGACCGCTCACCTCAACGCCAAAGCCGGAAAAGAGTTCGAAGGCATGGACCGTTTCGAGGCGCGCAAGCTCATCGTTGAAAAGCTCGAAGCGCAGGGACTCCTTGAGAAAATCGAAGACCTCACCCACGCGGTCGGCTACTCCGAGCGCGGCGGCGTGCCGATCGAACCCATGCTCAGCGAACAGTGGTTCGTCAAGATGGGCGAACTCGCCAAGCCCGCAATCGAAGCGGTCCGCAACGGCGATATCAAATTCTATCCCGAACGCTGGACGAAAACCTATTTCCACTGGATGGAAGGCATCAAGGACTGGTGCATCAGCCGTCAGATCTGGTGGGGACACCGCATCCCGGCATGGTACCGCGGCGATGAAACGTATGTCGGCGAAGAGCCCCCGCAGGGTGAAGGCTGGGTGCAGGAAGAGGATGTCCTCGACACCTGGTTCAGCTCCTGGCTCTGGCCGTTCTCCATCATGGGCTGGCCCGACAAGACCCCTGAGCAGGATTATTTCTATCCGACCAACGACCTTGTGACCGGACCCGATATCATCTTCTTCTGGGTCGCGCGCATGATCATGGCCGGCTTTGAATTCAAGGGAAAACTCCCGTTCTCCAACGTCTACTTCACCAGCATCATCCGCGACGATCTCGGACGCAAGCTCAGCAAGTCGCTCGGCAACTCCCCCGATCCGCTTGATGTGATCGCCAAGTACGGCGCCGATGCGCTCCGCTTCTCGATCATCTACATCGCCCCGGTCGGCATGGACATCAAGTATTCCAATGAGAAATGCGAAATCGGACGCAACTTCGCGAACAAGCTCTGGAACGCCTGCCGCTTCCGCCGGATGCAGGGTGAAATCTCCGCGAACTTCGCGAACGTCGACGACCTCATCAAGTCCGGCAAGCTGACCTCCGATGAACAGTGGATGCTCGCCAAGCTCGACGCCTGCGCCATTGACATGAAGAAATCGCTTGATGAATTCAAGTTCCATCAGGCGGTTCATGACATCTACGAACTTGTCTGGAGCTCTTTCTGCGACTGGTTCATCGAGGCTTCGAAAGTCCGTTTCAATCTTGGCGGCGAAGCGAAGGAACAGGCGCTGCGTGTGCTCGACTACGCACTGTGGAAACTGCTGCGTCTCCTGCATCCGTTCATGCCGTTCATTACGGAAGAGCTTGCGCACCAGATGGGCTTCCTCGGCGAAAACGAAAGCATCATGTATGCCGAATTCCCGCTCCCGATGTCCGTCAAGGAAACTCCGGTTCCGGATGCCGGAAACGTCATTGCGCGCTGCGAGGCGAAGTACGAACTCGTCCGCGCCGGACGCAACCTGCGCGTTTCCTACAATCTTGCTCCGGGCAAGAAGCTGAACTTCCACATCAAGGCCGCGGACGCCGCGTATGAAGAGTATCTGAAGAATTCCTTCGATTCTCTGAAAGGTCTGCTCAATGCGGCCGAACTGACCATTTCGCAGGCGGATTATGTCTGTGACGACTCCTCCGGCGCGCCCTCGACTCTCGTCGCCGCCGGCGCGATCTTCCTTCCGCTGAAAGGACTGATCGACGTTGAAGCGGAGAAGGCGAAACTGCAGAAGCAGCAGAAGGAACTTCAGGGATGGATCAAATCGTCCGAAGCGAAACTTTCGAACGAGCGGTTCATCGCGAAGGCTCCCGCGAAGGTCGTGGAAGAGGCGAAAACCTATCTTGCCGACCTCAAGGAAAAACTTGCCCGCGTGGAAGAGGCGCTCTCCCGCATGGCGTAACGATGAGGACGGAGCGGCGGAACATCGGCTGGTTTCCGGCTGTCTGCGCGGCGGTGCTCATTGTCGCCGCCGTTCTGCGTGTTCTCGCCTTTTCGCCCGGACTCGAATACGATGAAATCTGGACGGTGCGCAACTATTCCGCGCGCGACGTCTGGACGATTCTGAACGATCTTGCCACGCCGAACAATCATCCTCTGAACTCGCTGTTTGTGAAGTGGATACTCCTTTTTCAGGATTCGGCGTGGTCGATCCGCTTTCCCCCGTTTTTTGCCGGTCTTGCATCGGTTGCGTTGAGCGGCTGGCTTGGATTCCTGCTCTTCCGCTCGCGCCTGACCGCGTTTACCGGAATGGTTCTGACTGCTGCGAATCCCGCGCTGATCCTTTATTCCGTCACCGCGCGCGGCTATTCGATGCAGACTGTGCTGATTCTTCTGTATGCCGTGCTGACAGTCCTTGCGTACCGGCGCAAATGGCGTGCGGCTCCGGTTCTGATTCCCGTGACCGGCGTACTTGCGGAACTCTGTCTTTCCACCTCCGTTCTCTGGCTGTTTCCGATTTCCCTGGTTCATTTCACCGCGGAGCTTCTGCGGGCGAAACGGAACTGGAAACCGCTGCTTCCGCTGATTGCCGGATACACGGTTCTTGCAATCCTGCTGCTCGGCTGGATCGCGTTTCATTACACCGACTTCAAAGCCGGACAGAGCTTCGGCTCTTCCGTCGCCTCAATGGATGCGTTTTTCCGTTTTCTGTTTTCCGCTTCCGGTTCGGTCTGCGGCTGGGGAGGAGCCGGAACAGCGGTGCTGTTTGTGCTGACCGCGCTTCTGCTTGCCGTGTCCGGCATCCGCATGAAGTTCCGGATCGGGGGCGTGCTCCTGATTTTTCTTTTCCCGTTTGCCGCGGCGCTGCTGACGCTTGCCGGACCTGCCAGGGTCTATCTGCCCGCCGTGCCGTTTGCCGCTCTGCTGACGGGTGCCGTGCTGCAGCGGCTGTTTTATTTTCTGCGCAGACGTGCGCTGTTTCCGTTATTCTTTGTGTTTCCGTTGCTTATCGGAGGTTTCTGCTGTGCGGATTTCCGTTCCGAGTGGATCCGTGCAGACTGGATTGAGCGTTTTGAATTTATGAAACGGATTCCGGTTGACCGGTTTCTCTGCATCACGGCAACGGAAGCGTATCCGGCGCTCTGGAACAACGGAGATCCGATTGTGCATGATTATCTTTCCCGCTTTTCCGCGCTGGGGGAGGGGACGCGCTTCGTTCAGATTGATTCTCCGGGCATCAACGGCATGAATCCGCGCGGATCGGAGGATTCGATTGAACTTGCGGTTCCGGCGCGGCAGTCGGAGCTCGACGGGATGAAATTCAATTCGTACCGTGTTGCGCCGTATCGCGGCGGAGATGAGCCGGATATCGTTCTGGTTCGTGTCTGGAATCTTCCGTTTCCGTATTACAGCGAGCTGGTGAAAGCGCTTGCGAATTCTGGCTTTACGGAAAAGGTGTTGATTCTGAACGCGTTCTTTGTGAATGCCGCGCAGAGAATGACGGTTGATTCATCAGTGAATGCGGTTGTGACATTGAAAATCCGTCCGGACCTGCCGTCGCACGCGCTTTTCCGGAGATTTTACGCGGCGAATCACGGAAAATTCGATTTTTTCGTTCTTCGCGCGGATTCGGAATAGAAATTTTTGAAAAACATGCTATACTAACAGAAAAACTTCTGAGAAGGGAGAAAATACAATGGCTATTCATCCTACCGCGATCGTTTCCCCGAAGGCGGAAATCGGTAAGAATGTGGAGATCGGACCCTATACCGTCATTGAAGATGACGTCAAGATCGGGGACGATTGTTATATTGACGCGCATGTGAAGATCGGTCAGTACACGACCATCGGCCCGCGCTGCCGCATCTATTTCGGCGTCTACATCGGCGAGCCGCAGGATCACCGCTTCTACCGCGGAATCCGCTCGTTCGTCGAGATCGGCGCGGATACGGTTCTGCGCGAGTATGTGACCGTGCACCGTCCCCCGTTCGAATTCCTCAAGACCGTGATCGGTGATCATGTTCTGCTTCAGGCGTTTGTGCATATCGCGCACGACTGCATGCTTTCCGACCGTGTGACGATTTCGAACCACACCGCGCTCAGCGGACACTGCCAGGTCGGTCCCGGCGCCGTTATTTCCGGCTATGTTCTGGCGCATCAGTTCACCCGCATCGGCGCGCTTGCGATGATCGGTCCCACCTGCCTGATCGGACAGGATATCCCGCCGTTCTGCATGCTCCGTGAATTCAACTTCATCACCGGACCGAACACGATCGGGCTTCGCCGCGCGGGATTCTCGAATGAAACGCGCCTCGGAATCCGTCATGCGATCAAGACGTTCTTCTTCGAAGGGCTCAACGCGAAGAATGCGATTGCGACGATTGAAGCGGATCCGAAGGTCAAGGATATTCCGGAAATCAAGATGTTCTGCGAGTTCATCAAGGAATCGAAGCGCGGCATCATGCCGGGCAATCCGAAATTTGTCGGTCTTCCCGATGACCAGCGCGACGAGCTTGATACTCGCGCATAATCAGTTTCCTGAAAAAAGACAGAAAAGGCGGAGTGAGAGCTCCGCTTTTTTCATTTCAAAAGTTTTGTTTCCGGCTTTTCCGCGGCGGAATAAAATTTTCTGTTGCGGACAGTTCCGTAATATTGTTTGCCGTCAAGAGCGCCGTTGACGAGGTGCGCTTCATACTTGCGGCCGTTGTACTCCACATATGTTTTCCCGTCTTTTTCCTGTACGCCGGAGAAGGATTTGACGGTTTCATTCGGCAGTTCCGAAGCGTAGGGCTGGCCGTCGAGCATCTGAACGCCGAGCACAGTCTGTTCCTCCGGGTCTGCAATGCAGCGGTTCTCCTTGCTTTCCAGATAGAGACGTCCGTCAATCAGAGTGTAGAGATTGAAATGCGTCCGGCCTCCGGTGTTTGTCAGAAGACGCTGTGTTGTTTTTTTGCCGTCGCGTTCGAAAACGAGCTGATAGTCATATTCGGCAAGGAACGGATGAATGGAGCGTTGTTCGAGCGAGAGTTTTGTTTTGCTTTCTTCGGGCAGGGGAATGGCTGTCGCGATCCATTCGGCGTGATACTGTTCCGAGTCGGCGGTGTACCGGACTGCGTTATAGAAAAAGTTCGCCGCGATTGCCACAACCAGACAGAAAATGGAAAACGGAACGGCGACGAGGAAGATGAAAACCGGGTATTTCCAGTTCGCCTTATAGCGGTTGCGGATGAATCTGGCAAGCAGAAGAATGATCGCCCAGCACAGGATGCCGGAAAGAACCGGCATGCTTGCGGGCAGAGCATTCAGTATGAAAAAAGCGATCATGCCGGGCGGCACGGTTTTGAGCGCGGTTATGGTCACACCGCTGCTCCTCCGGGTTTTCGGAATGCTCCATAAAATGGCGGGAACGATGGCGAAAATGCAGATAACGAATATGGTGCTGCTCATAAATTCTCCTTAAAGTTACAGCATGTGTTTCAGCCGGTCGGCGATGCGGACCGCCATAAGCATGGCGCCGAGGTCGTTCGGATGACAGTTGTCCTGCGTGCAGTCTTCGCGGAACGGTCCGGCAAAGAGCGTTTCCCCGTCGAGAAATTCAACTTTTCTGTCGCCGGAATTGACCGCGTTCATCCAGGTGCGCATGATGATTTCGCGGCGGCGTTTGCTCTCTTCGTTCGGAACAAAATCGCACTTGGACATCATGAGAACGGGGACGTCCGGGCGCTGTTCGCGGTATCTGCGGAAGAACGGTTCGTGGCGTTCCGCGAGGAATTCCGGGGTCGGCGCATTGTGATCGAACTCCATGACGAGAGCGGCAATATCGAGTTTCGCGATGGTGTCGGCAATGCAGAGTTCGCCGCGGCATGAGCCGCCGAATCCCATGTTGATGAGATGAAAATCAAGCATTCTTGCGAGAATGACGGGATAGACCATTCCGGGGCGTCCCGCGGAGCCGCTGTTGGTGATGGAGGACCCGTAGAAGACAACGGGTTTTGTGATGCGGTGAGGTCTGGGCGGCTCGACAGTGCTTCCGGGGACGGTTCCTATTGCGATTGCGGAGGTTGCGCAGTGATAGGGAAACCAGAGTGTGCAGTCGGTGAATTCTCCGTCGGCGGAGAGTTCCCAGAGACCCTCGAAGCTGTCGGCTCCAACGGGGATGATGCGGTTGCCGCGGAATTTGCTTTCCGTGCCGGTTCCGGTATAAAGATCGAAACCGTCGCTTCCGCCCCGGTTGCTGCCGTTCCAGATTTCATTGAATCCTGCGCGCACTCCGATGACGGGAGAGTTTGTGCGGAACCGGATTGCTTCACCCGCGCCCTGCATGCTCATGGGGAAGACTCCTTCCTTGTCGCACATCCTGGCGACGTCCAGCGGCAGACGGCTTCTGCGTCCTTCGCTGTCGATATACGGGAATCCCTCAAGCGCGAACGGCGCGGCAAATCCGTCGCGGAATTCGAGTTCACAATTGCCGATTGTGCGTGATTTGAAATTGGCATCAAGCTCGGCAAAATTTTTCTCGTTCATTTGAAACACTCCTTTTTTTGAATGACTGCAATATATGAAATATAATCAGACTGGATATTTTTTCAAGTTGAAATAATGGAAAACGCTGAGAAGTGTTTGTGTTTTGCCGGACATGCTGTATAGTACGGATAATTTAAAAAGAAACAGAGGCAGGGGGAACAATACCGCTCCAACTAGAAAAGGTACTGTAAAGCCTTGGCGGCTTTGATGTATTTTAACGTTCAGAGGATGTTTCCCTGCCTCATGGAGAATAGTATACCACAAAAACAGAAAAAAGCAAATGCTTTTCAGAAAGAAGGATTGATTATGCAGAAAAAATATGTCTGCGCCGCCGTAATCCGCAGAAACGGATATACCATGATCTGCAGCCGCCCGAAGGCAACCGTTCTGCGCGACAAAATGGAATTTCCGGGAGGAAAAGTCGAACCAGGGGAAAGTTATCATGAGTGCATCGTCCGCGAGCTTCGCGAGGAACTCGGTGCGGAGGTTCTTCCGCTTGATGTCGTTCATGAAGTGGAACATGAGTACCCGAACGGTCTGCTCGATATCGTGTTCATCCGCTGCATTCTGAAGCCCGGCTCGAATCCATTGCCGCGCGAAGGGCAGGAGATGAAGTGGGTGCCGACCGCGGAGCTCGGTTCCGTGGATTTTCTCGAAGCGGATCAGCCGTTCGCCGAACTCATCGCAGAGGCGGCGCGTTGACAGAAAATCTTCTGTCCGCTCTTGAAAAACGGCATTTTTTGTGCTAAATTACGGATTCTGTTCAGAGTTCGTTTGAAAAACAGATTCGGCGTTTGAGAGCGGCTCTCGTACCGGAAACCCCGTAACTGCAAGGAGTCTGGCTCATGAAGAAAAATGAATTTGTCGTGCTGAAAATCGGCGATCGCGAGATACAACTTCCGGTTGTCACCGGAACCGAAGGCGAAAAAGCATTTGATATTACCCAGCTCCGAAAACAGACCGGTTTCATTACGATCGACCCCGGATTCATGAACACGGGTGCGTGTTACAGCAGCATCACCTTTGTCGACGGTGAACGCGGAATTCTGCGTTACCGCGGCATTCCGATTGAGGAACTTGTCAAAACAGGTTCCTTCGTGCAGGTCGCTTATCTGCTCGTGCACGGAACAATGCCGGATGAGAAGCAGCGCCGCGATTTCTCCGAGATGCTCAACATCAATTCGCTTCTGCACGAGGATATGCGCCACTTCTTCGACCACTTCCCGCGCGGAGCGCATCCGATGCACATTCTTTCGACGATGATCAATGCTCTGGCGGCGTTCTACCCGAATGTCGACCTGCAGTCGATGGAGGAGGATATTGAACTTTCGACTGCGCGTCTGATTTCCACGGTCCGCACGATGGCGGCGCTTGCGTACAAGAAGAGCATCGGCGAACCTGTCGTTTACCCGCGCCATGATCTTTCGTATTGCGCGAACTTCCTGAATATGATGTTCGACTCTCCGGTGAATCCGTACAAGATTTCTCCGGAAGCGGTTCGAGTGCTCAATGTTCTGCTGATTCTTCATGCGGACCATGAGCAGAACTGTTCGACGACGACGGTGCGCACGATCGGCAGCGCACAGGTCAATCTCTATGCAACGATTTCCGCCGGAATTTCAGCTCTTTCGGGTCCGCTGCACGGCGGCGCGAACCAGGAGGTCGTGGAGATGTTCCGGCGGATTGAGCGCGGAGGAAGCATTGAAAAATTCATCGAACAGGTCAAGGACAAGAACAATCCGACGCGTCTCATGGGCTTCGGGCACCGGGTTTACAAGACGTTTGATCCGCGCGCGAAGATCATCAAGAAGGAGTGCCATGCATTCCTGAAGAAGATGCACATCAAGGATCCGCTTCTGGATGTTGCACTTGAGCTTGAAAAAATCGCGCTGAATGACGATTATTTCATCTCCCGCAACCTTTATCCGAATGTCGATTTCTACTCCGGCATTGTCTACCGTGCGCTCGGAATTCCGGAAAACATGTTTACCGTGATGTTTGCTCTGGCTCGTCTTCCCGGCTGGATCGCCCACTGGAAAGAGATGATCGGAACGAACACGAAAATTGTCCGTCCGCGCCAGATTTATATCGGCCGCGGCTGCACGCATTTGCCTGCGGAAGAGTGAGAAAACTCCGGTTTGTACGGGAAGAGCGTTTGAAAAACGCTTTTCCCGCTATTATAGAGAAAGCAGAAGTCCATAGAGGACTGCTGCAGCCGTTTTCGCCTGTCAATCAATAAATTTTTTCTCACCGTTCTTTCTGCGCGTTCGTCCTAACATTGTTTTGTTCCCGCTGTTTTCCCTGCTTGAAAAGCGGGAAAACGGTTTTATCTTTTCTCTCGGAAACCGGACAGGGGGTCCGGTTTGAAACAAGGGGGGACTTGATATGCCTGAATTCTCATCATCACTGCCGTCGTCCGTCAAAGCCGGACACAAACTCAACAACGACGAACTCGTCCGCGCGATCCGCTACATGGTCGCCGCCGAATACGAAGCCGTCGGACTCTACACGCAGCTCGCGGATTCCATCGACTGTCTGCGCTCCAAAGCTGTCCTGCTTGATATTGCGGACGAAGAGCGCGTTCATGCGGGGGAATTTCTCCGTCTGCTGAAAGAGCTCCAGCCGGATGAGTTCGCGCATTACGACACCGGCGCAAAAGAGGTCGAAGAGCTTCTGAAGAAGGTCTCCGCGAAACACTGAACAGGAGAAGGGGGGAACCATTATGGCTGGGAATGAAAAAAAGCTCGGCGTGATATCTCTCGCCGCTCTTGTCATCAGCGCCATGGTCGGCGGAGGCATTTTCAGCCTCCCGCAGAATATGGCGCAGGATGCGGCGGTTATGGAGGTTGTCATCGCGTGGATCATTACCGGAATCGGCATGTATTTCATCGCCAACACCTTCCGCATTCTCGCGGAGGCGCGGCCCGACGCATCCGCGGGTATTTATGCGTATGCACGTCTGGGATTCGGACGCTTTGCCGGGTTCCAGATGGCATGGGCGTACTGGCTCTGCAACATCTTCGGCAACGTCGGCTACGCCGTGCTGCTGATGGATTCGCTTGACTACTTTTTCCCGGGGACGTTCAAGGGCGGAAACAACATTCCGTCCATCATAGGCGGCTCGCTGATGATCTGGGTGATGAACTGGCTGGTTCTGCGCGGAACGCGTCAGGCGGCGTTTGTCAACACCGTAGGAACCATATTTAAACTGGTCCCGATCGTGCTGTTCATCGTCATTATGATTTTCTCGTTCCGCTGGGCGTTTTTTACAACGGACATGTGGGGACACGAGACGATTGCCGCGGATGGGATCAGGCCGCTCGGTTCGCTGCTTTCACAGGTGAAATCGACGATGCTGGTGACGCTCTGGGCGTTTATCGGAATCGAGGGCGCTGTTGTGGTGTCGTCACAGGCAAAAAATCCGAAGTCGGTCGGTTCAGCGACTCTGCTCGGATTCTCCGGGTGTCTGGTGATCTACGCTCTGCTTTCGATTCTGCCGTTCGGACGCATGTATCAGCCGGAGCTGGCGAAACTGCCGAATCCGTCGACGGCGGCGCTGCTGTCGGATGTCATCGGCACGTGGGGCGGCGATGTGATGAATCTCGGCGTGATAGTCGCTCTGCTTACAAGCTGGCTGGCGTTTACGATCATGATTGCGCAGATTCCGCAGGCCGCCGCGCAGGACGGGACGTTCCCGAAGATTTTCACGCGGCTGAATGCAAACGGGACACCGGATATTTCGCTCTGGGTGACGAGTTCGGTGATGCAGCTCGCGATGATTTTCGTCTATTTCGCCTCGGATGCGTGGAACACGATGCTTTCGGTGACGGGCGTTATGATTCTGCCGCCGTATCTGGCGTGCTGCGCGTATCTCTGGAAAATATGCGCGACGCACCAGTATCCGGCAAATGTAACCGTAAAAGCGGGATTCGCGTTTGTCTGCGGCGTCGCGGGAACGCTCTATGCAATCTGGATGATTTACGCCGCCGGGCTTACCTATCTGCTGATGGCGTTCATCTTCCTGGTGATCGGGATTCCGGTTTATGTCCGGGCGCGGCGTGATGCGGACGCGGAGACGCGCAAAGCCGGAAAGCCGGTTGAACCGGTCTTCTCTCCGGCGGAACGGACGGGCGTTGCGATCATTGCACTGGTTGCGCTCGCCGCCATCATCGCATTTGCTTCAGGTGCGGTAAAACTCTGATTCTTAATTCAAAGGGGGGATTTTTATGAACACAGAACTGGAAAACAGACAGGTCCTCATTGTCGGGGACCGTTTCAGCGATTCGAGCTGCGTCATGGAACGCGCAATCGGGCGTCTCATTGATGCGCTGGAAGAAAAAAACATCAATTCCATTACTGCGGATGATGCGGAAGAGGCGCTGCCGCTCGCCGCAACGAATATGGATATCGACGCATTTCTTGTCGCGACCGACATGAAGGGCGAGCCGAAGGTGCGCGCGCTGCTCAACAAAATCAAGGAGCGTCAGGGGCTCGTTCCCGTGTTCCTGATGGCGGACCGCGCGAAGACATCGCAGAAACTTTCTCCGGAGCTGATGAAGCTCGCGAATGAATTTGTCTGGATTTTTGAGGACAGCCCGCAGTTTATCGCCGGGCGCGTCGAGGGGGCGGTCCGCCGCTACCGCAATCTGCTGCTTCCGCCGCTCATGAAGGCAATCTGGGAGTACAACGAGGAAAATCACGAGTATTCATGGGCCGCGCCCGGGCATCAGGGGGGAATCGGGTTCACAAAGAGTCCGGAAGGAAAGAAATTCTATGATTTCTACGGAGAAAATCTTTTCCGCACCGATACCGGCATTGAACGAACCTCCATCGGTTCTCTGCTCGATCATGAAGGCGCGTTCGGCGAATCCGAAAAATACGCCGCGCGCGTCTTCGGCGCCGATGAATCCTATTCGGTTGTCGTCGGTACTTCCGGATCCAACCGGACGATCATCCAGGCGACCGTTGCGGAGGGAGAACTCACGGTCTGCGACCGCAACTGCCACAAATCCGTAGAACAGGGACTCATTCTCACCGGCGGTGTTCCGGTCTACATGGTTCCGACGCGCAACCGTTACGGCATCATCGGTCCCATTCCGCGTTCCGAGATGACGCCGGAGGCGATTGCCGCTAAAATCAAGGCGTGTCCGCTGCCGAACCGCGGCGGCAAAACCGCCTATTCGGTTGTCACCAACTGCACCTACGACGGGCTTTGCTACAATGCCGCAAAGGTGGAAGAGGAGCTCGCAAAAAGCAATGACAGAATTCACTTTGATGAAGCCTGGTATGGTTATGCCCGTTTCAATCCCATATATGCGGATCACTACGCCATGCGCGGCGACCCGAAACGGCACAAAGGGGCAACGGTTTTTGCGACGCATTCGACGCACAAGCTGCTGAACGCGCTTTCGCAGGCGTCGTATATCCATGTCCGCAACGGACGGCGTGCGGTGGATTTCGACCGTTTCAATCAGGCGTACATGATGCACGCCACGACGTCGCCGCTTTATGCGATCTGTGCGTCGAACGACATTTCGTGTGCGATGATGGACCGCAGCGGTGAATCGCTGACGCGTGAGGTGATTGAGGAGGCCGTGGACTTCCGGCAGGCGATGGCGCGTCTGTACCGCGATTTCCGGAAAGCCGGGTCATGGTTCTTCCAGCCGTGGAATGCTCCGGTTGTGAAGGATTACAGGACGGGAGTTGAATATGAATTCGCGGATGCTCCGCGCGAACTGCTGATCCGGGAACAGCGCAACTGGCGCATGAATCCCGGCGATGTCTGGCACGGGTTCGAAGGGCTGGAGGACAACTGGGTGATGCTGGACCCGGTCAAAGTCAGCATTCTCGGTCCCGGAATGGGCGACGACGGCGCGATGCTGGCGCATGGAGTCCCCGCCGCGCTGGTTTCCGCCTATATTTATCAGGAGGGAATTGTTCCGACGCGCACGACTGATTTTCAGCTGATGTTCCTTTTCTCAATGGGAATCACCAAAGGCAAATGGGGAACGCTGGTGAACCGTCTGCTGAATTTCAAAGAGTTTTACGACCGCAACACTCCGGTGTCTGAAGTGCTGCCGGGTCTGGTTCACGACCACCCGGAAGTGTACGGAAATATCGGCATTCACGAGCTTTCGGACCGGATTTTCGAGTATTTGAAAGCGGAGAAGCCGGGAGCTCTTCTGAATGAGGCTTTTGCGAAACTTCCGAAACAGGAGATGACGCCCCGTGCGGCCTATGAGAAAATCGTCCGCGGCGAAGTGGAGTTTGTTCCTTCGGACCGTTTGCACGGGCGTATCACGGCAAATTCGATTATCCCGTATCCTCCGGGCATTCCGATGCTGATGTCCGGTGAGAATTTCGGTGACAAGTCGAGTCCGCAGATCAGGTATCTGGAATCTCTGGAGAAATGGGACCGCGAGTTCCCGGGCTTTGAACATGAAACGGAAGGCGCAAAGGTGATTGACGGCAAGTACAATGTCCTTTGCATCATCCCCTGAAGGAGGTGGCGCATGAAGATTTCATTGGAACGCCTTTCAGAGATTGCCACGGAGGAGTTCGCCGGAGCCGACATGGAGCTGGACAATTCCATCCGAGAGGATTTCAGTCAGTGGGCGCACAACGCCGCCGAACATGATTTTGAATCGGAAGATGAAGTTCGCCGCCGGCTTCGCGAAAAAGCGCAGGAGAAGAAAAAATAACCATTCCCGGTCCGCAGGATTTTTATATCCTGCGGACCGGTTTGCAAATTTGAGCCTGACTTGAGTCTCATTCTCCTGTTGAGCGAAAACTGTCAGGCGCAGATTGCTCCTCGTCTTCCGGTTTCGAAAATTTCCGCCTGTAGCGGGCGGGAGGAAGATTGTAAAACTGACGGAACATCCGGGTGAAATAATAAACATTGGAAAAACCGGATTTTTCTGCAATGGATTTGATCGGTTCGCCGGTTCTGCACAGAAGTCCGGCGGCTTTCTTCATGCGGACATTCAAGACCAGCTGCTGAAAAGGCACACCGAGCAGCGTGAGACATTCATGACTTGCCCGGGATGCGGAAATTCCGAGATGATGCGCCAGACCGGACAGTGAAACCGTTCCGCATGCATTGCGCAAAATGTATTCCCGAATGTCTTCTTTCCGGTTCGGAAGGATCGGCGTCTGCAGGTTTTCCTGATGCAGACGCATGTAGAACGCCATGCCGAGAGAAAGCGTCTCCTCGATCAGTTCCGTTTCGGCGTCGCCGGCGGGATATGTGGGAAGGGCCGTCCATTGTTCTGCAAGAAGTTTGTCGGAAGGCCGTTCCCCGCGGAAAGGTCCGAGATAGAAGATCAGTTCCAGCGTTCCGTTCCAGATGAATGGAACCACGAGTTCCTGTACTCCTTTCCAGCAGAAATGGCGGAATGGTTTTCCGCATCGCAGCGCTTCCGTTTCCACTGCCGCGCCGCAGTTGTCAAGACAGTTTTTATCGAATTTTCGTATATAGCGGTCTTTGCTGCAGAATCCGGAACGGTGAGTTCCCCACCAGTGAAAAAGAAAATTCTCTTTCGTGTTGTACCAGCGTCCTGTCATGGCGTGAACGGTCATAAAAAGATTGTGCCGTTTTTGAAAACGGCGGATGCTCCTGTCAATGAACTGTGGCAGGTGCGGCGGAATATATTTGTCTAAAATATCGAATTTCAGCATGATACTGTAAATATACAACATCTTTCTGCATTGTCAAATTGGCGGTTTTATGGTATAATAAAAAAGATTTCCAAAGAGAAAACAGGAGGTTTTTCTATGCAGAAAGTAAGACAATCGCTTGAAATTCCCGTCCGCAGCGAATGCGATGTGCTTGTGGTCGGCGCCGGACCTGCCGGAATGGGTGCTGCGATCACGGCGGCGCGGAACGGTGCACGGGTGACGCTTGTCGAATACGGCGGGAAGCTGGGAGGAATGTGGACTCTTGGTCTGCTTTCTCCGTTTTTCGATAACCGGAAAGAGGGACTAAATAAGGAGATCCGCGAAAAACTTATGGAGCGGAAGGCGTGGGGCGGGCTTTGGGATATTTCGTTCGACCCGGTCGAAATGGCTCTGCTGCTGAACCGCTATGCAATGGAGCTGGACATCGATGTGCTCCTTTACACAATCGCATGCGAGCCTTTCATGGAGGAGCGCGAGGTTCGCGGCGTGTTTGTCCAGAACAAATCAGGAAAACAGCTGATCCGCGCAAAAGCCGTGATCGACTGCACGGGCGATGGCGACATTGCGGCGCGTGCCGGCTGTCCGTTTGAAGTGGGGCGTCCGGAGGACGGCGCGTTTCAGCCCATGACCATGATGTTCAAACTCGGCGGTGTCCGCAGGGAATACCCCGCCGACCGCATTCTCGACTGGTACACGGTTCTGGAAAAACGGGTGAAGGACCGCGAACAGTTTGAGGAAGATGTTCCGTTCACTTTCCCTGCTCTGATCAAACTCCCGCGTGAAGGCGAGGCTCTGGTTCAGTGGACGCATATCCGCAAACTTTCCGGGAGCGATGGCGACCAGTTGAGCAAAGCCGCGCAGGAAGGGTTTCGCCAGGTGGAGAAGGCAATGCAGTATTTTGAACTGATCCGCGATTTTCTCGGTGACGTTTATCTTGCGGAGCTTCCCGCGGTGATCGGCGTGCGTGAAACCCGCCGGATCAGAGGGGAATATTATATTACGGATGATGATCTGAAGAACGGAAGAAAACAGCCGGACGGCATCTGCGAGGTGCGTTTTGGTGTGGATATTCATGAACCGGGTGCGCATCATCAGACGAATCTGGTCAATCCCGGATTTGAGATACCGTTCCGCTCGCTGGTCCCGCTGAATGCGGAGAATCTGCTGACGGCCGGACGCTGTATTTCGGGGTCTTATATTGCTCATGCCGCATACCGGGTCACGGGCGATTGCCTCAAAACGGGCGAGGCCGCCGGAGCAAAAGCGTGCGAAGCCATCAACCGCGGAATATCCGTCCGCAAACTTTCAAAGGAAAAGGTGTAAAGGAGGTTTTATGAACATGCAGAATAAAAAATTCACTCTGATAGAGCTTCTTATAACGATTGCAATTATCGCAATCCTTGCCGGAATGCTTCTGCCTGCGTTGAATTCGGCACGGGAAAAGGCGCGGGAAATCACCTGTACAGGAAATTTGCGGCAGATTGGAATTGCAGCGTTCAGTTATACGGGTGATAACGAGGACCGCCTTCCGCTTGTCAATGACAATGAGTCCAATCGTTTTCCCGTTGTGCTTGGAGCGTATGCCGGAACAAAAGAGTGCTCTGATAAACAGGGCGGTCTCTGGTTCTGCCCGTCTCACCGGACGGTCGCCCCGGTGAATGCGACACGGAACGCCGGGAGGTTTTTCAATTCGTATATGCCGATAGTTACCTGGAATAAGGCTCTGGGTTCAAACTGGGGCGGCGGAGGAGAGCCGGAGAAAAATTCTCTGATTCAAACGGCGCGGATTTCTGCGATGGAGTCCGGGATGTTTCTGGTCACAAGCCAGCAGCCGACTGCCAGAGAAAACGGAGTTTTGTATGCAAACCAGATTGAGCGGTCTTATATAGATGTTTCCGGCGGAGTGAGTCTGGAGAGCGCTGTGGATCAGATTTTTGTTCATCAGCTGCGTTCCACATTCCTGAAAGTGAACGGCGCGGTTGTCAGCCGGAAAGTCCAGACCATCAAGAGCCTGTACCGCGGCGAGGGGGAAAAATACGGTCCGGGCAATGTGGCCCTGTTTGAAAGATGACGGAGGAAGGTGGAAAATGAACAAATTCATATTGCTTTCCCTTCTTCCGTTTGCTTTGACGGCGAACCCGGTGTTCAACGGCTCTTTTGAATTGGGAACGGATGGTTTCGCGCTTGAAAAAGAGTTGCGTCCGTCCTCGAATTCGGAATTGAAATTCATTCCCTTGAAGCTCTCCGCCGGAGCTCCGGGTTCAGGACAGTTTTCGCTTCTTGTGGAAAATCCGTATGCGGAATATTTTGCAGTCTTTTCCCGTGAATTCAAACTGAAACCTTCCGCAACCTATCGTTTTTCCGCGAAAGTGAAGGCGGAAAAGGGCGGAAGCCCGGTTTGTTTCCGCATCTTCAAGGTGGACGGGAAATGGCTTGCCTATCCTCATACGGTTAAAACGGAACGCGGATGGAGGTCGTTCAGCTTCACATTTACCACGGAAAAGCAGAACGGCAGCGGCTGGTATCACATTCTGATCGCTCCGACGACGCATGATGTTCAGCATGCGGATTCATTTCAGTTTGATGATCTGAAACTTGAAGAAGTCGGGAATCCTGCCGCCGCTTCCGTCTGTGCGGTTGCTGTTCCGGATAAAAATCTTTATTACCGCGGGGAAACAGCGAAGCTGTGTCTGAAAGTTTCCAATCCATCCAGCTCTGTGTTCGCGCAGACGCTTACTGTAACCGGAACGGATGAGTATTTCGGGAAACAATGCTTCAGCGAAGCGGTTGCAGTGAAACTTCAACCGGGAGAAACAAAAAAGATAGAGCTGCTTCCGCGCAGACTGGAGCGTTTCGGCGGTTTCCGCATCAGGATTGCCGGAACAGGTGTGAACACCCTTGATCAGTTTTTCTGTGTAATCGGGAAATATGAAGCAAAACCGGTTGATGTAACCAAAGATTTTGTGGTCGGGTTCAACGGCGGATTCGCCTGCCGGATGGCTCCCCAGCTGAAGTCGCCGGCTTATACGGTTTACAATGCTCCGCTGGAGGCTCGTTTTGAACTCTATTCGCGAATCGGCTGCCGCATATTGCGGGATCATGATTCAGGGGTTCGCGGCGTCAACTGGCCGGCTGTTGAGCCGGAGCGCGGAAAATTTGATTTTTCGCTTCTGGACCGCCAGCTGGAAATTTGCGGAAAATACAAGATCACTCTTTTCCCTGTGATCGGCGATGGATTCATCGAGAATTTCCGCCATTATCAGCCTCAGCGCTGGCCCCGCTGGGTGCTGCCTCTTTCGGAACGGGTGAAAAACGATCCTCCGAACTGCATGCCTTCCGTTCGCGGACACATCATTCTGCCGCCGAAAGAATTTTACCGCAACTATATTTATCAGACGGTGAAGCATGTCCGGGGACGCATCCCGGTCTATGAGATTGCAAACGAACCGAACCTTTATCTTGCACCTGAAACATATGTTTCATATCTGAAAGAGGCGTACAATGCCATCCGGGAGGCTGATCCGTCCGCGAAAATTTCCGGATTCTGTTTGAGCAGTGATTTCGGGGCCGTGCCGGCTTCATGGATGAATCAGTGTGTCAAGGCCGGCGGGCTGGAGTGCATCGATATTCTCGGTTTTCATCCTTATGGCGCACGGGAACTCGGTGCGCGGTATCCCGCGGATAAAAACATCGCCGAGCTCCGGCAAAAAATGGCGGAATACGGAAAACGGGATATTCCGGTTTGGAATACGGAACTGTATTATCTGGTTGAGGGCGTGAACCATCGTTACTACAATGAAAGCCGCTGCCGTCCGCACGAGGTCGTCTGCCGTTTTCTTGTGGATCTCGGCGAAGGACTCGGACAGTCAATAACCATTAATGAGAATCAGATTTGGAAACGGATTCTTACACCGAACCGCCTTGCCGGAGATGAAAATTTTCATGAACTGATTCTGTCGGAAAATGCGGTTGCGTATAATGCCGTGGCGCGTTTGTTCGAAGCTGCGGAACCTGTGAGAAAAATCCGTTATTCCAACGGTGCAATCTGCTATGTGTACCGCAAAGAGGGAAAGCTCATAGCGGCGGTCTGGCAGTATCGCCGGAAAAAAGGAGTTCGTGCGGATTTCTCCCCGTTTGAGGTGATGGATGTCTTCGGAAACCCGGAAGTCCCGGAGGAAAAAGAGATTGGTCCGGCTCCGTACTACCTGCGTCCGGGGACCCTTGAGGACGCGGAATTCCTTGCGAAACTTGAGAGGCTTCCGATCCGTTTGGAACAGCCGGTGAGCACGGGAGAATTGGCACGCAAAGCCGGAAATTCGGTCTTCATTTCTCTTTACAACGATTCCGACGTTGAACAGAAAGGTCTTGCCGGAATAACAGGCGGCGGATTGACTGCGCAGAAACCGCAGAGCTTTACTCTCAATCCGAAAGCTGTGCAGTCAATAGAGATTCCGGTGAAGAATGTTGTGAATGACGGTAGCCCGCTGACGCTGATGCTGCATGTCAACGGGAATGTTTTCCGTATCCCGCTGAAACTTGTGGAAAACAAGTTGATTCCGCGAGTGTTCAAAATGGAGAATGCGGAAGGTGAAATCGCATTCGGAAATGGAGAAATCAAGGTTGAAATGAGAGTGAAAGACGCCTCCGGCAGCGGACCTTCCGGCAACCGAAAACCCTGGGAAACGGATTGCGTTGAGCTCTTTTTCGACCTTGCTCCGTTTTTTCTCCCGCAAACCCATGCACAGGAATACACTCCGAAAACATTCCGGGTGTTTGTCACACCGCGCGATGCAGAAAAACTGCATACCTCCGGAGCGGTCAAGCCTGCCGACTGTAGACTTGATGTGAAGCAGAATGCCGACGGCTATTCTTTCATTCTCGTCATTCGCGCAAAAACTGGTTCTGCTCTTGGCTTTGATCTCAAGATAGATGATTCGGATGGTTCAAAAATCCGGGAAACAACACTCGGCTCAGGAACGGAACTGCATAAAAAACGCTGTAACTTCAGCATTGCAGCAGAAAGAAATTGAAACATGAAGCAGTCGGTTCAGACGGCATGATTTCCGCATTGAACCGGAATGGAAGGAGAACGTTTGCAAATATGCGGCTGCTGCGGAACCATTCCGCAGCAGCCGCATATATTGATAACGTGGAGTACTGTATCGAATAAGGGGGCGCGTCTTACTCCGCTTCAAAGCAGAAGAGGTGCACGCGGGACGCGGCGGGATCCCACGAACGTTCGGGAATCAGACGGATGCCGGAGGCTTCCGCCGGGGCAAAGGTCAGACGCAGGTAACGTTTGCGGTTGTTCTCAATTTCCCGGAGAAGTTCCCATTTGCCGTTGCGCAGAATCTCAAGACGGAAGTCGCGCGCAATCGTGCCGGGAACATGACGCTCCGCATCGTCTTCCGGAATGCCTTCGATGTTCCGCATCCGCTTGGTGTCGCCGAAGTCGCTGTCGAAAATAACACGGACCGAATGGAGCGTTGCCGGAGCGGAAAATTCGTAACGGCAGTCGGAGCCGAGGTCAATCCACGCGCCGTTGTCGGTGTCGCCGATGGAGCGGTCGATGCCGTTGCGGAGCGCTTCATGTGAAATTTTAGCGGAGCGGCTCAGTGCGGAAACCTTGCGGGTCGTGAACGGAATGAACTGGTCCTGTTCGAGGAGCGTGTCGCGCAGTTCTTCCAGATGGTTCAGACGGACACCGCGCGGGGTTGTGTTGTGGCGGACCGCGAGCGCGGCCGCTGTGCCGATCGCCTGTCCCATCGTGGCGCAGGTCGCCATGACGCGCGTCGAACTCATCGCCATGTGCGTGCAGGAGATGTTGCGTCCGGCAAAGAACAGGTTCCCGATGTTGCGGGAATAGAGACAGCTGTACGGGATGCCGTAGGGCGAGGGGGCGGGGTGATAGACGGTCGGCGCGCCGGGATAGTAGAACGCTTCGGGGTGATGGTTGTCCATGCTCCAGCCGCCGTGACAGACCGCATCGGGGAAATGCCCGCCGGCTTCGACTTCCGGCTGAGTAAGGATGTGGTCGCCGACGTAACGGACGTTTTCGCGTTTGCCGGGGAGTTTGCCGATCCAGTCGAGCTCCCATTCGGCGGCGTGTCCGTCGGGATTGTTTTTGATGTATTCCCAGCATCCGTAGGCGATTTTGAGCAGTTCGTCGCGGATTTCATCGGCATCGGCAATGGTGTTGCGGACGCCGCCGAACTCCATCCACCAGAAGTTGCCGCGCCGGAGATTTTCGCCGATGCTGTTTTTGCGCGGGACGGTTTCATTTGTGTAGTGATACGCCCATTCCGGCGCAATGAACGGACGGTGCGGACCGTTCGTGCGGCGGAGCTGAATGAGAATCGAATTTCCCATGGTCTTGGCGTCCGCCTGCTCCGGCGCATGCGTTTCGCCGAATTCGGAAGATGCCTCGCGTCCGGTCCGGTATTCCGCTCCGGAAAGACGGAGGATGCTGTCGCCCGAACAGTCGGCGAAGAAGCGTCCGGAGATTTCGTAACGGGTGCAGCTGTGCATGTTCCAGGCGGATACGGAGACGATGTTCCCGTTTTCAACCGCCGTATCCATGACGGTTGTGTTCAGCAGAAGGGTGACATTCGGTTCGTCGCGGACGACCGTGTAGAGCACGTCGTCCCAGATCGTGAAGCGGAGAGTGGGGTTGAGGTAATAGTTTTCGAGCAGGATTTCTTCCAGAATGCCCGCCTCTTTCTGGTCTTTTCCGTGTGCGCCGCAGATCCACATGCGGATTTCGCTGGAGGCGTTGCCGCCGAGCATCGGACGATCCTGAACAAGCACGGTTTTGATTCCGTTCCGCGCCGCCGCGACCGCCGCGCAGATTCCGGCCATGCCGCCGCCGACAACTACGAAGTCGGCGGAAAGATTTTTTTTCGGTATAATCATGATGAAGCTCCTTTTTCTCTGTTTTTCAATTATACTCCGGAATCCATGCGGAAACAAGGGCGGGAGAAGACGGAAAAGGGTCTTTTGCTTGAAAATTCCGCATAGTGGAATTATAGTACGGTTATGAAAACCCTGATTCTGAAAAAAACATTTGCCGTTTTCGAAGCGCTGACCCAGGCGCGCGATCCGCTGTCGCTGAAAGAAATCTGTACACAGACGGGGATTACGCCACCTGCGGCGAGCAGACTTCTTGCCGATCTGGTCGAAGCCGGATACGTGCACAAGGTTTCATACCGCACATTCGAGCCCGGACTCGGTATGATCGAGCTCGGACAGTCGAGTCTGCGCCACAACTTTTTCCCGCAGAACGCGATTCTGCGTCTGCACTCCGAACTTCAGCGGATGGGCTGCGGCGGAGCGTTGGCGGGAATGTTCAACGACCGGCTGGTCTATCTGTATCACTCGTTTTTTGAAAACGGACACCGCATATCATCGCTTCCGCTTCCGGAGCAGGCTCTTTCGCATTCCAACATCGCGCTTGTGATTCTCTCCGTCCGTTACGGTGCGGAGCGGGCGCGGAAGATGCTGCTGGCGGATGTTGACGAACGTTTTACCGGAATCGCGCGCGAGCGTCGGCGCAACTCCGTTCTCCGCCGCATCGAAGAGTTTCAGCGCGACCGCCATGCGATCTGGCATGATGATTCCGGACACTGGAATCTCTGTTTCCCTCTGATGGACGGTGCGCAGGTTTACGGCCTTTCGTTTCTCGGTGAGGGCGACCGCATTGCGCCGGAGTTGTTTCTGCAATGCTCTGCGCTTGCTGCAGATATGCGCGGGATTCTTGCAAAGCAGCCCTGATCATTCGATTGTTCCGCGGCTGCGCTTGCGGTAAAGAGAGGGCGTCACACCGGTGTACTTGCGGAAAGCGGTGGAAAAATAGAGCGCATTCCGGTAACCGAGCCGTTCCGCGATCTCCTTCATTGAGAGTCCGGAGCGTGCGAGATGCCGTTTCGCCTCTTCCATGCGCAGACGGTTCCGGTATTCGAGCGGCGAGACTCCGAGGTGTTTCCGGAAGAGGCGCATGAGCATGTGGACTTCCATTCCGTTTTCCTCCGCAAGACGCCGGATCGGTTTTTCCCCGGAAGGGTTTGCGCGGATTCCGCGCACGATTCTTCCGAGCGGTTCCGGAATATCCTGCTCGCGTCCGCGGTTGAGTTCCTCCGCAAATCCGGTGATGAGCGAGTATGCCATTGCGGAGAGTTTCGCCGCATCATCGGGATTGCCGGCCTGCATCCGTTCCGCAATTGCGCGGATTCCGGCAAGGAACGGTTCCGGATTCGCGAGACGGCAGACGTTGCGGCGATGAAGTCCGAGTTCCAGATCCAGTTCATGTGCAAGCGTTCCGCAGAACATGATGCGGTAACGGTGGAAAAAATCCTTTGTTCCCGCATGAAACACAATGTCGCTGCCCGGATGCATGATGTAGATTTCACCCGGATTCACCCGTTCGGAGACGCCGTTCTGTGTATAGGAAAGAGTTCCCTCGAAAAGATATTCAAAGGTGAGTTCGGGAGTGTTTTCAAAGCGGAACCAGCCGGTTCCCCTGCGCCGGACTTCGGAGCAGTAGCGCGGCCAGAGAAGCTGTCCGTAAGGAACGGGAGTGTTCTCGCGGAGAGCCGTGAAAATTTTGTCGTTTCCGGGGAACCAGTCCTCGCGGTAGTGATCGACGCTGTTGCCCGGTCCGTTCTCTTTGATGATCTTCATGATGCTCCGTTCTGTTTTCAGATAATTTTGTTCAGAAAACAGATATTTTCAAGTCATGAAACTCTTTTTTTTATGAAAAAAGAGGGATATAGTAGTGTTCAGAAAACAAAAAAGGAGATTCCGATGATTGCAGAGAACGGTCTTTTGAAATTTCGTGAGCCGGAAGGCGGAACGCGATTCCGGATGGTGATCACGGGCGATGTCTGCCCGTGCCGCGAGGGGGAAAAAATTGTCGCGAAGGGGCGTTCCGCCGGACTTTTTGCGAAAGTCGCGCCGTTTTTGAATGCGGCGGATCTGCGCGTTGTCCAGTGGGAGACTCCGCTGTGTGAACCGGTGAATCCGATTCCGAAGAGCGGACCGAATCTTTATGCGCTGCCGTCTTCCGCGGAACTTGCCGCCGCCGGCGGATTCGAGGTCGCTTTGCTTGCGAACAACCACATCGGAGATTACGGACCGGAAATGCTTCTTCAGACGATTGACGTTTTGAACCGCCGCGGAATCCGCACGGTTGGCGCAGGAGTGAATCTGGACGACGCGGAGAAGCCGCTGGTTCTGACGGTCTGCGGAGAAAAAATCGCAATTTTCAATTTCTGCGAGCATGAATTCGGCGTGGCGCAGGAGAACATGGCAGGACCGGCTCCTCAGCTTCCGCTTCGCAATCTCCGTGCAGTCGCGGAAACCGCAAAGAGTGCGGACCGGGTGGTTGTGACTCTGCACGGCGGACACGAATACAACCCGTTCCCGTCGCCGCGCATTCAGGAGCTCTGCCGCGCGTTCGCCGATGCCGGAGCGTCATTCGTCTTCAATTGCCATACGCACTGTCCTGAAGGTGTCGAATACTGGAACGGAACGCCGATTGTGTACTGTCCCGGCAACTTCTATTTCCCGAGTATCCATGCGGGTAAACTCTGGCGGTTCGGCTATCTGCCGAAGGCTCTGTTCGATGCCCGCGGCGTCTACGCGCTGGAAATTCTGCCGTATTCGTTTGATGCGGAAGAGATCACTCCGCTTGAGGGAGAAATGCGCATTTCATTTTTCCGTTATCTGGAAACACTCAGTGAACCGCTGAGCGATTCCGCTCGCATGAAACAGCTTTTTGAAGCGTGGAGTTCGGTTCACGGATTCGGTTATCTTTCGCGTTCGCTCCAGAATATCCAGGCTGGGTGGGACGGGACGCCTTCCGACCGCGCGGTTGCGAAAGCGATGCTCGGCCTGCGCAATGTCTTTTCCTGCGAGGCGCACAACGATATTGTCCGCTGTTTCCTCTGGCTCCAGGAGGAGAACCGGATTGATGAAGCCGCAAAGCTGTTTCCGTACATAGAAGAACTTCAGAATCCCGAATGGGCTTGAGGAGAGAATTTTATGAAAGTGAAAAACTGCCGTTTCCACTCCACCGAAAACTTTGCCGCATGGCAGAGAGAATCACGCCGCGAGCTGATCGACCTGCTCGGCATCACCGACCTGCTGAACGGCGAACGCTGTCCGCTGAATCCGCGTTCGCTTTGGAAGCGCGAAAACGAACTTGGAATGATCGAGAAAATTGCCTTCGATTCGGAGCCGGGTGTGGAGACTCTGCTCTATGTCTGCATTCCGCACGGTGTGAAGCCGCCGTATCATGCATTCATCTGCATGCAGGGGCATACCACGGGAATGCACATGTCCATCGCGGTTGACTGGCGCGATGAAACCAAGTCCTCTCCGCAGATCCGCGACCGCGATTTTGCGATCGGCTGTATGAAGCGCGGCATTCCGGCGGTCTGCCTTGAACAGCGTTACATGGGTGAGCACAGCACCGATCCGGAGCATGAGCCGGCCTGTTACGAACCCGCCATGCGCGCACTGATGCGCGGCCGCACGATTCTCGGAGAGCGCGTGTTCGACGTCGACCGCACCATTGATTACCTGGTTTCGCGCGGCGATTTCGATGTGAGCAAACTTGGCGTCATGGGAACTTCCGGCGGCGGAACGACGACGATGTTTGCCGGTGCCGTTCTGTCGCGTCCCACGCATCTGATGCCGGGGTACTGCTTCAGTTCGTTTGAAGAGAGCATCTGCGCGATGCTCCATTGTTCCTGCAACTACATCCCCCGCCTGCTGGAGTACGGTGAGAGCGCGGACGTCGCCGGCTTGATTGCCCCGCGTCCGGTCGTGATGGTCAACGGACGTTTTGATCCGATCTTTCCATACGGGGCTGCGTGCCGCCAGTTCACCGCTCTGCGCGGAATTTACACCGCAGCCGGAGCCGAAACCGAGTGCGCTCTTGTTGCAACGGAGGGCGGACACCGCTTCTATGCCCAGCCCGCCTGGGATGTTATGCTGAAATACTGGAACCGATAAAGGAGATATTCCCTATGAAAGTCAAGAACTGCCGTTTCAATTCCACCGAAAATTTTGCCGCATGGCAGAAAGAATCACGTCGCGAGCTGATCGACCTGCTCGGCATCACCGACCTGCTGAACGGCGAACGCTGTCCGCTGAATCCGCGTTCGCTCTGGAAGCACGAAAACGAACTCGGAACGATTGAGAAAATCGCTTTTGATTCGGAGCCGGGTGTGGAAAACCTGATCTATCTCTGCATTCCGCACGGCGTGAAACCGCCGTACCGCGCGTTCATCTGCCTTCAGGGACACTCCACGGGCATGCACACTTCCATTGCGGTTGACTGGCATGACGAAATCACTCCGCTGAAGATTGAAGGCGACCGCGATTTTGCTATCGGCTGTATGAAGCGCGGCATTCCGGCGGTCTGCCTTGAACAGCGTTACATGGGCGAACATTCGACTGATCCCGAACACAAATGCGCCTGTTACGAGCCCGCCATGCGCGCTCTGATGCGCGGAAGCACAGCCCTCGGAGAGCGTGTGTTCGACGTCGACCGCACGATCGACTGGATGGCTTCGCACGGCGATTTCGACATGACGCAGATCGGAATCATGGGCAACTCCGGCGGCGGAACGACCTCAATGTTCGCCGGGGCGGTTCTGCCCCGCCTGACGCATGTCATGCCCTCGTGCTCGTTCTCCTCGTTTGCGGACAGCATCTGCGCGATGTATCACTGTTCCTGCAATTATATTCCGCACCTGCTGGAGTACGGCGAGAGCGCGGATGTCGTCGGTCTGACCGCGCCGCGTCCTCTGGTGATCGTCAACGGGATTCACGACCCGATTTTCCCGTTGAGTGCCGCCAATGCGCAGTTTGAGCGTCTCCGCACAATCTATGCGGCGGCGGGCGCACCGGAAAACTGCGTTCATGTGCTCGGCGACGGCGAGCACCGTTTCTATGCGGAACCCGCGTGGAACGCCATGCTGAAATTCTGGAAATAAAAAAATTCTTTTCGGGGCTTCCGGAAAAACATCCGGGAGTCCCGCTTGCATTTTAAAACAGTCCGTGCTATAGTAGCTCAGAATCTCACCAAGGGGGGTGAATTATGAGAAATTTGATTATTGTTGGATCCGGTCCAGCCGGATTGACCGCGGCGCTCTATGCCGGACGCGCCGGACTGAATCCGCTCGTTGTTTCGGGCCCGCTCCCGGGCGGACTGCTGACCCAGACGACCAATGTCGAAAACTATCCGGGCTTTCCGGAGGCCGTCAACGGTTACGAGCTCATGATGAAAATGCAGCAGCAGGCGGGACGCTTCAACGTCGATTTTCAAAGCGACGCCGTGGAGTCCGCCGAACTGGCAATGGGCGGTCCGCATCGTCTGCATCTGAGTTCGGGGGAAACTCTGGAATGCCGCGCGCTGATTATCGCCGCCGGTTCTTCTCCGCGCTGGCTTGGACTCGATTCCGAAGAGGCGTTCAAGGGACGCGGCGTTTCCGCCTGCGCAACCTGCGACGGTGCGTTTTACCGCGGTCTTCCGGTAGCCGTCATCGGCGGCGGAGATTCCGCGATGGAGGAGGCGCTGTTCCTGAGCCGTTTCGCTTCGGAAGTGACGGTCATTCATCGCCGCGACAAGCTCCGCGCCTCGAAGATCATGGCGGAACGCGCGGAAAAGAATCCGAAAATCCGCTTTGTCTGGAATTCTGCCGTGACGGAAATTTTCGGGAAGGACGATGTGGATGGAATCCGCATGAAAGATATTTCAACCGGAGAAGAGCGCACTCTCGCGTGTAAAGGCGTGTTCGTCGCGCTCGGTCATGTTCCGAGCACAAAGGCGTTTGTTGGACAGCTCAACATGGATGAGTCGGGCTATATCGAACTTCATAACAACACATCGTACACCTCGGTCGAGGGTGTGTTTGCCGCGGGGGACTGTGCGGACAAGCGTTACCGTCAGGCAATCACCGCCGCCGGAATGGGCGCGCGCGCCGCGATCGACGCCGAACGCTGGCTTGAAATGAAGAATTGAGCTTCATAACTTCAACATATTTTATGGAGGAGACGACTATGAGCAATTTGGAACACACATCAATCGGAGTTGCGGAGCTGGACCGCCGCAATGAGGAACTGCTGGGGGAGATTGTCGCTCTGGAACGGAAACTCCGCGCAGACGGGTTCAGCATCGACCGCGCCTTCCGGCGTGAGATTGTGAGGCTGATCCGCAAGTTCCGCCGCTGTTTTGCCGCACAGGAACGCTGGATTGGAGAGCATAACTTTTCGATTCTGGAACTGCAGAAGCGGTCGCACACCTGGTTCCTCCGGGAGATTGTCCGCGCCTCCGCTTCGTTGGAATCCCGGCGGGAACGCGCGGAAGCTCTGACTTCATTTGTGGAGGAGTGGTTTATCCGCCACATCCGCTCGACCGGTTTTTCTCTGCGCCGGGAAACGCTCCGCCTTTCCGCTTCGGCGGATGAGACGCTGTTTGAGCTGGTGCGGGTGCCGCCGATGGCGCTTGTCCGTTCCGTCCGCCGGCTTCCCGCAGTCATATATGCGTGAGCTTTGCCGCGGCCGGAGAGCCCGGACTTTCCGGCCGCAACTTTTCAAAAAAAAGACTTTGGAGCTTGAATTCACTCTTTTCTGAAATTATATTACCGGATGAAACAACCAACAACCAACTATAAGGAATTCTGCAAAATGGCACGCAAAACCTTTATCGCCGGAAACTGGAAAATGAACAAGACCGCCGCCGAGACGAAAGCTCTCGCGGAAGCTCTCAAGGAAAGCCTCGCCAAGTTCGGCGACACGGTCACCATGGCTGTCTGCCCGACCTTCACCAGCCTTGCAACCGCTGTTGAAGTCCTGAAGGGCTCGAACGTCAAAGTCGGTGCTCAGAACATCCACTGGGCGGACAACGGCGCGTTCACCGGTGAAATCTCCGGCGCGATGCTGAAGGAAATCGGCGTGGAATACGTCATTATCGGTCACAGCGAGCGCAGACAGTACTTCGGCGAGACCGACGAGACTGTCAACAAGCGCATCAAAGCCGCTCTGAAATATGAACTCAAGCCGATCGTCTGCATCGGAGAGACCCTCGCCGAGCGCGAAGGCGGCAAGACGAACGACGTTCTCGCTGTCCAGCTCAAGGGCGGTCTTGCCGACCTCACCGCTGCCGACATGGCGAACATCACGATTGCCTACGAGCCGGTCTGGGCGATTGGCACGGGCAAGACTGCTACTCCGGAAATGGCACAGGAAACCCACGCGTTCATCCGCAAGACTCTGACCGACATGTTCGGTGCTGAAGTTGCCGAGAACACGGTTGTCCAGTACGGCGGCAGCATGAAGGCTGAGAACGCTGCTGCTCTGACTGCTCAGAAGGACATCGACGGCGGTCTCATCGGCGGTGCCGCCCTCAAGGCCGACACCTTCACCGCTCTGATCGAAAACGCCCAGAAGTAATTCCGCGTTTTTTCAGCGATTTCCGCTCCGCGTCCCCGCAAGAGGTTCCGCGGAGCGGTTTTATTTTAAATTTAGAGTATTTACAATCATCCCGGTTGAAAAATTCAAGGGGAATGCTATACTGTCTGAAAAGAACAGAAAAGAGTCAATGGAAATGAATCCTCAGGAATTTGATGAATATTTGCGGCAATCTGAACCGCACCGGAGTGAGCGGGCGCAGTCCTGGAAGACTGCAATCGGTTTGCAGGCGGTTGACGGGCTGAAGCCTTCGTCTTATCTTTTGGAAACCGCGCGGCGTCATATTGAAGGTGATATTTCCATCGAAGAGGTGAAGAGCCTGATCGACAGCTATTATCAAACTCAGTCTTCGCGTACACAGGATTCCGCAATGACCGAAGAGGCTGATAAAGTTTCTGCGAATATTGCGGAACTTTTGAATGAAAAAACATTCACATTTTCTCCGATGGGATACATTTCGATTCACCGGCGGATATTCAATGGAGTTTTCAAGTTTGCCGGTTCTTTGCGGGATTATAATATTTCAAAAAAAGAGTGGGTTCTGCGCGGAGATACGGTGCTTTACACGAGTTCTGCGGAACTGCGCATGACGCTGGATTATGATTTTGCGCAGGAAGCCTGTTTTGATTACCGTACACTTTCTCCATCGGAAATGATTGTGCATTTTGCCCGCTTTATTTCCGGGCTTTGGCAGATTCATCCGTTTGGTGAAGGAAATACGCGGACAACTGCGGTTTTTGCAATCAAATATCTGCGTTCGATGGGCTTTGATGTCAACAATGATTTGTTTGCCGCGCATTCATGGTATTTCCGCAATGCTTTGGTCCGTGCGAATTACCGGAATTACCAGAAAAAAATAGAACCGGATTTTCATTTTCTGGAACAGTTCTTCCGCAATTTTCTGCTGGGAGAGCAGAATGAATTGAAGAATCGCTATCTGCTGATTCAACTTCCGGAAAACTTCCCGGCAAGCACCCGGCAAGCACCCGACAAGTACCCGACAAGTA
>DHMO01000025.1:43129-109194 GCA_002405835.1 Lentisphaeria bacterium UBA4640 | reverse complement strand
ATCGGAGAGTTTGCCGGGACGCAGATAGAACGGTGCAAGCCCGATCACCTTGTCGCCCGCCTTTTCCTCGTTGCCGAAAATATCCATGAGTTCAAATGCGGAGAGATCCGCATGGACGCCTTTTTTCTTCTGATACTGCCAGACCGCCGCAATGAGCTTGCCGTCCTTGCGGAACACATAGCAGATCACGCCGTTGGAATGGCGGATCTTCTTCACAAGTTTCGCTCCTTCGAACAGGCGCGCCATTGTGTTGTACGCAACCGCATTTTCCGAAAGCACCAGCTGATGGAAGTTCTGTCCACCATGCCAGAGATTCGGCGTCAGAATCCGCTTCCAAATCTGATTTTCATGAATGGAAATCGACTGAACAACACCTTCTCCGAGGTCCACCAGGAAACGCCACACCGCATGATGCGGACGAATCAGAGATTCTTCATGGGAATCGTGTTTCACCTGCTGGTCGATCAGATAGTAAATCTCCGTGTTCCAGAGCGGCATTCCAGGCTTGCCGTACTTCTTCATCTCCGCGCGCAAATCCGCGATGTACTTGTCCGCAGGACGGAGCGAACCGAGCTCGCGCCCCGCATACGGATGAAAACCGACTGCATCCACGTAGTCCAGCCCGCCGAGCTGCGCACATTTGTCCATCCACGGAGCGGCATGCGCGCCGTAATCGGAGGTCAGGCAGAATCCGGCGATCTTTGCGGCGGGATCCGCCTTGCGGATTGCGGCGTTCGCCTCTTTCAGATAGGTGACATACGCCTCCTGCGAAAGATAAAGATTCGGCTCGTTCGTAATCTCGTAAACCGGAACCCGCCCTTTCAGATGCTTCACTGTCTGATAGATGTAGTTGCGGTAAAGGTCTTTCGGCGGGAGCAGAATGTGTCCGCGCGCACCTGCCATGCAGTTCGGCGGATCGTCCTTCACGCGCTCCGAAAGCGGAACCACCCAGAGCGGCCAGCGCTGATTTGCCCAGTGCTTCGTGTTCTCTATAAAGCCGTCGCCGATCACCGGGAAGAGCGTTATGTTGTACTTCGCATACAGCGCCATCTGACGGTCGAGGTGACTGAAATCGAATTTGCCACGCTCCCATTCGACGGCAGGCCAGTTCACACCGCGCACACCGCCGTCATGGTCGCGCAGAATGCGGCAACCGATCTTGGCGTAAAGATCAAAGCGGTCTTCAAGCTGAGAGTTGCGGACCGTATAGACCGGAGATTTCACCTGCGGATACATCCGGTAACCGAGACCGCCGTTGAACCCAACGACAAAGTCTTTGGTGATATCCACCGGCTTCGCCTCGTACTTTCCGATGACGCTGAAATACTGCGTGAAGGTATTCAGCCCTTTGCCGTCCACTTTAAGGCTGAAACAGCCGAAACGGTCCAGTTTCTGCGAATCCAGAGCAACCGTTTTTGCTTCGCCCGGAGCGAGCTTGACCGGAACGGACTTGGAATACATCACTTTTCCCGTGTATTCATCCGTAACGCTCACGGTGATATTCTGCGCGAACGCCGCATCGGAGGGATTGAAAACTTTCAGATTCAGTTTCGCTGCTTCGCCGCGCAGATAGAGCGTCTTGTCCGGAGCGGCCGTTGCATTGACCGAAGCGGAAGAGATAGCGCCAAGCTCTTCAATCTTGAAATCGTCAAAATAAAATGCATCCGCGATTTTGCCTTCGTGCGAAATAGAGCTGACCTGGACATGATGCCAGCCGTTGCCCTCACGCTTTTCCGTGGTGAAGGTAAAGTCGAAATTCTGCCATTCACCGGATGTTTTGAACGTCCGGGAATAGGCGAGCCATTTGTCATCGACTTTGTAAACGGAAAGCCGAACCGTTTCACCGCCCTTCTCCGCCTTGACTTTCGCAGTGAAACGGTAGGTCGTCGACGGTTTCAGTTTGAATTCGCGGGAAAAGAGTCCGAAAAATTCCGCATACGGATTTTCAATCATCAACGAATGTTTCCCTGCGCCCGGCGCTCCCGCGGCGAGTTTCAGCGGAGTGAATTTCAGCGACGGATTTGTCGCAGGACGCAATTCACGTTCCAGCGCGAAGCCGTCCGTTCCAAGTTCAAACGAACCGTTGAAGACAGGGTTTGCAGCCAGCGCAAACGGCAGCAAAAGAAGAATTGAGGTTTTGTTCATGCTTGTTCCTTATCGTTAAAATTAGAGGGGCCAGGGGCGGAATCCGTTTCGTGCACAATCCGGAAGGAATGTCCGGTACAGATAATCCGCACTGTCCACCAGCTTATAAATATTCGCGCTTCCGACATGGCCATCAACATACAGGATGTTGTCGTTTCCTCCCGGATGACGCATTGATGTCCACTTTTTTACACTACTTGAATTGTCATACCCCCGGGTATTGGATGTTGCTCCCCAAACACTTTTTGTGTCCGCATCCGTGTTGCTTACATCCCAAAGAGTTGCAGCCTGTGAAGGAGTTTTACATTTTGTGATTTTCCGGAAATTCATAGCCCCGTTATAGTATCCACTAAGACGGGCATTCCAGGCGAGATTCGTAATTGGTCTGTCGTTGTGAGTGAAAAGGTCCTCCGGCTTTGCACCCGGGCAGATCGCCGGAGAAACCTTCGGAGCTTCCGCCGCTGTTTTTGGAAAATTCTTCTTTCCTGTCACATCGGACCAAAGCAAAACAAGCCAGCAGTTTTCATAGCCGGCATCGTTATTCCAGGAGTTCGTTGTCCCCGGACACCAGTAATCATTGAATGTCTGAGTATATGAAGCCGCCGCGATTCCGAACTGTTTCAAGTTTGATGAACATGAAATTGCATGAGCCTTCATCCGCGCCGAGTTCAGCGCAGGCAGAAGCATGCCCGCAAGGATTGCGATGATGGCAATTACCACGAGGAGTTCTATAAGGGTAAATCTGCAGGATTTACCCTTCAGATATCTCATATCTGAACCCGCACATTCCGTTAATCTGTTTTTCATAGTTTTACCTGCCTTTCGTTTGTTTTTCACTCTTTGTTTTCTTGTTTTTTTGCGCAAACCTGCCGGAAAAAGACCGCTGTCATCCCCGACTGCTATAATTATAGCACAGAAACGCATTTTTGACAAGAGGGAAAAAGACTGAAAAAGTTTACAAAATGACACACAAAAGCTCAAAGTGAAACATTTTGCTTGATTTTCCCTTGAATTGAGTATATATTACAGGAAAACAGAGGAGAAAAGACATGCGGATCGGCATACAGAACATTGTGGAGGAATCCGGCTATTCCAGAACTACGGTTTCCCGGGCGCTGAACGGGTCAGGACAAGTTGCTGAAAATGCACGGAGGAAAATTCTGGAAACTGCGCTGCGCCTCGGCTACCTGCAGAACAGAAAAGTCGTTGCAATTATTCTGCCGGGGCATGGGAGCGGCTATTACTGGGCAAAATTGCTGGAAGAGCTTCAAAAAGCTCTGGAAATTTCCAACAGTCATTTTCTCTCCATTCAGGAAACGGAGCTGGAAATTCTTGAAAGCTATCCGCTCACCGGAGCTATCGCCGTTGTCCAGAATGACAGTCTTGTGAAATACTGGAACGAGCATTTCAGCGCGCCTATGGTCTGCATCAACACAACCTCACGTCACCTGGACGGCATCTACTCCATTCTCTCCAACGATGAACAGGCCATGAGTGCGCTGCTCCGTCATCTGATTGCGCTCGGGCACCGCAGGATTGCTGTTACCGCAGCCGCAGCAACAGACGGGACACAGCCCTCCCCTGCTCATATTCAGAGATTCAAAATTTACCAGGATTTCATGCATACATACGGATTTCAGGACGACCTTCTGCTTTTCTACAACTGGCAGCAGGAAACCATGCTCCAAAACCTCCGCCTCATTCTGGACCGCAAGGCGACCGCCATCATCTCTTTTCAGGAATCGCAGGTACAGCAGCTCATCTGCTATCTGCATGGATTCGGGTTAAAAGTCCCGGACGACATCTCCGTCTGCGGGTGGCTGACGGATTACGACAAGTTCTGCATTCCTCCGATAACCGGAGTGGAACAGAATTTTCCCTACATGGCAAAGCATGCGGTTGTCACTCTGAACAAAATGCTGAACAATGAACCGATCGGAAGCGACATTGTGGTTGATTACAACATCTTTATCCGCCAGAGCACGGGTCCGGCGAAGGAAGTGTAACTGGACTCAGCCGGAAAAACCTTCGTCGTCGAGCAGATTTTCGCCGTCGGCCGCGGCGGTTGCGAGTTCATCGCAACGGTTGTTTTCGGGGTTCTCGGCGTGTCCCTTGACCCAGATGAATTTGCAGCGGTGCCGGATCTTCGCGACAAAAAGCCGCCGCCAGAGGTCGATGTTCTTGACGGAATCGCCGGATTTGTTTTTCCATCCGTTTTTGCGCCAGCGGTCGATCCAGCCTTTTTCCATGGTATCAATGAGGTAGCGGGAATCGGAATAGATTGTGAGGATGCACGGCTCCTTCAGCGCCTCCAATGCCGCAATGACTGCGAGCACTTCCATGCGGTTGTTTGTGGTCCGCAGAAAGCCGAGCGACATTTCCTTGCGGAAATCGCGGTATTTCAGCACCACGCCGTATCCTCCGCGCCCGGGGTTCCCGCGGCACGCGCCATCCGTGTAAACTTCAACTTGCTTCATAAAATGCCGACACAAAAAATGCGCGGAGAAAGCCCGAAGCCCTCCGCGCAGATTTCACGCCAATCAGGCGCGTTCCACAACGATCTCGGGATCGATTTCATCACGCAGGATGCGCTCGATGCCGTCCTTGATGGTCATGGTTGCATGAGGACAGCCGCCGCAGGCGCCCTTGAGCGCGAGGGTGACGGTTTTGCCTTCGATTGAGACAATCTCAAGATCGCCGCCGTCGGCCTGGAGAAAGCCGCGGAGCTCTTCGAGTTTCGTTCTGATTTTCTCTTCCATCTTCGTAATCCTTCCGTTAGATGTTGATACCCTAACTATAACATCTTTCAGTAATTTTTCAATGCCTGATTGAAAACGTTTTTGAAAACTTCCGCATCCGTCTCCGCCGTATCGTCCCAGAACGAAAGACGGAACGCGCCGAACGCAAGCGTCCGGTTGTATCCCATTGCGGTCAGAGTCTCCGAGGGCGACGGCGTTTCCGCCATGCACGCGGAACCCGCGGCGGTCGAGATGCCTTCGCTTTCCAGAATCCGCACCAGAACAGCTCCCTGATGATGCGGAAAAATCAGATGCAGGATATACGGCGACGCATGCTCCGGAGCGACCGTCTCAATCACCCCGGTCTCCGCCGGAATCGAAGCCCGTATGGAAGCGCGGATCGACGCGATGCGCGCCGCCCGTTCCGCGAGTTTCGGAATCAGTGTTTCGACGACCTTTGCAATCGTCACCGCCGCGGCTGGCTGACAGCGCCCGACCGCGTGATGAATTCCGCGCAAAGCCTGAAAAGTCTTCGAAACCGTCCGGTTCGGCGTGTCGCGCCACAGCAGAGCCGCGCCGCACGGCGCACCGATTTTGCATCCGGAAAGGGTCATCATATCCAGTTTTGCCTCCTTCCACGGAACCGCAATTTTGCAGACCGACTGCGTGGTATCGGCAAGGAAACGCGCTTTCGGAGCGTGCTGATCGAGCAGAGCGCGCAGTTCAACGAGGTTCTGAACCGCGCCCGTCTCCGCATTGACATGGTGAACCGCCAGCAGCGAAGTGTGCGCACTGAGTAGCGGGATCAGCGAATCGGTGCGGATCAGCCCGTCCCTGCCGATATCGGCGGTCCGGACGGTGAGTCCAAAGGCTTTTCCGAAGCGGAGAAGCGCCTGTTTGAGCGCGGGATGTTCAGCTTTCGTCGTCACAATCTCTGTTCCGGGATGCGACATGCAGTGCGCATGAACGGCAGCGGCGAGCGACTCCGTTCCGGTGTTGCACCAGAGCACGGATGCGCCCGGAGCGAGCGCGGAGGCGAGACGCGCCGAGGCGTCCTTCACCGCTTTTGCGGAACGGAGCCCGAAAGCTCCGGCGGCCTCCTGATTGCCGAAGAATTCTTTTGCGGCGGAGACGAAACAGTCGAGCGCCCAGTCGAACGGGCGGGACGACGCGGCATTGTCAAGATAAAGCTGTACAGGCATTTCAACGTTTCCGGTCGATTTTCTGCGAGAATGTGATGTAACGGTATTTGCGCCCGTTCGGCTGCGGAGCAGTCGGCGGGACATAGCGTTTCGCGGGAGCGGTCTTCTTCACCGGGACCGAATGGGAAGGCTTGGAAGCCGGCTGGCGCGGAGCCTGCCGGACGACGTTTTTTCCGGCGCGTTCCTCTTCACGCTCCCGCTGTTTCTGAATCCAGCGCTGTTTGGCGAGCTGCTTCTGTTCCGCTTCGCGTGCGTCGGCGTCGAAATCGGGCGTGACGTTCATGTATTTGAGAGTACGTGCGGCGATCTCACGGAACGGAGGTCCTGCGACCGAACCGCCGTAATAGTTGCGTCCCTTCGGCTCGTCGACGCTGACCAGGAGGACAAAACGCGGCTTTGACGCGGGAACGAATCCGATGAAATTCGCGACATATTTCGACTTCGAGTATCCGCCTTTTTCATACTTCTGCGCCGTTCCGGTTTTTCCCGCGGTGTAATAACCGCGCACAGCGGCCTTGCACGCAGTCCCGCCCGGCTCGGTGACGCTGACCAGCATATCCACAATCTCTTTTGCGGTCTGCGGATTTTTATACACGCTCTCCTCTTTTTCAACCGGGAACTTCTTGATTTCCCCGGTCAGCGGATTTTCGAGCCGGTCCACAAGACGCAGTTTCACCGGGCATCCGCCGTTTGCCAGCATGCAGTAGGCGCGGACCATCTGGAGCGCGGAGGTTCCGACCCCCTGCCCGATCGGGAAACGGGTGATCGAAAGCGTATCCCAGCGCTTCAGCGGACGGTAGATTCCCGCCGTTTCCGGCTTGAGCGGAATACCCGTGCGCTGTCCGAAACCGAATTCCCGCAACGTCTGATCGACGAGCTCGTTTCCCATCTTGAGTGCGACTTTTGCGGTTCCGATGTTGCTGGAGTGCTTGATGATGTCCGCAACACTCAGGATATCCATCGGATGAGAATCCTTGAGCCGCTTTCCGCCGTAATACCAGAATCCTTTCTCGCAGTCGAAGCGCGTTTCCGGACGGACGACACCGGCGTCGAGAGCTCCGGCGATAACGAGCGGTTTCACAATGGATCCGGGTTCGAAGATATCCTCCGCAATGCGGTTTCGCCAAGCGTCCGGCTTAATGTTGCGGCGGTCGTTCGGATTGAAGGTTGGACGCTGCGCCGCCGCGATAATGTCGCCGGTGTAGGGATCCGCCATCACAGCATAGACGACCCGCGCGTCCGTCTCCGCTTTCACCCGGTCCAGCTCCTCTTCCAGAATCGCCTGAATCGGCTCCTGAATGGTCAGATAGACATTCAGACCGTCCTGATCCTTCACCGACTCCGAGTTCCCGTACGCAAGCGGAAGCCCGTCGCGGCCGTGCTCGAAAACGTTCTTTCCGGCGCCCGACTGCATCTTGTTGTCCAGAACCTTCTCAAGCCCGATGACTGCGACCAGCCGGTCCTTGTCGAATGTGGTGAAGCCGAGAAAGTTTGCGAGAAGCTGGTTCTTCGGATAATTGCGCTTGGTGGTTTCGCGGAAGAAAACCGTTTTGTAGCCGAGCATCTGCGCCTCGATTTTGAGACGGACGGCGATTTCATAATCGACGCGCGCCTTGACGATTGCGAACTTGCGCGCCTTGCGCACGACCGTGCCGTCCGGCTGCTTCGCCTCGAATTCCTTGTCCATCAGTTTTTCATAGACGCCCTGGGCGGGAACATTCAGACGCTTTGCAAGGAACGCCGCAATTTCACGGCAGCGGGCGGCGTCGCCGGCGATCGAGGGATCGACACAGACATCCGAGCAGGGGATGTTGCCGACCAGGAGGTTGCCGTTCAGGTCAAAGATTTCGCCGCGGTTTCCGACCGTCTTCTTGACTGTGGTGTATTTGGAGCGGGCCTTCTGATAAAGTTCATCGTGACGTCTGATCTGCACGTCGTAAAGCCAGTAGATCAGATAAGCGCAGAAGAGCAGGAAGAAAATAAAGAGGACAAGCATCCGCCTGCCCATGGCAGAAAGTTTTGTCATGTTACCCCCTTTTCCGTTTTAAAGATCTGCACTTGCTGTGCGCCGCGCCGGATTTTTCCATGCCGCGCCGTTCCCCTGTTCGGCGGTAAGCAGCTCGCCGGGCAGTTCAATGCGGACAATCTGTCCGGGATCCGGTTCGCGCAGACCAAGACGGTAGAGTGCAATTTTATCGCGGATTTTCGGCCAGGAACTGAGCTCCTCCTTGCGGTTTTTGAGGTTGGAGATTTCGCGTTCCAGCTGATAGATTTTGACTTTGGCACGGGCGATTCCGCGCGTTGCGACTTCCGATTTCTGAGTAAATGAAATGCGCAGATTGAACGCCGTAAAAATCAGCGCGAACATCACCAGCACCGGCAAAGCCATGGCGATGAACCAGTTTCCCCGCTCGCTTGTCTGAGCATACCGGCGGTTTTCCGCCGGCTCACCCATTGTTTTCACACTTCTCATTGACCGGACCTCTCCTCTTCGATTTTTTCCGCCGCTCTGAGTTTCGCGCACGCGGCTCTCGGATTATCTTTTAATTCATCCCCGTCCGCCGTAAGCGGATGACGGGTTACCAGTTTCAATTTTGCTTTCCATCCGCAGACGCAGACGGGCAGACCAGGCGGGCATTTGCAGGTCTCCGCCATGTCGCGGAAGAAATTCTTCACAATCCGGTCTTCCAGCGAATGGAAGCTGATGACCGCGATTCTTCCGCCCGGATTCAGCAGGGGAAGCGCGGAGTTCAGAGCATGTTCCAGCTCCGCAAGTTCTCCGTTGACTTCGATCCGCAACGCCTGAAAACAGAGGGTCGGCGCCGGCGGACCTTTGCGCTTGTGACGGGTCAGCACAGAGTCGCAGAGAGCCGCGAGTTCCGAGGTGCGGGCGAACGGCTGTTTTTCGCGTCCGCGGACAATCGCCTCCGCCAGACGCGCGGCGTCGCGCCCGTCCAGTTCGCCGTAATTGCGGAAAATGTTCCGCAGGGATTCTTCATCATACTGATTGACCACCCGCGCCGCCGAAAGCGGAGAGGTTCGGTCCATGCGCATATCAAGCGGTCCGTCGTTCCGGAATGAAAAACCGCGTCTGGGATCATCAATCTGGGGAGAGGAGACCCCGATGTCCATGAGGATTCCGTCCACCTTGTCCCATCCGAGTTCTGCTGCGAGCTCCGCGAGTTCGGAGAAACGTCCTTTTTTGAGATGAACGCGCGCTCCGAAAGAAGCAAGGTGTTCTCCTGCGCGGCGGAGCGCCTCGTCATCGCGGTCGATGCCGAGAATTTCAAGTTCCGGATTGCGTTCGAGGAGCATTCCGCTGTGACCGCCGCAGCCGACCGTGCAGTCGATCAGGCGTTTCAGCAGACGCGGAGCTTCCGAGAGCACGGAAACTGTCTGTTCCGCGAGAACGGGAATGTGTGTGAAGTCGGGAGTGCTCATGAATCCGCCTCCGCATCAAGCCGGTCGAATATTTCATAGCAGTCATCCCCGGAATCGCGCATGGCGTTCCAGGTTTCGGGCGGATAGAGCAGGATCATGGAGACGGAACCGACAAGCGCGACCTTGTCCTTGAGTCCGGCATGGGCGGCAAGCTGGGGAGAGAGCTGGATGCGCCCCTGCTTATCGCATGCGCATTCCTGCGCGCGTGAGCCGAGACGCGCGAGATTCCGTGCGTCGGAAACGTTTCCGAGGGAGAGTTTTTTGGTTTTATCAAGCACCATTTCGCGGAATGTATCAACTGTCATCATCTGAATTGCATGATCTTTAGCGGGCAGGAGCACGAAGCGGGAGCAGCCTCTCCACGCCGCCGGAATCGCGACGCGACGCTGCGCATCGAGCGTATGCTCGAACTCGCCGAGAAAAAATGTGGGTTCGCTCCCTGTCGACATTCTGAATGCTCCGGATTACAACTAACTTCACCTAACTGCCCCTATACTCCCCTAAAGATACTCTTTTTTCTTAAAGTTTCAAGAGGCGAATTTAAAAAATCCGGAAAAATTTTCCGGAACAGCGGGGAAGGCGCGGCTCCGGTTCTCCGGAGAGCTTCCGAAAAACGGGCAAATAAAACCTCTCGGATCTAATATTTTCAATATTCACCGCTTGATTTTTATAGCCATTATGCTATAATATCTCAAAAGAAGAGGACTCTATGAACTGGAATTTCAGTTTTTACAACGAAACCCTGGCAAAGGAAGTTATGAATCTGCCCCGCCACAGCTTGGCAAAAGTTTATACTATCCTGTGCCGCCTCAAAGACTATGGGATGAGCGCTCAAAGAATGCCGCATATGCGGCATTTACGGGATGGGCTCTGGGAAGTTCGGGCTATTGCAGCCGACGGCTCAATCCGCATTTTCTATTGCTGGGTCTCAACGAGCAATTTCGTTTTGTTGCACATGTTCAAAAAGAAAAGCCAGGAAACACCTAAGCATGAACTTGAAAAAGCCCTGAAACGCATGAAGGAGGTTCAAAATGGACAATGATAAATACAACCCTGTTCCCGTAGATTTCGACGCGATGCGCAATAAGCTGATGTCCTCTCCGGAAGGACGCGCAGCTTACACAAAGGCAACCGAAGAATTCGCCATCATCGACGCCATGATTGAAGCAGTGAAACAATCCGGACTTTCTCAGTCTGAACTGGCTCAACGGATGGGGACGACACAATCCAGCATCTCAAGACTGCTTAACGGCGGCCGCTCCCCGAGCTGGAAAACAGCATCGCGCTTATTCCATGCCGCCGGATTTGCAGTGGATAAAATTGTACTGAAAAAGACGCCGGTCTCCGTTTGACGCTCTTCTTGTACGGCTCCGGTTCTCCGGAGCCGTTGTTTTTTTTCAAAAAAATTTTCATTTCATCATTTACTTCTTGCCATTTCTGCGCTACATTACCCGGCTATGCGCATGCAATTTATGTGAGGTGATGAAAGATGGCACAGAGTTTCGAGGCAAATCTGATCCAGAGAGGATCCAAGGACGCTTTCAAAAAGGCAAAAACAATTCTGAGAAACGGAGAACTGCTCTGCTGCCATGAAAGCCAGCCGGGAGTACTCCGCGCCGTCTGCCGCGATCATAAGGGAAACGTCTCCCGCGTCGAAGTCCACGGGTTCCCGGACGGACCCTACACGGCAAGCTGTTCGTGCGATCTCAGCGCGAACGGGTTCTGCTGCCATGCCATCGCGGCGTGCCTGCATCATGCGAAATACACCATCAAGCCGCAGGAACAGCAGGAAGCGGATCATCCGGCTCAATATGCCGGACTCAAATTCGCCGGACTGCCCGAACTGCTCCAGCAGGTGCTCGTCCCGCCCGACGCAACCGTCACCATCAACGCAGAATCCGAATTTCCCCACACGCCGAGCAAGTGGGAACGGATCATGTTCACGGTCATGCTGCACTGGAACAACCGCGACTATGCGGGAAATCTCAACAATCTCCGCCAGCTTCATTTCGGGAAAAACCTTGCGGTCTCGCTCCAGCTCAGCCACTTCCCGCAGCAGGACCGCCAGATCATCCGCTATCTTGCCATCAACGCCCAGCAGGACGGAACCAAGCTCTCCCTCGACGCCGAACAGACCGCGGAATTCTTCCACTGTCTCATCAACTTTCCCCGCTTCTTCCGCCTGAAGGAAAAAGTCGTGGTTCACAAGGAACAGGCGGAACCGGCTCTGCTCATTGAGGACGCCGGACGCGGCTCGCTGCTCCGCTCCGCTCTTATCGTCAAGGGCGTTCCGCTTCCCCTGAAAGATGTGAAAGTCATCGCCGGACGCGCCGGATGCTGGGTCGGAATGCTCGGTGAATACTGGTGGATCTGCGCACAGGCGGATGTGCTTTGGATCCGGAATTTCCTCCGCACGACCGTTCAGCCGTGTGACCGCAAATCAGCAAAAATTCTCGCAACGGCCGACTGGCTGCCCGTCAAAATCATTGAAACCGGAGACGTGCAGGTCAATCAGCGCAAATTCAAACCGTTCTTCGACGGCGGACTGCGCGTCGACGGCGGACTCGAAATCGAAGTTCTGTTCGATTACGGCGGACACCTCTGCAAGGGCGATCAGCAGCGTTTCGCGCAGAAGGACGACACCTACTGGCGCCGCGATTCCGAAGGGGAAGCCGCCATTGTCAATGAACTCGTCAATTTCGGCTTTGAACTCATAAAAGGCGGCGAAAGCGGAGACCCCGAGACACGGCTTCTGCTCCGTGACCGCGAAGCGATCGGCGTATTCGTCGATGAAGTGATCCCGCACTGGATGGGCGCGCGGCGCAGATTCGCGCTCTCCTCTTCACTCGCCATGCTCTGCGGCGACGCCTCCGCACTCCGCATTTCCACCGAAGTTGTCGCGGAGACGGAAGAAAGTTTCGACCTCAAAGTCACACTTTCCGGTGCGGGCGTGCCGATCCGCTGGCGCGACCTTGTCAAAGCGGCAACACGCAACGAACTCTTCCTTTCCGCAGGCGCCGCTCTGCTCATCAAGATTCCTCCGCAGCTGCGCCGCCTCGCGGCGTCTGTCGCGGATGTCGCCCATCCCGTCCCCGGACAGGAGCTGCGCAAGGACGACCTCGCCGAAGTCCTCCGCATGATCCGTCCGGCCGCATATCACTGGGCAAAGACGGCGGACGGCATTCCCGGCGCAGTCCCGACCCGCTTCCTGCGTCTGAAACTGGATTTCGACGATGCACTCGCCGAAAGTTCCGCGCAGGATCTGATCGTCCCCGCCGGACTCTTCCGCGGCGAACTGCGCAACTACCAGATGCAGGGAGTCCGCTGGCTCGCCGCAATGGGCAAACAGGGCTGCAACCTCGTGCTCGCCGACGAGATGGGACTCGGAAAGACCATCCAGACTCTCGCGCTTCTCGCCTCCGACGTTGTGGAAAACCTGCCGGCGCTCATCATCTGCCCGACCAGCCTGATTGAAAACTGGGCGCGCGAAAGCGCAAAATTCACGCCGGAGCTGAAGGTGCTCGTCATTTCCGGCGGCGACCGCAAACCGCTGTGGGAAAAGGCGATGGCGCACGACATCTGCATCACCTCGTACAGCCTGATCCGCCGCGACACCGAACATTTTCGCGGTCTCCGCTTCCGTTACGTGATTCTCGATGAAGCGCAGCATATCAAAAATCCGGCAACCGCCAACGCGCAGGCATGCAAGATGATCGAATCCGCACACCGTCTGGTCCTGACCGGCACACCGCTGGAAAACTCACCGGAAGACCTCTGGTCGATCTTCGATTTTCTGCACCACGGACTGCTCGGGACGCTGAACTCCTTCCGCAGCCGCTACGTGGTCAATCCCGCGCCGGAAATCCTGCGCGAACTCGCGGACCGCATCGCGCCGTACATGCTCCGCCGCAAGAAAGAGGACGTCAGCCGGGAACTGCCCCCGAAACATGAACAGATTCTCTACTGCCAGATGGGCGCGGCACAACGGAAGTTCTATGAGGAGTTCCGTCTCCGCGGACGCGAAATCATGGAAAAACTCCGCGACCCGGCGGAAAAGAAATCGCGGATCGAGATGCTCAGCGCCCTGCTGCGTCTGCGCCAGATCTGCTGCGACCCGGCGCTTCTGCCCGCAGACCAGAATCCGGGCGTGACCGAGTCGGCGAAAATGGAACTGCTCAAGGAACTTCTGCTCGAATCGGCGGACAGCGGACACAAGGTTCTGCTGTTCAGCCAGTTCACATCGCTCCTGCACAAAGTGCGCGAATGGATGGAAGAACAGGCAATCAAATATGAGTACCTCGACGGCACGACGACCGACCGCATGGCGCATGTCGACAACTTCAACAATTCACCCGACATCCCGGTCTTCCTGCTGAGTTTGAAAGCCGGCGGAGTCGGCCTCAATCTCACCTCGGCGGACACGGTCATCATCTACGACCCGTGGTGGAACCCGGCGGCGGAAGCGCAGGCGGAGGACCGTTCGCACCGAATCGGCCAGACCCGCGCGGTCAACTGCATCAAACTGATTGTGGAAAATTCCGTGGAAGAGAAAGTCCTGGAACTTCAGAAGAAGAAAGCCGGACTCTTCGAAAACCTCGTCGAATCCCCGACCGAAGCTCTGCGTTCCGTTTCGATGGAAGATCTCGAGTTCCTCCTCAGCGAGAAATGAAAAAGGGAACGGCGGCTGCCGTTCCCCTGAAATCTCCGTTTTACGAAAGAGTTACTTTTTATTTGCCGGAACCGGCTTCTTCGCATCCGGCTTTGCGTTTTTGTCTTTCGCCCTCTTCATGGAATACGCAGTGACGGGCGGAACGGCGGCGTCGAGTTCACGGAGTTTGCGTTTCAGCTCTTCAAATTCGCGCTTGCTGAGATCTTCATGCAGACGCGCCGCAAGGCTGATGTAGGTGACCTCTTTGGACTCAAAACTCAGCACGGTTCCATCGGCAAGCAGGACGTTGATGAATCCCGGGTGGTTCCCGATACGCTCAACAGCAATCGGCATTCTTCCGCTGACCGGCTTTTTGTATCCGCCGAGGAATATGTACGGATAGCGCTGTTTCGTATTCGCCTGGCAGATCAGATAGTTGATGTGATTGTTGCTCTTCACAAGTTTCTGAAACTCCTCCGGCTTGTCGAGATCCGGATAACGTCCGCCGTTCTGAAGCGCGTACATCTGATACGTTGAGCCGATTTCATTGAGGTTGCCGACACAGTTTCTGAGGTCGATTTTCTCCTGTGAATCCGAGAGCGCCGGAATCAGAAACACAACGATACCGATCAGAGCCGCAATCACTGGAAGAATCACGAACCCCGCAAGCGTGAAACCGAAACGCAATCCGGCTTTGTCGTCGTTCATGGGCACATCAACAGAATCCGTCGTGCGGGTGAACGCATCCACCGCAGACCAGATGAACAACAGAAAGTAACAGAAGAGTCCGAGCCACACATGCGCGAAAACAGTCAGCAGAATTGCAAGAATTCCGAAGATGAACAGAATCAGCGCTTTAATCTTGTTTCCGGCATAATAACAATGCACTCCAAGAAAGCCGAAGAAGAAAGCAAGAAGTGCGTAGACGAGTCTGTTTTTCTGTTCCATGTCGCAAAATACCCAAGTTAAGTTTATAATGTTATCTTTAAATTATAGCACAAGTGACGGGAAAAGCAATATCCGGAACAAAAAATATTTCAGAAGAAAAACAAGAAAACAGGAGGGGAATATTCCCCTCCCGGAATCGCGGTCAACGGTTCAGCATTTCCTCATTGTCGAAGAATTCCAGCATGAACTGCCAGCGGAAGACGAAAACCGGCAGCAGAACCATCGTTCCGACAAACGGAATTGCCAGAATGATTGCTCCGATGCAGCAGGTCAGACACGAAAACAAGCCCACGCCAAACGCAGCAAGCATTACGATAATAAAGAAGCCGAGGAGATAGCGGATAAACACACCCGGCTTCGAAAACAGTTTCCGGTTCAGCGCCCGGATTGCCTCATGACCCGAACAGCCGCTGCGGTACATCAGCACTGCGCCGTAATCCTGATACAGCTGCAGATAAATCCATGCAAGAAAGGCAAACAGTCCGAACACAATTCCGGCTCCGATCAAAAGACAGATATCGGATGCGCTGCTGTTCTCTCTCAAAGCCATCGCGGCGCCAATCCCCGTCAGCGCGACAAACGCAATTCCCAGGAGAAACAGAAAAACAAAGAGCAGAATCTGCGCAAGAAAAAAAGAATTTCCCTGACGCGCAAACGTATTCCACCGTGCGCCGAACGAATCCGCCGACACGCCGCGGATCATCATGTCGAGCGTAATAAACCGCGCCCGGCTGCGCACCCAAAGCAGAATCAGCCCGATCACCAGAACAAACAGAAAAAAAACCGACCCTGCGATCAACAGAAACATCATAACCGTCGTCCCGGTTGCATCCGCAGCGGACTGCAGGCTGTTTGTCAGAGCGTCCGTAATCTCAGCGCCAGTGCCCGGCTTAAAAGGCAAATCCACCCTCGCACCTCCCTCTCCCAGCTGAGCGAGCCAGAAACCCAGCGACAGCACAAGCCATGTTGACCAGTTGAACGGACGGAACAGGGTCTCTTTCATTTTCCGCCACGCGGCGGAAAAGCCTTCTCCGATTGATGGAACCATAACTTTCTCTCCTTATGTTTTCAGCGGAAATTTTCCGCAGTGTTTACAATAATCTGAACCGCCTTGTCAATCTCCGCAAGATCAATCCGCTCGCGCACCGAATGAGCGCACGCAACGTCGCCGGGACCGAACACGACCGACGGGATCCGGAAACCTCCGGTGTTGCCCGCTTCGGTCGAACAGTAGAGTCCGCGGATCGCGGCGTCCGGCTTGAATTTCCGCGCTTCATCCAGCATCCGGCGGACAAACGGTGCATTCTCATCAATCTCGAACGGAGCGGAATACATGATCCGGTCGCTGATTTCGTAATCGACAACCCCGTCCAGCGCCGCGCAGATTTCCGCTTTCGCCTGCTCCGGCGTTTCGTGCGGAAGCAGACGGCGGTCAATGAGAATTTCGCAGAAATCCGGCACGGAATTCGCCTGCGTTCCGCCGTTGACCGTGCCAACGCTCAGAGTCGGAAACTTCAGAATGCGGTGCTGCGGACGCGCGATGAGTTCCTCTGAAAGTTTTTCCAGCGCAAGAACCGCGCGCGCAGCTTTGTAAATCGCATTCTCTCCGGCGGGAACAAGACTCGAGTGAACCGAAACGCCGCGCGTCGTCACACGCCAGCGCACAGTTCCCTTGTGCGCGGTAATCACATCCAGATTCGTTCCCTCCATGACAATCGCGGCGTCGGGATTCAGATGTTCCGTCAGAATGGATTCCGCACCGATGAAGCCCGATTCCTCGTCGCTGGTGCAGGCGACTGCAAAACGGCACGGCGCGCCCCCGCGTTTTTTCAACTCCAGCGCGGCAAGAAGAGCGGCCGTGAGCGAACCTTTGTCGTCCGTCACGCCGAGCCCGTGATAGAAGCCGTCGTCTTCAAGACGGACATGGAAGGGATCGGGCATTTCGGGAACCCAGACAGTGTCAATATGAGCGAAGCAGGCGAGAAGCGGCGCTCCGGGATCGCCGTTGTCCGCGGGCAGATCCCAGATCACAGTCGGACGTCCGGCAACCGTTTCGATGCGGCGGGCGCCGATTCCGTTTTCAGCGGCGAGCGCGCAGAGAAAATCGGCGACACGCGTCTCTCCCGCCAGATCATCACGATGCCTGATGCAGCGCGGATTGACGCTCGGCAGAGCTACAAGTTTTTTCAGCAGGTCAAGTGTATCCATAAAAAATCTCCGTTTCCCGTAAAAATAGCACGGGGAAACAGATTATGCAAGCGAAATTGCAGGAAAAGCCGAACACCGGTCCGCGTCTATGCAAAAAAGCTCCGGAGGGCGAGTCCGGAGCTCCAAAGGAAAAGCTGACAGCTTATTTTGCTTTCACGCTCAGATCCTTGAGTTCAAAGTGAACATCCTGCTGATTCCAGAAAAAGACCGCAAGAGCAAGAGAGGTCTCATCTTCCGGAACGGCGACATCCACGGAGAATTCCTGCCATTCGGAACTCAGCGGAGAACGTTTGACGTTCACACGGTTCAGATTTTTGCTCCACAGCATGCCTTCCAGATTCCCTTTGCCGCGCGCAAGAAACGTTACGCGGTTCGTCTTGCCGGGAACATAACCGGAAAGATTGCAGCGGATTCCCGTCGCTTTATCCGTTTTCCCGGCAACGCTTTCCACGCGCACCGGGTCTTTCGCCGTGATTTTTCCGTTCTGGAACACGCCCCAGCGCGGAGCTTCCGCCGCGAACGCAAGAGTTCCGGCGAACAGCAGAGCCAGCATTGTCCTTGTCTTCATTTTCAAATCTCCTTCTGTGTGGGTTATTTTTCTTTGATTTTCAAACTTTTGAGTTCAAAATGAACATCCTTCTGATTCCAGAAAAAGACCGCAAGCGTCAGATTGGTTTCCGTTTCCGGAACTTCGACATCCACGGAAAATTCACGCCATCCGGAACTCAGAGGAAGACGCTTGATGTTCGTGCGTTTCAGCGACCGTCCCCAGACCATGCCTTCCAGATTCCCCTTGCCGCGGGCAAGAAACGTTACACGGTATTTTGCGCCGGGCGTGCAATCGAAAACGGAACAGGCGATGCCGCTGCCCTTGCCGTCTTTCCCGGCAACGCTTTCCAGACGGATCACGCCGTCTTTTTTCGTGAGCTTTCCTGCCTGGAAGATGCGCGGCTGCGAAAACGTTCCCTCCGCTTTCAACGCCTTCGGATGAAGCGTGCCGAAGCGGTGCGCGGCCTTGACTCCGCCAATTCCCGTGCTCCACTCAAGCCAGCCTTCGCGTCCCGCTCCGTCGTTGTTGTTCACCAGAAGCGAGAAGCGGAACGGCTGGTTTTCCCGGCGGACAAACGGATAGAGATCCCCGTTCGAAACATGAATCCGGTAAACCGTCGTGTTCCCCTTGCGGGTGATTTCCGCGCGGCTGTTCTTCAGGGGGACTCCGGCTTCGGAGTAATCCGCGGGAATGTCGCCGTTCAGGACCGGAGCTTTCGCCTTGAAAATCACTCCGTTTTTACCGACGGCAAACTCAATCACATCCGCATTGTCTCCCTTCCCGACCGAGTCAATCGCGAACTGGACGCTGTCCGCTTCCCAGACCCGCAGGTCTTTGCAATCGGGATGATGCACAGCATCTTTGACTTCCACTGCAAGTTCAAGTCCGTCCGCGTTCAAATCAGCGGCAAACCGGGCGGAGAAATCCGCTTTTTTCGCATTCCTGTTTGCTGCGGCATAGACTTTCACCTCATTCCATTCCGGATTCGTAAGCGGAGCGTATTTGCCCGAAACGAGCTTTTCCAGTTCCGGGAGACGCGGCTTCGGCGAAATCTCCTTCATCGGCTTGCCGAGTTTCAGAATCGCCGGATCGGCGTCAAGAACGAAATAGACGCGGCGGGCAAGCAGATTTTCCGGAGAGACTTTGCGTCCTTCCCAGTCGAGCACAGTGCGCCCTTTCAGCAGAGCGGCGGCTTCTGAAGTGAGCGCCAGCTTGCCTTTGCCGTCCTGCGACCAGAAGAAAGCAACCGTTCCGCGATCGCTCTTGAAGAACGCCGCCTGCTGGCTGCCGTCGCCAAAGTAGCACACGCCGAGCGGCACGACTTTTCCCGCGAAACGGTCGGTTGCCGTGCGCAGAGCAAGCGCCGTCAAACGCGGCTCCTTGTACGGAACCGAACGGAAGAGTCCGCTCACCTGCTGAATTCCCCCCGCTTTTGCGAAGTAACGCGCGGTCTCAGGAACATGATCTCCTGTAAACGGATTGAATACGGCGATGTGTTCCACATTGATATTCAGCATCTGCGCGAGCTGAAGAAGCATCCGGAAACAGAGGTCCTCCTCGGTCGGGAGCTCCGGGGCATTGCAATTGTAAAGGTTCGCATGCCATTCGGTTTCGAAATATCCGCGTTTCGGAGCATTGTACTTGCGATTGACTTCTTCAAACGGGACATGCGAATTGACGCAGTGGGTTCCGAGCAGGTCGTAGTAACGCTGAACGCCGAGTTTGGTTTCCGCATCGTAGAACGGAATGTAGCGCATTCCGATTCCGCCCTGAATCACGATATTTTCCGGATTGACCGATTTCAGAGCTTCGTATCCGGTCTTCATCAGCTCGACGAACTGTTCCGGCGAAGACTCGCGCCAGAAAACGCTTCCGCCGGGCAAATGCGGCTCGTTCCAGAGCTCCCAGAGACGGATCTTCGGATAGCGTTTCGCAAACGCCTTCAGATAGTCGCCCCAGGCGGAAACATCTTTCGGAGCGAAAAAGCAGTAGCGGGAAAACCATATCGCGGTATTCTCCGGTTTCGGCGAATTCCAGCGCGGCGTTCCGAAGGTATTCAGCAGAATGCGGCTCTCGTCATAACCTCCGGCCTTCGCTTTGGCAAAATAGGAATCGACGTCAGACCAGTCGTATTCTCCGCGTTTTTTCGCCTCGATCCGGTCCCAGCTTGCGGCATGCCACCGAATGAACGCATTCGTTCCGCAAAGCCAGGAAATGTCAAGACTGTCAGACATCGGCGTGAAATACGCCTGATGCTCATTTTCTCTGCCGACATTCAGGCCGAACGGGTGCTCGCGGTCCGCACGCACGCGCTTCTCCGTAACGGCAAAACTCTGAACATTTCGCGTAAAAACATTCTCCGACTGGTAACGCACGGGCATTCCCTGTTCATTGAAATGCGTTGTCAGATAGAACGACTCCTCAACCGGACTCTGCGTTCCGTCTTTTCCGATGAAGAAGAACTGGACCGAGTAAAATCCAAGCCGCGGAGTTTCCCATGCCCAGCGTTTGCCCTTCACAGTAATGTCCGCGACTTTCACGCCGTCGGAGTTCTTCACGATTCCGCGCACGCCGACTGCATTTTCCGGCAGATCGGCATTGAAAACAACCGGTCCGGTCATATCGAACCAGTTCAGCGGCTGTTCGGAAACGACCCGCCGCACCCAGCGGATTTCCGGATCGGCAAATACAGTTTTTCCCGCTTTCCCGGCTTTCGGGAAACGTTTCTGGAAATCGCTGGTTGAAATACTCAGCCGCACCGTTGCCGCATCTGCCGGATATGCAAACGGAAGGACGGTCTGCACACGTTCAATCTGCTTGTTGAACAGCGCATCAACCGGATAGTGAAACGGCGGACGCGGCATGAAGGAACCAAGATAACGTCCCTCTTTATCATACCACTGAAGCATGAGTCCGTGTCCGATCTGCCCCGTCGTAGTGGTTTTATAGTGAATCTGCATCGGCGGACGCGAGGCAGGGATTTCATACACTGGAGATTTCCAGTTCTGCCGTCCTTCCGGAGAGAGCGTAAATGTCTCCGCCTGCAGCAGAGACACCGCCCCGGCGGCAAGAAGTGTAAGAAGTTTTTTCATTAAAAGCACCTTTTGAGTTGACTGTTATCGTTCAAATTGCAAATGCGGAATCGTCCCCAGCGACTCCGACCATTTGAACGGCGGAGCACTGAACGGATCGTCCGGATACGGCACCATCAGAGCGGAAACACTGCCGTCGAGCATGAGCGTGTTGCAGCGTTTCGTGTGACGCGCCGCGATATTGCCGAAATTGGCGTTATTTGCAACAGTCGGCAACCAGCGCCAGAACCCCTTGTCCGTAATACTGCGGTCACTCGAATCTCTTGCATACGTTTCGGCGACATAATACTTCTGAGACGGATTTTTAACCCGTTCCATTTTTGCATTGTCCGGAACCATTGCGGAATTCACCCCGTAATGAGGATTGCTCACCCACCAGTTTGCGTTTGCGGAAACGCCATCCGTAGGATAAACTCCGCCCATTGAAGGACAGCGGTAAGAATCAATCGAGAAGTAGCGCCCCTTGACTTTCTTCCACGAATTCCAATGATCCTCCGGACTGTTCGGATAAGTTTCCGTGTTGGGACCAAGCAGAGCAAAAGGGAAATAGATCTTGTATTCGGCCTTGTTCAGGAATTCCGGCACGAGATATCCGTCGTTTTCCATGGTGTACTGGGCCACACCGAGCCCGATTGTTTTCAAATTGTTCACACATGAAATTGCGCGCCCCTTTTCCCGCGCTGAATTAAGTGCAGGGAGAAGCATTCCGGCAAGAATTGCAATGATTGCAATCGTTACCAGGAGTTCTATAAGGGTGAAACTCTGGAGTTTTACCCCCGTACGGGGGACGGTATTTGTGATTGAGCAGATTTTCTTCATAAAGTTTGCCTTTCGTTTGTCGTTTGCGTTAAAAACTGCTGTTGCAGCACTGTTCCGATTGTTCTGTTTTCTGTCTCAGTTTATTCCCTCCCTGCAAAGATATTCGTCCATTCCGGTGTTGACACGCCATTTCACATCGCGCGGACAACGCGCTATTTCATGCTTGAGACCATCGTAAAGCGGCATCAGGTCCGACTGCGTCATACCTGTGGCGGCAAGGATCTTGGAATTATCCATTACCCGGTCGAACAAACGGTCAAACTCCAGCTGCCAGCGGGCGGATGTAACATAGGGATCCGGAGAAAGAATGCGGATATAATCTTCCTTGTCCACCCAGAGAGTCTTCATACCGCAAATCTCTTTGTAGTATCCCGCGATCTCCTCCCATGTGTGATGCTCCGCCGTGGAAACAGTGAAGATTTCGCCGAACGCGCGTTCATTGAAAATAAGCCTTGCAATCATCTGCGCGACGTCTCCCGCCCAGCTCATCGTCGCCTGCCTGCAGCGTGCCTGTTCCGGAACGACAACCGTTTTTCCGGCAAAGGCGCGTCCAACCGTATCCGGAGCCTCGAGAGTTACCAGCTGATAACGCATCAGCGAATAGGTAACTGCCGGCCGGACCACCGTCCAGTTTTTTCGCGGCCGCGCCATGAGAATGTTTTCACCGCGCGCTTTGAATATGGAATAATCATCCGAATTGCGCAGATAAACGCTGTCGGCGGAATCAATCAGACGCGGCGAAGTCTCGCGGGTCGGAACCTCTTTGCCGTCATAGATGCGGTAACTGGAAAGATAAATGTAGTGCTCCGTGCTGTCGAGAGCGAGCGGCAGATAGTACATCAGATCCGCCGTCGGATAAATCAGGAAATCGACAATGGCGTCGTATCGGTTCGCAAGCAGTTCGCGATACGACGCACGGTCTTTGATATCCGCCTGAATGAAGCTGACATTCGGATCTTTGCTTTCCTTTGCATCGAACGAGACACCGTCCACGCGGAATCCTGCGCGGGAAAGAAGGGGAACGAGATACTGTCCCATTGCCCCCGTTGCACCGAGCACAAGAATTCTTTTCTGTTTCATAAGACCTCCTTTATCTGACATCATCCGGATGCCACGGTATATTTTGCATGACATTCTTCATTGCACGGATTGTCGGCTGAGTCCAGACCAGTCCGGGCGAAAGGTAATCGCAGACGGCGAACACAATGGAGACCCCCAGCTTAGGTCCGATGAAGCGGTGCAGCCGCGCATGGGAGCCGTTGCAGAGATGCAGAAACGGCTTGTCAAGTTCGCGGTTCAGCAGCATGGTTGTACGGATAGCTTCAACCAGCTCCGCTTCCGAATTTACGCCCGTGACAATTTTCAGGACATCCGCCCCGCGTGCGGACTGCTCTCTGAGATGAGCGAGCACTTCTTCCGCCGAAAGGGAATCGGTCATGTGCGAAGACATGAGGACTTTCGCGCCGCGCGCATGGATTTCTCCAATGAGCCGTTTCTGTTTTTCGATTGCCTGGGAATCCATGGCAAGCTCCCGCCGCGCCGGAGCGAAGAGATCACCCATGACGTCGATAAGCTCCGCCCCCGCTTCCGCGGCATTGAGGAGATACTGCTGCCGTGCGTCGTCATCATTTTTCAGCCAGCGGTCGTTGCGGTAGAGCAGAAACATGAACGGCAGCCGGACTTCATGCATAATGCGCCGGAAGTTGTCTGTTGTCCGCAGTTCCGGCGGCAGATCGCAGAGTTCGACGGCAACGGCATCCGCTCCTTCGAATTCGCCTCTTCTGGCATTTGCGATAATTTCTTCGATGCTTCCTCCCCGCATGAGCAGAGTCACCGCCGGAACCTGCCGGTTGAAGAAAGATTTTTTCAGCATTTGCTGCACCTCTTATTTTCTCTGGAAAATTTCATGACGTATATTATAGCACAAAAATTTTTAAAAACTTGGACAATCGTCCGAAAATGCGATTTTGGCGCAAAATTCTTAATATTGTCCAATAAATTTCTTGAAAACTGCGGATTGACAGTGCGAAAACGCGCTTTTTCAGCGGTTCCGATGCAGATCTCCGGGAAAAAACAGAAAGATCTGTAAGATTTTCAGTTTTTAAGGAAGTTCGTATGCAGAAACAGAAAACAGGGAAAAGGAACCGGATTCTTCTTTTTGAAAAATCAACAGATATAATATTTGAAAAGAGAGAACTGTATATTAAATTATCTGCAAAACAAAAAAGAAAGAATCCAATATAAAGCAATTTACATTACCACAAGGAAGCAGCCGTATGAAACATATTTACAAAGCCGTAATTTTCAGTGTGCTTATCTGCATGGCAGGCAACCGTGCATCGGCAGATGAAGACGCAGCCGCAGCCGTGCAGACACCCGCACCGGCTCCAATGCAGGAAACGTCAAAAAGCACGACGGAGGTTATCGAATACAAAATTCCATGCCTTATGGTCCGCGACAATGAACCCGTCGGCAGTCTCAACCGTCTGCCGATGAAATTTTCACGGACAAAGCAGAACACTCCGCTGCGGGTGATGATCAGCGACGACACACCGAGCGGAAGCGGACAGTCCATTCACAGCAGCCTTTGGCTTGCCGCCGTAACAGCAGCGATGCTCCGGGGCGATACCATGCACGGCACAACCATTACCGTGGAGTTTTCCGGCAATGTCGACGGTCCGAGCGCCGGAGGCGTCACCTGCCTTGCCATTCTTTCCGCGATCGACGGTCTGCCGCTTCCGGACGATTTCGCCATGACGGGAACCATTCTGCCGGACGGCACAATCGGCGTTGTCGGCGGAATCCCGGAGAAGATGCGGGGTGCGGCGAAGGCCGGAGTCAAACGGCTGTTCGTTCCCGCGTTTCTGCGCATCTGCAAAAATTACAAAGGCGAGGAAGTCGACGTGAGCCGTCTTGCCGATGAACTGAATCTGAAACTGTTCCGGGTCGAGAACATTGCCGAAGCGTATGCGATCCTGCACAACAAGCCGTATCAGAGCGGAAAGCATATCAATATCCGCAGCATGACGAAACTTTCTCGGGAAGTGGAAGATGTTCTGCTTCCGTTTTACCGGGAACTCTCACAGAAAGTTGCCGAAAAGATAAAACAGTATCCGGACTTGAAACCGTATCCCGCAATCATGGATGGTTATGAGCTCTCCCCCGCACTCGCCAGAGATTTTTATCAGGAGGGAAAACTGCTGCCCGCCACACTCCAGATCTTCCATACCTGGCAAGCATGGGAAGCATGGGAGAAATCGGACAAATTTCTGGACAAATTCCTGCAGAAAAACGATGTCGACTGGTCAAAAATTCAGTACCTGCGGGAGTATCATTTCAGAAAACTTCTTCTTGCTTTCCGCAATGCCTGCGACAAAGAAGGAGAAACTCTTTTTGAAAAAAAAGATAAGAAGCAGCTTTCGTTTTTTCAGAAGCTGTTCGGAAAAGGACACGATAAATACCACGGATATTTCCCGTTTGAAAAAGGTCTCGGCGAAATTACCGCCCAGCTGGAACCGGTTTCAAGAGAAGTTGAATTTCTGGCAAGGCTGCAGGTTCTGTTCAACACCAGAATGCCGGAAAAAGAGATGAACATGGCATCCGAAAAAGAGCTCGATGAAGTTTCCAGGACAGAGCAAAGTCTGCTCAGGCTTCTGTATCTTGCCGCAAGAGAGAATTCAGAGCTGGATAAATTCCTCGGAAAGCTCGGGAAAGCGCTGCCGCGGCTCCATGCGAATTCAAGGGCGGAAGAGGTGGAACGTCTGTTCTATTCCGCAAGCTGTGCCGCAAACTCCGTCGCAGGAGAAAACTTTCAGGATTTCATGTCCGTAAAAGCGGGAAGCGCTCTCAAGGAAGAAACAGCGGTCAAAAAGGAATGGCAGGACAATCCTTTCATCAGCTTCACGGTTGAGATGCAGAGGCAGGCTCTGGAGGACCACAGTCTGCTGAATCCGGACTCGACGAAACCTCTGTACAACCGGGCGTATCATGTTCAGGCTTCGCTGAAATCGCAAATCAGCGCATTGACTCTTGCTTCGGCGGTTCTGGTTATATACGGAGCAGACCAGAGCAACGATTTCATTCCGCATCTTCTGCGCAACGCCCGGGAAGCGGCGATTCAGAACATCAGCGACTGCGTGACCGCCGGGATTCCGTGTCTGCCCGCGATCTGCGACTTTGAAACCGCCGAAAACGACCAGAACGGAGCCGGAGTCTTCAAGTCCCTTGCCGCCTACTGGCGCGCTTCTCTTTATTCCAAAGCTCTTCTGATGAGTTTCAAGCAAGACAAATCAAATTGAGGAATATCATGAAAAAACAAAAAACTCAGCTGTTGTCCGCCGTATCCGCACTGCTTGTTCTTTCCGGCTGTTCGTTCAGCGGAAACGCCGTGCAGCCGCCGAAAACGCCGGAGGTTCCGGCAGTTCCGGCGGAAAACAAACAGGAATCCGATGAACAGTACAATATCAGTCTGGCAGAACTTCTGTTTGAAAACAGAGATGGTATCGCAGCATTTGAAATTTTCAAAGAATATGCGGAAAAAGGAAATCCGGAAGCGCAGGCATGGCTGGCCCGCTGCTATCTGCAGGAAATCGGAACGCCTTCAGACATAAACAAGGCCTACGAGTATTTTTCCAAAGCGGCGCAAAAGAACAACCCGTGGGGACTCAACGGGCTTGCTGTTATGACCCAGTTCGGCATCGGAACCACCGCGAATCTGCCGGCAGCAATCGAGCTGTATAAAAAGGCGGCGGAACAGGAGCTTCCCCTTGCTTTCAGCAATCTTGCACAGATATACGCCAACAAAGAGAACGGCTGTTACAACCCGGCTCTCGCGGAAACTTATTTCAAAAAAGCAATCGAACTGCAATCTCCGCAGGGTGGAAACGCATACGCGAAATTCCTTTACGAACAGAAACGTTACGCGGAAGTAGTCTCCCTCTGCCAGACCATGCCCGATTCAATCGATGCAATGATCCTGCTGGCGGACTGTTTCCTGAACGGATGGGGAACTCCCGTCAATATATCCAAAGCGACAGCCCTGGCGGAAAAAGTTCTTGCGGCAAACGGTCCGGCGGAATGGAGCAGAGACATTCTGCTTGACGCCGCCAATGAAGAAGGCACTTTCAACGGGCTGAACGACCGGGTCAGACATTTGCTGAAGCTCGCAGCGGAAGCGGGACATCCCGAAGCGCAGTTCATATATGCCAACATTCTTGCCGAAGCGAAGGATACGGATACCGCACTTTCCTTCATGCTCAAATCGGCAGACAGCGGATTCCGCGGAGCCGCACTCAAAGCCGGGGAAATGCTTGCAGAGAAGGCACGCTTTACGGAAGCTGCCAAATATTACATGATCGCTTCGCTCGAAAAAGAAAACGAAAAAGATGCGGTTGTAAGACTTTCCGACCTGTATCATACAAAGTTGAACCAGCCAAAGACCGGACACTTCTGGGACGTCCGGGGAGCGGAGCTTGATCTGAATTACTGCCGCAACGAAATCGCCCTCAAAGAACTTTTCACCGATGGAGATGAGCACTTCACCCGCGCCGCAGCGCTGTTCGCCGAAGGGGCGCTCCAGAACAATGAGTTCGCGGATCAATGGCTCACGAGCATTCTGAAGAAGGAATACGACCGGCTCCGTCTTCTCGCCGACAAAAACAACCCGGATGCTCTCTTCGCACTCGGCATCGTCGGCTGGAAGGAGGAGAAAAAGCATCCGGAAACAGCCGTCGGAGTGGAACTGCTGCAAAGAGCGGCGGATCTCAAACATCCGGTCGCCTGCAGAATACTGGGCCGGATGTACCTCAACGGAAATCCGCAGATAAAGAAAGATTTGAAAAAAGCGCTCGACTGGTTCCGGAAAGGCGCGGAATACGGCGATCTTCAATCGGCGCAAATGTCTTCCCTGATGCTCTTCTATGAAGACACATTCAAGGAGACTCCGGCAGAAGAAGTCAAAAAGGCTTTTGAACGGGCGCTGGAGCTGGAAGCGTTCAGCGTGGCATTCGAATATGCGCAATATATGGAGCAGACCGTCAAAGATCAGAAGAAAGCGAAAGAACTGTATGAGCTCGCCGCATCGCACGAAGATCCCCGCGCAATGCTCCGTCTGCACGATCTTCTGTTTGAAACGGAAACGGAAATGGAAATGGAAAAGGCGGTGACATATCTCCGCAGGGCAATCGACCTCCAGTATGCAGAAGCGAATCTGCGTTTGGGAAACCTTCAGGAAAGTTTCCAGGAACCGCGCCGCGCGTTCATCTGTTATTTGAATTCAAAAATCAATGACGAAAATGCGGAAGCGAACTTCAAACTTGCGGAATGTCTGCTGAACGGTTACGGCTGCGAAGTCAACCACAAAGCATTCCTGGCTTGCGCGGAAAAAGCATACCAGGACGGACACGCGGAAGTCTGTTACCTTCTGGGCACTGTTTACCGCGACGGCAGAATCGGACCGAAAGACTCCGCCAAAGCCAAAGCGTATTTCAAGGAAGGTGCGAAGCGCGGAAGCGCAAAGTGCAAAAACTCGCTTTAATTCCAGGACAGGTGCGCGACAGTCCCGGCGCCGCGCACGGAATTGCAGAGAAGGATTTCATCCGCGGAACGGAGATCGGATTCAAAAAGAAGTTTCTCCTCCGCAGGAAGCGAGGCGAGAAGATGCGCACGCTCCACGCCGGGAAGAAGTCCGCAGCGGAGCGGCGGCGTGTACCAGCGGGAGCCTTGACGGATGAACAGATTCGAAATGCTCCCCTCTGTGAACTCGCCGCGCGTATTGCGGAAAATCACTTCGTCAAATCCGGCGGCACGGGCGGATACTAAACGGGAATGATAAAATTCCCGGACCGTCGTTTTGTGATGAAGAAAAACATCTTCAGCATCCGTGCGGTCAGAAGAAACCAGGACCCGGAGCGGAACCGCCCTCCAAGTTCCACGTCCGGGCCCCGGTTCAAATTCAATATTTCCATGATGATCCAGAAGAAATTTCACCGTCGCACTCTCGGTGCCGCCGCGGCGCAGATTCGCTTCAACTTCCTCAAGACCGCGCTCAATTGCGGAAGAATCAACCGGACGGCTGAAGTAACGCTGGCTCGTCACGGCACGGAGAATGTGCGCGGCGGCATCCGCGTATCCGTCCTGCGCAGTCCAGCGGATCGTCTCGAAAATCCGGAACGGAGGAGGCGCAATTTCAGCATAACGGCGTTTCAGAACAGCTTCCTTCCATTCGCTTTCCGCGGTGGAATCCGCGACAATCCCGCCGCCGATTCCCGTTTCAATATGCGATCCGCAAACTGTCAGCGTGCGGATCGCAACATTCAGACGGAACGCTTTTCCGGGGCGAAACACACCGATACAGCCTGTATAGACACCGCGCGGACTCTTTTCGTTCCGGCGTATGATTTCCATTGCCCGCACCTTCGGAGCGCCTGTAATTGAAGCGGGCGGGAACGTCGCTGAAAAAAGTTCAAACAGACTCACCCGCTCCGGAAGTTCGCCATGAACCGTGCTGATCATCTGATGCACAGTTCCGTATGTATCCACATGCAGGAGCGGATCAACGGTGATGCTGCCGGGAATGCAGACGCGTCCGAGATCGCTGCGGACCATGTCGGTAATCATCAGATTCTCCGCCATGTTCTTCTCATCGTGTGCAAGCCATTCCGCAACCGCGCGGTCGTCGGCGGGAATCGGGGAACGCTTCGCGGTTCCTTTCATCGGAGAACTGAAAATGCGGCGTCCGTCCGACTCCAGAAAGAGTTCAGGCGAAAGCGAGAGAATGCGGCATTCCTCAAAGTTCAGGAACGCCGCATACGGAACCGGATGACGCGCGGCAAGGCTCAGAAACAGCTCTTCCGCATACACGGTCTCAACGGATCGGCAGCGGAAAGTCAGGTTTGCCTGATAGATGTCGCCGGCATGAATATGATTCAGAACATCGGCAATCTGTTTTCCGTATTCCTTTTCGGAGAGCTCCGGTTCCAGCGGAGCATGAAGATGCCCGCCCAAATCATCGGGGACCCCGACTGTAAGCGGAGCATGACCGTAGACGGCGAATTCCGCAAGCGGAAGCCCGGACAGCTTTTCGTGAACAGTCAGGGCGGAATCGAATGCGGGAGCGGCTTCGTAGGCGACAAATCCGGCGGTGTGAAAGCCTTTCGCAGTCAAACGTTCGAGTTCATAAAACAGAGGTTCCACTTCATCAATGCAGTGCGCCCGCAGAATCCGGACAGGATCGGAGAAGACCTCCCACGCGGAGTTTTCTCCTGACGCGGCAAGCAGCGCCGTTCCGGGACGGCGCATGACTGAAAGCAAATCGAGAGCGGACACACTTCACCTGCGGTTTATCAACACCGGCAGGTTCTCCTGCTCCGCTTCGGAGTTTGAATGGTTAATGGATGCGGCTCATGGAAAACAATATAGCATGGAAAAACGATTTTGCAAATTCACCTGATAAATATTGCATTTTTCCGTTTTCATGTTATAATACCTCAAAAGGAGATTTTATGCAAGGCGACAAGTACAGTATCGACATGTGCAGCGGACCGATCTTCAGCAAGATCATTCTCTTTTCCGTCCCGCTCATTATTTCCGGAATCCTTCAGCTGATGTTCAATGCGGCGGATCTGATCGTGCTCGGACGCTTCGCCTCGCCGGAGGCAATGGCGGCGGTCGGGGCAACGACATTCCTGACAAACCTCATCGTCAACGTGTTCATCGGACTCTCCATCGGAACAAACGTTCTCGCGGCAAACTACCTCGGAGCGAAGAACTGGAAGAACACCAGCCGGACCGTTCACACCGCAATCGCGGTCTCCCTCGCGGGCGGCGTTGCGCTCGCGATCATCGGAATTCTAATTTCAAAACCGCTGCTGGAAATGATGTCCACTCCGGACAACATCATCGGCATGGCGACTCTCTACATGTGGATTTACTGCGCGGGTCTCCCGTTCATTCTGCTCTACAATTTCGGCAGCGCCGTGATGCGCGCGGCCGGCGATACGCGGCGTCCGCTGTTCTACCTGGTGATTGCGGGAATCGTCAATGTCATCCTGAACATCGTGTTCGTGCTCGGACTGCACATTGACGTTGCGGGGGTTGCGATTGCAACCACGGTTTCGCAGGCGATTTCTGCGTTTCTGGTGCTCCGCAATCTCATTCATCTGCGCGACGCGTGCCGTTTCCGCTGGAAAAACCTGCACATTGACCCGATCATTCTGAAAAGCATGCTGTGGATCGGACTCCCGGCAGGAATTCAGGGCTCGTTCTTCTCGATTTCAAACCTTGTGATTCAGTCGTCCATCAACTCGTTCGGCGCAATGGCGATTGCGGGAACAACTGCCGCGCTCAGCCTCGAAGGAATCGTCTACGTCGGCGCATATTCGTATCATCAGACCGTAATCACGTTTGCCGGACAGAACATCGGTGCGGGACACGTGGACCGGGTAAAAAAGAGCATCTGGTACTGTCTGATCTGTTCAACCGTTCTTGAAACCGTCATGGGACTCGGATTCTATCTCTGCGCACGGCCGGTGCTCTCGATTTTCAACACGAATCCGGAGGTGATTTCGTGGGGAATCCTGCGCATGAAAATTCTGTTCACCACATATGCGCTCTGCGGAATCATGGATGTTGTGAGCGGTGCGCTGCGCGGTCTCGGATCCTCACTTCAGCCGGCGGTCGTGACCATGCTCGGAGTCTGCGTGCTGCGGGTGATCTGGGTATTCTGCATCTTCCCGCTCGACCGGACGATGGAGAATCTGCTGATTTCGTATCCGGTTTCGTGGTTCCTCACGACAGCGGTCAACGCCGTGTTTCTCTGGATTCTCTGCAAAAAGATTTCCGCACATCCCCGCGCGCTTGTCTGATCACGCACGCGGATGCGCCATGTTGTAGACGTCCTTCATCCGTTCCGCGCTGATGTGCGTGTAAATCTGCGTCGTGCTGAGATTGGCGTGTCCGAGAAGCTCCTGCACACTGCGCAGGTCGGCTCCGGCGTCAAGCAGATGCGTGGCGAAAGAGTGGCGCAGTTTGTGCGGCGTCATGTCCATCGGCAAATCCGCCGTCCGCAGATAAAGTTTGAAGTTCGCCTGAAATGCGCGCGGCGTGAGGCGCTGTCCGAACTGGTTGACGAACACCGGAGCATTTCCTTTTGTGTTCGATGTGCGGAGGGTTCGCTCGGGAAAATAGTTTTTCAGCGCGCGGATTGCCGGATGACCGAGCCCGCAGAGACGCTCCTTGTTCCCCTTGCCCCGGACCCGCATGATGCCTGAGACTAAATCCAGATCTTCCAGGTCCAAACCGATCGCTTCGCTGATACGGAGTCCGCCGCTGTAGATAACCTCGAGAATCGCGGCGTCGCGGGCGGCGGCAAAATGCGCGCTGTCCTCATCCTTCGCATAGCCTTTCTGATATGCATCGCGCCAGTGAATCGCGGGAGCGTCAAGCAGACGTCCGACCTCGTCCACGCTCATGTATTTCGGCAGGAGTTTTTCGCGCTTCGGGGCTTTCAGACCGAAGAACGGGTTGCTCTGCGCCAGCCCTTCCCGCTGCATGAAACGGTAGAACGTTCGCATTCCGGAAAGTTTGCGCAGAATGGAAGTTTTGGAAACGCCCTCTTCATCCTGAAGACGGACGATATAGGTACGCGCACCGTAAACGTCGATGCTGTTCCAGTCGACCTGCTGTTCCTCCGCATCGGCTTCAAACATCATGCGGGCGAACTGGAGAATGTCAAGACGGTAGCTGTCGACGGTGTGTGCGGAGGAATTGCGTTCGTTCGCCAGGTAAGCGGAGAACGCGGAAAGCGCCCGGTCCATCTTCTGACGTCCGGACGCTTCCCCTTTGTTTTCCGTTTCCGCCATTATGCGTTGTCGCGGTGCGCAATCGCGGCTTTGACGAATCCGCGGAAGAGCGGATGCGCCTTCAGCGGCGTCGACTTGAATTCCGGATGGAACTGGCAGGCGACGAACCACGGATGATCGCGCAGTTCAACCATTTCGACCAGCTTGCCGTCCGGCGATGTGCCGACGATTTCAAGTCCGGCGTTTTCGATGTCCGCACGGTACTTCGTGTTGAACTCGTAACGGTGGCGGTGACGTTCGCGGATTTCTCCGGCCTTGTAGACGCCCGCCGCTTTGGTTCCGGGCTTTATGACACAGGGATATGCGCCGAGGCGCATCGTTCCGCCCTTCGCGGTGATGGTCTTCTGCGCTTCCATGAGATCGATAACCGGGAACGGCGAGTGGGGATCGAATTCTGTGCTGTTCGCCTTCTCCATGCCGCAGACATTGCGGGCGAATTCGATCACTGCACACTGCATTCCGAGACAGATTCCGAAGAACGGGACCTTGTGTGTGCGGGCGTACTCCACGGCTTTGATCTTTCCGGGAACTCCGCGGTCGCCGAATCCGCCGGGAACCAGAATGCCGTCGATGCCTTTGAAGATTTCATCCAGATTGCCGTTGTCGAGCTCTTCCGCTTCAACTGGACGGAATCTGACTTTTGCGGCATTCGCGATTCCGGCGTGCGAAAGAGCTTCATAGATGCTCTTGTACGCATCGCGCAGGGCAATGTACTTGCCGACCACAGCAATTTCGACGGAACCGTTCACGGGATTGAGAACGGTTGAAACCATTTTTTTCCAGTCGGAGAGATCGCTTTCGCGCTCGGGGAGATTGAGCAGACGCAGCACACAGGCGTCGACGCCCTGCTTGTAGAGGTCGAGCGGAACTTCGTAGATGGAGTTCTTGACATCGAGCTCCTCCACGACATTTTCTTTTTTGACGTTGCAGAAGAGAGCAAGTTTCTGCTTGTGATCCTCCTGCATGGGCGTTTCGCAGCGGCAGACGAGGATATGCGGAACGATACCGATGCCGCGCAGGACGCTGACGGACTGCTGGGAAGGTTTTGTTTTGAGTTCACCCGCCGCCTTGATGTAGGGGACGAGGGTGAGGTGGATGAAGATGGAATTGTTTTCGCCGAATTCGTGGTAGAACTGACGAATCGCCTCAAGGAACGGGAGGGATTCGATGTCGCCGACCGTTCCGCCGATTTCGGTGATGGCGATATCCACGTCTTCGGAGTGCATGGAGGCGATCGCGGCTTTGATTTCGTTGGTGATGTGCGGGATGACCTGTACGGTTCCGCCGAGATAGCCGCCTTCGCGTTCACGGTGAATGACGGAGCTGTAGATGCGTCCGGTGGTGTAATTGCTGGCTTTCGAGCAGGTGATTCCGGCAAACCGTTCGTAATGACCGAGGTCGAGATCGGTTTCCGCGCCGTCATCGGTCACATAGACTTCGCCGTGCTGATAGGGCGACATCGTGCCGGGGTCGACGTTGAGGTACGGGTCGAGTTTCTGCATGGCGACCCGGTACCCTCTGCTTTTGAGGAGCATGGCGATTGAAGCTGCGGTAATCCCTTTGCCAAGAGAGGAAACCACGCCTCCGGTAATGAAAATGTGTTTTGTCATTTCTCTTCATCCAGTGAAAAGTTGTTTTGCGGGGAATTTGCAAAACCACCGGGAGAAAATCCGGTTCGGCGGAGGGGGGCAAACTGTCTTTTGACAGCTGCCTGCAAGGCAACCGCCAAAACGTTCCGCCCTGCCGGGTCGGCCAAATCTTCTGACGGTACTTCTGAAATTACCTCGCTTTATAAGATACTCCATTTTCCGGAAAAATAAAGTCCGGATTCTGAAAAAAAAGCTGTTTTTTTCTTCCGGCCTCCGCTTCCCGCACGGGAAACGCCTTGAAAATAAACACAGGCATGATATATTAGCGAGTTCGTCGGCCGCAATGCAGTGAATCCTGTGCAAATCGGGAACTGTCGCGCAACTGTGAACCGTGAAAACGGAAAGTCAGATCCTCATGCGGTCAGAAAAAGACAACCGTAAATTTGTGCGCGCAACACAAAAGGAACATCATGCAAGAAAGACAGAATCTCTCAACGCCCGCACGCCCCGTCCGGCGCGGACTGATGGGCTTTCCCTCCATGCCCGTCGAAAACCCGGAGGAGAAGTGGTCCGCGGCATTCGGATCAGACATTGATTCACCCTGCACCGCATACCTGCACATTCCCTTCTGCAGAAGCAGATGCACATTCTGCAACTTCTATTCGGGGACTGGAACAAAACAGGAAATTGCCGATTACGCACAGCTCCTCATCCGGGAAATCCGGGACTGGGGACCGCGCATCCGCGGAACCGTCAACGCCGTCTACTTCGGCGGCGGCTCTCCCGGAATCCTGGCCCCCGGCGACGTCCGCAGCATTCTCTCCGCAGTCCGCTCCGCCCTCCCCCTGGCAAATGATGCGGAAATCACATGGGAAACCCGCGTCGAAGATCTTGATGACGCGCATCTCGACGCCACGCTCGAAAACGGCGTCAACCGCTTCTCCGTCGGCGTTCAGACTTTTCACACGGAACTCCGCCGCGCTCTCGGACGCGCCACGGCAAAAGAGGTCATTCTCGAAGCATTCCAGCGGACGATGAAGTACAATCAGGCGGCGGTTACCGTCGATCTCCTCTACGGACTTCCCGGGCAGACGCCGGAGCTGCTTGCGGATGATCTTGAAACCGTCTGCCGCGCGGGAATCTCCGGATTTTCATTCTACCGCTTTCATGTTCACCCCGGTCTCCGTCTCGCGGAACAAATCCGCGCGGGACAGATGCCGCAAGTTCCGCCGGAAGAGGCATGTTTTGAACTGTACCGTCTCTGCACCGAACGCATGACCGCCGCCGGAGCGAACAAGATTTCCTTCAAACACTATGCGTTCGGAACCCGCGAACGCAATCTTTACAACGCCATTTCCGCGTGGAAACAACCCTGCATTCCGTTCGGGCTCAGTGCGGCGGGACGTCTCGGCGGATTCCGCTTCAAACAGACCTCGTCGATATCCGATTACCGCGATCTGGTTCTGCGCGGGGAAAAACCGGTTGCCGCCGCAGGTCAGATGCCTGAAGATTTCCCCGTCTCCGCCCGGATCGGCGGAGAACTCAACTGCCAGATGACTCTGCATCCCGGCTCCGTGCTTCCTTTTGTGCCGGAACCGCTGCGGAAACGCGCCGCGGAGCTACTCAAAGAAGCGGCGGAAGTGCAAGTCGCAAAAGGAACAATGTTCCCCGAACAGTTCGGCGGATACCGCCTGACGGAACGCGGATGCTTTGCGTGTCCGGCTGTCGGTTCGGAAATCATGGAAAAATTCGCGGAAGCGTGGAGAAAGTGAAATGAAGAATTTTCTGTTTATCATTCTGCTCGGGACGGCTCTGCTCGCCGCCGGAGGCGTCGTCTCTGAAAACAGAGAAAACATCGTATACCGCCAGCCGGACGGACTGGAAATCACAATCAGAAAGAACCCGCAGCGCGTGATTGTCGCCTACGCCTCGCTCGCCCCGGTGTGGGACCTGGCGGGTGGAAAGGCAGTCGGTGTCTCGTCCGCGCGGGACAAAACCGCGATTCCGGAATCCATGAAGCATCTGCCGGTCGTCGGCGTTTCCACAACGCCCAGCGTGGAAAAAATTGTTGCGCTCAAACCGGATCTTGTCATTCTCACTTCGCGCGTGAACCGGCATCTCCGGGCGGCCGGACTGCTCCGCCGGATGGGGATCACCGCGGTTTGCGTGGAATACGGTTCCTATGACGATTTCAGTTCGCTTCTGGACTTCTTCTGCCGTATCAACGGACGGACAATCGCCGACGTTCCCGCCGCGAAGCAGGTGGTTCGCGGCGTTGAATCCGTCTGTGCGAAAACAAAAGGCTTGAAAAAACCGCGTTATGCGCTTATATTTGCATCCGGAGGCGGATTCCTTCTCGAATCCTCCAGCTTCAGCGTCGGACGGATGGCGGCCATGCTCGGAGCGGAAAACATCCGCAAGACCGAGCAGCCGGGACGGACACAGTTCAGCTATGAACAGCTCCTGCTGGATGATCCGGACGTCATTTTCATCACAACGATGGGCGATGCGGAGGGACTGAAGGAAAAATTCCGGCGCGATTTCATGGACCGTCCGGCGTGGAAGACACTCTCCGCGGCGAAAAACGGACGCGTTCATTTTCTGCCGGTCGATCTGTTCCTCTACATGCCCGGTCCGCGCTATCCCGAAGCGTTCCGGGAACTGGCAAAGCTGCTGTACCCGGGAAAGGAGTTTTGAGTCATGCAACTGAAATCGGTCTTCAGAAGTGCGGCGGGACGCGGTGCATTCCTTGTTCTGCTGCTGCTTCTGCTTGCCGCCGCGGTTCTGCTGAGTCTCTCGGTCGGTTCGCTGAAACTGCCGCTGAAGGAAATTGTTTCAACACTCTGGAACCGTCCGGAAGGAGTGAACTACCAGATTCTGTTCAACATCCGGCTTCCACGCATCCTGCTCGGGGCGATGGTCGGCGGATGCTTCGCCGTTGCGGGCGCGATTCTGCAGGGAGTCATGCGCAACCCGCTGGCGTCCCCCGGAATCATCGGCGTTTCGGCGGGAGGCGGACTCGCGGGAATTATCGTGATGCTCGTGCTTCCGCAATTCGGCGCGCTGCTCGTTCCGGCGGCATTCTGCGGATCGCTGGCAACGGCGCTGCTCGTCTACCTGCTCGCATGGAAACGCGGGGTGAGTCCCGTCAGGCTGATTCTCGCCGGCGTTGCGGTTTCGGCAATGCTCGGAGCATTCAGCAGCACCATTCTGCTCTTCAACGCGGAACGCGCAGGCGGAATTCTGGATTTTTCCATCGGCTCGCTTTCCGCGCGGAGCTGGCACCAGATCCAGCAGGTCGGACTCTACATGCTGTTTGCCTTTCTCGCGGCGTTCTCGCTCGGAGGCAAACTGAATATCCTCGCGCTCGGCGACGAAGTGGCGATCGGGCTCGGACTGAAAGTGGAGCGTGTCCGCTTCCTGCTGATTGCCGCAGCGGCTCTGCTCGCGGCTTCGGCGGTCAGCGTGGCGGGACTGCTCGGATTCGTCGGACTGATTGCACCACACATCATGCGGATGCTGATCGGCTCGGACAACCGTTTTCTGCTCCCCGCATCCGCACTCTTCGGAGCCCTGATGGTCGTGTCATGCGACACAATCGGGCGTCTCGTCATGGATCCCTCCGAACTGCCCGTCGGCATCATCATGGCGCTGATGGGACCTCCGTTCTTCCTCTGGCTTCTCAGGAGGCACCGCTATGAAAGTTGAAGTACGCTCCCTCTGCGCCGGATACGGCGCAAAACTCGTTCTTGACAATGTCAACATGGAAATTCCCGCACACGGGATCGTCACTCTGCTCGGACCGAACGGATGCGGAAAATCCACTCTGCTTAAAAACATCGGACGCATTCTCACGCCGCGGGCAGGAGAAGTCCTGCTCGACGGACGCGCCGTTTCCAGGTACGATACCGGCGAGCTTGCGCGCAGGATGGCAATTCTCCCCCAGCTTCATCACGCTTCGGGCGAACTGACCGTGGAGGAACTCGTCGCTTACGGACGCTTCCCTCACCGCCGCGCCGGGCATTTTTCCGGAACGCATGACCGCGACGCGATCGACCGTGCGCTCCGCATGACCCGGATGGAACCGCTACGCAAGCGCAGCATCCCGTCGCTTTCCGGCGGAGAGCGTCAGCGCGCGTGGATCGCCATGACTCTCGCCCAGGAGCCGGAACTGCTCCTGCTCGACGAACCGACCACCTTCCTCGACGTCTGCTGTCAGTTTGAAATCATCGAAATGATCCGCGAACTCAACCGCGACTTCGGAATTACGGTCATCATGGTTCTGCACGACCTCAATCTGGCAGTCCGCTGCTCCAATGAACTTGTCATGCTCCGCAACCGGACGGTCCGTTACGCAGGCACTCCGGCGGAACTCATGAAACCGGAAATTCTCCGCGACATTTTTGAAATCGAAGCCGAATTTTTCACAGGAAAAGACGGACTTCCCTACTGCATGCCGACCGCTTCGGCAAGAAAGGACGCATAATGAAAACTCTGATTGTCTATTCCAGCCGGGCTACCGGAAACTCCCGCAAAATTGCCGAAGCCCTCGCCGCAGCCGTTCCGGATGCAGTTCTCGCAACCGCCGCCGAAGCGCCGGCTCCGGAAAAATTCGATCTGATCGCATTCTGTTTCGGAATCTACCGCGGCTGGCCCGACGGCGATATGATCGAGTTCATGAAGCGCACGCATCACAAAAACGCCGCGCTCTTCATGACGCTCGGCGCATGGCCCGATTCCGAACACGCGTTCCGCTGTCTCGGCCGCGCGGAGGGGCTGTTTGAAACAGACACGGTCCGTGCACGCTTCATCTGTCAGGGAGGCTACACGCAGGCGCATCTGGAACACATGAAATCGCTCCCTGCGACTTCGCCGCACGGCTGGAATCCCGAACGCGAAGAACGGGTCATGGAAGCGATGAAACATCCCTCGGAAGCCGATTGCGCAAACGCCGCAGAAACGCTTCGGTCCGCAATTGAAAAGCTCGCAAACGCGAAACCGCACGCTCCGCGCACGGAAGCGAAACGCGCCGTGGTTCTTTCGGTCTTCGGAACCACGTATCCCGAAGCGGCAAAAGCCTACGACGTGCTCGAAGAATCCATCCGCGCACGCACGGAACTTCCGGTTTTCCGAGCGTACACATCGTCGAAAATTCGCCGCAAGCTCAACAACGCCGTGCCATCGCTCTCCGCAGTGCTGAAACAGCTCGTAACGGAGGGCTTCACGGAAGCGGAAATCGTCGCAGCCTACCTCGCCGCGGGGGAAGAATACGAAATTGTCACCGATACGGTCGAAGCATTCGGACGCTCGCTGAAACTTCATGTAAACCGTCCGCCGCTCGATACACTGCCGCGGCTCCGCGATTTCCTGAAGCTCATCCCGTCGTTCATCCCGGCCGAACGGAAACCGGGCGAATCCATTCTGTTCATGGGACACGGCAACGGAGACGGACGTTCCGACTTTGCATACACCGCTCTGAATGCGGAACTCGAAGCAATCGACCCGGACTTTCACGCGGCATGCGTGGAAGGGGATCCGGATTTTGAATCTGCGGCGGCAAAACTCAACCCCGGACGCGTCTGGCTCCTCCCCTTCCTTTTGGTCGCGGGCGATCATGCGCGCAACGATCTTGCCGGAGAGGAGGCGGATTCCTGGCGTTCCATTCTGACCGCGCGCGGGTTCGACGTCCGCACCGTTCTCAAGGGACTCGGAGAAAACCACGCGGTTGCCGACTGGTTTACAAAGGAACTGAAATGAAGACCGGAAAATTTTACGGAGTCGGACTCGGTCCCGGCGATCCCGGGCTCGTAACCCTGCGCACGGCGGAAATTCTCCGCGCGGTGCACGTTGTCTATACGGTCGCTTCGCGCCAGAGCGAACGAAGCGTTTCGGGAGCAATCATTGATGCACTCCCCGGAGTGACGGCCCGTTGTGAAGAACTCAAATTCACCATGTCGAAGGATTTTCCGACCCGTCTGGCGAAAATCGAGGAACACGCACGACGCATCGCCGCGGAGCTCCGCGCGGGGAACGACTGCGCATTCGCGACCATCGGCGACGCCATGACTTACAGCACATGCGGCTATCTTCTCCGCGCGCTTCTGCACATTCTGCCGGAACTCGAATACGAAATTGTCCCTGGGGTAAACTCGTGGAGTGCACTTGCAGCAGCTTCGGGAACCGCTCTCGCGGAGGACAGCACGGTTCTGCGCGTCGTTCCAAGCCATCTCCCGCCCGATTCCCCGGAACTGCACCGCATCATCGAATCCGGCGACTCCGTGGTTCTGCTCAAGACCTATCATTCGCGCAACGAATATCTCGATCTGCTGAAAAACGAACCGTGCTCCATTCTCTACGGCTCGAACATCGGACTCAAGGAACAGTTCATCTCGTCCGATCCGGCGGAGATACGGAAACGCCCGGATGAATATCTTTCCATGCTGATGATCCGGAAGGAGAAAAAATCATGAGACACGGCGGAGACCGGACAGCTCTTGCACGTGAAGCCCAGTGCAGACCGGAAGAGATTCTGGATTTCAGCGTAAACCTGAATCCGCTCGGTGCGCCCGGATGCGCTGCGGAGGCGTATTACCGCGCATTTGACCGGCTGAATGAGTATCCGTCCCCATATGCGGAAACGCTCTCCGCGCTTCTGGCGCAAAAACTCGGAGTGGAGCCGAAGCAGATTCTGTTCGGCAACGGATCAAACCAGCTTCTCGCACTCATTCCGTTTGCGCTGAAACCGAAACGCGCGCTGATCGCCGTTCCTTCCTATCTTGAATACCGGACCGTCTGTGAACGCGCGGGCATTCCGGTTGAGACGTTCCGTCTGAATGAAAATTTTGAACTTGATTTTAACGCTCTGTCCGCTCAGATCCAGGCGGACGATCTTGTAATTCTCGGTTCGCCGAACAATCCGGACGGTGCGTTGCGGGATCCAGTCGAACTGCGCAAACTGGCGGAGACACATCCGGATGCTCAAATTCTTGTGGATGAAGCATTCATCGATTTTGCCGGAGAAGAATTTTCCGTTCTCGCGCACGTCCTTCCGCCGAATCTTTCCGTCCTGCGCTCCATGACAAAATTTTACGCAATCCCGGGACTGCGTCTCGGCTGCTGCATCGGAGCACTCGCGGAAAAACTGCGCGAATTCCAGCCCGAATGGATGCTCTCCGCTCCGGCGGAAGCGGTCGCGGAAGCTATTCTGACCGAAGAATCCGACTACGCGAAACGTTCGCGCCAACTCACAGCGGAACTGCGCGGAAAACTCGCACATGAACTTGCACAGATTCCCGGTCTGCGCGTGTTTCATTCGGACGCGTGCTATCTGCTTCTGCACGGACGCGACCCGCGCAAATTCCTGCTGAAAAAACATAAGATCGCCATCCGTTCCTGCGGCAATTACGACGGGCTTTCCGACTCCTTCTTCCGCGTCGCCGTCCGGAATGAAAAAGAAAATGAACAGCTGGTTTCCGCGCTCCGCGATTTTTACGGTGCTCCAGCAGTTCTCACGCACAAAAAGCGTCCGGCTCTGATGCTTCAGGGGACGTCGTCGAATGCGGGAAAAAGCGTGCTTGCGGCGGCGTTCTGCCGGATTCTGCTGCAGGACGGTTTCCGCGTCGCCCCGTTCAAAGCGCAGAATATGGCGTTGAACTCGTTCGTCACTCCCGGCGGAGGGGAAATGGGGCGCGCCCAGGCGGTTCAGGCGCAAGCCTGCCGCATGGAACCGGACGTCCGGATGAATCCGGTTCTGCTGAAACCTTCGAGCGACACCGGGAGCCAGGTCATTGTACGCGGAAAACCGATCGGCTCCATGCGCGTCCGCGAATATTACGCACACAAAAAGGAGCTCTGGAAAGACGTCACACGCGCCTATGACGAACTTTCCGCCGAAACGGACGTCATGGTTCTTGAAGGCGCGGGCTCGCCGGGAGAAATCAATCTCAAGTCCGGCGATATCGTGAATATGAACATGGCGCGGTACGCGGACGCATCCGTCCTGCTTGTCGGCGACATTGACCGCGGCGGCGTTTACGCATCGTTTCTCGGAACTTACATGACGCTCGAACCGGCGGAACGCGCGCTTCTGGCGGGATTTCTCGTGAACCGTTTCCGCGGCGATCCCACGCTTCTTGCCCCGGCGCATGAATACCTTCTGCGCTGCACCGGCAAGCCTGTGCTCGGTGTGGTCGACTACCTCCGCAACCTCGCGCTCCCCGAAGAGGATTCCGTCAACTTCGCGCTGACGCGTCCGCTTCCCAAACTCGAAAAGACTCTTGACGTTGCTCTGATAGCGCTCGGACACATTGCGAACTTCACCGACTTCACTCCGCTGGAGCAGGAGCCCGACGTTTCGCTCCGCAAAGTGTTCCGCGCGGAGGAATTCGGCACACCGGACGTTGTCATCATGCCCGGTTCAAAAAATGTCGCGGAAGACCTCCGCCGGCTGCGCGCGGAAGGATTTGATGCGCGGATTTCCGATGCACTCCGCCGCGGAGCGTGGTATGTCGGGATCTGCGGCGGACTCCAGATTGCCGGACGGACAATCGCCGACCCGCTCGGAATCGAATCGCATGCAGGCGCCGTTCAAGGTCTCGGGCTGCTTCCGCTCGATACGGTTCTCCTCGCAGAAAAGACGCTCCGCCGGACAACCGCGCGGGAGGGGAACATTCCGGTTTCCGGATACGAAATCCACCACGGGGAAACCTCCGCCGCCGATTCCGCACTTGTCACTCAGATCCGCGAAGACGGCTCGCCCGTCGGATTCGGAGCGGGAAGAATCTGCACGACTTACCTGCACGGAATTTTCGACGACGACCTCTACCGCCGTGCATTCCTGAACCGCATCCGCACATCACTCGGTCTTCCGGAGCTCGGCGTGCTCGCACACTATGAAATTGAAACCGCACTCGACGCTCTCGCCGCGCACGTCCGCTCCCGTGTCGACATGAACGCCATTTACGCCCGGCTGGGCCTGAGGAGATGAATCATGACGCCTGAACAGAACGCCTTGTTTGACCTTGTGACCTGGGATTTTCCCGGAGCGGCAATCGAAGCGGAGAGCTTCCGCCGCATCGAAGCCGAAGTCCCGCCGGAACAGCGCGCGCGTTTCTCGCCATCCGAATGGCATATCGCGCGGCGGCTCGTCCACACGACCGCGGATTTTTCAATTCTGCCGCACCTGCGCTTCTCCGGCGATCCGGTCGAAGCGGGACGCGCGGCGCTCCGGCGCGGCGCGCTGATTTACAGCGATTCCAACATGATCAAAGCCGGACTCTCCGTTCCGAAACTCAAACGATTTCATCCGGGCTACACACGCGATTCCATCCTCTGCGAAGTCGCCTCGCCCGACGTTGCGGAGCTGGCGAAACGGGAAAACATCACCCGCGCGCTCGCGGCGGTCAAACTGCATGAACACGAACTCGACGGTTCGGTATTTCTCTGCGGAAATGCTCCGCTCGCACTCGCTGGAATGATCCGCATGATCGTGAATGGCGGACCGCGTCCCGCGCTGATCGTCGGAATGCCCGTCGGATTCGTCAATGTGCTCGAATCGAAAGAACTGCTGAAACTGGTCGACGTCCCGTACATCACTCTGGAGGGGCGGCGCGGGGGAAGCCCGCTCGCGGTGGCCGCTCTCCATGCAGTCATGGAGGATTTCTGATGAGCACTCTCCGGAGCGGATTCACCACAGGTGCGGCAATGACCGCCGGGGCGCTCGCCGTTTTTCTGCGGCAGAGCGGAACCGTGCAGGTCATCACGCCCGACGGCTCCGCACTCACGATTCCCGTCGATTCGCTCGAAGCCGATTCCGCAGTCATCCGGAAAGACGCCGGCGACGATCCGGACGCCACCGACGGAGCACACATTGAAGTGCTGTTCCGTCCCGCGCAGCTTACGGAAGCCCAGCCGCAGGACTACACCGAAACAGCCGGAGAGCTGACCGTCATCGTGCGCGGAGGAGACGGGGTCGGATTTGTTACACGCCCCGGGCTTGCGGTTCCGGTCGGGAAGTATGCAATCAATCCGGGACCGCGCCGACTGCTGATGAACAATCTGCTCAGCTGCGGCGCAACCGGAACATGGCTGCTCCGCGTCGCCGTCCGCGAGGGACGCGTCATGTCGGAAAAAACGCTCAATCCGGTGCTCGGCGTGACGGGCGGGATTTCGATTCTCGGAGGCGGAGGCGTGGTCAAACCTTATTCAAACGCGGCGTATGCGGCTACCATTGCCCTGCAGATGCGCACGATTGCAAAAAGCGGCTTCGACACAGCCGCCGTTGTCACGGGCGGACGCACGGAAAACGCCGTTCTCCGCGATTTTCCCGCGCTGGAAAAAATGCAGATCGTGCGGATTGCGGATTTCATCGCACACTCCCTGCGCGCGGCTTCGGCGGCGGGAATCCGGCGGATCATCATCGGCTGCATGCCCGGGAAACTGCTGAAGTATGCATGCGGAGACGAAAACACCCATGCGCACAAAACGAAACTGCGACCCGCACTGATCCGCTCGCTCGGCATTCCGCTCCGCGATGATCTGCCGCTGGAGGAATACGACACGATGGGTGAGCTGGCCTCTTATCTTACGGCCGCCGAATACACGGAACTTTTAAATACACTGAAAATCAGGGCGCTGGAAAATCTGCAGAAGTGGGCGGGGAAAGCCTCCGCCGAACTTGCACTTTACAGCGACCGTGGAGAACGGATATGAACGGACAAATTCACGTCATGAGCATCGAACAGCCGCAGGAAAGCCTTCTCCGCTCCGCCGATGTCGTTGCGGGGGGAAAACGGCAGCTTGAACTCCTGCCGTCCGAACTCAAAGCGGAACAAATTGTCTTCGGAGCGCACACGCTCGAACAGGCGCGTGAACTGGTTCGCCGGGCGGAAAAAGAACAGATCGTCGTTCTCGCTTCCGGCGACCCCCTCTATTTCGGAATCGGCGGAACTCTCGCAAAATTTGCCGCGCCGGGACAGCTCGTCATACACCCGGGACCGACTGCGTTTCAGCTTCTGTTCGCCCGTCTGGCTCTGCCGTGGGACGGAGCGGAACTCTTCAGTGTCCACGGCTCCGGAGAACCTCTTCCGTGGCGGAGGATTCTGAACGCGAATACCGCGGCGGTCTACGGCGACCGCAACCGCACGGCGGCGGATCTTGCACGGGAACTGGTCCGGAGCTTCCCCGCCTCCGCAAACCGTCCGGCAGCAATCGGCTGCGCGCTCGGCACACCCGAAGAAAAAGTGATCCGCGGCACGCTTGCCGAACTCGGAGAGCTCGAAGTTTCCGCGCTTTCGGTTCTGGCGGTTCTTCCCGCGCCGGAACGTCCGGGTCTCCCGCTCGGACTGCCCGATGCGGAATACGCGCATCAGAACAATATGATCACCCACCCCGAAGTCCGCGCGGTCGTACTCTCCAAACTCCGTCCGGCTCCGGGCGTGATGTGGGATCTCGGCGCGGGAAGCGGATCAGTCGGAATCGAAGCAGCCGGACTTGCAAAAGGGCTTCAGGTTTTCGCCGTGGAGCAGAACAGCGGACGCGCGGAAGACATCCGCGTCAATGCGGAACGCCACGGCGTGGAAATTCATCTGACGGAAGGAAAAATCGCCGATGCGCTTCCCGCCCTCCCCGATCCCGACCGCATCTTTTTCGGCGGAGGCTCGGCGGAGCTGGAGGCCGCGTTTGCAAGGCTGAAACCCGGCGGAATCCTCGTGGCAACCGCCGTGCTGGTCGATACAGTCGCGCACCTTGCCGCCGCGCTCCGGCAATTCCGGACGGAGCTTCTGACCATGAACGTCTCCCGTGCGGAACGCACCGCGGCGGGAGAATTTCTGCGGGCGGAAAACCCCATCACAATCGCCGTTTACAAAAAGGAATAAGATATGAGCGGTTCAATCACATTTGTCGGAGCCGGACCCGGCGCGGCGGATCTCATCACCGTCCGCGGAAAACGGAAGCTGGAAGAGGCGGACGTTGTCATTTACGCTGGCTCGCTCGTCGATGAACGTCTGCTCGACGGACTCCGCGCAGAGAAATACAACAGCGCCGGAATGAATTTCGAAGAAGTCATGGAGATCATGATCCGCGCATGGGAAAACGGAAAATCCGTCGTGCGGCTGCACACCGGCGATCCGGCGATGTACGGAGCCGTCGGTGAACAGTACCGCGCACTCGATGAACGCGGCATTCCGTATGAAGTCGTCCCCGGCGTAAGCAGCGTTTTCGCCGCTGCCGCCGCGCTGAAAACAGAGTTCACTATGCCGGGGATCTCCCAAACCGCGATTCTGACCCGCGACGCCGGACGCACTCCCGTTCCGCCGGGGGAAGAGCTCACCGGACTCGCCGCGCACGGCTCCACGATCTGTCTCTTCCTGAGTGCGGGAAACATGGATTCGGTTGTCGCCAAACTGCTCGCCGCCGGACGCCGTCCCGACACGCCCGCCGTCGTGGTCTACCGCGCCGGATGGGAGAATCAGAAAGTTGTGCGCGGCACGCTAGAAAACATCACGGCGCGCGTACATGATGCCGGAGTCCAGCGCCAGGCGATGATCATCATCGGCGACGTGCTCGACAGAAAAGGCGGAATGTCGTCGCTCTATGACCGCAGTTTTGCGCACGGCTACCGGAGACCGAACACCTTCACCGGAACCTGCGCCGTCTTCGCCCTCACCTCAGCGGGAGCGATGAAAGCGGCGGAGATCGCGGCGGGCATCAACGCAAAAGTTTTTCTGCCGGAAAAATATTCCGGTCTCGTCACTGCCGGACGCCGCGAGACTTATCCCGACGGCGGATTCCATGAAGCCTTCCGTTCCGCATGGAACCAGTTCGACGGATTTGTCATGGTAATGGCCAGCGGCATCGTCGTCCGCTCCTGCGCGGAACTTTGCGCGCACAAGACAAGCGATCCCGCCGTCGTGGTCACGGATGAACTCGGACGACATGCGGTGAGCCTGCTCAGCGGACACCTCGGCGGAGCAAACCGGCTCGCGGCGGACGTTGCGGCAGTCACGGGCGGCGAAGCGGTCGTCACGACGGCAAGCGATGTGCGCGGCATGACGGCTGCCGATGACTTTGCCGCGCGGCACGCCCTGCGCGTCCTCAATCCGGAAAACATTGTCAAAATCTCCTCCGCCATGCTCGAAGGCAAAACAGTTGATTTCCGTCTTCCTGAACACCTCTTCCGGCTTGCATTTGCCGCGAATCCGAACAACCGGCTTCTGCAAACGGTCACAGCCAGTCCGGCGGTAGTTCTGCTGGAAGACAATGAAGAGCCGTTCGCCTCTGCCGCGCCCGTCCTGTTTCTGAAACGGCGCAAATTCGCACTCGGAATGGGATGCCGCAAACTTGCCGCGCTCCGCGATCTCGAAGCGGTTGCGGAAGAAGCGCTCCGCACAATCGGCGCGGACTGGGACAACATATCCGTTCTCGCGACGGCAAATCTGAAGATGGAAGAACCCGCGCTGAAAGAGCTCGCGGCGAAACATCGTCTTCCGCTTGCAGGGTATGCGGCGGAAGAGCTGAACTCCGTTGCGGTTCCGCATCCGTCGGAAGCGGCACGGGAAAAACTCGGGATCAATTCAGTTTCGGAGGCGGCGGCGATTCTCGCTTCGGAGAAAGGTCCGCTGATCACCGGGAAAATCAAAGGAAACGGCGCGACTGCCGCGCTTGCGGAGGTTCTGAAATGAAAACAGTCTATGCGGTCGGGCTCGGTCCCGGCTCTCTCGCGCTCCTGACGCCCGAAGCGCGGGAGGTCATCGGGCATTGCGACACCATTGCGGGCTACAAAACCTATCTGGAACAGATTCCGGAACTCCTTGCGGGGAAACGGATCATTGCAAACGGAATGCGGCAGGAAGTCGACCGCTGCCGCGCCGCGCTCGAAGCCGCGGGAGACGGCGCCGAAGTCGCGGTCATCTCGTCGGGCGACGCGGGAATTTACGGCATGGCGGGGCTTCTCCTCGAACTTGCCGAATCGGAAGAGTTCCGCGGAATTGAAATCCGGGTCGTTCCCGGCATCACCGCAGCTTCCGCAGCCGCGGCGCTCGTCGGGGCGCCGCTGATGTGCGACTTCTGCGTCATCAGCCTCTCCGATCTTCTCGCCGACCGCACGGTCATTCTGCGGAGAGTCCGCGCCGCGGCGGAAAACGATTTCGTCACCGCGCTCTACAATCCAGGCAGCACAAAACGGCGCGATCTGCTGGAGTTCACTGTCGAAACCTTCCGCAAGGCGGGCGGCGATGAACTGCCCGTCGCGGTTGTCCACGACATTGCGCGTCCGGGAGAACGGTTCTCCATCGGAAAAATTTCCGAATTTCCGTTTGAAGAAATCAATATGACGACTATTGTAATCATCGGATGTTCGCGCACCGTCGTGCGGAACGGAAGGATGTATACGTTACGGGGATATCAGGAGAAATATGGCGGATTCCGGCAATAATTTTTCCGGCTTTCTCATCGCCGGAGTGAATTCGGGCAGCGGCAAGACAACGCTTGCGCTCGCGCTTATGCGCGCTCTCAGACGGCGCGGACTGCGCGTCGCGCCGTTCAAATGCGGACCCGATTATATTGACCCCTCGTTCCACCGCCGCGCGGCAGATGCCGAATCGGTCAACCTCGACTGCCGCATGACGGGCAAAGAGTGTGTCCGGCAGAACTGGCAGGAATTCGCCGCACCCGCACAGGCGGCCGTTGTCGAAGGCGTAATGGGACTGTTCGACGGTGTTGCCTCCGGCACGCTCGAAGGCTCCTCCGCCGAAGTCGCGCTTGCGCTCGGCATACCGGTAATTCTTGTGGTGAATGCGAAGGGCATGGCGGGAAGCATCGCTCCGCTCGTCTCCGGCTTTGTGAACTGGAATCCCGAACTCCGGATCGCAGGCGTGATTGCAAACAGCACCGGTTCCGCCCGCCATGCGGAAATCCTGCGCAATGCACTCGACGCAGCAAACCTTCCGCCGCTCCTCGGAGCTTTTCCGAGACGCGAAGAGTGGACCCTCCCCGAACGTCACCTCGGGCTTGTTCCCGAAGAGGAAAATCCCGTTTTCGACTCCTGGCTCGATTCTATCGGCGAAGCGGCGGAAGAGCTGATCGACCTTGATCTGCTCCTTGAGCTCACACGCCTTCCGCGTCCGACCGCTCCGGAACGGAAATGCATTGCGCCGTTTGTACGCCTTGCGATTGCGCTGGACCGCGCGTTTCATTTTTATTATCCCGACCAGCTCCGGCGGATGCGGGAAGCGGGGATCGAACTTGTTCCGTTCTCGCCGCTCTCCGATTCCGCACTTCCGGAAAATATTCAGGGAGTTTATCTCGGCGGCGGTTTTCCCGAACTCTTTGCGGAACAGCTGGAGCGGAATGAATCCATGAAGGACTCCATCCGGGAGTTCTCGCAGCGCAACGGTCTGATTTACGCCGAATGCGGCGGCTACATGTACCTCATGAACGCGCTCACCGATTTTGCGGGAAAACGTTATTCCATGTGCGGAATCATTCCGTGCGAAGCGGTCATGACGCCGAAGCTCCGTTCCCTCGGATACCGGCGCGCAGTTCCAACGGGAGAAAGCCCGTTCGGTCCCGGTCCGTTCTGCGGACATGAATTTCATTACTCCGACGCACCGGAAACGGACACTCCGCTCTGGTCCGCCTTCACGGCCGCAGACAAGCCCGCGCCCACGGGGAACGGCTGCCGCATCCGCCGGACATTCGGAAGTTACATACATCTCCATTTCGGGAAAACTCCCGAAGCCTTCAATTTTTTTGCAAAGGAGCTGAGCCGTGCACTCCGTTCATAATCTGATTCTGATTTTCCTCATCGGCTTTCTGCTTGATGTTCTTCTGGGCGATCCGCACAGCCGCTTTCATCCTGTCGTGCTGTTCGGAAACTATGCGCGCGCCGTTGAAAATTTTGTGCGGCGACAGCTCGGCTCATCCGTTTTCAGCGGATTCGCCGCGTGGTTCTGCGCAGTGCTTCCGCCAACGGCGCTGGCGTTCCTCATCACAAAATACGGCGGCGTCATCGCGGCGGGAATCTTTCTCTATTTTGCCATTGCCCTGCGGAGTCTGCTCGACCATTCCGCCGCGATCCGCGTCCCGCTTGAAAACGGCGACACGGAATCTGCGAACCGCGCACTGGCTATGATCGTCAGCCGCAAAACGGAAGGATTGAACGAATCGGAAACCGTGCGCGGCGGAATCGAAAGCATCGGGGAAAATCTCATCGACGCCGTAACAAGCGCGTGCTTCTGGTGCGCCGCCGGCTACGCGCTCGGAGGCGTTCCCGGTGCGGCGGCTGGAACCATCCTCCTGCGCTGTCTCAACACGCTCGACGCCTGCTGGGGCTACAAAAACGAACGTTATCTGCTCTTCGGACGCGCCGCCGCACGCATCGATGATTTCGCACACTGGATTCCGGCACGGCTGACAGCGCTTGCAATCGCGCTCGCCTCCGGACACCCCGTGCGGACTCTGCGCTGTGCATGGAGACACCGCCACGACCATCCGAGCCCGAACTCCTGCTGGGGAATGGCGGCATTCGCGGGCGCACTTGGCGTCCGCCTCGGCGGACCGACCCTCTACCCGGACGGCATGGAGGAGTATCCCTTCTGGGGCAACGGACGCAGCGAACTTAACGCATCCGATCTTTCCGCGGCGGAACGGCTCGCGCTCCGCTCCGCTTTAATCTTTATCCTTTTTATCTGGAGTGTGGGAATATGGCTGTAAAAAAAATCATTCTGATCCGGCACGGGGAACTCCCGCCGGAATTTTCGGGACGTTTCGTCGGCTCGACCGATGCGCCGCTCGGCGAACACGGAATCGCGGACTGCCGCGCACTCGCGGGAATCTGGCGGGCGATGAAGAGTGAAATCACCTTTGTCAGCCCCAAACTCCGCGCCCTTCAGACCGCGGAGCTGATCTGCGGATCCGCCCCGGCGGTGAAAGACGACGCTATCCGCGAAATCGACTTCGGCAAATGGGAAAATCTCACGTTTGAAGAAATCGCAGGAGCCAATCCGGAATACAGCAAATACTGGTACGATCACCCCGATGAAATCCACTTTCCTGAAGGCGAATCAGTCCCGCTGTTCAACCTGCGCGTCGAAACATTCACAGAAATGCTGCTCGACCTGCCGCAGAACGTCATCACGGTCATCTCGCACGGAGGAGTTCTCACCGCCATGATCCGCCGTCTGATGGATCTGCCGCGCGACTGCATGTGGCGCTGGCAGCCCTCGCGCGGCAGTCTCTCCGTCATCAACTTCGACCCGCAGTTTCCGCCCGGACGCTTCGGTGTCTTCAACCTCAAACCGCTGGAGCTTGAAGGATGGCGCGCGTAATTCTCGTCACCGGAGGATGCCGCAGCGGGAAAAGCGCGTTTGCGGAACAGCTTGCACTTTCATATCCGGGTGAGCGGCGGTACATCGCGACATGTCACGTCTTCGATGAAGAGATGGCGGAACGCGTGCGCCGACACAAAGAACGCCGCAAAGCAGACGGCTGGGTTACACTCGAAGAAGAGTGCGACCTCGCCGGCGCCCTCGCACTCTGTCCCGCCGGAAGCGCCGTTCTTGTCGACTGCCTCACACTCTGGATCAACAACCTCATGTACCGCGCCGAAACCGAAAACCGCGTGTTTGATGAAGATGCCATGAACCGTGCATGCGACCGGCTGGAGCAGCAGCTCCGCGCAATGGACGGAACCGTTGTTTTCGTTCTGAATGAAGTCGGGCTCGGCGTGGTTCCGGAAAATGCTCTTGCCCGCCGCTTCCGGGACTGTTCGGGACGGTGCGGACAGCGCATCGCCGCCCTTGCAAGCGAAGTCTGGCTCACCGTCTGCGGAATTCCGGTGAAAGTGAAAGGAGAAAAATGAATCTGTCCGAATGTCTTTCCCGTATCGAACCGCAGTCCGCGAAATGGCGCGAGGCGGCACGGGAACATATCCGCACGCTCACCATGCCGCGCTGGGCGCTCGGGCGTCTGCTCGACCTGGCGGTTGATCTGGCGGGAATCACCCGCAGGATTGATTTCCCGGTTGCACGGAAGAAAATCGTGCTGATGGCGGGCGACCACGGCGTTGTTGCGGAAAAAGTTTCCCCTCAGCCGCAGTGCGTCACCGTCCAGATGCTCCGGAATTTCAGCCGAGGCGGCGGAGCAATCCGCGTGCTTGCCGCAAACGCCGGAACCGATGTTCACCTTGTCGACCTCGGGGTCAACGCGGATATCCGCGGACTTCCGGGCGTCATTCACCGCAAGATTGCGTTCGGGACACAGAACATGCGGCGCGGTCCCGCCATGTCGCGCGCTCAGGCGCTCGCATCGGTCGAAGCCGGAATCGCGATTGCGGAGGAACTCGCGCCTGAAACCGATGTTTTCGCAACCGGGGAGATGGGAATCGGCAACACCACACCAAGTTCCGCAATCCTCACCGTCCTTTCCGGAGAAAGCAACCCGACGCCGTTCGTCGGAAGCGGAGCCGGACTTGACGCCGCCCGGCTCGCGCACAAATCACAGGTCATCCGTGAAGCAATCGAACTCAACAGGCCCGACCCTTTCGATCCGCTGGACATTCTCGCAAAAGTCGGCGGATTCGAAATCGGCGGAATCGCCGGACTCATCCTCGGCGCCGCCGCGTACCGCCGTCCGGTGCTCGTCGACGGCTTCATTTCGACCGCCGGAGCGCTGCTGGCGCAATCGCTCGCTCCGGTTTCCGCGGAATACATGATTTCCGCACACGCAAGTTCGGAACCCGGACATCGCCGGATGATGCAGCTGCTCGGCAAAGAGCCGCTCCTTGATCTCGGTCTGAGACTGGGCGAAGGAACCGGAGCCGCGCTCGTCATGCCGCTGCTCGACGCCGCCCGCGCCGTCATGACGCAGATGTCAACGTTCACTTCAGCTGGCGTAACGGAGGAGGGATTATGATACGTTCTTTTCTTGCCGCAATCACCATGATCACATGTCTTCCGGCCGGAAAATTCATGCCGTCGGAGCGGGATCTCCAGCTCTGTTCCAACTGGTTTCCGGTCATCGGGCTTCTTGCCGGATGCATACTCTGCTGTCCGGCATTCTACGCGGTAAAATGGTTCGGAGCGGCGGGCGCGGTGCTGATTCTCGTCCTCCTCGAAGCAGTTTCAAAAGGCTTTCACCTCGACGGACTGGCGGATACGGCGGACGCCTTTCTCAGCAGCCGCCCCAGGGAACGGAAACTGGAAATCATGCACGACAGCCACATCGGAACGATGGGTGTCGCCGCGATCGTTCTGCTTCTTCTCGGAAAATTTGCGCTTTTCTCGCAGCTTTCCCCTTTCCGCGCCGCCGCAATGACTCTGCTCTGCGCATTCGGCGGACGCCTCGCGCTGACACTTTACATTCTGATTTCACACTACGCCCGTCCGCAGGGGCTCGGTCTGATCCTCTATGCGCGGCGTCCATACTGGGGCGCATTGTCCGGACTGTGTCTCGCCGCCGGAGTGAGCTGGTTTTTCACCGGACATTGCTTTCTGTTTCTGCCCCTGGTGTTTTTCGTGGTTGCGTGGGACCGCATCTGCCGTCTTCAGATCGGCGGAGCAACCGGCGACACCGTCGGCGCCTGCGAACAGCTCGCCGAACTGCTGATGTGCCTGCTCGTCCGGCAGAGCCTCCACTGAAATTCACAATTTCACAGTTGTAAATTTCATTCTTCCCGTTTCTCCCGGAATCCGTATCCGGAAACGCTTTTCACAGCTTCACAGACGAAAATATTTTTTTCAAGCCCGCTTGATTTTAGAGGAAAAACGGTTTAAATTATGACGATATATGTTTCCCATGACCCGAAAGTGTTTTCTCATGGCGGGGCATAAGAGAGTATCATTCCAAAGGAGGAGGAAAGGTTTAATGACCTTAAACGAGTGGCTGGCAATCACCATCGGCGCCATCTTGGTAAACAACATGGTGTTGGCGAGAATTCTGGGAATCTGCCCGTTCCTGGGGGTTTCCAAAAAACTGTCCACAGCGCTGGGCATGTCGGGCGCGCTGATCTTCGTCATGACGATCGCGTCGTTCGTCGCTTCGGTGCTTTACAACTGTCTGCTGAAAGTCAAGCTCAGCGTTCCCGCGCTCGGTTTGCAGAATGTGGACATCGGCTTCACAAAGCTGCTTCTGTTCATCGTCGTCATTGCGGCGCTCGTGCAGATTGTGGAAATTGTGCTGCAGAAATTCAGCCCGCCGCTCTATGCAGCGCTCGGAATCTATCTGCCGCTGATCACGACGAACTGCTGTGTGCTCGGAGCCGCGGAACTCAACTCCAAGTTTGACCGCGGAATCCTCGCTTCCACCGTTTTCGGATTCTGCTCCGGCGTTGGATTCGCGCTTGCCGTCGTGCTCTTTGCAAGCATCCGCGAACGCCTTGCAATCGCCAAGATTCCGCGTCCGTTCCAGGGTGCTGCAATCGCGCTCATCACCGCAGGAATCCTCGCGATGGCGTTCATGGGCTTCTCCGGACTCGTCAGATAAGGAGATTCTGAAAAATGGATATGGTTGTTCTTTCCGTTCTCGTCGTCGCTGTGACCGGTCTGGTGCTCGGAGTCTGCATTGCTGTTGCCGCGAAAAAATTCGCGGTGGAAGTCGATCCCCGCATTGATGAAGTCACCGCCCTGCTCCCCGGAGCGAACTGCGGCGGATGCGGATTCGCCGGATGCGCCGACCTCGCGAAAAATATCGTCGAAGGCAAAGCGCCCGTCAACAAATGCCCCGCCTGCCCCGCGGCGAACATCGAAAAAATCGCGGAATGCCTCGGTCAGAAAGTTGAAGCGAGCGAGAAAAAAGTCGCCGTCGTTCTCTGCAGCGGCACGCTTTCCCATTCGAAAATGGGCGCACAGTACAACGGCATTCTCGACTGCCGTTCCGCCGTTCAGCTCAACGGCGCCGGCAAAGACTGCCGCTTCGGCTGCATCGGCTTCGGGACCTGCGCACACGTCTGCAAATTCGGAGCGCTTGAGATCATCGACGGACTCGCCGTCGTTCATCCGGAACTCTGCGTCGGCTGCGGTCAGTGCGTGGAAACATGCCCGCGCAAACTCATCAAACTGGTTCCCGCCTCCGCACGCGTGCACATCTACTGCAACTCGCTGGAGAAACCCGCGCTCCGCATGAAAAAATGCACGGCATCCTGCATCGCCTGCCGCAAGTGTCTGAAGGCGGCTCCCGATAAATTCAATCCCCAGGGCTTCATGATCCGCGCAGTCTACACGAACCCGCCGGATGAATCCGTCATCGAAGCGGCGAAATGCCCGAGAAAATGTCTGCTGACTCCCGAACAGCATCTGGAAGCCGTGCGGGAAAATGCGAAGAAGAAAGAAGGTGCCGCATGAGCGCACACAAATTCAAGGGCGGCATTCACCCGCTCGAAGGCAAAGAGCTGACCGCCGGAAAAGAACTCCGCATCGCTCCCCTGTTTGACAAATACATCGTTCCCGTCCGGCAGAGCATCGGCGCGCCCCCGACCCTGACCGTCAAAAAAGGCGACACCGTTAAAAAAGGACAGCGCATCGCAGAGCCGGGCGGATTCGTTTCCGTTCCGCTCCACTCCCCCGTCTGCGGAACTGTCGGCGACGTCGTTGAAATCACCGGCGTTACCGGAGCTTCCGAACAGGCCGTCGAAATCATCGCCGACGGAACTGACGAGTGGGAGACCGGGCTCGATCCGATCCCGAACTGGGCGGATACCGAAAAAGATGTTCTCAAAAAACGCATCCTCGACGCCGGAATCGTCGGCATGGGCGGCGCCGCGTTCCCGACTCACGTCAAGCTCTCCCCCCCGCCGGAAAAGAACATTGACACTCTCATCGTCAACGGCGCCGAGTGCGAACCGTTCCTGACCGCCGACCACACTCTGATGCTCACCCGCACGGAAGAGGCGCTGACCGGTATCGCAATCGCGGCGAAAATCCTCAAGGTCTCCCGCATCTTCATCGGTGTGGAAGACAACAAGATGGATGCAATCGAAAAGATGACCGCAGCGGCGGCGAAGTTCAAAATCACGGTTGTTCCCCTGCACGTCAAATATCCGCAGGGCGCGGAAAAGCAGCTGATCTACGCGCTGACCGGACGCCAGGTGCTCGAAGGCGGGCTCCCGATGGACGTCGGCTGCGTCGTCATGAACATCGGCACGGCAGCCGCGGTGCACGATGCGGTTGTCCTCGGACACCCGCTGATCGAGCGTATCACCACCGTCACCGGAACTCCTGTCGCCGACCCGGCGAACTACCTGGCGCGCATCGGCACCCCGATCCGCAAACTGCTGGAACTCAGCGGAGGTGTCAAAGAGAACCCGGCGAAAGTCATCATGGGCGGGCCGATGATGGGTTTTGCCCAGTCGAACATCGACGTTCCCGTTGCCAAGAACTCCTCGGGTGTTCTGCTGATGGCGCCGGAAGAGATCGAACAGTTCGAAGGCAACCCCTGCATCCGCTGCTCCCGCTGCGTGAAGGCATGCCCGATGAACCTGCTCGTTCCGACTCTCAGCACGATGATCGAAGCCGGAGAATTCGCAATGGCGGAACAGAATTACGTGATGGACTGCGTGGAGTGCGGAACCTGCGCCTACATCTGCCCCGCAAAACGTCCGCTCGTTCAGCATTTCCGCCGCGCGAAAGCCGAAATCCTCGCAAAACGGCGCAAAAAATAAGGTGATTGCAAATGGAAGAAAATAAAGAAATAAAAATGCCGGTTCCGGGCAGTCTGATTATCAGCTCCTCGCCGCATCTGCACGACGGAGCGACAATCTCCAAAATCATGCTTCAGGTGCTGCTCTGCCTGCTCCCGGCGGTCGTCGCCGCCATCTGGTTCTTCGGACTTCATGCGCTCCGCGTCATGGTGCTCTGCGTTGCGTTCAGCATGGTCTTCGAGTTCCTCTGGTGCAAACTGATGAAAACTCCGAACACCACGCGTGACCTCAGCGCGGCGGTTACCGGACTCATCCTCGCGCTGAACCTGCCCTCGCAGGCGCAGTGGTGGCTCTGCATGACCGGCGCATTCGTCGCAATCATCATTGCCAAAGAGGTGTTCGGCGGACTCGGACAGAATCCGTTCAACCCCGCCGCCGTCGGCCGTGTCGCTCTGCTCGTCGGCTTCACCGGTCCCATGACCACACAGTGGGTCACCCCGTCGCCGCTCTTCTGCTGCGCCGCGGATGCGGCCACTGCGGCAACCACCACGGCAACCCCGCTGACACTCGCCAAAGCCGCCGCAGGAAACGCCGACAAGATGGCGCAGCTCCCGATCAACTATCTGGACTATTTCCTCGGCAACATGGGCGGATCGCTCGGTGAAACATCCGTTCTGGCGCTCCTGATCGGCGCAGTTGGACTCCTCCTCTTCCGCCTGATCAAATGGGAAATCCCGGTTGCGATTCTCGCAACGGTTGCACTCTTCACCTGGATTGTCAACCTCGCGGCTCCGGCCGCAACTCCCGGTCCGCTCTTTCATCTCATGACGGGCGGCGTGATGATCGGCGCATTCTTCATGGCGACCGACATGGTGACCTCCCCGCTGACCCGCCGCGGCTGCTGGATTTTCGGCGCCGGAATCGGCGTTATCACCTGCGTCATCCGCATCTGGGGCGGCTTCCCGGAAGGCATGAGCTTCGCTATTGTCATCATGAACGCGCTCGTCCCGCTGATCGACCGACTCTGCTACAAGCGTCCGTTCGGCTGGGTTCATTCGCATGGAGGTGCAAGATGAGCGAACAGAAAAAAATCAATATCTTCTATCTCGGATTCTTCCTCTGCGTGCTCTGCGCAATCGCCACGGCGGTGATGGGTCTCGTCTCCCGCGCCACCGCCGGTCCGATCGCCGCGGCAAAAGAGAAAAAAGTCTACAACGGACTCAAGACCGTTCTTCCGGAATTCGACAACGATCTCGTCAAAACAAAACTCGTCGTCAAGGGCGCATCCGGCACTGACGTTGAATTCTACATTGCCAAAAAGAACGGAAAAGTCGTCGGTTACGCAGCCCAGGCGAAATCCGGTTCCGGATACGGCGGAAACGTCGAAGGTCTCATCGGATTCTCTCCGGACGGCAAAATCACCAGCTATGTGATCTCCTCGCACAACGAAACCCCGGGGCTCGGCACGAAAGCGACCAACCGCACTGAAACAAAAACGATCTTCAATCTCTTTGCAAAGAAGACGGACAGCAAACTTCCCGCAAACCCGATTCTGGATCAGTACATCGGGCACTCCGCCGCGAAAACCGATTCCTGGAAGAAGCAGCCGTGGACGCTCGACAAAAACGGTGGAGAAGTCAGCCATGTGACCGGCGCGACCATCAGTTCAAACGCCGTCTGCGAAGCCGCATGGGAAGCCGCTTCCGCATTTGAAAACAACAAAGCCGCCATCGAAGCCGCGGCAAACGGAGGAAAATAATCATGCTGAACGATTTTCTGAAAGGACTCTGGAAGGAGAACCCCGTTCTGGTTCTGATGCTCGGCATGTGTCCGACCCTCGCGACCACCTCCAACGCCCCCAATGCGCTGGGCATGGGACTCGCCACAACGTTTGTGCTCGCATGCAGCAACATGGCGATCTCGCTCATCCGCAACATCGTCCCCGCAAAAATCCGCATCCCGTGCTACATCGTCGTGATCGCGGCGTTCGTGACGGTCGTCGACCAGCTCATGCAGGCCTACGCGCCCGCGGCGATCTACGACGCGCTTGGAATCTTCATTCCGCTCATCGTTGTCAACTGCATCGTTCTGGGACGCGCGGAAGCGTTCGCCTCCAAGCACAACGTCTTCCGTTCTCTGCTGGACGGTCTGGGCATGGGGCTCGGCTTTACGCTGGCTCTGGTCTCGCTCGGTCTCTGCCGTGAATTCCTGACCGGCGGCACACTGTTCGGCGTGAAAGTCATTACGCCGTGGACAACCGACTTCTCGCTGATGGGCATGGCGCCCGGCGGATTCCTGATGCTCGGCTGCTTTCTTGCCCTGATGAACGTCTACAACAAACGTCAGGCGGAGAAAAAAGGCAAAAAATGCGAGCCCCCGCTCGATATGGACTGCCGCCACTGCGGTCTCTGCGAGATTGAAAAGAAAAAATAATTCTCCTGTCCCGCACATTCGGCCGGATTCTCTTCACGGAATCCGGCTTTTTTTATTTGCCCGTTTTAAAATTACATTTTTGAAACAATATTCATTTATGTAATACTGTTTTTGTTATTATCTTTTCTTTGCAACATCTTTCAGAAAAGAAAGAGCGAGGAAAATTACGCTCAAATTCCGGATTTTCAGAAATTTTTTATTTCAAAAAATACGTTTGGCACGCACTTTGCTATAGACCATGTCAACAAGCCGGACGATGGTTCGGACGGCGGCAACAAACAAAACTACTACGAGGTGCAAAAATGGCCAGTACAGGAAGTGTAAGTGCATGGGATGAAGCATTGCTTGTGGCAATGGTTCAGTATCCGGTTCCGGTTGTCAAAGGACCGGAAGACATCCAGGTTCAAGTCAACCAGATCTGCAAGGCTTTGAAGAATACCAAAGCCGGCTATCCTGACCTGGATCTGATCGTCTTCCCCGAGTATTCGACGCAGGGACTGAACACGGCGATCTGGACCTACGATGAAATGCTTCTCACCATCGACAGCCCCGAGGTCGGGCGTTTCAAGGAGGCTTGCAAAGAGAACAAAGTCTGGGGCGTCTTCTCCATCATGGAAAAGAACGAAGACCCGCGCAAACCGCCTTACAACACCGCGATCATCATCAACGACAAAGGTGAACTCGCGCTGCATTACCGCAAGCTCCAGCCCTGGGTTCCCATCGAGCCCTGGTCTCCCGGAAACTTCGGAATGCCCGTCTGCGACGGACCGAAAGGTTCAAAACTTGCTGTCTGTATCTGTCACGACGGCATGTTCCCCGAGCTGGCGCGCGAAGCTGCGTACAAAGGCTGCAACGTCTACATCCGGATCTCCGGCTACTCCACCCAGGTCAACGACCAGTGGATCTGGACGAACCGGACGAACGCATGGCAGAACCTCATGTACACCATCGCGGTCAACCTCGCCGGTTACGACGGCGTGTTCTACTACTTCGGTGAAGGCACGGTCTGCAACTACGACGGCAATGTCATTCAGCAGGGACAGCGCAATCCGTGGGAAATCGTCACCGCGGAACTCTTCCCGAGACTCGTCGACAAGGCGCGCGAAAACTGGGCGCTGGAGAACAACATCTTCAACCTCGGCTGCCGCGCATACGTCGGAAAGCCCGGCGGAGAAAAAGCCAACTATCTCACCTGGGTCCGCGACCTGGCGGAAGGAAAGTACAAACTTCCGTGGGACGACAAGATCAAGGTCCGCGACGGCTGGAAGTACTATCCGGACGGCGTGAAGCTCGGTCCCATGCCCAAGCAGTAAGGCTCCGGATGCGGCGGGGCGTCCCCCCTCTCCCCCCCGCCGCTCATATCCCCCTGCGAACCGTCCGCCCCACGCGGACGGCGTTTACAAAAGGAACTCTCCCTATGATGAATCTGATGAAAAAGCACACCCGCGCCGCACTTGCAGCGGCAATTCTCTTCGGCGGAGCAGCCCTCTCCGCGGGAAACCCCGTTCTTGACAAATACCCGACCGCAAAAGTCTCCACGACCGGACTTGCGGTAACCGACGACACGGTCACGGTCGGACAGCTTCACTCCGTCTCAGGCACAATGGCGATCAGCGAAACCGGATCCGTGGAAGCGGAACGTCTCGCCATCGACCAGATCAACAAATCCGGCGGCGTCCTGGGACGGCAAATCAAGATTGTACAGGAAGACGGCGCTTCCGACTGGCCGACGTTCGCTGAAAAAGCGAAGAAACTCATCGTCCAGGACAAGGTTGCCGCAGTATTCGGATGCTGGACCTCCGCATCCCGGAAGGCCGTTCTTCCTGTTTTTGAAAAGGAAAACAACCTGCTCTACTACCCCACCTTCTATGAAGGACTCGAAGCCTCCAAAAATGTAATCTACACCGGACAGGAAGCCACGCAGCAGATTCTCTGGGGGCTCGACTGGGCGTACAAGCAGGGCTGCCGCACCTTCTACCTGGTCGGTTCGGACTACATCTGGCCGCGGACCAGTCACAAGATCGCAAGAATCCACATTGAGAAGGTGCTGAAAGGATGCAGAGTCGTCGGCGAAGATTACTACCCGCTCGGACACACGAACTTCAACTCGCTCATCAACAAGATCAAGCTGAAGAAACCGGACTGCATCTTCTCCATCGTGGTCGGCGGCTCGAACGTCTCCTGGTACAAGCAGCTGAAGGCGGCTGGCATCACGGGTAAATCCCTCGCCCGCCAGAAGCGCCTCCTGCTCACCACCTCCACCACCGAAGATGAAATTCTCGGATGCGGCGGCGAAAACGTGGAAGGCTTCTACTCCTCCATCAAGTACCTGCAGAGTCTCGACAACCCCGTCAACAAAAAATTCGTTGCGGACTTCAAGGCGATGTGGGGCAAGGATTCCGTCATCGGCGACGTGACCCAGGCCGCATACCTCGGACCGTGGCTCTGGAAACTCGCCGTGGAAAAAGCCGGCAGCTTTGACATCGACAAGGTCGTCGCCGCCTCTCCCGGAATCGAATTCACCGGCCCCGAAGGACTCGTCAAGATCGACGCCAACCACCATCTCTGGTCGCGGGCAAAAATCGGACGGATGCTGAAAAACGGACAGATTGAGCTCGTTGAACAGTCGAAAGACCTCATCAAGCCGGATCCGTTCCCGGCAGGTTACAAATAAGACCTCCTCTGGACGGTGCGGCGAGGCGGATTCTGTCTCACCGCACCGTTCTTTATACCCGCAGCTCTAACGAAAGGCTGTTTTATGATTCACATGTTCTCTCTGGCGGCAATCGGAGGATATGAGCTTGATGAGCTCAAAAACGTGCTCATCATGCAGGGATTCTCCGGATTGACGCTCTTCTCCATCTTTCTGCTCATGGCGCTCGGACTGGCGATCATCTTCGGTCAGATGAAAGTCATCAACATGGCGCACGGCGAATTCCTGACTCTCGGAGCTTACACAACCGTGCTTTGCTCCGACTTCGTCACAAAGTTCGCTCCGGGCTTCCTTCCGTACTACTTTGTGTTCGCCATGCTCCTGGCATTCCTCACCGCCGCGCTCGTCGGCGCACTCGTGGAATTCCTGCTCATCCGGCACCTCTACAGCCGGCCGCTCGATACGTTGCTCGCGACCTTCGGCGTCAGTCTCATCATGCAGCAGGGCTTCCGTCTGATCTTCGGCGGACGCGAAGACAGCGCGACCATGCCGGAATGGCTCATGGGCTCCTGGAACCCAACGGAAAACATCGACATTCCGCTCAACGGGCTCTTCCTGCTCGGAACCGCGGTGTTCGTGACAATCCTCGTCTATGTGCTCATGCAGCACTCGAAATGGGGACTCTCCGTCCGCGCGACGGTGCTTGACCGCCCGATGGCGAACGCCTGCGGAATCAACACGAAAAAAGTCGACCGCATGACATTCGCATTCGGCTGCGGCCTCGCCGGCGTCGCCGGAGCTGCGTTCACGACCTTCGGCTCGGTCTCCCCCGCCGCTGGTTCGCTCTACATCATCGACACCTTCATCGTCGTGGTCTTCGGCGGCGCGGGAAGCCTGATCGGAACCGTGGTTTCCGCATTCGGCATCGCACAGGCACAGTCGATCCTTGAATTCTTCACAAACGGTGTGCTGGCGAAAGTTCTCGTTCTGCTCTTCGTCGTCATCGTGCTGATGATCCGTCCGCAGGGACTCGTCAGCTCCAAGCTGCGCAAATAAAGGAGGTTTACCATGGATTATCCGGTTGACAACGACCGCACGGTATTCCGGAGCAACGGGGAAAAGGCGTCGTTCGCTCTCCTGGCGATCGTCCTCATCGTTCTTCTCCCGCTCCTGCTCGACCCGTTCCGAATCAATATGACGGCAAAATACCTCAGCCTTGCTTTCGCGGCAGTCGGACTCGTCCTCTGCTGGGGATACGGCGGAATTCTGAGTCTCGGACAGGGACTCTTCTGGGGGCTCGGCGGCTACTGCATGGCGGCGTATCTCAAACTCCAGTCCGCGGCTCTCATTGCCAAAGACGCAGGAAGCGACACGGCAAAGGCACTCACGACCGTCGGACTCCCCGACTTCATGGACTGGAACCAGATCACCGAACTGCCTTACATCTGGTACCCGTTCAAGAGCTTTCCGCTGACTTTGATCTGCATGTTCGCCGTGCCCGCAATCATTGCGTGGATCGTCGGACTCGCAATCTTCAAGCGGCGCGTCAGCGGAGTCTACTTCGCCATCATCACCCAGGCGCTCGCATGGATCATGGAGATTCTCTTCGTCACCCGTCAGGGACTCACCGGAGGAATCAACGGAATCACCGACCTGCGCGTCATCTTCGGCTGCAGCCTCACCAGCAAAACCACGCAGTACGTGCTCTACTTCCTGACCGTCCTGCTCCTGCTCGGCGCGGTGCTCTTCTGCAAATTCCTGATTTCGCGCAAGTTCGGACAGATGCTCATTGCAATCCGTGACATGGAGAACCGCGTGCGGTTTTCCGGTTATGACGTTTCGAGCTTCAAAATCTTCGTCTTCGTCATCGCCGGCATGATCTCCGCAATCGGCGGCGCAATGTTCGCCCTGAACGTCGGCTTCATGTCCCCGAAACTTGTCACGATTGAACCGTCAGTCTACATGGTCGTCTTCTGCGCGCTCGGCGGACGCCTCTCGCCCGTCGGAGCCGTCTACGGAACCCTGATCGTATCCTACGGGAAAACATTCTTCTCCGAACAGTTCCCCGAACTCTGGATGTTCATCATGGGTGCGGTGTTCATCGTGATCACAGTCTTCTGCCCGATGGGACTTTCCGGACTGATTGACGAATATCTTCCCGGACTTTGGGACCGCCTTGCTGCGAAGGTCCGCCTTCCCGCCCCGCTCCTGAAGTTCGGAACCTGGTGCAGAAACAGAAAAAACAACATGCGAGGTGACTTATGAACAACTTTGCTCTCGAAGTCGAACGTCTCACGGTTTCGTTCGACGGATTCAAAGCCGTGGACGACGTCTCCTTCTACCTCACCCGCGGAACGGTTCACGTCGTTATCGGTCCGAACGGCGCAGGCAAAACCACGCTGCTCGACCTCATCTGCGGCAAGACAAAACCGACCTCAGGAAGCATCCGTTTTGAAGGGACCGAACTCACAAAGCTCGCGGAACAGGATATCGTCAAGGCCGGAGTCGGACGCAAATTCCAGACGCCGTCCATCTATCCGGAGCTGACCGTGCGCGAAAACCTGGAGGTTTCCTACCCCGCCGGACGCACCGTGCTCGGCTCGATTCTCTTCCGGAAAACTCCGGAGATCGAAGCCCGCATTCGCGAAGTCGCCGATGAAATCATGCTCGGCGACAAACTCGACACTCCCGGAGAGCTGCTGAGCCACGGACAGAAACAGTGGCTGGAGATCGGAATGCTCCTCATCGCCGACCCGAAACTCATCCTGCTTGATGAACCCGTCGCCGGAATGACCATCGAGGAACGGCATCAGACAGCGCTTCTGCTGGACAAAATCCGCAAACGCCGCTCGGTTCTTGTCATTGAGCATGACATGAACTTCGTCCGCGCCATCGCCGACCGCGTCACCGTTCTGCATCACGGCAAAGTCATTGCGGAGGGTTCCATGAAGGACGTTGAAACCAACAAAACCGTCATTGACGTTTATCTCGGTCACTGAGAGAAAGGAGAACTCCCATGTTGAAAGTGGAAAATCTGAATGTGGCATATGGACAGAGCCATATCGTCCACGATATCAGCTTTGAGGTCAAGCCGCGCGAAATCGTCGCCGTTATGGGACGCAACGGCATGGGCAAATCAACCCTGCTCAAGAGTCTCATCGGCATGGTTCCCCCGAAATCCGGGAAAGTCGAGGTCAACGGAACCGACGTCACTTTTCTGGAAAGCTACCGGCATGTCGAAAACGGCATCGCCTTTGTCCCGCAGGGCCGCCACGTCTTCTCCAACCTCACGGTTGAGGAAAACATCCGCGCGGGTCTGCGCATCAAGGAACACTGGGTCCAGCTCCGGACCGAAGTCTACAGCATCTTTGATGTTCTCTGCAAGATGCGCGGAAGAAAAGCCGGAAATCTCTCCGGCGGACAACAGCAGCAGCTCGCGATCGCCCGCGCTCTCGTCGCCGAGCCGCGCGTGCTGATTCTCGATGAACCGACCGAAGGCATCCAGCCGTCAATCATCAAGGATCTCGCCCGTCAGATCAACGACCTCAAGCTCTCAAAAGATCTTGCCATCGTGGTCTCCGAACAGGTGCTCAGTTTCACCATCGACATTGCCGACAAGATGTATGTCATTGAATCCGGACGCTTTGTCCGCGAGGATACCCGCGGCAACTTCGATGTAGAAAAGATCACAAGCTATCTTTCCGTCTGAATACAAACACAAAAAACAAATTAAAAAAGCCGTCCGCGCGGAAAACTGCGCGGACGGCTTGAATGCTTTATGAGAAGCGTGAATTACGCTTTCATCGCCTGGGCGACTGCAACGGCGACGTCGACGGAAGCGCCGACCATCGGGTTGTTGCCCATGCCGATCAGACCCATCATTTCGACGTGGGCCGGAACGGAGGAGGATCCGGCGAACTGAGCGTCGGAGTGCATTCTGCCCATGGTGTCGGTCATGCCGTAAGAGGCCGGGCCGGCAGCCATGTTGTCCGGGTGAAGGGTACGTCCCGTTCCGCCGCCGGAAGCAACGGAGAAGAAGGGCTTGCCAGCCTCAAGACGCTCTTTCTTGTAGGTTCCCATGACCGGGTGCTGGAAGCGGGTCGGGTT
>DHMO01000025.1:18064-43072 GCA_002405835.1 Lentisphaeria bacterium UBA4640 | reverse complement strand
GGGTTGGTGGAGTTGCCGGTGATAGCGATATCCACGTCTTCCTTCCACATGATCGCAACGCCTTCGCGGACGTCGTCGGCGCCATAGCAGCGGACGGCCGCGCGCTCGCCCTTGGAGTAAGCCTTCTCCTTGGTGACGTTCAGCTTGCCGGTCTTGTAGTCGAATCTGGTTTCAACATGGGTGAAGCCGTTGATGCGGGAGATGATTTCCGCAGCATCCTTGCCGAGACCGTTCAGGATAACGCGGAGCGGTTCCTTGCGGACTTTGTTTGCGGACTTTGCAAGACCGATCGCGCCTTCCGCAGCCGCGAAGGATTCGTGACCTGCGCAGAACGCAAAGCATTTGGTTTTTTCTTCAAGAAGCATGGAAGCGAGGTTGCCGTGTCCGAGACCGACTTTGCGGTCATCCGCAACGGAGCCGGGGATGCAGAAGGACTGGAGGCCTTCGCCGAGGGTCTTGGCGATTTCGGAAGCGACAGTCTGACCGCGCTTGATTGCGACAGCCGCGCCGACGAGGTATGCCCAGCAGGCGTTCTCGAAGCAGATCGGCTGGATGTCTTTGACGCGCTGATAGATGTCGAGACCTTTCGCCTTGCAGATCTTTTCCGCTTCCTCGATGGAAGCAATGCCGTTGTCGTTCAGAAATTTGTTGATCTGATTGATGCGGCGTTCATAGCTTTCAAACAGTGCCATGGTAACGACTCCTTATGCTTTGCGCGGGTTGATGACTTTGGCGGCGTCGGCGAAGCGGCCGTAGGTCTTCTGGAACTTCGCGACGAAGTCTTTGACATTCATCTTTTCCAGATCTTCCGGGGTGGACTTGTTGACGAATTCCATCATCTTGCCGAGGTTGACGAACTGGTAGCCGATGACTTTGCTTTCGTCGTCGAGTGCGAGACCGGTGACATAGCCTTCCGCCATTTCGAGATAGCGGACGCCCTTTTCAGCGGTGCTGTACATCGTTCCAGTGATGGAACGGAGCTGCTTGAGGTCTTCGAGTCCGGCTCCGATCGGAAGTCCGCCTTCGGAGAACGCCGTCTGGGTGCGTCCGTAAACGATCTGGAGGAAGAGCTCGCGCATCGCGGTGTTGATCGCGTCGCAGACAAGGTCGGTGTTCAGGGCTTCGAGAATCGTCTTGCCCGGAAGAATTTCTGCCGCCATAGCTGCGGAATGCGTCATGCCGGAGCAGCCGATCGTCTCGACCAGAGCTTCCTGAATGATGCCGTCCTTGACGTTCAGCGTAAGTTTGCATGCGCCCTGCTGCGGTGCACACCAGCCCACACCGTGGGTGAGACCGGAGATCTGGTTGACTTCTTTGACGTGAGTCCATCCGCCTTCCTGCGGAATCGGCGCCGGCGGGTTCTTCGGACCCTTCGCGACACAGCACATCTGCTCGACTTCGTGAGTAAACTGCATTTTTTCCTCCTTAATGTAGGTGTGTAAAACGGAATTTTTTCAACCGGAAATATACACCGGATTTCAGAAAATACAACTGCCGGAATTCAAAATTTGCCTCTTACTTCTTCCGGTACAGAATCAGATTGCAGCCGCGCACCTCGTGGGTCAGAAGCGCCTCGTAGCGCGGGTCGGCTTTCATCCGCTCATAACGCGCCCGGTTCTTCTCGAAATCCACATGCAGATCATCCAGATATGTCAGCACGTAATCCGCCTCATACGGCTCCGCCGCATCCATAATATTCCCCGAACGCCCGATAAAATGAATCTGCATCTGCCTGTTCGTCAGCACAAACGCATCCGGCGGCATTTTCGATTTGATTTCCGCAATCAGTCCCGAGCAGTCCGGGCGCTCCTGAATCCGGCTGAACGCATACTTCCCGACCGGAAGTCTGCCGAAAAACACGCCGCACAGCACCATCCCCGCAAGCACCGCAAACACCGCCGCCGTCGCCCGTCGGCGTCTTGAATACGCCGGGCTCCCCGCCGCAAACGGAACCATGCAGAGGTTCCCGTTCCGCCGGAAACTCAGATACCCCGCCGCGCTCGCAACCGTCAGAATCGCAAAAATTTCCGTCTGATACCACATCGAAATATTCAGCGCATCCGCTCCGCCCATCATGAAAATTCCGAGCAGCAGCGGCAGGGACGCCGCAAGCAGACGCGGCGCCGCCGTCGCCAGCGGAAAGAACGCCAGCAGAATCACTCCCGCGAATGCGAAGTTCAGCGGATTGCAGAGCTTCTCCAGAAATGGAACCGTCCGCACAAACGGCGCAAGCAGAATATCCGTTATTGATCCGCCAAGCTCCGCATAATGGAAAGTCTGAACATAATTGCTGTTCCACGATTCCGGCATGTCATAAAGAATCCGTTTCACCGCCGGGCAGATCACCTTCACCGTAAACGCGAACCACGCGCATGAAAACGCGGCAAGCAGAGCTCCCTGCCAGTACCGCCGTTTCAGAATCAGATAAATTCCCCAGCCGAACCAGAACACCGCCGTTGTCTCCTGCAGCAGCAGAATCAGCACAAAGCAAAGCCCCGTTCCGATCCGGTTTCCCTTGCGGTAGAAACAGTAAAACGCGGCAAGCAGCGCAGGGAACATCACGATCGGATGAAATCCGTAGAAGAGCGACAGATTCAGATTCGGAACGGTGAAATGGAGCATCAGCGCCAGCGCCGTCAGCGCCGCCGGACAGCGTCCGAATCCCAATGTCCGCGCCAGCCAGTACCACACCGGAATCAGCGAATAGATGAAGATCGAATTCAGCACAAACAGCGTCCGCGGATCCGGAAACAATGCCACGAACGGGGTGATCAGAATGTTCGGAAGCGGATTGAAATGACCCGCATTGTAGAGGAACATCAGCGGTCTGACGAGCGAATGCCGCAGCCGCAGGTATCCCTCGTAATACTCCGTCCAGTCAGTGTAAGTGAACCACAGACGGTTGAATGATTCGTTCTGCATGTAGATTCCCCACGCGAGTCCCGCCAGAGTTCCGGCCGCAAGCAGAAGCAGCGTCGGAGTCCGCTTCCATGCCGGAAAATGCCAGCCGCAGAGCTGTGCAATCCGCCATGTCACAATCATAGCGATGAAAATAAATGCCGTCACGCTGAAAAAGCACGGGAACGGGAGAAGCGGAAACAGCAGCCACGCCGGCATCACCGCGCGCGCAACCGCCGGGGCTTTCTCCTCCGCCTTGCGCTGGACAATGAATCCCGCAAGAAGCGAAAGCAAAACCAGCGGAACAATTGCCGCAGAGGGAACCAGATCGGTATAGAACGTTTTGAAAAACGCCGGTTCCAATCCGATCATATTAAAATAAAGAAAAACAAACGATGAAAGCAGCGCCGCGACCGCTCCGGAAAGGATCAGAAAAACCGCTGCCCTGCTCTTCATGCGTCCCGCCCGAGTTTTTTCAGAACTGCGGAAGCAATGCTTTCCGGCAGCATCCCGTTGTTTTCTCGCAGAATCCGTACAGATCCATGCGGCAGAATTCCTTCCGGCCAGCTGAAATGAAGTACGCCATTATTCGGATTCTGCACCAGAAGATCATTGACAACCCGTCCGAGCCCGCCCGAACACTGGCTGTCCTCAATCGTCACCAGCAGTTTGCTTTCCGCCTCGCGCAGAAGCAATTCCGAATCAAAGGGTTTCAGAAAGCGCGTATTGACAACCGCCGCACTCACCCCTTTTGCCCGCAGAAGCGCGGCTGCGGCAAGCGCGGTCAGCAGTTCACGCCCGTCCGACCAGATGGAAACCTCCGTTCCCTCCGCCACGACTTCCGCCCGCCCCCAGACCAGCGGTGCACGCGGAACCTCAATATCCGATGCATCGGAGCGCGGATAGCGGAGCATCACAGGAGCATTGCGGTCGTATGCGGCAAACAGCATCCCGCACAATTCTGCAGCATCGCGCGGACAGAGAATCGCAAGTCCCGGCATTCCGAGCAGAAACGGCAAATCGTAGATTCCGTGGTGCGTCGGTCCGTCCTCTACCGCCCCCGCCCGGTCAACGCCGAAGATCACCGGACGGTTCTGGAGACAGATGTCGTGGAAAACGCAGTCGAGCGCGCGCTGAAGAAACGTGGAATAGATCGCAACCACCGGACGCAGCCCGCCCGCGGCAAGCCCGCCCGCGAAAGCAACGCAATGCTCTTCCGCAATGCCGACGTCATAAAACCGTTCGCGGAACTGTTTTGCAAATTTCGAAAGCCCCGTTCCGCTCGACATCGCGGCTGTGAGCGCGACGACTTCCGGGTGTTTCTCCGCCAGGGCAATCAGTGAATCACCGAACGCCGCGGAGAACGAATAGGAACTTTTCGGTCCCGCCTTCAACTCGCCCGTCACCGGATCGAACGCGGGAACTCCGTGAAACTTCTCCGGCGAAGAGATCGCATACTTGCAGCCGTGCCCCTTCTCCGTAATCACGTGAACAGCGATCGGACGCGCCGTAATTTCGCGGATTTTCTCGAAGTGGCTGATGAGCGACGGCAAGTCATGTCCATCGATCGGTCCCACGTACTTGAACCCCATCTCTTCAAAAAATACGCTCGAAACGAGCAAATGCTTTGTCAGCTCTTCCACGCGGCTGATGAAATGAATCACCGCCGAACCGAACGGCAGTTTGCGGAGAACGTACTTGACATAAGATTTGAAATGATTGTAACCGCGTCCCGTGATGATCCGCGTCAGGTGCGTAGAAATCGTTCCCACGCTTTTTGAAATCGACATTTTATTGTCATTGATAACCAGAATCAGATTCCGTTTGAGCTCGCGGATGTTGTTGAGCGCCTCCAGGGAAACTCCGTTTCCGAGCGCGCCGTCGCCGACAACCGCAACGACTTTGGCGTCTCTGCGTCCCTCCGCCTCATTTGCCGCGGCCAGCCCCATCGCCGAAGAGAGCGCGACTCCCGCATGACCGGTAACAAACGCATCATGTTCCGACTCCGTCGGCTGCTGGAATCCGGAAAGCCCGCCGTACTGACGGATGGTCGGGAACCGTTTGAACCGTCCGGTAAGAATCTTGTGGGAATAGGCCTGATGCCCCACATCCCAGATAATTTTATCCTCCGGACTGTTGAATACACGGTGAAGAGCCACCGTCAGTTCAATCACTCCGAGATTGGGCGCGAGGTGTCCGCCGTTTCTGGAAACAACGGATATGATAGTGCTGCGGAGTTCATCGCACAGTTCCAGGAGCTCCGCCTGCGACATATTCTTTATATCTTGCGGACCGTTCACGCGGTCTAATAAGGCACTCATTCTCAACACCTCGAAGTAAAACTCATAAATTTATCACAAAAACGGAGTGTTTCAAATCGTTTTCGGAGAAAGTGAAAAAAAAACCGGCTCCCCGAGAGGAACCGGTTTTTCCGATCAGTAAGAGATCATCAGACAGTCTTGCCGCTGACAACGCCGTGACCTTTGAATGTACGGGTGGGAGCAAACTCGCCGAGTCTGTGTCCAACCATATTTTCCGTGACGAACACGGAAACAAAGGACTTGCCGTTATGCACATTGAAGGTATGTCCGACAAAATCCGGAATCACCATCGAACGACGGGACCAGGTCTTGATCGGGGCCTTCTTGCCGGATTTGTCCATTTTCTCGATCTTCTCGATCAGGTAATAGTCCACGAAAGGACCTTTTTTGATAGATCTGGGCATTATTTCTTCCTCCGTTCAACGATGAAGCGTTTGCTGTTCTTTCTCGGGCAGCGTGTCTTCTTGCCTTTGGCAAGCTGACCCCAGGGCGAAACGGGATGACCGCCGCCGCTTGTTCTGCCTTCACCGCCGCCCATCGGATGGTCGACCGGGTTCATCGCAAGTCCGCGGACGTGCGGTCTCTTGCCGAGGTAACGCTTCTTGCCGGCCTTGCCGAGGGAGACGTTCATGTGGTCGCCGTTGCCGACCTTGCCGATCGTCGCTTTGCAGGCGAGATTGACGAGGCGGACTTCACCGCTGGGGAGCTTGACCTGCGCGTAGTCGCCGTCTTTGGAACGGAGCAGCGCAACCTGTCCTGCGGAGCGGACCATCTTGGCACCGCGTCCGGGAACAAACTCGATGCAGTGGATTTCGAGACCGACCGGGATGTTGCGGAGAGGCATGGCATTGCCCGGCTTGATTTCCGCCTGTTCACCGGAAACGACCGTCTGACCGACCGTCAGACCTTCCGGAGCGAGGATGTAGCTCTTCTCGCCGTCCGCATACGCCAGAAGGGCGATGAAAGCGGAGCGGTTCGGATCGTACTCAATCTGCTGAACGACCGCGGGCACACCGTCTTTGGTACGCTTGAAGTCGATCATTCTGTAGCGGCGCTTGTTGCCGTTACCGCGGAAGCGGGTGGTGATTCTGCCCGCGCTGTTACGTCCGCCGGTGGACTTTTTGCCTTTGGTAAGGCTCTTCTGCGGCGTGGTGCGCGTCAGTTCGGAATAATCCAGAACCGTGATGTATCTGCGGCTCTTGGTAATCGGATTAAAAGATTTTGTAGGCATGTGTTAACTCCTTACGCGAGGTCGATCGAGCCTTCGGCGAGGGAAACGACGGCCTTCTTCCAGTCGGGGCGCTTGCCCGGAATGGGGGATCTGCCGGAACGTTTCATCTTGCCTTTGCAGGTCATGATGTTGACGGATTTCACCTTCACGCCGGGATAGATTTCCTCGATCGCGTCGGCGACCTCAAGTTTGGTTGCCTTGGGAGCCACCTTGAAAGCGTACTGGTTGGCTTCTTTCAGAACCGCGCTCTTCTCGGTTACGAGAATATTACGAATGGTTTCAAAAGCTTTGGACATTTTACCGTGTCTCCTCTGCTCAAGCGAGACGCTTGACGAATTCGTCGAGCGCTTCTTTGGTGAACATCAGCTTATCGGAATAGACTACCTGATAGGTATTCACCGATGCGGCTTTGATGAGGATCGCGAGCGGCAGGTTGCCCGTGGCTCTGAGCTGATTCTCTTCATATTCCTTGACCGCGATGAGAACCTTGGCGGCTTCCGCCTTGAAGGCTTTCAGAACGGCTGCGGCGCTCTTGGTCTTGGCATCCTGAAGATCGAAGTTCTCCAGAACGATGACCGCACCCTCTTTCACCTTTTCGGAGAAGGAGCGCTTGAGAGCAAGCTGTTTGACCTTGGCGTTGAGTTTGAACGCGAAGCTGCGCGGCTTGGGACCGAACGCAACACCGCCGTGACGCCAGACCGGGTTTCTCGTGCTGCCGGCACGTGCACGGCCGAGACCTTTCTGCTTGAAAGGCTTCTTGCCGCTGCCGGAGACTTCCGCTCTGGTCTTGGTGGACGCCGTGCCCGCGCGGAGTTCCGCGAGGAAGCCGACCACTGTATCGTGCACTGCCTGTGCACCTTTGTCAAATTCAAGGCAGGAATCATCGAGCGTGTAGTCGCCGACTTTTTCTCCCTTGATATTGAAGATGTCAATATTCATGGACATTGTTTCACCTGTTGTTTAGTAGTTGAGGTTATCCGCCGCGGATTATTTCTTCTTGGCCTGTTTGACGAACAGAGTTCCGCCATTCGGTCCCGGGACGGCGCCTCTCACGAACAGCAGGTTTTCCTCTGCCGAGACGCTGACGATTCGCAGATTCTGGACGGTTCTGGAGGCATTGCCCAGCTGACCCGCCATTTTCTTGCCCTTGATGATGTTGCCAGGCCATTCACGGCAACCGATGGAGCCCGGCTTTCTGTGCCAGCCGCCGCCGTGTCCGTCACGTCCGCCTTTGAAGTGATGACGAACCATAACGCCGTTGTAGCCTTTGCCTTTGGTGGTTCCGGTGATGTCGAGGAATTCACCTGCCGCGAAGATATCCGCCTTCACAACGGCGCCGACTTCGAGGCTGCAATCGCCTTCCGTGCGGAACTCCTTGATCACCGCCGGCGGATTCTTCTCCAATCCGGCCTTGACCACCGTACCGAGTACCTGTTTCGTGACATTTTTGACTTTGCGAGAGCCGAATCCAACCTGAACAGCCGTATAGCCGTCCCTCTCCTGTGTCTTGACGTCAAGAACGACGCAGGGTCCGGCCTCAATGACCGTAACCGGAACAAGTGTTCCCTTCTCGTCGTAGACCTGAGTCATACCGACTTTCTTTCCGATAATACCTTTCATTCTGCTCCTTCCGGGCACTTGCCCTCTCGGAAAAGGCCTTGGTGCCCAAGCTTTTTTGCTCCGGCTCGGAAACGGATTCCCCGAACCGGAGTGTTTTCATTGGAATTATTTTCCAACCTTCAATAAAATATCAACACCGGCAGGAAGATTCAGCTTCTTCAGCTCATCCACTGTTCTCGCCGTCGGATTGATGATATCCATAAGACGCTTGTGTGTGCGGCTCTCAAACTGATCCATGGACTTCTTGTCAACATGGGGAGAGCGGTTCACGGTGTAACGCTGAACACGGGTCGGAAGCGGAATCGGTCCCGCAACCATGGAACCCGTCTTGCGGGCGGTGTTAAGAATCTCCGCAACAGACTGATCAAGAATACGGTGTTCGTACGCCTGAAGTTTGATACGGATCTTCTGTACGGCTTTTGCACTCGGTTTTGTGCTCATTTCTTATTCTTCTCCACAATTTTTTCTTGGACTTGAGTCGGGACTCGTTCGAACACGCTCGGTTCCATCACATACGATGCGCGGCCCTTGGACAGGGAGCGGATCGCAGTCGCGTAACCGAAGAGCTCGGACAGCGGAACGTTCGCAACAATCTTCGTCGAACCGTTTTCCGGCGTCAGTTCCGCAATCTGACCACGACGTTTCGTAATGTCACCGATGATATCGCCCTGGTTTTCATCCGGGCAGGTGACTTCGACTTTCATAATCGGCTCAAGGAGGCAGAGTCCCGCCTTCTTCGCAGCCTCTTTCAGACCCATCGAAGCGGCGATCTTGAACGCCATTTCCGAGGAGTCAACCGGGTGGTACGATCCGTCAACAATATCAACGTTGAAGTCGATGATCGGATAGCCCGCAAGAACACCTGTCTGCGCAGCTTCACGGATACCCTGCTCGATCGGCTTGATGAATTCCTTCGGAATCGCACCGCCGACGATCTTGTTCTGAACCGTGACGCCGTGTCCCTGTTCCATCGGCTGGACATTGAGCACGCAATGTCCGTACTGACCGCGGCCGCCCGACTGACGGACGAACTTGGAGTCGTAGGAAGCAGGCTTGAGCATTGCTTCACGGTAGGCAACTTCCGGCTGACCGGCAACTGCTTCCACGTGGAACTCACGAACCAGACGGTCCATGATGATCTCGAGGTGGAGCTCACCCATACCGGAGATAATCGTTTGTCCGGTTTCCTGGTCAGACTTGATCGTGAAGGTCGGGTCTTCCTGAGCGAGAGCGATCAGCGCGTTGGAGAGCTTGTCGCGGTCCGCTGTGGTTTTCGGCTCGACGGCGATCGAGATAACCGGATCCGGGAAGTGCATGGATTCAAGGACGATCGGGAATTTCTCATCGCAGAGAGTGTCACCGGTGGTGACGTTCTTCAGACCGACAGCCGCGGCAATGTCGCCGCAGAAGATCTGCTCGCGCTCTTCGCGGGAGTTCGCGTGCATCTGAAGCAGACGTCCGAAACGCTCCTGCTTGCCGGTACGCGGATTGAGAAGCGTCTGTCCGCAGGTCGCCGTTCCGGAATAGATTCGGAAGAAGAAGAGCTTGCCGACATACGGGTCGGTTGCAATCTTGAACGCGAGAGCGGTGAAAGGCTGATCGTCGCCGCAATGAACGGAGACCGTCTCTTCCATGTTGTAGGGGTTGTGTCCGACGGTTTCCCAGATGTCAACCGGGGACGGGAGGTAGTCAGCCACAGCGTCGAGGAGGGACTGAACACCTTTGTTCTTGAAAGCTGAACCGCAGAACGCAGGAACGAGTTTTCCGGCGAGAACCGCCTTACGGATGATCGGACGGAGCTCTTCAGCGGGAATATCTTCGCCGTCAAGGAAGCGCATTGCGATATCATCATCGAAATCGGCAACTTTCTCAACGAGTTCGTCATGATACTGCTTGGCAAGATCCATCATGTCTTCCGGGATGTCGATCGGCAGCGGGTTTTCGCCGTTGTCGCCGTTGAACTTGATGGCCTTCATTTCGAGGACGTCGATCAGACCGGAGAAGTCTGCTTCAGCGCCGATCGGAATCTCAAGCGGGGTTGCATTGACTTTGAGTTTCTTGCGCATATCTTCAACGACTTTGAAGAAGTTTGCGCCGGTACGGTCCATCTTGTTCACAAATGCCATGCAGGGAACATGATACTTCTTGGCCTGGCGCCACACGGTTTCGGACTGGGGCTGAACGCCGCCGACCGCGCAGAAGACGCCGACCGCGCCGTCGAGAACGCGCAGAGAACGCTCCACTTCAGCAGTGAAGTCCACGTGTCCCGGGGTGTCGATGAGGTTGATTCTGTGTTTCTTGCCGTGACGCATCCAGAAACAGGTTGTCGCTGCGGAAGTAATCGTGATACCGCGTTCCTGTTCCTGAACCATCCAGTCCATCGTTGCGGCACCGTCATGAACCTCACCGATCTTGTGGGTTTTTCCGGTGTAGAAAAGGATACGTTCGGAAAGAGTCGTCTTTCCCGCATCGATGTGAGCCATAATTCCGATATTACGCGTTTCGTGAATCGAGGCAACGCGCTTCGGAGACTCGTTACAGATATGTTCTGATTCTGCTGTCATAGTTCAGTCTTTCAATGAGCATGTTGTGTTGAGATTACCATCTGTAATGGGCAAAAGCCTTGTTGGCCTGCGCCATCTTGTGCGTATCTTCCTTCTTCTTGATGGAAGCGCCCTGGTTGTCGAATGCATCAAGAAGCTCGGAAGCGAGAGCATCCGTCATGGATTTTCCCTTTTTAGCCTGGGAATAGGTTGTGATCCAGCGCATCGCGAGAGCAACCTGGCGTTCAGCCGGGACGTCGATGGGAACCTGATAGGTAGCTCCGCCGACTCGACGGCTCTTGACTTCGACTTTCGGCTTGATGTTCTCAACAGCCTGAATGAAGACCTCAAGCGGCTCCATATCTTTTTTCTTTGCCTTGAGCTGATCGAAAGCACCGTAAACGATGCTCTGAGCAACAGACTTCTTGCCGTTGCGCATGATGGTATTGATCAGGCGGGCAACAAGCTCGCTGTTGTACTTGACATCGGGAATCAGCACTCTTTTCGTGATTTTACGTCTTCTCATTTCACTTCATCCTGATTATTTTTTCTTTTTGCCTGCTGTTTCGCCGGCCTTCGGCACTTTGGCTCCGTACTTGGAACGGCCCTGTTTACGGCCTTCAACGCCAAGACTGTCAAGCGCACCGCGGACGATGTGATAACGAACACCGGGGAGGTCACGAACACGACCGCCCTTCACGAGAACAACAGAGTGCTCCTGAAGGTTGTGTCCCTCACCGCCGATGTAAGCGGTAATTTCCTGACCGTTCGTAAGACGAACCTTCGCGATTTTACGCAGCGCGGAGTTCGGCTTCTTCGGCGTTCTTGTTGTAACCTGCAGGCAGACTCCACGTCTCTGCGGGCATTTAGTAAGAGCTTTCGATTTGCTCTTGGCGACTTTCGGTCTGCGACCGGCCTTTACCAGTTGGTTGATTGTCGGCATCTTTTTTCCTTCACCTGTGTCCTTTATACTTTAGTACAGCAAACAGGCGTTTAATATAACGCACTGTTTGCTGTTTTTCAAGTATAAGGGAAACTTTTTTTTATTTTTTCAGCTTTTTTCGCCTTATTCTTCCTCATCCGCACCGTCTTCAGGCACGGCGGTTTCTTCTTCCAGATCGTTTCCGGCTTCCTCGGAATCGTAAATGTACTCTTCCTGGAGCTGGTCTTCCTCGTTGTCGTAACCTTCGTCTTCGTCTGTTTCGAGAACGTCGATTTCCGGCGGAAGCGGTTCCGCCAGTTTTTGCGGCATGAGACGCTGGAATTTCTCCGAGCCGGTTCCCGCGGGGATGAGGTGTCCGGTAATAACATTTTCCTTGAAACCGCGCAGGAAGTCAACCTTGCCCAGTGTCGCGGCGTCGGTCAGAATACGTGTCGTATCCTGGAACGAAGCCGACGAGATGAAGCTGTCGGTTTCCAGCGAGGCTTTTGTTATTCCCAGCAGTACCGGTTCGCCTTCCGCAGGTGCGAGTCCTTTGGCTCTCGCCTCTTCGTTCGCACGCTGGAAGTCGTACTTATCAACCTGTTCACCGGCAAGGAACTGCGTCGATCCCTGCTCGGTAATACGGATTTTCTGCATCATCTGACGGATGATGATCTCAATGTGCTTGTCGTTGATTTCCACACCCTGAGACCGGTAAACCGTCTGAATTTCGTTCACCAGGTAACGCTGAAGCTCCTGGGAACCGCAGACCGACAGCATCACCTGCGGAACAATCGATCCGCCGGTCAGCTTCTGGCCTTTTTTCACATAGTCGCCCTTCGCAACAAACAGATGCTTGTTCGTCGGGATGCTGTGTTCCTCGAACTCGTTGGTGTCCGGATCGCGGATGATGATCTGACGGCGGCTGCGCTGAACTTTTCCAAGCTCAACAAGACCGTCGATCTTCGCGATGTCGGCAACCTCTTTCGGGGTACGCGCTTCGAACAATTCGGCAACACGCGGAAGACCGCCTGTGATATCCTTGTTCTTGAGCTGCTGACGCGGAACACGTGCGAGCACAACGCCAGGACGCACTTTCACGCCCTTCTTCGTCATGATGAACGCACCGGCAGGCAGCGGATAGTAGGAGAGAACTTCGCCCGCTTTGTCCTTGATGACGATCTGCGGATGCAGGTCTTCACGGTGGGGCATAACGGTGATTTCCTCGTTGCCGCCGCGCTCCGTGCGGTTCAATGTCACGTTCTCGATCAAATCGAGCAGTTCAACCGTACCGGCGTCTTCTGCAATGATCGGGAGGTGAGAAGAATCCCACGTCGCGATGCGGTCGTTCGTCTTGACCTTTTCGCCGTCCTTCTTATAGAGAACAGCTCCGACTTCAGCCGTGTAGCGGTCGATTTCCGCTTCTTTCACGGCGTCCGCCCAGTAATCATAATCGCGGTTGTAGAACGCGCCGATGACTTCCGCTTCGAGTTTCGCACGCTCGCGCGCCTTTTCTTCGAGCTCTTTCGCCTTGGCGGCGTCGTAAATCACAATGAAGCCGTTCTTGTTGACGATAACGGTTTCGCCGTGTTCATTTTCAACGGTACGGATATTCTCGAAACGGACCGTTCCATCAGTCTTCGCAACGATTTCCGGCTTGGTGTACTTGGAAGTCGCCGTACCGCCGATGTGGAATGTTCTCATGGTCAGCTGAGTTCCCGGCTCACCGATGGACTGTGCCGCGATGATACCGAGAGCATCGCCGATCTCCGCCATTCTGTCGCTGGCAAGGTTGCGGCCGTAGCACTTCACGCAAACGCCATGCTCGATTTCGCAGGTGAGAACCGAGCGGATCAGAACGCGCTGGATGTTGCGTTTTTCGATCAGGTCCGCAAGCTCCGGAGTGAATTCCTGTCCGGCCTTGACCAGAAGACGTCCGTCTTCATAGATCGGGTCGCGGATATCCTGGGCGCTGCAGCGGCCGATCAGACGCGCCTTCAGCGGCAGCATCACATCGTCGCCTTCGACGATTGCGCTGATCCAGATACCCTTCATCGTTCCGCAGTCTTCCGCACGGCAGATGATGTCCTGCGCAACGTCGACGAGCTTACGGGTCATGTAACCCGAGTCAGCGGTCTTCAGAGCGGTATCTGCGAGACCCTTGCGGGCGCCGTGGGTACTGATGAAGTATTCGAGAACGGAGAGACCTTCACGGAAGTTCGACAGAATCGGACGTTCGATAATGTCGCCCGACGGCTTTGCCATCAGTCCGCGCATACCGGCGAGCTGACGGATCTGGTCTTTACTGCCTCGGGCTCCGGAATCGAGCATGCAGTAGACAGGGTTGATCTCCTTCTTGCTGATGCCTTCGAGTTCCTGGAACAGCGACTCCGCAACCGCATTACTGGTCTTGGTCCACGTATCGATAATGTTATGATAACGTTCCAGCTGGGTAAGAGCACCCTTGTTGTACTGGTCGTTGATCTTGTCGATCTCGGCGCGCGCCTTCGCAATCAGTTCGCCTTTCTGTTTCGGAACGACCATGTCCGCGATGGAGATGGAGAATCCGGCGACAGTTGCGTACTCGTAGCCGAGGTTTTTCAGACGGTCGAGCTGCTCGACGGTCTTCTGATGTCCGATGTGCGCATAAGCCTCCGCGATGAGGGAGCCGAGCTGTTTCTTCTTGGCAACACCGTTGTAGAATCCGAGACTCTTGTCCCAGATGCCGTTGAAGATGCAGCGGCCGGCGGTCGTCAGAAGGAAACGGTCTTTGGAATTGCCGTGCGGCGTTTCCACTCCGTAATCCGGATTCGGAATGCGGATCGCATCATGGATATGAATATGTCCGAGGTGCAGAGCAAACAGCACTTCATGAACATCTTTGAACGCTCTCGCCTTCGCGGGATTGCGCGGCTCAATCGTCAGATAGTACGATCCGAGCGTAATATCCTGCGTCGGCGTCATGATCGGCTTGCCGTTCGCAGGCGAGAAGATGTTGTTCGAGGAGAGCATCAGGAGTTTGCACTCAAGCTGCGCTGCCGGAGACAGCGGAACATGAACCGCCATCTGGTCACCGTCGAAGTCCGCGTTGAACGCCGTACAGACAAGAGGATGCAGACGGATCGCCGAACCTTCAATGAGGATCGGGTCGAACGCCTGAATCGAAAGTCTGTGCAGGGTCGGCGCACGGTTGAGCATGACCGGATGTCCTTTGGTCACCTCTTCGAGAATATCCCAGACAACCGACTCTCCGCGCTCGATCATTTTCTTTGCGCTGCGGACGGTGTGAGCATAGCCCCGACCTTTGAGGTGGCGGATGATGAACGGTTCAAACAGAACAAGCGCCATCTTCTTCGGAAGACCGCACTGTGCGAGTTTCAGTTCAGGACCGACAACGATGACTGAACGTCCGGAGTAGTCGACACGTTTGCCGAGCAGGTTCTGACGGAAACGTCCCTGCTTGCCTTTCAGCATATCGCTGAGGGACTTCAGTGCACGGTTGCCCGCACCGGTAACGGCACGACCATGGCGTCCGTTGTCCAGCAGAGCGTCGACCGCTTCCTGAAGCATGCGCTTTTCGTTGCGGATAATGACTTCCGGGGTACGGAGCTGAAGCAGGTTTTTCAGACGGTTGTTTCGGTTGATGACTCTGCGGTAGAGGTCGTTCAGGTCGGAGGTCGCGAAACGACCGCCTTCCAGCGGAACAAGAGGACGCAGATCCGGCGGAATCACAGGAAGAACTTCGAGAATCATCCATTCCGGACGGGAATTGCTTCTCTGAAAACCTTCCACAAGACGCAGTCTCTTGGAGAGTTTCTTGCGGATCGCCTTGTTTTTTGTTCCGGTCAATTCGACTTCGAGCTGCTGACGGAGCGGTTCAAGGTCAATCTGCGAAAGCAGAGAACGGATTGCGGGTGCACCCATATCAGCCTGGAACGCATCCTGATACTCTTCACGCGCCTGACGGTAGTCCATCTCATTGAGGGGCTGACCGAGAGTCAGCGGGGTGTCGCCCGGATCGGTGACAACCCAGTCCTCATAATAGATGATGCGCTCAAGCGTGCGGGCCGTCATGTCAAGCATGAGACCGATACGGCTCGGCATACACTTGAAGAACCAGATGTGGGAAACAGGAACTGCGAGTTCGATGTGTCCCATACGCTCACGGCGGACCTTGCTCAGCGTAACTTCAACACCGCAGCGGTCGCAGATGATGCCTTTGTGCTTGACGCGTTTGTATTTTCCGCAGTTGCATTCCCAGTCGCGCTGGGGACCGAAGATGCGCTCGCAGAAGAGACCGCCCTTTTCAGGCTTGAAACTTCTGTAGTTGATGGTTTCTGGATTCTTGATTTCCCCATGGCTCCAGGACCTGATCACTTCCGGGGAGGCCACCTTGATGGAGACCGCCTCGAAAGCGGAATTTCCCTGCTGCTGACGAGCAGGGATTTCCTTGTCTTTGGGAACATAGCTGTTATCAATCACTGTTCAGTCCCTCCGGCTGTTTCATTCTTCGGTAATTCCGAGTGTTTGACAGTTCGTACATCCAAGCCGAGACTCTGCATTTCCTTAAGCAGAACGTTGAAGGATTCCGGACGGCCGGCCTCCAGGACATTCTGTCCCTTGACAATGGATTCGTAAATCTTCGCTCTTCCGGAAACGTCGTCGCTCTTGACGGTAAGCATTTCCTGAAGGGTGTGCGCAGCGCCGTAAGCCTCAAGCGCCCACACTTCCATCTCGCCGAAACGCTGTCCGCCATGCTGGGCTTTACCGCCCAGAGGCTGCTGTGTAACCAGCGAATACGGTCCGACCGAACGCGCATGGATCTTGTTCGCAACCAGGTGGTCGAGTTTCAGCATGTAAATCTGACCGACCATAACGCGCTGATCGAACTTGTTGCCGGTGCGTCCGTCGTAAAGATCGGTCTTGCCGTCAAACACGCGTTCGCCGTTGATTTCGCGGAAGCCCCACTTGAAGTCTTCACCGGTCTTTTCGGTGATCTTTTCGTTGGCTTTCTTCATCATATCGACGATAATCTCTTCCGTCACGCCGTCGAACACCGGGGTTGCAGCCTTGAAGCCAAGCATCTTGGCAGCCCAGCCGAGATGGGTTTCAAGAACCTGTCCAACGTTCATTCGAGACGGCACGCCCAGCGGGTTCAGAACGATATCGACCGGCGTTCCGTCGGGCAGGAACGGCATATCTTCGACCGGAACGATTCGGGAAACAATACCCTTGTTTCCGTGACGTCCTGCCATCTTGTCGCCGACCTGAACCTTGCGCTTGGAAGCAATGTAAACTTTAACTTTCTTGATTGCGCCGAGATCGTCGCCATCGCCGTTCTCAAGAGCGTCAATGGATTCGGCTTTCATGCGCTCGATGCTCTCGAAACGCGATTTATAGGAGCCGATGATCTCGTCAATCGTATGCTTGATCTCGCAGTCTTCCATACGATAGGAATCGTACTTGTTCGCAAGTTTTGCAATTGAAGCGGTCGTAACCTTGCGGTTCGCCGAAACAAGAATCACATCGTCGCGAGAGGACGAGGTGTCATAGATCGGGCACGGCAGCTTCTGTCCGTTCAGAACAGCTTCGAGCTTCTCGGTCATCTCATCAATCAGAACTGTATACTGCTCTTTGTACTGATCCTTGCTGTGCTTGATCTGTTTGCGGCGCTCAGACTTGGTCATGGACTGTCTGGACGGATCTTTCGCATGTTCCACACGCACATCCATCACGATACCGCCCTTGCCGCTCGGGACAACCAGGCTGGAATCCTTGACGTCTGCGGCCTTTTCACCGAAGATTGCGCGGAGCAGACGCTCTTCCGGAGCGAGTTCCGTTTCGGATTTCGGGGTGATCTTGCCGACGAGAATATCGCCCGGCTTGACTTCAGCGCCGAGACGGACAACGCCGTCGGGTCCGAGGTTGCGGAGCACCTCATCGCTGACGTTCGGGATGTCGCGGGTGATCTCTTCCGGTCCGAGTTTGGTCTCACGGCTGGTGATTTCGAATTCATCCACATGAACGCTGGTGTAAACGTCCTCTTTCACAAGACGTTCGCTGAGCACGATAGCGTCTTCGAAGTTGTATCCGCACCACGGCATGAACGCCACGAAAACGTTCTTGCCGAGAGCAAGCTCTCCATGATCGGTCGCGGAACCGTCGGCAATTGCATCGCCGATCTTGACGACTTGACCGCTGCGGACGATCGGGCGCTGGTTGACGCAGGTTCCGGCGTTGCTGCGCAGGAACTTGACCATGCGGTAAACCGCCGGATTCGGGTCGGAAGTCTCTTTTCTCGTCTTGCCGTCGGTTGTCACGACAACCTCAGCTGCGGAAACCTCTGCAACGATACCGTTCGTCTTGGAAGCGGTAACCGCGCGGGAATCGAAAGCGACTTTCTTTTCAAGACCGGTTCCGACATACGGCGACTCCGTCACCATCAGCGGGACAGCCTGGCGCTGCATGTTCGATCCCATCAAAGCGCGGTTCGCATCGTCGTGTTCCAGGAACGGAACGAGTCCTGCGGCGGCGCTGACGAGCTGTTTCGGAGAGACGTCCATATACTGAACATCTTCGCGCGGACGCTCGGCCGGCTCGCCCATCAGACGGGACATCACGGTCGGGTTGATGAAATTGTTGTTTTCGTCGAGCGGAGCGTTTGCCTGAGCGATCACGAAATGCTCTTCCTTGTCAGCGGAAAGATAGTCGATCTGATCGGTGACATGGCAATTTTCCACGCGGCGGTACGGAGTTTCGAGAAAACCGAATTCGTTGATCTTCGCATAGAGCGAGAGCGACGAAATAAGACCGATGTTCGGACCTTCAGGGGTTTCGATCGGGCAGATACGTCCGTAATGGCTGTTGTGAACGTCGCGGACTTCGAATCCAGCGCGTTCGCGGCTCAGACCGCCGGGTCCGAGAGCGGAGAGACGGCGCTTGTTGGTCAGCTCGGAAAGCGGATTGACCTGATCCATGAACTGCGAAAGCTGGTTGCGGGCGAAGAAGTCACGGATCACTCCGGCAAAAGCCTTCTGGTTGATGAGCTTCGACGGAGTCGTTCCAGTGTCATCGGAATTCAGCAGTGCCATGCGTTCGCGGATCAGACGTTCCGTACGGAGGAGTCCGACGCGGCAGTGGTTCTGAAGCAGTTCGCCGACGGTTCTGACGCGGCGGCTTCCCAGGTGGTCGATATCATCGGTATGACCGCCGGTGTTGCTGCGGAGCTTCATGAGGGACTTGGTCGCTTCCATGAGGTCGACCTTGTCGAGGATGCGCTCGTTCAGAGGAACGTCGATTTTCAGGCGCTCATTCAGTTTGTAACGACCGACCATGCCGAGGTCATAGCGTTTGACGTCGAAGAAGAGTCTCTTGAGAAGCTGCTTCGAGTTGGTGACGCTCGGGGGATCGCCGGGACGCATTCTGCGGTAAATCTCCTTGAGTGCATCGTCCGGGGTATGAGCCGGATCGCGCTGGAGACAGTTGATGAGGTAGGAATCTCCATCGGGAATGTAAGCGAGTTCAACGTTTTTGATTTTCGCTTCGACCATGGATTTGACATGGGATTCGTTGAGCTGGAGGAATTCCTGAACGACAGTGACCCCGTTGGAATCAAGAACGGGTTCAAAGGTATAATAAGCCGAGATGTCATCCTGCTTGAGGAGCTGACCCGGCGTCATGGTCTTGAGTTCGTAAGCGGAACCGATGATGTCCCGGTTGGTGTCGTAACCGATTGCGCGAAGGAAAGTCGTGATAAGGAACTTGCGGCGTCTGCGCTTGCGGTCGAGATAAATATAGATCAGGTCATTGATATCGAACTGGACTTCCATCCAGGAGCCGCGGTCCGGAATGATTCTGTAGGAGAAGAGCGTTCTTCCGCTGGAGTGACGGGTCTTCTCGAAGCAGATGCCCGGAGATCTGTGCAGCTGGCTGATGATAACGCGCTCCGCGCCGTTGATAATGAAAGTACCGCGTTCGGTCATCATCGGGATTTCACCGATGTAGACGTTTTCATTTACAATGGCGTCTTTGTTTTTAAATCTGAAATCAACATGAAGCGAGGCGCTGTAAGTATTTCCGTCTTTGATGCAGTCAACGGTATCCTGCTTCGGAAGGCCCAAGGAATAGGAGACGAACTCCAGGACCATCTGTTTGTCAAAACTTTCGATTGGGAAGACTTCGTTGAAAACCTCCTGGAGACCCTGGTTTTTACGCTGGTCTTCCGGGACGTCGAGCTGCAGGAAAGATTTATAGGAGTCGATCTGAATACCGATGAGGTCCGGTATTTCCAGCACTTCCTTCAATTTTCCGAAATTCACACGTTCAGGCATTGATTCCACCTTGCTAATGATTCGAGAGGAGCTGTTGTAAGCGGTTCACACAAAAAATCGGGTGATCTTCAATGTGACAAAATCCTGCGGTGCGGAGACCGCATCGCAGGGGATGATTTAAGACGCAGAAAACGGCGGGGGCTTCCTCCCGGGAATTTCCCCACCGTAATCATCAAGTCTTAATACAGATACCAGATGCGAGGCAATTACTTGACCTCGACCTTGGCACCCGCAGCCTCAAGCTGCTCCTTGATCTTCTGAGCGTCTTCTTTGGAAACGCCTTCTTTGACAGCCTTCGGAGCGGCTTCAACGAGATCCTTGGCATCTTTGAGACCGAGACCGGTGATGGCGCGGACTTCCTTGATGACGTTGATCTTGCTGGCGCCGGCATCGGCGAGAACGACCGTGAATTCAGTCTGCTCTTCAGCAGCAGCGGCAGGAGCCGCACCGGCAGCAGCCGGAGCCGCAGCGACGGCGACCGGAGCCGCAGCGCTCACGCCGAGGCGTTCTTCCAACGCTTTAACGAGTTTGGAGAGCTCAAGAACCGAGAGCTTCTCAACGTAGGAGATGAACTGCTCCATTTCCTGCGAAACTTCCACATTTGCCTGCTCAGACATTATATTGTCCTCCGTATATTTTGTAATTGAACTTCTGTTCAGTTTGCTTCTTCAAGCTTGTTTTTGTAAGCGTTAATGACGTTGACGATGCTGGAAGCCTTGGCGTTAAGCACTCTGACCAAGCCAGTCGGTACAGCAACAAGGAGTCCAAGCAGCTGCGCACGCAGCTGATCTTTCGAAGGCATAGACGCAATCGCCTTGACTTCGGAATCGGTCAACATCGCGCCCTCGAAGTAACCGCACTTCGGAGCGATCACACCCTTTGTGGAGGTTGTGAAATCATCAATGACTTTCGCCACCGCACTCGCATCGCCCTGGCCGACAACCACAGCAGTGTCGCCGGTGATCTTGGCATTTGCGAGGACTTCCAGGCCGTTCAGTTCCGCGACCTTGCGAACCATGCGGTTCTTAAGGACGTGGCAGACAGCTCCGGCATCGAACAGTTTGTCGCGGAACTGGTTGAGTTCCTTGTTTTTCAGACCTTTGTAGGAGATGAAGTAGACATACTGGGACCCGACGATCAGGTTTGCGATATCATTGGCGAGCTGGATTTTTTCCGGTCTCATTGTGCCATCTCCTTCGCGATGTCGCGGGTTTCAACTTTGATTCCCGGCGTCATGGTCGCGGAAAGCGTGCAGCTCTGAATGTACACACCCTTCGCGGAAGCCGGTTTCGCCTTGATGATCGCTTTGATGATCGCCGTGCAGTTTTCTGCAAGGTCTTCAGCGGAAAACGAGAGCTTTCCGCAGGGAACCTGAACGCAGGCGCCCTTGTCGGCACGGAATTCAACTCGTCCGGCTTTTGCCTCCGCGACCGCGTGACCGATCTTGTCGGTAACGGTACCGGTCTTCGGGTTCGGCATCAGGCCTTTCGGACCGAGCTGACGACCCAGCGGACGGACCTGACTCATCGCGGACGGCGTGGCAATGAGGACATCGAAGTCCACCCAGCCGCCTTTGATTTTGGCGATGATATCGTCGAATCCGATGAAATCCGCGCCGGCGTCGACCGCCTGCTGTTTCAGTGCCTCGTCATCAGCGATGACAGTAACGACAACCTTCTTGCCGGTGCCTTTCGGCAGGGGAACCGCACCGCGGACGGTCTGATCCGTCTGCTTCGGGTCCACACCAAGTTTGAAGGACAGCTCAACGGTCTGGTCGAACTTGACTGCCGGCATGTCTTTCAATGTCTTCAGCGCTTCGATGAGAGAGTAGACTGTCTGTTTGTCGTACTTGGCAATTTGGGATTTGTAGAGTTTGCTTCTCTTAGCCATCGATCACCTCAACTCCCATACTGCGAGCAGTGCCGGCGATGATTTTGATCGCGGCTTCTTCACTGCGGGCGTTGATGTCGCTCTTTTTCGTCTGGACGATCTGCTTGATCTGACTGATGGTGATCTTGCCGGCGCTTTCGCGTCCGGGATTGTGAGATCCGCCAGCCAGTCCGGCAACCTTCTTGATCAGAACGGCCGCCGGGGGAGACTTGGTCACAAACGTAAATGAGCGGTCCTGGTAGACTGTGATCACAACCGGAATGATCATTCCGGCCTGCGACTGTGTTGCGGCATTGAATTCCTTGCAGAATCCCATGATGTTCACACCAGCCTGGCCAAGCGCGGGACCCACAGGGGGTGCCGGATTAGCTGCGCCGGCGGGAATCTGCAAACGAATCTCCGCTGTCACCTTTTTCGCCATTTGTTCCTCCGTTTCCGTAAACGTGGTCAGAGAGGTCAGGATCTCTCCCACGCTACGACGTCATTATTATATTAACGACTCTTCGAACCGAACATTATAATTGTTCGCGAACGACCTGCCAGAATTCCAATTCCACGGGAGTTGAACGGCCGAAAATGGAAACTTCCAATTCGAGTTTGCCGCGCTCCGCGTCGATTTTCCGAACGATGCCTTCGAAGTTTTCGAAAGCGCCGTCTTTGATTCGCACTGTTTCACCGATTTCGTACTGAATTTTCGGTTTCGCCTTCTCTTCCGGCTCAGCGGTCTGCATCATAATGTAGTCCACTTCCTGCTGGGAGAGAGGCTGGGGACGGTCACTGCCGCCAATAAACCCGATTACGCCCTGAATGCCTTTAATGAAGTACCAAACGCGCTCATCAAGAGCACCGTCGGGCTTGTAGAGATCCATGCGGGCGAGAACGTAACCCGGGAAAAATTTGCGGGTGGTAGTGTGTTTTCTGTCCTTCCTGAATTCGGAAACTTTTTCAGTAGGAATCATCACCTCGTAAACAGGAAGAGCGGCCTCTTCCTGACGAAGTGCCGTCTCAATATTCTCTCTGACTTTGTTCTCATGTCCGGAGAGTGCGTGCAGCACGAACCACTGTCCAGCGTTTCTGTCCATTGTGTGACTCCCTGGGATTTTGTCAGAAGGTTATTACGAGCTGAACGGCATGGAACAGGATCTGATCCACGCCTGCCACAAAGATAGAGGTGATAACAAGGGCGATGATAACCAGCAAAGTGGATTCGAGCACCTGCTGTTTGTCCGGCCATGTGCACTTGGTCATTTCATCGATTGTCGAATGGATGAAAGAACGCAATCCAGCGACCAGTTTTGTCATGATGCCAACCCTTCTCTTCTTTGTTCTGTAATATAATGGCAGGGGCTGAGAGCCTCGAACTCCCGACCTGCGGTTTTGGAGACCGCTGCTCTACCAACTGAGCTAAACCCCTGTAATTTTCAAGTTCGTTTGGTACTTACTGAATGTACCGATTACTTGGTTTCTTTATGAACCGTGTGCTTGCGGTCAAACTTGCAGTATTTTTTCTTCTCAAGACGTCCGGGAGTGTTTCTTTTCTCCTTGGTCGTCGTGTAGTTTCTGCGCTTGCACTCGGTGCATTCCAATGTGATAATCTCACGCATTTTAAGCTCCGTAATCCAGATTTCCGGACGCGGTTTTTACGCCGCGTCCGATAAAATCCGATGGTGTTCCGATTACTTCAGAATCTCGGTCACGCGTCCGGAAGCAACCGTACGGCCGCCTTCACGGATAGCGAAACGCTGGGTCTTTTCCATAGCGATCGGGGCAATGAGTTCCACCTCGATGGAGACTTTGTCGCCCGGCATAACCATTTCGACACCTTCCGGCAGCTTGATGACGCCGGTAACGTCGGTCGTTCTGAAGTAGAACTGAGGACGATAGTTGCTGAAGAACGGGCTGTGACGTCCGCCTTCCTCTTTGGAGAGGACGTAGATTTCAGCGGTGAAGGTGGTGTGCGGGGTGATGGTGCCCGGCTTTGCGAGAACCTGTCCGCGCTCGACCTGGTCTTTTCTGGTACCACGGAGGAGGCAGCCGATGTTATCGCCAGCCTGACCTTTATCGAGTTCCTTGTGGAACATTTCAACGCCGGTGATCGTAGTCTTGTCGGTCGGTTTGATACCGACGATTTCGACAACATCGCCAACCTTGACTTCTCCGCGCTCGACACGGCCGGTAACAACGGTACCGCGGCCTTCGATGGAGAACACGTCTTCGATCGGCATCAGGAACGGCTTGTCAACTTCACGCTGCGGCTCGGGAACCCAGCTGTCGATGGCGTCCATGAGGTCCTGGATGCATTTGCATTCCGGAGCATTCGGATCGGTCGCCTGGAGAGCGGGATAAGCAGCACCCTTGACGATCGGGGTATTGTCGCCGTCAAAGTCATATTTGCTGAGGAGTTCGCGGATTTCCATTTCGACGAGGTCGAGGAGTTCCGGATCATCAACGAGGTCAACTTTGTTCAGGAAGACGACGATCTTGGGAACGCCGACCTGCTTAGCGAGGAGGATGTGCTCACGGGTCTGCGGCATCGGGCCGTCAACCGCGCTGACAACGAGGATCGCACCGTCCATCTGAGCGGCGCCGGTGATCATGTTCTTGACGTAGTCCGCATGTCCCGGGCAGTCAACGTGCGCATAGTGGCGCTTGTCGCTCTGGTATTCAACGTGGGAGGTAGCGATTGTCAGAATCTTCGTGGAGTCACGACGTCCCTGGGATTCAGAGGCTTTCGCAACCTGGTCGTACGGAATGTAATCCGCAAGGCCCTTGAGGTTCTGGACGTGCGTAATCGCAGCGGTCAGGGTGGTCTTGCCGTGGTCAACGTGACCGATTGTTCCAACGTTGACGTGGGGCTTCTCTCTTACAAACTTTTCTTTTGCCATCTCGGGGCCTCCTTCTGGTGACTAGTAATGGCTTATTGTTTACCGTTTATGTAACGTGCGTTTTGAGTTCTACTTCCAGTTTTAAGAAAAAACTGGAGCCCACGACCGGGATTGAACCGGTGACCTCGTCCTTACCAAGGACGTGCTCTACCAACTGAGCCACGTGGGCGCAACTGTTTGCATTTCGGCGAACCAATCAGCAAACGAGTTTATAATATACAGCGTTTCCGCTATATTTCAAATTGAATATCAGATTTTTTTTGAAAAAATCTTACTTTCAAACTCATTTATCCGGTAATTCACTTTACCGAGTCCTCAAAAGAGCCTACACCGGAACAGCGGATAAATGGTGCTCGAGGGGAGACTCG
>DHMO01000025.1:17831-17954 GCA_002405835.1 Lentisphaeria bacterium UBA4640 | reverse complement strand
TGCCATTCCGCCACCCGAGCAACTTTACACAAACTGCAGACAAGCCGCAATTCACATAATTCATTCTTCCGACATCAACCGCATCACTCTTCGCAAGAAGAATGGTGCTCGAGGGGAGACTCG
>DHMO01000025.1:0-17730 GCA_002405835.1 Lentisphaeria bacterium UBA4640 | reverse complement strand
TGCCATTCCGCCACCCGAGCAACGCCCGGCTGATATCTGGTGTGTTGCATAATGTACAACACTTTCTGAAAATTGCAAATCACTTTTCAAACAAAATCGCATATTTTTTCGCGTTTCAGCCTCCTCACGGCAGTTTTACACACAAATCAAACGTGCTCAATGCGCCTCAAGATGCTCTTTTGCGAACGCAAGGAGCGCATCGCGAGCGGTCAAACGACCCTCCAAGAATTCATCCCGCAAAGTATTGAGCATGCGTCCAAGCGCGGGTCCGGGAGTGTAGCCGACAGCAATCAGGTCGCTGCCGTTCACCGGAAGAGGCGGAACAGCGGGAGCGCCATCCAGCGCACGCCAGCGGTCAAGCATCAGGAGCCAGCCTTCCATTTTGCCGTGACACGAGGCGCAATCGACGCGGTTCAGCTCCATATCCGTCGGAAAAGTCGGAGCGGCGATCATCTTCAGCCAGGTTGAACGCTTCATCCGGTCCACAGACGCAAATTTCATGTGGTTCGCAACTGCGGCCGAAACGTTTCTCACAAGCGAAGCGGAACAGCGCAGACGGGTCAGGATCGACTCCGCCATCCGGCCGCCGACAGCTTCGTGACCGTAAAAATGAATCACGCCGTCCTCGTGAATGTGAAAAGTCGCGGGCTTTCCGACGTCGTGCAGGAGAACGCTCCACGCAAGTTCGCGCGTCGGATGGCACATGCGTTCCAGCATGATCATGGTATGCGCAAAGACATCGCCCTCCGGATGAAACGCGGGAGGCTGTTCAACACCATGCAGCGCATCAATTTCCGGCAGGATGACACGCAGAATTCCGAGCTCACGCATCAATTCAAACGCGCGGCCGGGATGCGGACCGAGCAGCATTTTCTCCACTTCGTCGCGCACCCGTTCAGCGGACAGGACGGAAAGTTTTTCCGCATGATGCCGGGCGGCCTCGCGTGTGCCTGAATCGAGTTCAAAACCGAGCCGGACGGTGAAACGGACGGCCCGCAGAATCCGGAGATAATCTTCCGAGAAACGGCGGTCCGGATCGCCAATGGTGCGCAGGATCCCGCGGCGCAGATCGTCAATTCCGCCGACATGGTCGAACACTTCGCCGGACGTGGGATCGCAGAGGAGTCCGTTCACCGTAAAATCGCGGCGGATGACATCCAGAACTTCGTTGTCCGTGTAATGCACGGTTTCGGGGCGGCGGCCATCCATGTAGTCGCGCTCCTCGCGCAGAGTCGCGGTCTCAAAACCGAGCCCGTTCCGCAGAACCGTGACGACGCCGAAGGAGGCGCCTACGGCATAGGTTTTCGGGAAAATCCGCTGTATTTCCTCCGGGGTCGCGGAGGTCGCAATATCGATGTCGTGCGGAGCGGCTCCAAGCAGCATATCGCGCACGCAGCCGCCGATGAAAAACGCTTTTTTACCATGACGTTTGAGTTCAGCAACTATTTCCGCGGCCTCTGAAAAAGACGGGGTTGACGGCAGTTCGATTTTCATAATTTCTCCTTAAACCTGTAAATTCATAAAAAAATAACGCGTCTCCAGCGAATGTCAAGCGGGAGACGCGAAAAAGGACCTCTGCGAACCGGTTATTTGTGCGGAATGACCTCGCGGATAACCGAACGGGTCTTTTCCATACCGTGCTCCTGCAGGAAGGAGTCGATCACCGGAACCAGACGGACAACCAGTGTAAGCCCGGCAAGGAAGAGCACTCCCGCGGCGACAAAGTAAGCGCGGTACATCGGGAGTCCGGAACCGAAGAAGCGTTCCGCAAGTTTCAGGAGACCGCCGGCAACGAACATGCCGGTCACACCCGCGGCGGCTCCGGTCACAACGCTGATGAACATCGAACTTGCGACCTGCCGCTCCTTGGGAACCGCCATCAGGAAGTAGTGAACCATTGCATTCTGCGCGGAAACCATCATTGCGCCAATCAGAATAAACGGAACGATAAAGAGTCCCCACATCCAGACCGAAGACACCGCGGCGGGCGCGAACAGCCAGAAGAGACAAATCGGAAAGATCAGCATGTAAGAGTAAATGGCGACTTTGCGGGGACCGATCTTTTCGGTGATTTTCCCGCTGATCTGCGTCGCCGCAATCGAGGAGGCGAACTGAACAATGGAGAAGAGAATCGCCTGCGTATCGCTGACGCCGTAGCCGCGTTTCATTGTGAGAATCGCAATCGGCGCCATCATGATGATCGCGAGGTTGACCATGAATCCGGCGCAAATCTGACGCCGGAGGGTAAGATCGAAAAACGCCGTTTTAAGCTGCGGAAGAAGCGGCGCCTGCGCAGAACGTCTGATCGCGGAAGTTTCATCGATCTTGCGCACAAACGTCGACGCCGTAACGCCGCAGCAGGCACCCGCAACGATGATGCCGACCAGCACCCAGAGACTGTCGTAATGACCGAGAACCAAACTGATCGTGACCATTGCGACGAGTCCGGAAACATAGAAAAGCCCGGTGGAACGGGCAATCAGACGGGCGCGGTCCATATTGTTCGTGATGTCGCCGATCAGCGGCTGGGACATGACCACGCCGGCGGCGCGGAATCCATAAAACAGAAAACTGCCGAGCAGAAGCAATCCCCACGCGAGATACTGGCTCAAGGGCTGAATCAGTGCGCTTACCGCGACGAGCAGAGCGGCGACGTTGCGGCAGACCCAGAAATCCGCCTGGCTCCGCGCCGCGCCGACCTGCGCCGTGCGCACCACGCCCAGCGGCAGAAGCAGGAAGCCGAGAAAGAGCATCGAACCGATCACGGCGACAATCACATTCGGCGCATGCAGCTTCACCGCAAACAGAATGATAACCGTCTCACCGAGACACATGTAAGAGGCTCCGTTGACAATGTTGAAGAGGTTGTAGTTGAGCTGAGAAACCCGGCGCTGCTCATCCGTCAGCGGTCTGTCGTATATCATTTTACATTTCCTTTTCTGATTGAAGACGATAATATACCACGGGAGAGACGAAGTTTCAATCCATGCCGTTTTTTTCCCGTTTTTTATGTTTTCCGAATTGGCATAATCACAAAAGTGTGATATAATTACTCCGGAAAACAGCAGGTAACATTATGAAAGACAAGGTTTCTCAGGTTTGCGACTACATTCTCGACCGTCTGGAGTCGGGGGAATACAAAACGGGCGAAGCGATCCCGGCGGCACGGAAAATCGCACAGGAAGTCAATGCATCATTCGCGATGATTCAGCACGCCGTCGCGACGCTCGTCCAGGCAGGAATTCTGCGCTCGGTCAGCCGGCAGGGCAGCACAGTCCGGGAAGGATGGCAAAATTGTCTGCTTCCCTCAAATCTCGTTCTGTTTGAACCGGACCGCCCGTGGGTTCCCGGATTCGCGGAACTGCTGAAACAGCAGCTTCCGGACCTGCGTCTTTCACCCGGATTCAAACGCGGAATGTTCGAACTCAGAACCACTCTGCATGTGCAGCAGTACCGCAATGAATATCTGGACCTTGCGCCGTATTTCCGCGAAATTCACGGGGACGGCGAAGAGTTTTTCCAGACTCCGTTCCGCGGATTCCGCAATGCGGACGGCTCCATCTACGGGATTCCGTTCATCTTCTCGCCGCGCGTGATGTTCTGCAACCCGGAGATGCTCGCGAAAGCGGGAATCCCCCTGCCCCCGCCGGACTGGACGATTGACGATTTTCTCGCAGTCATCACAAAGCTCAAGACCGTTTATCCGCCGGAAAACATTCTGAACTATTCCTACGCAGTCTACTTCTGGAGCAGCTTCATTTTCCGCTGCGGCGGAAGGCTCATCGACCCGACTGCGGAAGATCCGGTTCAGCTGGATTCTCCCGCAACCATGCGCGGAGTCGAAACAATCCGCCGGCTCAAACGGACTCTCGGTCCGAACATACGGCACGACAACTACATGAATTTTGTGGAGGGGAAACTGGCGTTCGCGCTCTCCGAACGGGAGATGCTCTGTCAGCTCAAGCACAGCGGGAACCGGAACTGGCAGGTTCTTCCGCTTCCGCACATCCCCGGCGGCACCGCCGCCATGGCGCAGGCGACCGATCTGCTCTGCGTGCGCAAGGAATGCGTCAACAGCGAACTCATCCTCGAATTTCTGCGCTTCATGCTCTCCGAAAAAGTGCAGGACTACATCGCGGAAGAGAAATACGGAATTCCGATCCGCAAAACCTCCGCGCAGAAATCCATCGATCTTTCCGACCCGCGCGACCGCCTGTTTCTCACAGAGATGGACGCAATGACGGCAGAATACGAACTAGGTTTTCCGGAGCTGACCACGCTTGTTCAAACCGGAGTCGGATACATCATCGAAAACGACAGTCTTTCGCTCTCCCAGGCGCTTCCGGAACTTGCCAACGCCATACGTCTGTTCCTGAACATCCGCAAAAATGCCCCGGAATAAACATCCGGTCCCGGAAGACCTCTCTTTTTTCCGGAAAAAATTTTCTTTTACCTCTTGACATAATCAGCATTCTGTGCTATAATTAAACACAGAGAAGCTATAGCAGAACAAACAAAGTAACAAAACCAGCGGAGAAAAAACATGTCGATCCGAAAAAACAAATTCACCCTTATAGAACTCCTTGTCGTAATTGCAATCATTGCAATCCTTGCGGGCATGCTGCTGCCGGCGCTCAATTCGGCACGGGAAAAGGCGCGGGCAATGTCCTGCATCAACAATCTGAAGCAATCCGGAACAGCGATTGCCATGTACTGCAGTGACAACAGCGATTATTTCCTCTATTCCAGAAAAATGGAAATCGGAACGGGGACCACAACGGTCAGCTGGAACAATATTCTGTCTTCCAACTACTGCGCTAACTCAAGCATTGAGCACGATCTCGGAATGAACAAATATCTTTCCAATGTCCGGATGACAACCTGTCCTTCCAGCAAAGGCATGCTGATCTCGGGAAAACTGGCAACCTACTACGCCTACGGATTTCAGGAAGTTTCCTACTCGGCGAACTACATGGACGGCACAGTCATTCCGACCCTCGGGGCCATCGGCGAAGTCATTGACAACACCGGCACCAATCAGAAAATTGTCGCGTACAAGAAAGCGCGTCAGCCCTCGCAGAGCTATCTGCTCGGAGATACCGGATTCACTGCAGAGAGTCCCGCATTCGGATTCTGCCGCAACGGGTTCAAAAGCACGGAGCTGATGCCGTACGACGGCTCATACGGCATTATGACCCGCCACAACCGTCTCGCAAACATGGTGGCGATGGACGGGCATGTCTCTCCGCTGGACGCCAACGGGCTTGCGAAAGCGGCAAACAAGATCACGAAAACAATCAGTCAGGACGGAAGGGAGGTTACAATCAATGATTAACGTCCGCATATTCACGATCGCCGCAGTGCTTGCGGCGCTCCCGCTCAGCGCAGAAATCCGGACGGAAGCCCGGAACAGTTCGCAGATTCTCGTCGTCGACGCGCCGGCCGGGAGTTCCGCCGCACGGGATGCGAATTTCTATCTGAAAACTTTTGATGTCAAGCCGTTTGCGAGAAAACATTTCGGAGCCTCAATCCGGATGCGGTGTGCGGACATCGGCAAGCCCACCTTCCGGTTCGGCGGAGTGAAATTCCAGATCAAAGTCACAGGGAAAGACGGCAAAATGCATTATTATGAACCTGTTGAGATTCCCGTCGGAACAAAGGAATTTATCCGGGTGGAACTGGATGAAGTCCTTCCGGACGACGCCGTCGAAGGGGTCTTCCGCATCGGTCTGCAGTGCTGTTCGGGACGGGCGGAATTCGAGCTTGACTCTCTTCAATACGGCATGTTCCGTTACCCGGCCGATCCGGAAGCGAAACCGCTGACGGAGCCGCAGAAACGGGAACTCGGACAGATCGAAACACGTCTGCGTGAAAAACTTGCAGTTCCGTTCCGGAATCCGGAAGCCACACGGAAGGATTGCCTGAACCGGATCCGCAAGCAGAATCCCGACGGTTCGTTTGCCGATGTGGACTACAACAACAGGGACCGCGGCTCGTGGGCAGCGCTGAAACACTTCGGATATCTGAATCTGCTTGCGCGGTACCGCACGCTCCACGGAACACTGCCGGGGCTGGACGACGCGCTCCGGAAAGGCGTGGAGTTCTGGGTGCAGAAACGTCCGGTCAACAGCAACTGGTGGAACAACGAAATGGCGGTTCCGGAACGCATGGCTCAGATTCTGCTGCTCAGCGGCGAAGAGGTTTTCCCGCCCGCTTCCCCGCTCCGCAAACAGGCACTCGAAGTCTGTCTGCAGGCGGTGCAGAGACCGCGCTACACAGGAAACAACCGCGTCTTTATTGCCTCCAACATCTTTTACCGCGGACTTCTTGCGCGGAATATCGACGTCATGCGCGATGCGGCCGCAGTGCTGACCGAAGAAATCCGTCCCGCTCCGCTCGATGTTTCAAAAAGCAAGGATATTTTCGGAGGAATCCGCGCCGACGGTTCCTATCAGCTGCACGGTCCGCAGATACAGTTCGGCAATTACGGAGGCGAATTCTTCTGCCGGATCGCCTTCTGGGGGGACATCTGGCGCGGAACGAAATTCGCCCTGAAGCCGGAACAGCTCGAAATCATGGCACAGCTCGCATTCGACGGCTTTGCGCGGGTGCTTCACCACGGACGCATGGATCTGTCCGCCATCGGACGGCAGCTTGACAAGGACGCCGCGCTCTCCCGGGGACGGAATTACTGCATCCGCAATTTCCGCATCTTCGCGGAGCTCGACCCCGCGCGGGCGGATGAATACAGACGGGCGGAAGAAGAAAAGTTTTCCGGCGCCCGCTGGTTCTGGAACTCCGATTACCTCACCTGCCGCCGCGACCGCTTCTTTGCCTCCTTCCGCGCAAATTCCGTGCGGACGCGTCCGCTGGAGGACAACATCAACGGCGACAACTCCCTCGGACGCTACTTTTCCGACGGCGCATGTCTGATCTACCGGACGGGCGACGAATACGACGGCGTCACGCTCTGCTGGGACTGGACGCGGCTGCCGGGAACCACGCTTCCCGCAACTCCGGTTCTGGATGAAAAAACGTGTGCGGAACGCGGAGTCAAAATTTCAGGCGGTCTCCCCGCATTCACCTCGTTCGGTCTCCCCGCGCGCCGCCTCGGGACAACGGCATTCGTCGGCGGAGTTTCCGACGGGAATCTCGCCGCGGCGGTCTACTCGCAGGATATCGACGGTGTAAAAGCGAAAAAAGCCGTCTTCTTTGATACCGATGCGGTAATTGAGCTCGGAACGGAAATCAAAAGCATTTCCCCGTATGAAGTCGCGACGACCGTCAACGTCTGCCGCGCCCGCGGTCCCGTCCGGACAGCGGAAAATCTGGTGTGGCATGACGGCATCGCATATCTGGGAGAAAACCTTCATGCCCGTCAGACGCGGTTCAGCGGAGACTCCCGCACGATGGTCCGCGCCGCAAAACCGCAGAAAATGGAAATGGAATTGTTTGAACTCACTGTTCCGCACGGCAAAAAAATAAAGGACGGCAGTTATGCGGTCATGATCGTGCCCGGCGTGAATTTTGAATCGGCAAAGAATTTGCGGAACGACCGGATTCTCATGAACTCCGGCAATATTCAGGCGGTTCGTTTTGCGGACGGAACAATCGGCGCCGTTTTCCACACCCCCGGACGACTCGGCGGATTCGTCACGGATTCCCCCGGAGTCTTCCTGATCCGCAAGGATGCGGTCTATGCAGCCGATCCGACGCAGGAACTCAAACAGATGACGCTGAACGGGAAAACCGTAAATCTGCCGCAGGGAACGGATACGCTTGCCGGAAGCACGGTACAAATTGAAATGCCCTGATATTTCAACCGGCAGCAGACGAACCGGCGAGGCGTCCGCTCGAAAGCGCCCATTGAATATTGTAACCTCCACAGGGGCCTGTCAGATCCATGATTTCTCCGGCGAAATACAGACCGTGCACAAGACGGCTTTCCAAAGTTGCGGGATCAATCTCCTTCAGACGGATCCCGCCTTTCATCGCCATTGCGCGCTCAATCGGTCCGGAGCCGTAAGCGGTCAGTGAAACTCCGCCGAGAACCGAAGCCAGACGGTCGCGCACGGCGGAAGGAAGCTCGCAGAGCTTCTCATCGCCGCAGTCCGCAAGCAAACAGAAGGCGTCCGCAAGCGCGCGGGGAAAAGTCCAGCCTAGAACCGTGCGGAGCTGACGCCGTCCTTCCTTCACGCGCCAGCCGTCAATGACGGAACGCCACGCAGCGGCGTCCTTTGCGGCATCCGGGCGGAAAATCAGTTCCGTTTCGCCCTCATTGCGGACACAGGTTTCGGCGAGATCGCCCGCGAGGTCAATCGCACAGGGACCGGAGAGCCCGTCGTGCGTAAACAGAAGCTCGCCGCGGTTGCGGAAACGGAGACGTCCGCGCGAAAAAGTCAGTTCGGAATCGGACAGGCTGATACCGGTCAGTTCGCGCACCCAGCGTTCGCGGATCAGCAGCGGAGCCATCGCGGGATAGAGCGGCGCGAGCGTGTGCCCCAGCGCAACGGCGAGATTCAGTCCGTGACGGCTTCCTCCGAGCGTCGGCCATGCGGTTCCGCCGCCCGCAAGAACAACGGAGCGGCACGGAATCATTTCTCCATCCGCAGTCTCCACACCTGAAACGGAACCGCATTCCGTCAGAATCCGGTCGATGCGGCATTCGTTCCGCATGGTTCCGCCGAACGAAAGAAACGCGGATGCGAAGGCATTCAGAACATCGCGGGCGCGTTCCGATTTCGGGAAATAATGGAACGAATCCGCACATTTCAGCGGAACGTTCCGGGACTTAAGGAACGCGAAAAGCCAGTCATGATAGGCGTTGTCCAGAGCGGATTTCATGAACCGCCCTTCTCTGCCGAAAGCAGACATGAATGCGGATTCGTCCAGAACGTTGCTGACGTTGCATTTGGAACCGCCGCTCGCAAGGAGTTTGAGTCCGAAGGTGCGCAAACGCTCGCAGAGCAGAACGCGCGCCCCTTTTTCGGCCGCGGCGAACGCGGCGGAGAGCCCCGCCGGACCCGAGCCGATGACGATCGTGTCAAAACCGGTCATTTGCGGTATTTCAGAACCTGCGGGTCCACCATGCCGAGGTCGGCAAAAGCCTTCTCGCGCAGAGCGCAGCTGTCGCACTTCAAACACGGCGAACCGTCGGGATTCGGATTGTAGCAGCTGTGCGTCATGGAGTAATCCACGCCGAGCTCAAGTCCGCGCTTGATGATCTCCGTCTTCTTGAGATACTGGAGCGGAGCGTTGATGCGGAACGCCCAGCCTTCATCCGACGCTTTCGTGCCGAGGGACGCGGTCAGTTCAAAGGATTTGACAAAAACCGGGCGGCAGTCCGGGTAGCCGGAGTAGTCGAGGCTGTTGACGCCGATGAAGATGTCTTTTGCTCCGATCACCTCCGCAAGGGCGGTTGCAAACGAGAGGAAAATGGTGTTGCGCGCGGGCACGTAGGTAACAGGAATGCCCTCGCCGCCCGCATCCGGAACGTCGATGGAATCGGAAGTCAGCGCGGAACCGCCCCACTCGCGCAGGTCGAAAGAGATCAGGTGATGCTTGACCACTCCGGCGGCCTCGGCGAGACGGCGGGCGCAGTCGAGCTCCACTTTGTGACGCTGTCCGTAAGAGAATGTAAGTGTATGGATTGCAAAGCCTTCCGACTTGGCGATTGCGAGACAGGTGGCGGAATCGAGTCCGCCGCTCAGGAGAACGACAGCTTTCTTTTCGTTCATTTTTCTTCTCCTTTTTCCGGGGATGTGAAGATGGTCAGAGCCTCATCGCGTCCGATCATTTCCCGCGCCTTTTCGAGACGCGTCTTGTAGAAATCATAAAGTTTGTACTGGCTGCGCGAGGGCTCCGCCGCCGCAGACGCCGTGGGACGCGAGAACTTGTTCGCTCCGATGAGACGGCGCCCCTTGCGTTTGTCATGCAGGCCGCAGTCGAGGATGAAATCAAGTTCGCGGCGAAGATTTTCCGCCTCAATGGGCGTAAGAACTTCAATACGGCGGCGGATGTTTCGCTGCATTACGTCGGCGCTGCCGATGTAATAGACAGGGTCGCCGTTGTTGCCGAAACGATAGATCCGCGCATGTTCCAGGAAGCGGTCAAGAATGCTGACGACCGTAATGTTTTTCACGAACTGTTTCGGCAGACTGAACGGATTGATGCCGCAGATGCCGCGGACGATCAGGTTGATCTTCACATGCCGCTGCGCCGCTTCATAGAGGTGGTCGATAATTTCATAATCAATCAGCGAATTCACCTTCATCGTAATGGAGCCGGGATTCTGCGGAGTGGAAAGTTCGGACTCGCGGTCGATGTGGTAGATGAGTTTCTCCTTGATGTTGAACGGAGCAACCCAGAGCTTGTTCCAGTCCGGCGGACTCGAGAATCCGGTGATGACATTGAAGAGTGCGGAAACGTCATCGGCAATCGACTTGTCGTCCGTGAAGAAACCGAGGTCGGTGTAGAGCTGCGCGGTCTTGTCGTTGTAATTGCCCGTTCCAAGATGCATGTAGCGGTGAATGCCGTCCTCCTCCTGACGCACGACCATCAGAGCCTTGCAGTGCACCTTGAGTCCGGCGATTCCGTAGACGACGTGCGCACCCGCGTTTGCGAGTTCACGCGCCCAGTTGATGTTGTTCTCCTCATCGAAGCGCGCTTTGATTTCGACGAGCACGGAGACCTGTTTTCCGCTGCGCGCGGCGCGGATCAGAGCGTTGACGACCGGCGAATTTCCGCTGACCCGGTAGAGAGTCTGTTTGATTGCAAGAACATTCGGATCGTTCGCCGCCTCTTCGAGGAAACGGATGACCGGACTGAACGATTCATATGGGTGATGCAGCAGGAAACCGCCCTTCTCGCGAATGACGCGGAAGATGTCCGATCCCTTCGGCAGGTTCACCGACGCCAGCGGCGGAAGCGGCTTGTCCGCGAGCTCCGGGAAATTCCTGAGACCGGCAAGGCGGAACAGATCCTTCAGATTCAGCATTCCGCTGATGGAGAAAATCGATTCAGTGGAAGTTTTCAGCATCTCCGCGAGCCATTCGCGCGAGGCGCGGGACATGGAGGAGGAGATTTCCAGGCGGACGACTTTGCGGCGCGCCTTTTTCTGGAGCGCAATCTGCATTTCCGTCAGCAGGTCGGCAATGGACTCTTCATCGATGGAGAAATCCATGTCGCGCGTAATGCGGAACGCCGAACATTCGAAAACCGTGCACTTGCTGAACAGCAGATCAAGGTTGTTCGCTATCAGCTCCTCGCTGGTAATGAATGAAGCGCGATGTCCGTAAACCTCCACTTCGATGAAGCGCGGAATCAGCGACGGAACTTCAAGAATGGCGAAACGCTCGCGGTCGTCGTTCTCCTTGCAGAGACGGACGAGAAGTTCGAGTCCGAGGTTCGGAACCTGCGGGAACGGGTGCGAGCTGTCAATGCCGATCGGCGTGAGAATCGGGAGCCAGTTGGAGATGAAGTGCTTGCGGAGCGCGTCGCGTTTTTCCTGCGTCAAATCCTTCCATGCGAGCAGGCTGATTCCGTTCTGCGCGAGTTCGGGAAGAATCTCCTTGTAAAGCAGACGGTACTGGCGGTCAACAAGTGCGCGGATGCGGGTGTCGAGCCGGTCCATCAATTCGGAGGGAACGTAACCGCTGTCGCCGTAGACTTTCTTGAAGGGTTCGCCAAGCTGCTGTTTGACGCCGGCGACACGGACCATGTAGAATTCGTCGAGATTGCTGCTGAAGATCGCGATGAATTTCAGACGTTCAAGCAGGGCGTTGCCTTTATCGGTAGCCTCGCCGAGAACGCGGGCGTTGAATTCAAGCCAGCTGATGTCCCGGTTGATGTACTGTTCGTTTTCGACTGGAGTTGTCATAGCCGATCCTTTCTCCGTCAGAGGAAAATGATTTTAGAAGCAAACGCGTAGTTGAACATGTCGGTGTCGATGCAGTCGAACCCGGCGGAACGTCCCATTCCGCCGATTTTGACCGTGACGAGTCCGGGGGAAATCCTGACCGTCATGCGTTCATCCGGTTTGCAGATGACAGCAAGTCCGCATGCGAGACGCAGAATCGCCGCGAGTTTGCTGATAATGTGTCGTTCCTCCACCGGCAGCGCAATGTAATCAAGATGCTGCGGTTTCGGAACCGCCTTGCGGTGATAACGCGCAACCATTGCAATGATCCGCCGTTCCGCCTGCGAAATTCCAGGGATCTCCGTGTTCAGAATGATGTAATGGCTGTGTTTGTGGTACGCCTGATTGTTCACGAAAAGTCCGGTTTTGTAAAGCAGAGCCGCAACTTTGAGCAGTTTCAGCTCCTCGTGTCCCATGCCGTGCAGCGGAGCGAGTTTTTCGAAGAGTTTTTCCGCAAAAATAACGGTTGCCGCAATCAGGCGCATATCGCTGGAATAACGTTCGGCGATCTGTGTGGCGCAGCCGAAAATCTGCGGTTCAAACGGATCGCGGCGGTGCATGGAGCTGTTGATGAAGTCCTCTATCAGGGCATATTTTGTGGAGATGGTCGGAGCATAGATCATCTTCGCGCCGGTAAGCTTAAGGAGATTGGAAATCATCATGCAGCATGGCAGGACCGCTTCCGCGAGGTCGGATTTGATGTTGTATTCGCGGCCAAGCGCTTCGACGGTATGTGATTCGGCGATCTGGCGGAGCTGTTTGAACTCTTCCGCTTTCAGCTCGAACATGCCGCGTTTGGTGCGCTGTTTTTTCATGGCGAGCATAGCGCGGGAGGAGGCGCCCGTAACAATGACGCCCGTGCAGTTCATCTTCCGCGAGAGATATTCCAGTTCGCTGAACGCATAGTCGATGACCGGTTCCAGCTGCTCGATGCGCGTCGCGGCGGAGGAGGCGTCCGAAAAACCTTCAACGGCGCGGAGCGTTCCGAGCTTGATGGTTTCGGTGAAACACATGATTCCGTGGTCGAACATGCTGACCTGGCAGGCTCCAGTTCCGATATCGGCGAGAAGCAGAGACTGCTCTTCGAAATGGAAGTTTGCGGGGATGACCGACTGCACCGCAAGATAACCGAGACGCGCCTCGTCCGGTCCGGTGAAAATTTTGACATCAATTCCCGAAAGAAATTTGATGCGTTCAAGGAAAATATCTGCATTTTCCGCCTCGCGGACGGCGCTGGTTGCGATTGCGCAGTACTCCTTGATACGGTACTCGCGCATTTTGAAGCTGAATTTCTTCATGATCTCGCAGAGCATCGCAACGGATTTGTTGCCGATGCGTCCGGACCGAAAGACGTCGGCGCCCAGCGGAACGGGGATTTCAAGATCCTCAATCGTTTCGTAAGTGCCGCTGGACTTGTCAACCTGGACAATCAGCAGACGGGCGGAGTGCGCCCCGATGTCGATGGATGCGAGCATGGATTTCATTTGCGTCCGGTTCCTCTGGCAAGGAGTGTCGCGCCGACGGCAACCGCATGGTCGCCGAGAGTTGAAATGCGGATTTCCACGTCCGCCGGGGAGATTCCGAACAGATGACGGTTGAACGCGCTCTTGAACGGAATCACAACCTGGTCGCCGAGCGCCTCCACAACGCCGCCGCCAAGCACAATGCATTCCGGAGCGACCACCGCGCATGAGGCGGCCGCGGCGATTCCGAGCATACGGAATCCCTTGTCGATCACTTTGCGGACCGCCGGATCATCCTCGTTGTAGGCGCGCGCGAGATATTTGCTCTTGATATTGACCGTTTCGGGGTTGAATTTCTCAATCGGAAGCAGTGTGCGCATTCCGCATTTGAAAATCTCTTTTTTCAGAGCTTTGACAAACGCTTTCTTGCTGCAGTAAGCCTCCGCGCACCCGCGGTGTCCGCAACCGCAGCGGCGTCCGCCGACCTTGATGATGGAGTGTCCCAGCTCGCCCGCGAGTCCCTTGTTGCCGATAAGCAGCTTGTCTTCAATGATGATTCCGCCGCCGAGTCCGGTTCCGACATAGTATCCGAGCGAGGAGTGGAACCCTGCAGCGGCTCCGGCGAAGTGTTCGCCGAGCTGACCGAGATTGCCGTCGTTTCCGAGCTTGAAGTCGTGTCCGAAAGCATTTTTCATAATCTGAAGCATGGAGGCTTTTTTCCAGCCGAGATTGACAGCATGAAGGCAGTCGCCAGTCTCCGGATCGATGGGAGAAGGAATGGCGGCGCCGAAATAAGAAATATCATCTAGAGTGAGCGAGAGTTTCTGCAGGGCAGCAAGCGCTGTCTCCTTCATGGCGAGCGCGGTGCCTTCGGGACCTGCGGCGGGGTCGGTGGGCGATTTTGCATCAGCGATCACCCGATTGTCCGGATCGGTGACGACTGCATAGATTTTTGACCCTCCGAGGTCGATGCCAAGTGCGAGATTTTCTGCCATTTTCTCTTCTCCGTGTTTTAATTGCATTCAACGGAAATATAATGGGAAAATGCAGAATTTCAACCCCTGAATCCGGCGGAAAGGGAATGTTAATGGAATTTTAACAAATCGCGCAAACACCGGTTCAAACCGGGAACAGCCATGTCCGGCGCAATCTCCGCGCTCGGGACCAGAACAAAATCGCGCTTCGAAAGCTCCGGATGCGGCACGGTCAGGCGCGGAGAGCGGATCACGGAATCACCCATCAGAACAATGTCTATATCCAGCGGACGCGACACCCAGTGCGGGTGATCGGCGGGACGTCCGGCTTCCACTTCAATGCGCTGAAGCAGATTCAGCAGTTCCAGCGGCTCCCCATCCCAGTTTCCGAGGACGGACTGGTTCAGAAAATCCGGCGCGCCCTCCTCGCAGCCCATTGCCCTGCTGTGAAAAAGAGCTGATGTCTTGAGCGTGCGGAATCCGCCGCGCTCCAGCTTCAGAAGCGCAGTCCGGAAGGTCTCCGCGACTTCACCGAGGTTGCCGCCGAAGGAAAGAAGAACGGGATTGTGTGACATTGAACCTGCCTCCCTGTCTGAAATGAAAAAGCTCCGCACAGGGCGGAGCCTTTCCGGAAACGCGGGATATTACGCGTTGAACTTGAACGCCTTGACAGCGCCGACGGATTCCTTCATCGCCTTCAGATCAGCGTCCGAAATATCGGAACAGACCTTGATGACTGCAAGAGAATTACCGCTCTTCAGGTTCTGCGGAGCGCGGATGTCGATGATGTTCACGCCCTTCGCGCTCAGAGCGCCGGAGAGCTTCGCGATCACGCCCGGAGCATCCGTGTATTCAAAGAACAGCGTGTTGCCGGCCGGTTCCAGATACAGACGGTCGAAGTCGTTGAAGCGGGAGATCATCATCTTGCCTTCGGTGATCGTTCCGCGGACGGAAACCTTGTCGGTGGCGGAAACGAGGTCGATGGTGATGGATTCGCCATAGTTCTTCGCGTCGTCAGCCGGACGGTTGACGAGCTCGACTCCGCGAGTCGTCAGGAATTCCTGAGCGTCTTTCGCGTCGAGATACGGATCGAAGTCACCGCTGAGTCCGGCGCAGATCGGAGCGGTCATCCATTTCGCGAACTTCGCGAGGGAGCCGTAGAAGCTGGTCTCGATCTTGTTGATTTTGGCGTCGCCGATCGCAGCTTTCGCGAGCTTGGCGAGAGAGGAAGCAAGGTGCTGATACTCGGCGTTGAGTCCATCGGGCACACCCTTGTTGACAACGCAGGTGGTCACGCCGTTTTCAAAGTAGGCGACAGTCTGTTCAGCGGCGCGTTTGGCAGCGACGAAGTTTGCCTCTTTCGTGCTGGCGCCGAGGTGCGGAGCCATGACGTCGGCAACGTCGGCAATGGATTTTTCGCCTTCTGCGTCTTTCTTGTAGACGTCGTTGCAGTAGATGATGCCTTTTTCCGCTTTGAATTTGCGGAGAGCGTCTTCATTGACGATTCCGGCGCGTGCGCAGTTGACGATCATGACGCCCTTTTTCACGAGAGCGAGGAGGTTTTCATTGACCATGCCGCGAGTGGCGTCATTTTCGGGAACGTGGAGGGAAATGACGTCGGCCTTCTCGAAGATTTCTTCCACGGTGGTGAGCTTGACGCCGATTTCATCCGCCATTTCTTTGGTGATCATCGGGTCGAAGCCCAAGACGTTGACTTCGAATCCGGAGGTGCGCTTGACGAGCAGGCGGCCGATGTGACCGAGACCGATGATGCCGAGGGTCTTGCCCGTGAGTTCACGGCCCATGAAGGATTTCTTTTCCCACTTTCCGGCGCGGGTGGAGATGTCGGCGGGAATGAGCTTGCGGTAAGCCGCGAGGATCATCGCGACGACTTCTTCGGCGACGGCGTTGGAGTTTGCGCCCGGGGTGTTCATGACATCGATGTTTTTGCGGCGGGCATACTTGATGTCGATGTTGTCATAACCTGCTCCGGCGCGGACGACGAGCTTGAGCGAGGGGAGAAGGTCCATGATCTCCGGAGTGACTTTTTCGCTTCGGACGATGATGGATTCCGCATCGGAGTTCGCTTTTGCGAGGTCCGCGAACGGGGTCTCCATGTCCTGAACGACGGTGAAGCCTTTGGCTGTGAGGATTTCGGAAACTACTTTGTCGAGTTTCGTCGGAATAAGAACTTTTTTCATTGACATTCTCCCTTTCGGTTTTTCTATCATCCTATAAGATACTCCCGAAACTGCGTTCTTGCAAGTTCTTTTACGGAAAAAATTTCCGTTATTGCGGTAATTCATAAAAATTTTCCGGTTTGACAAGATGACCATATGCATTCTTTAATCAACACCAGCGACAGTAATAACGCTTGCACTGCCAGCTTCAATTACAGGCGATACTCTTAAATATGGCGAGGAATCAGCCATCAACTATCAATTCCGATAATTTTTATAGTGAAAAGCATAAAAGAGGAGTCCGTTTCCTTTCCGAATCGACCCGAGGCTGTCGAAAAAAGATGCCTCCCCGCCGATTCCGTGATCTTTGCACCCGGAATTGACCATCTCAGTTCCGTCAAACATTCCCGAATTCTGTTCTTCTCGAACGGACCTCATAAGCCTTCCATGAAATACTCCATTCTCGGTAAGAATAATGCCTTCCAGGCGTATATAAACCGGACATGGTTGCAAAAGGGCGGTAAGAAAGTCCTCTATTGTTGGAACATGTTTTTCATGCAGAGCACAACGCGGGATGTCATACTCTGCATGAGAGCGAGTTACGCTTCCTCCGGTTCACCGAATGCAGCTATATACTCTTCTACGACGCAGTATTTTTCCATCCACTTGCGTGCTTCCCATCCTTCAACCGGAATGATTTTTTCGCCTCCGCACCAAGAGTTGTCCCCGCAGGAACGGGAATAGCGAGTATTTTTCCCGCCTGATCCGGCGAGGAAATACGCGTTTTTTTTCGTGCGATACAGAGACTCGTAAACATGATTAAAGTCCCCGCATATTCCATATTCATGGTTTCCGAGTTTGGTTGCCGTTTCGGTGTTGTAGATTTTTCCATCAATGATTGCCTTCATATACCCTGTTCCTTTCTTGTTTTAGGGTTAGTAATATTTTTCAACAGAGAAGCGGACTGATGCACGCTCCTCCTATATCTCCTCTTAGGAGCATCATATCTAGGTCTCCGACGGAAACACGGATACGTGGCACGAGGGAGATTTCGTTTCAATACATGCTCCTCTGGCAAGGTGCAACAATGGCGTGTAAAATTCATTCTGCGGCTCAGTGTTTCAATACATGCTCCTCTTGAGAGGAGCAACTCGGTTCAATGATTCTCATTTGAGAGCTCCTTTCTGTTTCAATAC
>DHMO01000027.1 GCA_002405835.1 Lentisphaeria bacterium UBA4640 | reverse complement strand
TGTCCGCCGGTGTTGGAGTAAACTTCGGTGTCGAGGACGAGGATATTGACGTTCTTGCCCTGAGCGAGGACGTGGTCAATGCCGCCGTAACCGATATCGTTTGCCCAGCCGTCGCCGCCGACGATCCAGACGGATTTGTCGCAGAAGTAGTCGGAGAGCTCGCTGACCTTCTTGAGGTGTTCACATCCGCATCCTTCGAGAGCCTTTGCGATCGCGGCTTTCGCCTTGTTCTGAGCCTCAACAGCTTCCGGAGTCTTGGAGTTGTCCCAGTGGCTCATTGCGCCGTTGAGAGCGTCCTTGAGATCCGCCGGAGCCTTGTCGCTTGCGAGGATCGTTTCGACTTCCTGCTTGAGGAGGGCGCGGTTGGCGTCGACAGCCATGCGCATACCGAAACCGAATTCGGCGTTGTCTTCGAACAGGGAGTTTGCCCATGCGGGACCGCGACCGTTTTTGTCCTTGGTGTAAGGAATGGTCGGGAAGGTACCGCCGTAGATGGAGGAGCAGCCGGTGGCGTTCGCGATCATGACGTTTTCGCCGAAGAGCTGAGCCATCAGTTTGACGTACGGGGTTTCACCGCAGCCGGCGCATGCACCGGAGAATTCGAAGAGCGGCTTGCGGAGCATTGCGCCCTTGACGGTGGTGATGGTGTTGGAGCCCATGACGTTGTCCGGGAGGACATCGTTGAAGAACTTCTCGTTCTCGTTTTCGCCGGCGGCGCGTTCCGCTTCGAGGGTGGACCAGGTGAGCGCGGGAGCGAGTTTGCCGCCCTTGTTCACGGTGCATTGGTCAACGCAGACGCCGCATCCGGTGCAGTCTTCGATGTAGACCTGGATCTTGTACTGGAGCGCGGAATCCTTGCCCTTTGCCGCAACGGACTTGAAGGAAGCCGGAGCGGAAGCGAGGTTTGCCGGGTCGATCAGTTTGGCGCGGATAGCTGCGTGCGGACATGCCATGCCGCAGACGTTACACTGAACGCAGGTGGCGGAGTTCCAGTGCGGAACGCGCGGAGCGATACCGCGTTTTTCGAGGCAGGCGGTGCCGGTCGGGATCTTGCCGTCGACGGACATCGCGGAAACCGGGATGCTGTCGCCCTGAAGTTTCATCGAGGGTTCGATGATTTTCTTCGCGAATTCGGAAGCATGATCCGGGAGGAGCTTGACCATCGGAGCGGACGGGATGCCGTCGAGGGAAGCGGGAACCTGGACCTGCTGGCAGGCGTTGATTGCGGCGTCGATGAGCGCGAGGTTCATGTTGACGACGTCGTCGCCTTTTTTCTTGAAGGTCTTCTTGGTCATTTCCTTCATGCCCTCTTCCGCCTTTTCGAACGGAACGATGCCGGAGACCTTGAAGTATGCGACCATCATGACGGTGTTTGCGCCTTTGCCGCGGAGTCCGGGCTGTTCGGCGATCAGTTTTTCCGCATTGATGTTGTAGAATTTGATCTTCTTGTTGATGATCGTTTCCTGCATGTCGCGGGTGAGGTGCTTGAACACTTCATCGTTGCTGAAGTGGGAGTTCAGGAGGAACGTTCCGCCTTCCTTGATGCCCTTCAGGAGATCGTAGCGTCCGACATAGCTGAATGCGGAGCAGGAGACGAAGTCCGGAGAGGTGATGAGGTAGGTGCTCTTGATCGGTTTTACGCCGAAACGCAGGTGCGAAACGGTGACGCCGAAGGACTTTTTGGAGTCGTAGGAGAAGTACGCCTGGGCATCCATGTCATCGCGGTATTTGCCGATGATTTTGATGGAGTTCTTGTTGGCGCCGACCGTTCCGTCGCCGCCGAGACCCCAGAACATGCAGTTCGTGGTGCCTTCCGGCTCGGTGACGATCTCTTCGTCGACCTTGAGGGAGGTGTTGGTGACGTCATCGTCGATACCGACGGTGAAGCCGTGGAAGCCGTCTTTCGCGAGGTGCTTGTAGACCGCGAGAACCATGGAGGGGGTGAACTCCTTGGAGGAGAGACCGTAACGGCCGCCGATGATGCGGATGTTCATGCCGGTGAGGGCGACGACCACATCGAGGTAGAGCGGCTCGCCGATTGCGCCCGGCTCTTTGGTGCGGTCGAGAACCGCGATGCGTTTGACCGTGGCGGGAAGCGCTTTCTTGAAGGCTTCGACGTCGAACGGACGGTAGAGGCGGACCTTGACGAGACCGAGCTTCATGCCGCGTTTGGCGTTGAGGTACTCAATCGTTTCGTCGATGGTTTCGCAGCTGGAACCCATGGCGACGATGACGTCGGTTGCATCAGCCGCGCCGACATAGTCGAAGAGATGATACTGACGGCCGGTCTTGGCTGCGACCTTGTCCATGTATTCCTGAACGATCGCGGGAGTGGCGTTGTAGAATTTGTTGACCGTTTCGCGGCCCTGGAAGTAGACGTCCGGGTTCTGGGCGCCGACGTTGGTGATCGGCTTGTCCGGGCGGAGACCGCGGGCGCGGAACTCTTCGATGTATTTGGGTTCGACAAGTTCCTTGATCTCGTCGTAAGAGATTTCGTGGTACTTGTGAACTTCATGAGAGGTGCGGAAACCGTCGAAGAACTGCAGGAACGGAACCCGTGCCTTGTAGGTGGAGAGGTGGGCGACGAGCGCGAGGTCCATCTCTTCCTGGACGGAAGCGGCGGAGAGCATGGCGAAACCGGTGTTGCGGCAGGCCATGACGTCGGAGTGGTCGCCGAAGATGGCGAGCGACTGAGCCGCGAGAGAACGGGCTGTGACATGGAAGACGGTCGGGATGAGTTCGCCGGCGATCTTGTACATGTTCGGGATCATCAGGAGCAGACCCTGGGAAGCGGTGTAGGTGCTGGTGAGAGCGCCTGCAACCAGAGAACCGTGAACGGCTCCGGCCGCGCCTGCTTCAGACTGCATTTCTGCAACCTTGACCTGCTGGCCCCAAATGTTCTTCTTGCCTTCTGCCGCCCACTGGTCGACCCACTCGCCCATGGTGGACGACGGGGTGATCGGATAGATGGCTGCGACTTCGCTCAGCGCGTAAGCGACGTGTGCGGCACAATAGTTACCGTCTTGTGTGTTTGTAATGCCCGACATTCGATATTCCTCCTTACCGGGTTATAAAGATAGAGTCTGTGCATGATCTGATTTCAAAACCTCGTTTTTCGGGGAGTCTTGAAATCAGATCGTGACACATTCGCAAGTATACATCTGAAAAGAAAAAAAGTCAAATACTTTTCCGCGAAAAAATGAGGTTTTTTGCCCTTTTTTCTGCAAAAAAACGCGCACCGCCCTTTTTACGGACGATGCGCGCGGTGTTTTCAGTCGGAACGCTTACTTTTTGATGCGCCAGTCGAGAGCACCGACAGGGCACTCTTCGATACAGGCTCCGCAGTCCTTGCAGGAGAGCGGGAGACCCTCGTTGAACGCCGTGCCGACAACCGTCTGGAAGCCGCGTTTCATCGGTGCGAGGAGATGCTTGTTGATGATCTCTCCGCAGACCTTCACGCAGGTTCCGCAGCGGACGCATTTCTGACGGTCGTAAATGATGACCGGATGACGTGTGTCGGGTGCGCCGTGCGGACGCTCGCCGGAGTATTTCTTCGGATCGCAGCCGAGAAGCGTCGAATACTTCTTGAGTTTGCAGTCGCCTTTCGCGGTGCAGCTGCACTCGATGCAGCGCTCGCCTTCCTTCTGGATTTTCTCCGCCGGAATGGTCGGGGAGATTTCCGTGAAGGTCGTCTTGCGGAGTTCGAGCGGAATCATTTCCGGTTTCACGCGTTCCGCATCGGAGACTTCATGCAGGAACACAAGGTCGTCCTTCTTGAGGCTGGACCAGTGACCGCGGGAGACGTTGAACTCCGGAGCGGGGGTGTATTCGCGCTTGTCGAGGAACGCGAGAACCGCTTCCGCTGTGCGGTGTGCGGAGGCGATGCTTTCGACAACCGTCTTCGGTCCGGTGACGCAGTCGCCGGCGGCGAAAACGTTGTCCGTTCCCGTGCAGAGGAGAGTTTTGCCGCAGACTTCAACATCGCCGCGTTTCGTGGCGGTGAGTCCGGCGGGGGTGACGGTGCGCTGGCCGATTGCGGCGATCACGGTATCGGCTTCGATTTCGAAGTCGGAGCCCGGAACCGGTTCCGGTTTGCGGCGTCCGGAGGCGTCGGGTTCACCGAGCGCCATTTTCTGACAGACGAGCGCCAGTTTGCCGTTATCCTTCTTATAGAGACGGACCGGAGCGGTGAGAAGCTGGAGCTTCGCGCCTTCTTCGATCGCTTCTTCAATCTCGATTGCCTGAGCGGGCATTTCCTTCTGCGTTCTGCGGTAGACAATGGTTGCCTCTCCGCCGAGGCGGATGGCGGTGCGGGTGCAGTCCATCGCGGTGTTGCCGCCGCCGACGACCAGGGTTTTGCCCGGGTTTTTGCAGCCCTTCCAGTTTTTGTCCGCGATCGCACCGAGCCAGTCGATACCCATTTCGGCGAGTTCATCGCCTTCGATGCGCATGGAGCTTGCCTGCCAGGAACCGACCGCGATGATTACAGCGTCGTAGTTCGCCTTGAGTTCATCGAGGGAGAGGTTCTTGCCGAGTTCGCGTCCGCATTCCCAGTTGATGCCCATCTTTTTGAAGTGATCAAGTTCACGGCGGAGGGTGTCTTTGGGGAGACGGAATTCGGGAATGCCGTAACGGAGCATTCCGCCCGCTTCCGGCTGCTTGTCGAACATGGTGACGGAGACGCCGGCGAGACGGAGGTCGTATGCCGCAGCGAATCCGGCGGGACCGGCGCCGACGACAGCAACCTTCTTGCCGTTCAGAGCGGGAAGCTCTTCCATGTAGGTGTCGTAGTGTAGATCGGCGGCGAGACGTTTGAAGTCGTTGATGGAAACAGCCGCGCCGAAGATGTTCTTGCGGCAGTCCTTCTCGCAGAAGCGCGGGCAGACGCGGCCGACGGACATCGGCAGCGGGATGCGCTTCTTGATGATCTTCAGGGATTCAAGGAAATTGCCCTTGCGTCCTTCGCGGACATATTCCTCGACGGAAGCGTGTGCGGGACACGCCATGGTGCAGGGAGCTTCGCAGTCGCCGGTGTGCTCGGAGAGGAGCAGGTTCAGCGCGGTGCGGCGCATGGCCTGAACCTCTTCGGATGAGGCGTCGATCTGCTGTCCCTCGCTCGGGCAGGCCGAGCAGGAGGGAAGGAAGCGTCCGGTTTTGAGATCCTTGACCACGCAGACGAAGCAGGAGGTCGTGCGGGAGATCTTCTGATTGTAACAAAGGGTCGGAATATCCAGACCCATTCTTCTGGCTACGGAGAGAATGGTCTCTCCGGGCGCCGCGGTCTGCGGCTTGCCGTCTATGATGAAGTTGATGTCAGGCATTGCAAATACTCCGTTCACTTGTTGTTGGAATTGAAACCTTCGCCGCGGGGAACGCGCTTAATGGCCTTTTTCGGGCACATCTCCAGGCAGGAGTTGCACTTGAGGCACTTGGCGTTGTCGATGACGAAGTCATTGGTGATGGTCGCCGCCGGACAGTTTTTGATGCAGAGTCTGCACTTGACGCATTTGCTCTGATCAAGCTGAAGGTCGACGAGTGTGGAACAGACAAGCGAGGGACATACTTTGTTCTTGACATGAGCCTCGTATTCATTGCGGAAGTAGCGGATCGTGGAGAGCGCCGGGTTCGGAGCCGTCTGACCGAGTCCGCAGAGCGCGCCCTTGCGGATTTTCGGACCGAGATCCTCGAGGAACGCGATGTCCTCTTCCGTGCCGTTTCCGGCTGTGATGCGCTCAAGAGTTTCGTACATGCGTGTGGTTCCGACGCGGCAGAAGGTGCACTTGCCGCAGGATTCACGGTGAGTGAATGAAAGGAAGTAGCGGGCGGTTTCGACCATGCAGCGATTGTTGCCGATGACGATGAGTCCGCCGGAACCCATGATTGCGCCGAGCTCCTTAAGGGAGTCGTAGTCGACTTTGACGTCGAACTTGTCAGCCGGGATGCAGCCGCCGGAGGGTCCGCCGGTCTGAACGGCCTTGACGGATCCGGGTTCGGCGCCGCCGATGTCGTAGACGATTTCCGCGAGGGTGACGCCCATCGGGACTTCGGTCAGTCCGGGGAATTTGAGGTCGCCGGCGAGAGCGAAGATCTTGGTGCCTTTGCTCTTTTCGGAACCGATTGCGGCGAATTTATCCGCGCCCATGTTGAGCAGCGGAGCGATGTTCGCGAAAGTTTCGACGTTGTTGATTGCGGTCGGCAGACCGTTCCAGCCGCTGTCGGTCGGGAACGGAGGACGGAAACGCGGGGTTCCGCGCTTGCCTTCGAGCGAAGCGATCATTGACGTCTCTTCGCCGCAGACGAATGCGCCCGCACCCTCTTTGATCTTGATTTCGAGTGCTTTTTCGCGTCCGGGCAGCTTGTCGAGTCCGGCTTCCTGAATCGCCTTGATTGCAATCTTGAGGTGCTTGATGGCGAGCGGGTATTCCGCACGGCAGTAGATGAAAAGTTTGGTTGCGCCGGTCGCATAGGCGCCGATGAGCATGCCTTCGAGAACCTGGAACGGAACGCTTTCCATCATGGAGCGGTCCATGAATGCGCCCGGGTCGCCTTCGTCGGCGTTCATGATGAGGACCTTTTCGGGGACCTGCTTTGCGGCGAGGAAGGACCACTTCATGCCGGTGGGGAATCCGCCGCCTCCGCGTCCGCGGAGTCCGGCCTGCTTGATGGCGTCGACAACTTCGGAGGGCTTCATGGCGGTGGCTTTTTTGAGAGCGTCGAATCCGCCGTTTGCCTTGTATTCTTCAATGTCGCAGGGGACGATGCGTCCGGCGAGACGGGTCACATAGAGCGCCTCTTTCTGAGCGCGTTTTTCGGGAACGGTGAAGCGTCCGTTTTCGGAGAGCGCGAGGATATCTTTCGCTGCGTCGTCAGTTCCTTTGACGGAGGAGTAGAAGACGGAACCGTTGTCGGTTTCAACTTCGACGATGGGTTCGGTGTAGCAGTGACCGATGCAGCCGACTCCGACGACGGGGATTTCACCCGCGTTTCGTTTAAGAGCCTCGAGGACTTCCCCGGCTCCGGCGGCGAGTCCGCAGGATGCGACTCCGACTTTGATGCGTTTGATCTGAGCCATGTTGATCAGTCCATTTTTCTGTATTCATTCAGGATTTTGACGAGATTTTTGCGGTCCAGCTTGCCGTACACGCGGCCGTTGATGGCCATGACGGGGGCGAGACTGCAGCAGCCGAGGCAGGCGACGGTCTGGAGGGAGAATCTGCCCTCTTTGTCCGTTTCGCCGTCTTTGATACCGAGTTCGGCTGTGATCCACTGCTGAATGAGCGGGGAACCTTTGATGTGACATGCGGTTCCGTCGCAGCTGCTGATCTGGAATCTTCCGGGCTTGACGCGTTTGAACTGGGCGTAGAATGTAAGTACGCCTTCGACTTCAGCGGGGGACATTCCGAAATTTTCGGCAACTGCGCGCACGGCGTCGTCCGAAACATATCCTTCCTTCTGCTGAATCAACTGAAGACCCTTGATCAGATCTCCTTTTTCGTGTCCTATCTCTTCCAGATAGGAGAACTCTGACAACATAAATAAACCTCCCTGATTATGTATGTTCGTAACTGCATAATCTATCATAATTTTCACTCTTTTCAAGATTGAAAAACGGATTTTCCCGCTTTCCGCCTGTTTTGTGCGTGAAATAAGACGGGACTAACAGAGAATTTCTCCCGTTACCGCGTTTTTGCCTGAATCCGGTAGCGGGTCGGGGACATGCCCATGACAGCTTTGAAGCGTCGCGAAAAATGATATTGATCCATGTAGCCGAATTCCGCCGCAATCTCCGCAACACTTTTCTCGGAATTCGTGAGCAGCGACGCCGCCTGATTCAGTTTCAGGCGGTCCGCGTAAAGTTTCGGGGCGACTCCGGTGCGGCGAAGAAAAATGCGGCGGAGCTGGTCGTCGCTCAGATTGCACATCTCCGCCATCTCGCGGACCGTCCACCAGCGCCGCGGGTTCTCCTTCAGTTCGATAAGAAGGCGTTCCAGCAGCGGATAATCCTCTTCCCGCCGTGAACACTTCGCAAGATACAGATCGACAAGCAGCTTCTGGAACTCAATATTCGCCTGAATCTGTGAGTTCGCAGCCGGGTCGCGCAGCAGTTCCATGACCGGCAGAAGACGGCGGACGCCGCCGAACGGGAATATGCCGTTGGAAATCACGCCCGAACGCATGAGCATGTCTGCGACAGGACCGAGAAAATTGATGGTATCCTCTTCGTAAACATCATGGAAGCCGCCGTAGATATTGCGTGTTCCGGGCGTGATGACGACGCAGTCTCCCGCGCGCATCTCCGCCTCGAACCCGTTCTCCAGCCACAGCTTGCCGTGTCCGCAGAACAGATGCGAGATGGAGTAGAATTCAAAAATCCGCACCGTGGAGCGCAGAAACGAATCTCTGGGTGAGACCAGGCTGCTGCCTCCGCGGAACAGCCACAAACCGTACTGCCTGTTGATTTCCGGCATCGGAACATCCGGTTTTTCGAAAACAAAACAGCTCGTTTTTTTGTCATCATTCATGCGGTTTTTATCCATTTGCTTTTTTTGTTCACGGTGTACAGTAACACCAGACGGGCAATTTTTCAACAAACGGAAATCAGAAAAAGGAAACTTTTCATGAAAATCGGAGCTCTCGCAAATTCTCTGAAGAAGCCGCTGGCGGAAACACTGGAAGTCTATTCGAAAATGGGACTTCAGGGCATTCAGCTCGGCATGAGCATGGACTGGCTGAAATATTCGGATTCTGAACTGGAATCCATCCGGAAACAGTGCGCGGAAAAAGGTCTTGAAATCTCCGCAATCTGCGGCGACCTCGGCGGCGATCCCTTCCACATCGAAGCCGAATGCATGGTGCGCGCGGAAATCCTCTGCCGCTTCTCCGATATCGCGGTGAAACTCGGAACCCGCGTCATCACAACCCACATCGGCGTCGTTCCGGAAGACAGGAACGATCCGGTCTGGCCGCTGATGAAAAAATCCATCCGCCATGCTGCGGAATATTCCGCAAAATCCGGCGTGACGTTTGCAATCGAGACCGGACCGGAGCAGCCGGAAGTGCTCCGCGCCTTCATTGAGGACGTCGGTTCCGAAGGTCTCGGAGTGAACCTCGATCCCGCGAACCTGCGCATGGTCTCCTGCGTCGATCCGGTTCATGCGGTGGAAGTGCTCGGGAAATACATCGTTCACACTCACGCGAAAGACGGAGTCAACCTCTATCCCGGTTCCGCAAAGGCAATGTACGGAATGTACAATCCGGACGGAACGAAACGCGTTTTCGCGGAGCGTCCGGCGGAATTCAAAGAGGTTCCGCTCGGTCAGGGACAGGTTCCCTGGGATGCCTATCTTGCCGCACTCCGCAAGGCCGGATTCAACGGTTTCCTGACCATCGAGCGCGAATGCGGCGATGATCCGGAAGGCGATATCCGCCTCGCTTACAACTTCCTCAAAAACAAAATCGGGTGAATCAAATGGAAAAACTGAAAGTCGCTCTGCTCGGTTACGGCGGAATGGGACACTTCCACGCAACGCAGTATCAGACTCAGACTCGCTGTGAACTGATTGCAATCTGTGATTCCGCGCCGGAGGCGTTTGCAAATGATTCCTCCGAAATCAATCTCGGCAGCAGCGGGAAAGCCGATCTCTCCGCACTCCCGCATTATTCCTCTTATGAGGAGCTTGTGCGGAATGAAAAGCCGGATATCATCGACATCTGCCTTCCCGGGCATCTCCATGCGGAGTACGCGATCCGGGCGATGAACGACTGTTTCCACGTTCTCTGCGAAAAGCCGATGGCGCGGACGGTTGCTCTTGCCGATGAGATGATCGCAGCCGCAAAGCGCACGGGACGCAAGCTGATGATTGCGCAGTGTCTCCGTTTTGATCCGGCTTACCGGATGCTTCGCGAGGCGGTGCTTTCGGGTAAATACGGCAAACTGCTGAGTCTTTCCCTTTGCCGCAACAGTGCCGCACCGACGGGGCGCAACGGCTGGTACCGTGATGCAAAGTGCAGCGGCGGCGCTCTTCTGGATTTGCATCTGCACGATACCGATACGGTGCATTACATTCTCGGCGTGCCGGAGGCGGTGACGACGCGCGGCATCACGCGTCCCTCCGGCGGTATCGACGAAATGGTTTCTTTCTACGAGTACGCAAACGGCGCGCTCGTTGTCGGGGAAGCCAGCTGGTGCCGTCCGGGCTGGTCGTTCAGCTCGACGGCCGTTTTTGAAAAAGCGACGGTCGAGGTTGACGGCAGCGGTGTGAAGATTGCATATCCGGAGACTCCGTTTGAGCTTGTCAAGCCTGAAGGTGCGAACGGCTACTGGACGGAGATCGACTATTTTGCCCATTGTGTTCAGGAGAATCTTGAACAGGAAATCTGTTCGCCGGAAAGCACGCGTGATTCCATCCGCATCGCACTTGCGGAAGAGCGGTCCGCCTTGAACGGCGGCTGCCGGGTTGAACTGTAATAGATTGCCTTTAATTCCTTTAAAATAAAAATACGGCTTCCGGACGGAAAACGGAAGCCGTATTTTTTCCTTTGAACGGAATCTGTTATTTTTTCTTGAGGACAAGGTCGAATTCGAGCGAACTCTTTGTGAGCTGGCCGCTGTAGGGGGTGAACATCAGACGGAGCTGAAGCGCATCCGATTTCCAGTTGCGGAGATCCTGGAGAATGACAGCGAATTTTCCGGTGAGAGTCCAGCTTGCTTTCGGAGCATCGACAACAACGGTTGTGACGCCGTCGTCGGGCAGGGCGGGAATGACGACCTGATAGGGTTTGGCGGAGTCAAACGGTTTGCTGTAATCGAATTCTTTGCCGTTGACCGTGACTTTGACGCCGACGCCGGGAACAAAGCGCATGAACTGCTCGTACATCAGGCGGCCTGTGGAGAACGGTTCTTCCGTTTCAACGGAGAGTTTTGCATGGACGGCATCCGGAGATTTCTGAGTGTACTGGATTTTCACGGGAACGCGGTTGTCGTCGGCGGTTGTGAGACGGCCTTCCATTTCAGCGCCGTCAAAGACAAATCCTTTCATCGGCTTGTATCCGGCGTTGTAATGCTGAACCCGGAACGCCGCGCCCCATGTCGGATTTTCAAACGCGTGGTAAACGGTTACCGCTCCCTGATTCTTGTCGAACAGAACTTGCGGCGTCTGTTCTGCCGCTTCCACAGCGCTGAGGGCGAAAAGTGCGGCACCAGCCAGCAGACCTTTGGTGAGAGAGAAGACATTCATGAAGATACCTCCTTATTGTTTGGTTCATGAAAAAGCAAATATCTATATCACCTTTTTTGCAAAAAGGCAATTGTATAAAACGGATTTGTCTGGTATAAAAGTAAGATTAACAGGTTTTTTCCGTCTTGGATCCTTCTGAAAAGGCAGGCTTCCAGGAAAGTGTTTTCAAAGGATGGAGTTGGAGGAAAAAACTGGATATGAAAGCGAATGACCGTTTTTTTCGTGTCAGGCACATATCCATACAGATGAAAAATCAATTCCGGACAGGTGCATTGTGTTTTGATATGCGGTATTCGGCGGGCGTCATCCCGAAGCGGAGGTGGAACATGCGGTAGAAGAGTGTCCGGTCGGAAAATCCGCATTGACGGATGATTGTTTCGGTCGGGAGCGTGAGGCTGCTCAGCTGACGGACGGCTTCGCTGAAGCGCAGGTTCCGGATGTAGCGGGCGGGCGGTTCAGGGTAGAACTCCTGCCAGCGGCGGAAAAAACTGCGGCGCGAGATTCCGAACCGGCGCAGCAGAGGATCAAGTTCAATCTTTTCAGAAAAATGAAGCTGGAAATAGGAGGCGATCCGGCGCACGCGCTCCTCTTCGCTGCTGACGGCGCCCATGCCGCCCGCCTGCACCTGCAGAAAAACTGTTTCCAGAAGCTGGAAAGCGAGGAGATCCATTTTTTCCACGATTCCGGGGAGTTCGATGATGCCGGTCAGACCGCGCATCCGGGAGACGAGAGCGTCGATTTCCTCCGTCCGGACGAAGCTGCGGCCGGGTAGGGTGAGATCGAAGCCGATGCTCTCGAATTTTTCCATCAGGTCGCCGCTGTAATAGAGGGAGAGTGCTTCGCGGACGCCGTTGATCCGGTGCTTGTGCAGGATGTCGGGTTTGCGGATCAGGAGAAACGGGAACCCGGTGCGGTAGACATGGTCGTCGATGCAGTCTTCCGCCTCCTTTTCGGTGGAGGAGAAACGGAAACAGAATTCCAGTTCGCTTTCAAGCCTGCGTACGACATGTCCGGCTGCGAGTCCTTCGGAACAGGAAAAAATCGCGAGCGGAAACGGGAAGCTGATCCGCCGGGGAAGAGTTGAGAGATGCAGCAGTTCGTGAAACATTTTTTCTCCTTGTCGTTGCATCGGTAAGATACAGCCGCAAAACGGAAAAAGCAATTGTTCAATGAAAAATTTATTTGTAAAATTGGCATGAACCAATACAGCAATGGCACAAAAAAGGTTTGCTTTTAAAAATGGCGGAGAGTATATTTCCGGCAAATCGAATCCAGAAGGAGGAATCATGAAAAAAACAGTTGCAGCACTGCTGATGTCGGCAGTGGTATTATTCACAGATGCCGGAGAGATCCGGAATCTGCTGGAGCATCCCGCTTTCTCGCCGAAAATGACCGGATGGGAATTTCTCGGGAAGAACGGAACTGCAAAAGCGGTGAACGGAAATCTTGAACTGAATATCACAAAGAGTTCCGACGCCGGTTCGTTGAAGCTGCAGCAGGTTCAGCGCGGACTGAAAGTGGGACATTCCTATCGCTATTATTTCACGGTTGAGTGCGAAAAGCCGCAGACGCGTCCGCTCGTTCTCTCCTACCGTCTGCGCAACAAACCGAAAAACCTCGGTCTTTTCAAGCAGATAACGCTTGCAAAAGGCGTGCAGAAACTGTTTGTGGAAATCGTGCCGGGCGAGGAAGACAAGGATCCCTCCGATCCTCCGGTGCTTTCGTTCTATATTGGTGAGCTGGACGGGAAAGTGACATTTTCCGAACTCCTCCTTGTCGATCTCAATGAAATCGAGCTTGCAAAGCCGCCGTTTTCCGCGAAATGGACTGTTTTCGGTCTGGTCGATCCCGGCGTGAACGCAGCCGGAGCGATTCCCGATGCTCTGCCCGGAATCGAAAAGAAAGCGGTCAAGCCGTTCACTCTGAAAAAGAGCTCGAAGACTGACAGCAATGTTATCAATCTCCGACTTGAGGCGGGGGCGAGCCGCAAGCGTTTCCGCGATACTGCAGTACTCTACAATGAGTTCGAAGCACCTGCAGACCGTCTGGTTCCCGTCGGTTTCGGAGCGGACTGGTGGATGGAAATTTCGCTGAACGGAAAACTTGTCTATTCGACTCTGGCGGACGGCAATGCGAAGAAGCCTGTTTCGCCCGCGAATCATTTTGTGTTTCTTCCGGTCAAAAAAGGAAAGAATCTGCTTTCGGTGAAAGTTATCGCCGGAGCGGAGGGATGGCGTCTGTTCTGGGGCGCCGTTCAGCCTCCGCCGAAGCCGCAGGTGTTTACGGAAAAAGAGGGATATCGCGCGATCAATACCGATGATCTCGCGGTGAAGGCCGGAAGTGCGCTCGACCTCTCCGGACTTGTCGATGCGCCTGCCGGAAAGTACGGACACGCGGTGCTCTCCCGTGAAGGCAAGATCGTGTTTGAACAGAGTCAGAAGCCGCAGCGCTTCTTCGGATTCAGTTCCGAAGCGGATGAAAAAGTCTGGCGGACTTCGAACGACAAGGAGTTCGACCGTCTGGCTCCGGAGTACGCCCGCGCCATTCGCGCACAGGGCTACAATCTGTTCCGCATGCACGGGTTTGACAGCTGGCTCATGGCGTTCTCCACGGAGGACCGCAAGCCGCTTCCGAAATATGTGGACCGCTGGGACCGCATGGTTTATGAAATGAAACAGCAGGGAGTCTATCTCCAGCTCAATCTCTTTGCGTTCTGGCTCTTCTCTTCGGAGCGCGACTGGTTCCAGGTTGCGGAAAAACGGATGGCGAACAAGGTGCTGTTCATCATCGGCGAGCCGAAACTCCGCGCCCGTTTTGCGGAAACCAGCCGGATGATTCTCAATCATGTGAACCCCTACACCGGGCTGGCATGGAAGGATGATCCCGTCTTTGTCGCGGTCGAATACTACAACGAGCTCGGACTCGGTATTGAATACGCAGGCCGGATGGAGCAGGCGTATCCGGAGGACTTCCGTTTTCTGAAACAGAAATGGCGCGAATTCCTCAATAAAAAATATGCCGCGCTCCCGAAGGAGAAGAATCCGCATTCCGCCGCGACAATGGCGAATCCGCCGATTCCGGTTTTCTGGGACCGCTCACAGCTCCGTGTCGATTACGACGAGTTCTGGTATGAGTCGCTGAAGGAGACCTACCGTTTCTGCGACAAGGCAATGAAAGACGCCGGCTACAAGGGGCTGACTCTTCAGTGCCCGATGCCCGCTTTGCGTTGTGCGGCGGTTTCGTGGGAGGGCGTGCAGATTGTCGACGCCCACGGCTACCATTGTCATCCCGACGGCGGCGAACAGCCGGGCGCGATCGTTGATCAGAGCAGTTCCATTGCGAACGGCGCAAGCCTGTTCCGCTATCCCTATGGCGGACGCATGTACGGACGTCCCTTCTTCTTCAACGAACACAACTATGTTTTCCGGAATCCGTATCAGTATGAAAAGCCGGTTGCGCTTGATGCTTACGCCGCGCTGAACGACTGGGATTCTCTGGCGATTCATGCGGGTGCGGTTATGCTGAAGAACGACCGCCGGGCGAGTTCGTTCCATACTGCGAACAATCCGGTTCTCCGTTCCGGTGAATTCCTTTCCGCTCTCTTCTTCCTGCGGCGCGACGTTGCCCCGGCAAAACATAAAGCCGCGGTTGCTCTGAACAAAAAATATGTTTTCAGCATCGGCAACAGCGCATATGCGCTTGCCCCGACGCAGAGCCGCATCGGGCTGCTGACGAATGTCGCGACGATATTCACCGATCTGCCGTGCTATGACCGTGTCCCGGAGCCGCAGAAGCCGGATCTTGTTTTTGCACCCGCCGGAACCGGAGAGATTGTCTGGCACGGATGGTTTGCGCAGGCAAAAGAGACCGCCTCCACAGATTCCTCGCTTGAAGCGCTGGTCAAAAACATGCGGGAACGCGGAATTCTGAGCAAAGACAACCGCACCGATCTTGCAAAGGAGATTTACCAGAGCGAAACAGGTGAAATCACCCTCTTTGCGAAAGAGAAGAAAATGACGGTCATCACCCCGAAGAGCGAAGCCGCCGCGCTGACTGCCGGATCCACGGAAAAGCTCAATACGCTCGAAATCAAAAAGAACAGCGTCAATTCGCTGATCGGGCTCGCGTCCGTGGACAACAAAGCTCTGACCGAATCCGCACGCATGGTGCTGGTGCTTTCCACGCGCATTGCCAATACGAACATGCAGCACGATCCGACCGGCGTCTATCTGCGCGTCATCGGCACGCTTCCGATTCTCTATCAGTGCGGCGAATACGATCTGCGGATCAAACGCGCGGAAACTCTGCGCTGCTATGCGCTGAGTCTGACCGGCGAGCGGATGGAGGAAATCCCGCTCGTGCGCGCGGCGGATGGATGGAAACTTGCGTTCGACATGGCAAAGCTGAAACACGGTCCCACGCCGTTTTTTGAAATCGTAACAGAAAAATAAGGAGTGTTGAAATGGCAGCTTTTTCCGAAGCCGGACAGAAAACTTTGTCCAAACTTCTGGCATATTCCCCTGAATTCGATGCGCGCGTCCGGTGTTCCACCGAGACCGCGCGCAAGCGGGCGCTGAAGCTCATGATCGTTGCGCCGGACGGCAAACCGGTCGAACGGGCGTCGATTCATTACAAACTCCGCCGCCACGAGTTCCGGTTCGGCGCAAATGCCTTCATGCTGAACCAGTTCCGCGGCGAAGAGGCGTGGAAAAACGAAGTCTATGCTGAAAAGTTCACCCGGCTTTTCAACCAGGCGGTTGTCCCGTTCTACTGGGACGCGTATGAACCGGAGCGCGGCACATTCCGCCAGGAGAAGGGGAGCCCGTACATCTACCGCCGTCCCCCGGCGGATGAAGTCGTCGAGTTCTGCGAAACACATAATCTCCACGCCAAAGGACACCCGATGGTCTGGCACACGCTGATGCCGGAGTGGCTGCCGCGCAACCAGTTCCGCCTGCTGGACGAATATGAGCGGCACATCGCCGGAATCGCGGAGCGCTATGCGGATAAAATCCACTGGTTTGACGTCTACAATGAAGGACTTCAGCTTGATTCTGTATTCCATGAAATCTACAAGCAGGGGAATGTTCCGGAGCATCACATTGAAAAACTCTTTCAGCTCGCCGGAAAATATTTCCCCGCTTCCACGGAACTGATTTACAACGAAGGCCCGTGGATGAGCTGGAACAACTACCACAACAGCTACACGCCGCTCTACCTGCATGTCCGCCGTCTGCTTGATCTCGGACTTCCGGTGCGCGGACTCGGTCTGCAGTATCATATCGCGTTTTACGGCAAAATCGAAACGCTGGTTGACTGGGCGGGGCAGATGCTTGATCCTGCGCATATCTATGCGCATATGGATCTGTACGGTTCGCTCGGTCTGCCGCTGAACGTTTCGGAAATTACAATTCCGGCGGAGGATCTGCTGGGCGACGGCTTTGCGTATCAGGCTCTTGTGGCGGAAAAAATGTACCGACTCTGGTTCAGTCATCCCGCGATGAGCGCAATCACCTGGTGGAACATGGTCGACAACACCGCGTATCAGGCTCCGGATGCAATCAACAACAACCAGGGTGAAAACCGTTATCTCGGCGGTCTGCTCAACAACGACATGACCGAAAAGCCTTCGTACAAAGTCCTTTACGATCTGATTCATCATGAATGGACCACGGACGAAACGCTCGAATATGAGCGCGAGGGGCGGAACAAGCTCTACGGTTTCTGCGGCGACTATGACGTCGTTATCAGGACCGATGCCGGGACGTTTGAACGTCCGCTAACCATCTCGAAATATGAACCGGATATTCAGGAAATCCGGCTCTGACCAAAACAGAAACATCCATTCCCGTTTGCGCAGATTTTCGGTGGATTTTTCCGAAATCCTCTTGACAATCTGCGCAATGGTACTAAATTAACAGAAACAGTGTATTGCAACAGTTGCATTTGCTGTTTCAAAAAAAGGAAAACAATTATGACACAGGATTCACTCATCTGCAAGGCGTATGAACTTGCAAAGGAACGCTATCAGGCATTCGGCGTCGATACGGATGCAGTGGTTGCAAAACTCGCACAGATTCCGATCTCCGTCCAGTGCTGGCAGGGCGACGACATCGGCGGCTATGAAAAGCGCGACGGAGCCGCCGGAGGCGGAATTCTCGCAACGGGCAACTATCCCGGCAAGGCGCGCACCGCGGATGAACTCCGTCAGGACGTCGATAAACTTATGGAGCTCGTCGGCGGAAAACTCCGCTTCGCGCTTCACGCCATCTATCTTGAAGCGGATCATCCGGTCGACCGCCGCGAAATCAAGCCGGAACACTTTGCAAACTGGACCGCATGGGCGAAAGAGCGCGGAATCGGGCTCGATTTCAACCCGACCTTCTTTGCGCATCCGATGGCGGCGGAGGGATTCACCCTCTCTTCCCCGAATGAGGAAGTCCGCAAGTTCTGGATCGATCATGCGAAAGCCTGCCGCGTCATCTGCGACAGTTTCGGCCGTGAACTCGGCACGCCCTGCGTCATGAACACCTGGATTCCCGACGGATTCAAGGACATTCCGGTTGACCGCCGCGGCGCCCGCGCCCGCCTGAAAGATTCGCTGGATCAGATTTTCGCCGTCGAATATTCCAAGAAGAATCTGCTCGACTCCGTGGAGTGCAAGCTGTTCGGAATCGGAATGGAAAGCTGCACCGTCGGCAGCCACGAGTTCTACATGAACTATGCAAAAGAGCACAATCTCATGCTGACCATCGATTCCGGACATTTCCATCCGACCGAGCAGATCAGCGACAAGATCAGCTCCATTCTCCTCTTCTTCCCCGAAATGCTGCTGCACATCAGCCGTCCGATCCGCTGGGACTCCGACCATGTGGTGATTTTCGACGACGAGCTTCAGTACATCGCGAATGAAACGATCCGCAACGATGTCTCCAGAATTCATATCGGCATGGATTACTTCGACGCCACGATCAACCGTCTCGCCGCGTGGGCAATCGGCTACCGCAACATCCAGAAAGCGCTCTGCAAAGCGATGCTTGAACCGTTTGCACAGCTCCGCGACATGGAACTCTCCGGCGATTACACCGGCCGTCTCGCCGTCACCGAAGAGCTCAAGGCAATGCCCTGGCAGGCGGTCTTCGACTTCTTCTGCCTCAAGAACGGCGTGCCCGTCGGCAACGATATGCTTGCCGTCATCCGCGATTATGAAAAGAACGTTCAGCTGAAACGGGTGTGAACATGCGGAAAATCAAAGTCCAGAAACTTACGCATGAAAACTTCCGCCGTTACGGAACATTCGCTCCGCTGATCGACCCGCTGGCGGAAGAGGCCGCCGGACCGAAAGACGCGGAGAGCGTCTTCTTCCGCGATCTGCTTCAGCAGGATCTCGGCGGCGGGATTCCGTCGTATTCCACCTGCCGCGTGCTTCCGCGTCCGTTCGTGATTACGGATGCGGAATACCACAACCACACCTGTGAAGTCGCAATTCCGCTTGACGGCGACGCGATTCTCTGGTTTGCCCCGGCGACTCCGGGCAAAGAGTTTCCCGCCGACCGCGCAGAGGCGTTTTTCGTTCCGCGCGGAACGGTGGTTTCGGTTCGTCCCGGCGTGTGGCACCATGCGGCGTACTCGCTGAATGACAAACCGCTGAATGTCCTGATCGTTCTTCCGGAACGCACCTACGCAACGGATGCGTTCAGCATTCCGCTTCCGCCGGAAAACCGGGTGGAAATTGAGCTTTGAAAGGAGCCTTTATGAGAAAGCTGATTTTTGAAAAATACGCGGGCAATCCCGTTCTGACCGCTTCGCAGTTTCCCCCGGACATCATGTATGTGATGAATCCGGGCGCGATAAAGTTCAACGGAGAATATCTGCTGCTCGTGGACGCCGCGACGACTTCGACTCCGATTGTCTTCTGGATCGCGCGCAGCCGCGACGGCATTCATTTCACTCCTGATCCGGAGCCGATCGACTGGCCGGCGCACCGCTATCATGAAACCTGCGTTTTCGACATCCGCGTCACGGAGATTGAAGGCGTTTATTATCTCATGTACTGCAGCATGACGGTGGAACGCGGTGTCGCGCTCGGTCTGGTAAAAACCACCGATTTCGTTCATTTCGAGCGGATTCATCAGGCGGATATGGGATACGAATTCCGCAACGGCGCGCTCTTCCCCGAAAAAATCAACGGACGCTATGTCCGCTTCGACCGTCCGATGCCGAAAAACATCGAGGAGCAGGCTGGAATGTGCGTTTCCTATTCCGACGACCTCATGCACTGGGACGGCACGGTTGACCTCATGCAGCCGCGTCAGGGTTGCTGGGATTCCCTCAAAATCGGTGCGGGTGCAGTTCCCATCAAGACGCCGGCCGGCTGGCTGGAAATCTACCACGGAGTCGACAACAGTTCCTGCAACGATTATATCTACCGTCTCGGCACGGTTCTGCTGGACTTGAACGATCCTTCGAAGATCATTGCGCGTGCGGAGCTTCCCGTGATGTGGCCGGAGCATCCGTATGAACTTTCCGGGCGCTGTTCCAACGTCGTGTTCACCGCGAACGCGCTTGTGGAAGAGGACGGCAGCACGGTCCGGATGTACTACGGCTGCGCGGATACCTGCATCGGCATGGCGACAGCAAAGCTGGATGAACTGGTTGATTTCACGCTTCACGGCGAGAATGTCAGAATCCGTAAATTTTTCCGAACGATCGGGGAGTGACGTTTCAAAATTATTCCCGCAAAAAAAAACTTTTCCCGCTTGCTATTCGGGCGGGAAAGTGTATTTTACGGGAATACACTGAAAAACAAAAAGGTCCCCTAATCAAGCGGCGATGCCGCAGAGGAGAAATCATCATGTCTTTTTTACAGGAAACTCCGGATTCCATTACACTTTATTCCGAAAGACGGCGCATGACGCCTGGAGACGGCGCCTCTGTCTCATTTGAAAACGGAAAACTTCAAGTTTCCGCCGATTCTGTTCCGCTCTGCTTCCTGCGTGTGCGCTGGCAGCATAAATTCCCCGCCGGAACCCGCTTCTGCGGCGACGCCTGGGAACGGACTTACGGAGATGGCGAGTGGCGCGGCTTCGAGCCTTCCCGTATGATGCCGTGGTACTTCTTCGCCCAGCTTCCCGATTCCACGGTTGCCGCGTGCGGAGTCAAGGTCCGTCCCGGCTGTTTCGCCGCATGGACCGCCGACCCCGACGGTGTCACTCTCTGGTGCGACGTCCGTTCCGGCGGATGCGGTGTGCTTCTGAACGGACGCACTCTTGCCGTCGCGGAAGTCGTGAGCGAACTTTATTCCGGCATCAGCGCCTATGCCGCCGCACGGAAATTCTGCGCGCTGCTCTGTCCGGATCCGGTCTTCCCCGCCGCTCCGGTCTACGGCAGCAACAACTGGTATTATGCCTATGGCAACATCACCGAAGCGAGCGTCCTGGAGGACTGCCGCTACCTCGCCGAGCTGACCGCCGGACTCGAAAACCGTCCGTTCATGGTTATGGATGACGGCTGGCAGAAACTCCGTCTGAAGGATTGCAACAACTTCGGACCGTGGGATTGCGGAAACGTCAATTTCCCGGATATGCCGCACCTCGCCGGAAAGATGAAGGCATACGGCGTCCGCCCCGGCATCTGGTACCGTCCGCTGTTCCTCAACGATTCCTCGGTGAAGCGCGAATGCTTCCTGCGGAATCTTCCGTACACCCTCGACCCCTCGCACCCCGAAGTGCTGGAGATCGTCGCAAAGGATGTGACGCGTCTGCGCGAATGGGGCTTTGAACTTATCAAGCACGACTTCACCACCTATGACGTCGCGGGACGCTACGCGTTCGACATGCATCCGTGGCCGTGCGAAAACGGCTGGACCTTCTACGATCAGACCCGCACGACGGCGGAAATTCTGACCGATCTGTTCCGCACGATCCGCAAGGCTGCCGGTCCGGTTCTCATCATGGGATGCAACACGATCGGGCATCTTGCCGCAGGTCTGCAGGAACTTTCCCGCACGGGTGACGACACGTCGGGCAGACACTGGGACCGCACCCGCAAGATGGGCGTCAACACGGTCGCCTTCCGCGGAGCCCAGCACCGGACGTTCTTTGAGATGGACGCCGACTGCGTGGGCATTTCCGGAGAGATTCCGTGGAAATGGAATCAGCAGTGGGCGGAGCTTGTCGCGGAAAGCGGAAGCTCGCTTTTCCTCTCCCCGAAACCGGGCATTCTGAGCGCAGAAGAAAACAACGAACTGAAGCGTCTTCTTGCAATCGCTTCAAAAGGAAAAATCAACGCCGAGCCGCTCGACTGGCAGGAAAACACCTGTCCTGAGCTCTGGCGCATCAACGGAAAAGAACGGCGTTTCGACTGGTTCGAAGCCGACGGCGGCGAGCCGGATTTTCTGTGGTAAGGAGAATATGAGCAGAATCCGATACAACGCAATTCATCCGGGCGGGCTTTGGCTCGATACCGATGGAAAACCGATTCAGGCGCACATGCCGCGCCTGTTCTTTGAAAACGGCGTCTACTACTGGTACGGCCTGGATAAAAGCCGCACGACCGGCGACATGGAATACTGGCACTGGGGCGTGCGCTGCTACCGCTCGACCGACCTTTACAACTGGGAGGACATGGGCTCGCTGATTCCGCCGGATCTGACGGATGAGAACGCCACGCTGTCCCCGAAAAATATGCTGGACCGTCCGCATATCCTGCGGAACCCGGCGACGGGAAAATATGTCTGCTGGTTTGACGGCTGTCATAGCCAGTGTGCCACCGTGCTGGTTGCGGATGCGTTCTCCGGACCCTACCGCGTGGAGCGTCCCTCGTTCCGTCCGCTGGATATGCCGTTCGGCGACTTTGATCTCGTTCAGTCGGAGGACGGACGCGGATTCTGCTATTTCAACCGTCCGCACAAAGAGCTGATCTGCGCGGAATTGACGGAGGACTACACGGATGTTTCAGGCGTGTACTCGGTGCACTTCCCGCGCATCTCTCCTCCGTATGTCCGCGAAGCCCCGGCGCATTTCGAGCGGAACGGGCATCATTACCTGATTACTTCGGGCACGACGAGTTTCTATCCGAACCCCTCGGAAACGGCGGTTGCGGATTCATGGCACGGTCCGTTCGAGGTGATCGGCGATCCGCATGTTTCGGATCCAAGCCGGACTTCGTTTCATTCGCAGATTTCGCACATCTTCAAGGTTCCCGGCAAGCGCGATCTTTATATTGCTCTTGCCGACCGCTGGCTTCCTGAGGAGATGGATGAACCGTATGAGCATACGGAAATGCTGTTCAATGCCTGGTTCAATCCGGAATACACGCCGCACGATCCGGATCTGGAAGGCGGAATTGAGGCGTCACTGGTGAAGAATATCAGCCTCGGACGCTACGTCTGGCTTCCGCTCCGGTTCGAAGGCGATATCCCGCGCATCAACTGGCATGACGAATGGCGAATCGAGGATTTTGAGTAAGCCGGAACCCGTTATTTCGGCGGTGCGACGGTGCCGCGGATGATAAGATTGCAGGGAATGCAGACGTCTTTGAGGTCATGCTTTCCCTGCAGTTGTTTTTCCAGAATGTCGATAGCGTTTGATGCCAGCTGATCCATGCGCTGTTCCACACAGGTCTGCGGCGGATTGAGATACTGCGAAATGTGACGGTCTTCAAACCCGATGAAGGAGACATCTTCCGGAATGCGGCATCCGCATGTGGTGAGATAATGCTGGGCGAGGAGGCTGATTCTTTCCCCCGCCGCAAGGATTGCCGTGACGCCGGCGCGGCGCATCTGCATGAGCGAATCCAGAATGGAGGAGGTGAGCATGGCGTTCATCTGAATTCCGGAACAGTCCGGATGCGTTTCCAGAAATTGATGAAAAGTGTGAATTCTTTGCAGATAGATGACGCTTTTGATATTGTAGTTGTTGGTCAGCATCCCGATTTTGCGGTGGTTGTTGTCGTAAAAATATTGAAGGGCGGCGCGGATTCCCTGTTCCATATCGGAGTTGACGCGGTAGACGCCCTCAATCGGATAGCTGTAGTTGTTGATGCAGACGAGCGGGACGCTGTGGCTGCGGCTCCAGATTTTTTCGAGTCCCTGTGCGTAGATCAGGGAGAGAGCGCCGCAGATGGGAATGGAGTCGAGCAGGAACAGATTGTTGACCTGGAGCACGAGCGGATGATATTTGCGGTTCGAGAGCTGATTCAGCAGCTGTTCGAGAATGAGTTTCGCATAGCTGTGAATATCGTTCTCTTCGAGCAGGATGGCGACGGTCCGCTGTTCTTCGGGCAGATACCCCGCATTTTCCGCCGCTTTCAGAACCTGAGCGCGGATTCGCGGAGACACCGGAGCCGAGCCGCTGAGCACGCGCGACACTGTCGCCGGTGAAACTCCGGCCTCTTTTGCGATAACCCGAACCGTTGCTTTCATATTTTCTCCCTGCTGTGTTCCGGATAATATAGCGTCTGTTTCATCTGTTTCAAGCGCCCCTCCATACCTTTCCGGAGGGGGGCGCAACGCTGTGCCGCGAATAGAAACTGTACGGAACCTGCTGATCTTCAAGAGTTTTTGTGTCGCCCTTCAGAATCTGCTGGAGCAGCCGAACTCCCCGTTTTGCCATTGCGGAAAAGTTCTGCCCGTAAGAGGTCAGGGAAGGAAGGAGAACGCGGGAAATTCCCGGAGCTTCCCAGCAGATGACGGAAAGGTCTTCCGGAATGCGGAATCCGGCATTCTGCAGGTCCCGGAGCAGCGGAATCTGCTGGTCTTCATAATAAAACAGAAGCGCGGTCACCCGGTCTTTGCGGATGTTGTAGGCGAGGTCACTGAAATTCTGGTCAAAATCCCGCGGATAGAAAAATGTTTTGAGATGGAGTTTTTCCGCGAATTCCAGAAAAGTTCTTTTCCGTGTCGTATGTGAAAAATCCCGCTGGGACATGTGGACTGCCGCAATCCGGGAATGTCCTTTTCGCGCAAAACAGGAGATTGCCGAGCGGATTGCTCCGCTTTCATCGGAGTTCACCGTGTAGCATTTCAGCCCGTGGTTTGAATACGCATTGAAGCCGACGACCGGGCATTTCAGTTTCTCCGCCAGTTCGCGGTTGTTTTTTCCGTAATAGCAGAGTGAGAGAATTCCGTCGAACATGATATGCCGCAGGATTCCCGTGTCGGTTTCGGTGACGATCAGGGATTCATACCCAGCCAGAGTCAGCTCTTTCAGGACGGAATCAAGGAGTTTTCTGTCATAGACACCGGTGCAGAAGGCGCGCGAAACTACGACAGCCACCCGTTTTACCTGCGTCACCGGGAGATATCCCTGGCGGCGGGCTTCTTCCAGAACCGCGCTCCGTGTTTCATCCTGAACTGGACCGCGTCCGGACAGTGCGCGGAAAACGGTTGCCGTTCCGAGATTCAAAGCCGAGGCGATTGTCCGTACGGTTGCTTTTTTCATAAATTCCTCCAGACACAATGTTTCCTTCTGTTGATAGATTATCATTTCCATGCAAAAAATCAAGTCTGTTTTTTATTTTACAGCAATATTTGTTCCATTCTGTTTCATCGGGAAAATTGTATTTGCGGAGAGAGTGTTTTATATTCTCTCCGCCGCATAAATTCAACTAACAGAAGGAAGTAAAAAAACTATGCAGTGGCTCGACTGGATCATCGTATTTTTCCCGCTCGCCGTTCTGATCGGACTGGCGGTCTACTCAAAACGTTATGCACGAAGTGTTTCGGATTACCTGGTTGCGGGACGCGTTGCCGGACGCTATGTGCTTTCGGTCGGCGACATGGCGGCCGGACTTGCCGTCATTACATTTGTCGCCGGGTGTGAGCAGTATTATCAGACGGGGTTCGCCGTGGCATTCTGGGGGGCGGTGTCTACTCCGATCACCCTTTTTATCGCGCTTTCCGGTTATATCGTTTACCGCTGGCGCCAGACGCGCTGTCTTTCGTTCGGGCAGTTCCTTGAGATGCGCTACGGCAGCAAGTTTTTCCGTATTTTCTGTTCATTGCTGCGGACCGTTGCGGAGATGGGGGCGAATGCGATCGGTCCCGCGATTGCCGCCCGCTTTTTCATCTATTATCTGGAACTCCCGCACAGCTTCACTGTGTGCGGAATTTCATTTTCCACTTATATTTGTTTGGTGACCGTGTGCACGGCGCTTTCGGTGTTCTTCATTCTTCAGGGCGGGCGAATTTCCCTGCTGATTACGGATTGTTTTCAGGGAATTCTCTTTTTCCCGATTCTGATGCTGCTGGTCGCGTTCATCCTCTGCAAATTCTCATGGTTTCAGGATATCGCACCAGTTCTGACAAATCGTGTTGCGCATCAGAGTTTCCTGAATCCGTATGACATTTCGGAACTTCGCGACTTCAATGTCATTGCAATTGTCGTGTTCATCGTCGGGAGCATTCTCAACCGCGGCGCGTTTATCGGCAACGATACCTCCGGGGCGGGACGCACTCCGCATGAACAGAAGATGGCCGGCGTGCTCGGAGCCTGGCGTAACGCCCTGTCGACAGTTGCTCTGCTCCTGCTTGGAATCATTGTGATCGTTTTCATGAATGAACCGCGTTTTCTGGGAGATAAAGGGGATTTCCGCGCTTCCAATACTCAGGTGCGCCAGAATCTTTCCGCGCAGGTCCTTTCGGAAGTTGTCAAAGATCCCGTTCAGCGCGAAAACGCGCTCCGTAAAGTCCGCGGCATTACGCTGGCGCAGGAGGCGGAGAAACTTTCCAAACCGGTTTCCAACAAAGACAATCTGGATACGGAATACTACAAGGCTGTTCAGAACGGACTCGGCACGTCGCCGGAGGCAAACTACCAGTTTCAGCAGTTCCGTTCAGTGTTTCAGCAGATGATGATGCCTGCTGTCCTGCGGGCAATCCTGCCTGTCGGAATGGTCGGAATGATTTGTCTGCTTATGATTATGCTGATGATTTCAACGGATGCCGGACGAATTTTCAATGCAAGCGCAACCCTTGTCCAGGATGTCGTCCTGCCGCTTTGCAGAACGCGCATTTCTCCGGAAAAACATCTGCGGATTCTGCGCGTGATGACGATTTTTGTCGGTTCCCTCTTTGCGGTGTTTTCCTTCTTTTTCATTCAGCTGGATTACATTTTTATGTTCACTACGATTATCGGCGCTCTGTGGTGCGGCGGTGCGGGGCCGGTTGTGGTGCTTGGGCTTTACTCGCGGTTCGGAAATCTTACCGGAGCCTGGAGTGCGATTATTTTCGGTTCCGGGACATCGCTGCTGGGGCTGATTCTCCAGCGGAACTGGGCGCTGCACGTCTATCCGTTCCTTGACCGGATGGGGTGGGTGGAACATGCGGATGCAGTTCTTTCCGCGCTCTCGTCTCCCTTCGAACCCTGGATTGTCTGGCGGATGGATCCGGTGAAATTCCCGATCAATTCTCTGGAAATCTATCTCTTTGCAATGATTTTCTCGGTCATCGCATATGTCGCGGGATCGTATCTCACCTACAAGCCGTTCAATCTGGACAAGTTGCTGCACCGCGGAGAGTTTGCGGAAGCGGGAGGACAGGAACAGGCTCCGCAGAAATGGAGCTTCCGTTCGCTGTTCAGCCATCTGATCGGAATCTCTTCCGAATACACGCGCGGCGACAAATTTATCGCGTGGTCGGTGTTCGTCTATTCGATCATCTATCATTTCGGTTTCTGCTTCATTGCGATTGCCGTATTCAATGTCTTTTACCGGTGGCCGCTGGAATGGTGGTCCATTAAATTCTTTATTGTCGGACTCATTGTTCCCGGGATCATCGCATTTATTACGGCGGTTTGGTTCACCTGGGGCGGAATCGTCGACATGCGCCGTCTGTTCATTGATTTGAACAATGAAAAAGACCGTAGTCCGGAAGACAACGGGCAGATCCTGAAGGATCGCTGAGAGAAATAAAAAACTGTGGTCCGGATACTCCGTTTTGATGGTTTCCGGCCCCAGTTTTTTTAAATTTTTAATAAATCTTATTTTCTGATTTCTATGCGGAACGGTGCGGCGGGAAGTCCGTTCGCCCCGCGCAGGTTTGCTTCCTGGGGATTGTCGCTCCAGGCATAATAGAGTGTAAACGGTTTGGTTGATGTCAGGTTTAGGTGAACCGCTCTGCCGGATACTGTGCCGGTCAGCATTTCGCGTTTCCCATCCGCATACAGTGCATGAAATCCGCGGAGTTCACCCTCGGCGCGGAGCCCGTTGGAACAGTGGCTGAAGGTTACTTCCAGCATATTTCCATTTCGCTTGCAGTGCGAGAAAACCGGACCGCATCCGTCGCCGGAACGTCCGTATGCCTGTGCGAGCGCCGCCGCGGCGAGGCGTTCCCCGACTTCGCGTTTGCGTGCAGGGTGAATATTCGCGGATTCTCCCAGATCAAGCGCGTTTGCGCAGAGGTTTTCTCCCGCCGCGCGGAGCTGAGCGAAACGGATGCGCGCCCATTCGGATGACGGGTCGAACGGCGAAGGCTCATGGTATCCCGCAAGAAGAACCTGGATGACCGGGAGACGCGGATTTTCAAACAGATTCCGCCAGTCCGCAATCAGATTCTTCATCAGCCCTTCGTAGTCGGTCGGCAGCCCGGTGTTGGATTCCCCCTGGTAGAAAATCACTCCGCGCAGAGAGAGTCCCGCAAGCGGACGGATCATGTTTTCAAACAGAATGGAGGGAGAACGCGGATTGCCGCGTCCGTATGTACGCAGAGCAAGCGTGTTCCCGATGTCGCATTCAATTTCATATTTCCAGAGCCCAGCCAGCGAAACCGCTTTCTCCGGTTCTCCGGCAGGGTACAGACGCATTCTCGAGCTTGGACCGTGCAGGCCTCCATCGTAGATAAACGAGTAATTCCGCACGGCAATAACCGCTTTCCCGTTTGCGGTCAGCGAGGCTGGAACCGGATATGAACGGATGAACGCATAAACATCGGAATCGACTCCAGTTCCGGTGCGTCCGACTTCCGTTCCGTTGAAATAGGTGATGTCGTGTTTGTCCGCCGCGCCGATTTCGAGCGTCAGCGCCCGTCCGCGCCATCCCGCGGGAAGTTCGATGGTGCGACGGAACCAGAGAACTCCGTTTGAACGGAAGCCGAATGACTTCCACAAGCCCGGAAGTTCTGTCGTTTTCCATGCGGAATCATCAAAGTCGGGACGCGCCCAGTCTTTTGCACGGATTTTGTCTGCGGGAGGGTTCTGCTCCAGTTCCTTCAGTCGTGCCGATACCGGGTCGAATGCGCGCGATTTGGCTCCAGAGTTGTCATTGATCAGCGTCTCCCAGGCTTCCGGACGCGAGGCGGCCTCATCATATTCCGTCAGCATTTTCACCGTTTCAGGAAATTGAAGAAGGCTTGCGCGCGTGCTCCATGCCTCCAGATTCGTCGCGCCCCAGTTGGAGCTGATGATTCCGACAGGAATATTCAATTCCGCAGACAGTTTTGCCGCAAAGAAAAAGCCGACAGCCGACCAGTTCCCGATTGTTTCCGGCGCGGGACAGCTCCAGAGTCCCGTGATCTCGTCGCGTCCGCTCGTTTCTGCACATTTTCCGACATTCAGCATACGGATTTTCGGGTTTGATTTGAGCAGAGCCTGCGCTTCCGCGAGGCGTTCCGGCAGTTCACGCAGGGGCAGTTCCATGTTGGATTGTCCTCCGGCAAGCCAGACTTCGCCGAAGAGAAGGTTTTCGGCTGTGACCGTTTTCCCGCTGCGCATCTCCTTTACCGTGAGCGTCTGCGGTTCCGCGGAGCCCGGTTGAGGCGGAAAACGGAGGGTGAATCTGCCGTTCTCATCCGAACGCGCGGCAACGGTGATTGTTCCGATGGTCCCGTGAACAATCCGGTACGGGGCTGTGCGTCCGCGAATGGCGAGCGGACATTCCCTCTGCAGAACCGCATGATCGCGAAACTGAGGTGAAAGGGTGAGGGGAATCTGTTCCGTAAACATCTTTTTCTCTCCTTTTGAAATGTACGGACGGGGCGGCGGATTGCTCCGCCGTCCCGTCGTAATCGCTGCAGATGTTGTGTTATCTGTCAAATTTTTTTTTGAGCCTCTGTGCCGTTGCGGAGAATTTCGTATGCGAAGATTGCGGTCTTTTCCGGTCCCGCATCAACGGCGGCATGGATTTTGAGCACGCCGTTGACCGCCTTGAGCTGTTTCGAGAAGATGATCTTCCCCGCAGCATCCAGCGCGTTGACCGTGAATTCTCCGTCTCCCGCCTTCAGTTCGATATCCGCTTTCGCACGGTAGGCGAGGTAGGGGCGGAAGGTCCCGTAGTTGTAAATCACGAGCGATTCTCCCATCGCGGAAATTTTCTGATTTCGTCCATGAATGCGGGAGAGATGCAGCAGCAGAATTCGCTTGCTTTCGGCGAACGGGACGTTGTCGGCAGCGCCCGCGAAAACCGTGCAGTTTGTGTTGCTGTTCGTGACCTTCAGCGCTTTGCCCTCGACGCTTACTCCGGCTTTCGGAATGACAAGCGCTTCGCTTTTCGGCGTCATGACCTTCATGCTGCCAGCTTTTGTGTCGGCGAAAACCTGTCCGTCTTCACTGCTGTAGCGGCCGTCTGCCGGAGCTTTGAGCTCCTGCGGCTCATTTCCGTTGCGGAAGAGCGCGATGGGGTATTCGTTCTTGCCCGGTTTCGCATCCGGCGCAACGACGTTGGTTCCGATCTGCGCGGAGAGCGCATAGCGGACCGCCGCATGCGGCGCAAAACTTTTTGCACGGGTTGCCCATTCCATGAACATGGTGGAGACCGGGTCCTTCCAGAAATCGGAGGGGATGGTCAGAATGATGCGTTTCGCCGCTGGCTTGACGTCTCCGCGCACCCAGAACATGTGGAGCATGAGTTCGGAGAGCGAGGTGATCGGGGAGAAGAACGTTGAGAACGGACCGAGATGTCCCGAATCCCAGCCGTATTTTCTCTGATAGTAGGGACCGAGGCGCACGATTTCATCCCAGTCCTGAATTGCCGCGATCGCTCCGACTGCGGCTCCGCCTTCGGCCATGTACTGATTCGGATGACAGAAGTTGAACTCCGTAATCACAAACGGTTTTCCGAACTGCCGGGTGGCCGCCTGTTCCTCAAGAAGCGGAATGAACGCATCCTTGATGATGCTCCGGTTGTGATAGAGCTGCGGCCACGAGAACTGACCTTTCCGAAATGTCGGATGGTCGTAGTAGAAATGATTGTCCACAAAGTCATAGGGGGTGCGGACAAGAGCCATCGGGAGGTGGTTGCGGTTGTTGGTGTCGGCAAGGGGAACATTGACGCCGATTCCGCGCAGATAGTTCTTCATATCCGCATAGAACTCGTGCTGCACATCCACGGCGAAACGCAGGAATTTCGATTTGTCCGGCATCTCTTCGGAGAGACCGTTTCTGCGGCACCATGCCTTGTAGACCGGTTCCGCAACCGCCTGTCGGCGCGGATCGGGATTCGGCAGGAACAGCGTCGGATCCGTATGAACCAGAGTGCCCTCATTGACCAGTGTCAGCGCGGTGAGGACCGGATCATCCTTCAGCGCAAGCCCTGTGTAGGGGTTGACCGTGCAGAGGATCTGCCGGGCGAAATCCTTCATATTGTCGCGGACGTCTTTGCGGAAAAGAACATCGAATTTCCCGTCATGAGAACTTGTATACGGATACGGAAAGCCGGAAATGCGTTCTCCGAAAATATCCATGGTGATGTACATGCCGCGCTCTTTCGCTTTCGCAATCAGATAGAAGAAGTGGTCCAGCTCTTCCGGAAGAATCTGCGGAAGTTTGGAGACACCCTTCTTTGTCATCATTTCATCGAAGCGGTGCAGACGGATCATATTGTATCCGATTGCTGAGACGCGGTTCAGAAGACGGTCGACAAGTTCCTTGCTCTGAAGCAGTGCCATGTCATTGTTGATGCTGATTCCGTGGAAGCGGACCTTTTGCCCCGGACGCTTTTCAAATTCAAAATGTCCGTTGCGGATGACCGTACGTCCGTATTTCCCTGCGGGCGCGTCAAGCATCCATGAGAAATCGAGCGGTCCTCCGGGAATGCGGTCGTAAGAGAACTCGTACGGTCTCCAGCTGAGACCCTCTTTGATGATGAGCGGGGTTTCCATATTGTTGCCGACGGGGAAGGGAATATCACCCGCCGTTCCGCTTGCCGCGACGACCAGCCAGACGAGTCCTCCGGAACTGCGGAATGCGATCTTTTCAATCGGCTTGTTCTGCACTTTGAAGCGGGTCAGGAAGAGTGACACAAGCGCTCCCGGAGTCTGGCCGCGCCAGACGATTGTTGCGTTGGGGAAGTTCTCGATTCCGCCCCACCAGTTCGCCACATCGCGGCGGTTGCGCACCTCGAACGAATCTTTCGTTCCGTCTTGATAGAGCACATCGACGCTGCCCGCCGTGTCGCCGAGACAGTACGCGCCTGTGTGGAGCAGATTCAGATAATCGAACTGCGCTCCGTTGACCGGAACTTCCGCATATTTTGCCAGATACATCCGGTCCGGCCCGCTCATGGCGAGAACCGATTTGCCCTGATTTCCCGCAGGATTCACCGTATCGAAAACCACATTCCCGTAGCGTTGATCTGCTCCGGGCTTGAAGGTGCGCAGATCGTTGTTCGGTCCCTGGTCGGTCCAGCCGCCCTTTCTGTCGTCTGCTGTCTCGTCGGCAAATCCCATATTGAAAGTTTTGCGCAGATCAAGTTTCACATTTTTGTACGGAAGAAATTCGATTTTCATGGAACAGGCGATCTCTTTCCGTGCGCCGTCGGCAAAATAGACGACGATGTTCCCGACGTCTTTGTGCCATTTGTTGATCATGACTCTGTTTCCGGGAACCGTGAAACGGAAGAATCCCTGCATTGCGGGAATGGTGAAGGAGCGGATTTTGCGTGCATCCGGAGAACTCCAGAGCCAGCCGGCTCCGCGTTCCGGATTGATCGTGAACTCACGTTTTCCACCGTCTTCATATTCAAAACGGATTTTTCTTCCGAGCAGCGGCTGTCCCAGACGGAGTGAGATATAAGATTCTCTGACATTCTGTTCCGTATCGGATTTCAGATTCACGGAATAGAGAATTTCCGCGGGAGAGTTGATTTCAACTTTGCCTTTGCAGTTGAATGGCCGTTTCTCTTTTGTGATGGAGACCGGTCCCGCAAAGCGGACCGTGTTCTTCTCCCGTCTGATTGCGGAGACGGGCAGAGTTGCACCGGAACAGTTGACGACAATCCAGTCGTCCTGTTTGGTCGGGCGTCCGTCCGCAAAGTTGTCGGCGGTGTAGCTTACCCGGCTGATGATTTCGATTCCGGATCCGTTTTTCGGATCCACGCTTGCCCACGGGGTGAGACGCTCCACGCCGATGAGGGGGAGCGCCGCAAGAGCCGCAAGGCCGGAGCAGAGCAGTTTCAGCATAGTGTTTTCCTTTTTTTGTTTAGAATGTAAGTCTGTTGTAATCCCGGTCAATGTAGTATCCGCTGCCGTTGTTCTGGACCTTTATTTGCGCTTTCCCGGCGGTCTGGACGCTTCCGTCGAGCATCAGAAGATTGGCTCGCTGCGAGTGGCGGATATGAATGGATGATTCATCGCCCAGGGTGAGATAGACGGAAAGCTGACGGTGCGGGGAATAACGGATGGATACATTGTCGCCGATCCAAATGGTTTTGCTTGGACTTCCGTAAACGATCCAGTCTACGTTCTGCCGGCGGCAAACAGATGTTTTCTTTGCATATTTCCAGGAGTTTTCATCGCTGTAAGAGCCCTCGTATCCGCCGAGGTTGACATTCATTCCGTATGTTTGTTCATAAAACTCTGCTCCTGTGACAATTGGCTGCGTCGGGCATTGCATAATTTTATACGGGACGGGATCTTTCCAGTGTGTTTCCGTTCCTTTTTTCTGTGCATAACCGAGCATTACCAGAGCTTGCGGCCAGTTACGCAGAGCGCCGTTTATCCGGTTGCCGTACGGTTTCAGCATCCAGTCTTCATTGTCGTTTGTGTAGAATTCCAGCATGAGTCCGCTCTGCTTGAGATTTCCCGTGCAGGTGATTGCGCGCGCTTTTTCCCGTGCCGCATTCAGGGCCGGGAGAAGCATGCCCGCAAGGATTGCGATGATAGCAATTACCACAAGGAGCTCTATGAGGGTGAATTTGCAGGATTTGCTTTTGAAAGATGAACCGTTTGTTGTGGTGGGATAAAGTTTCACTGTGAGCCAGCCTTTCTTTTTTATCTGTTGAATCAAGCTGTTTATTATGGATATGAATTATGGACTGGAACATGCCATTCCATATTTTATATCCCATATTTTATATTTTATTTTGCCTTGACGAGGCATTTGACCGTATAGGTCTTGCCTGCTTCAACATTCAAGCCGAAGAATACGGGGTTGTCGTGGTTTACAAGAACTACCGGAGTCGCATCCTTGCCGGCATTCTGGAGATACTGTGCTTTTTCTCCGAGGACAAAGTCGTTCGGAACCTGCTTGTTGTTTTTTGCTTTCCAGCGCCAGAACTGCTTGAAGTCTCCATTTTTTACAAGTTCTCCGTTGACGGCAATTCTGTTGACCAGAACCCATCCGCGGTTTTCCGGTTTCTGCGACCATTGCCCTTTTACCGCGATGCTGATAGAACCGGAGACGGAAGGAGTGAAGGAAAACTCATATTCTTTCCATTCTGTGTCGGAAAGTTTTGTTTTGCCCGTAGCATAGATGAGCTCTCTCTGAGCTTCGCCGTCGCGCATGGGATTCACGGCTTCCACGGCGCCGTTGCTTCCCGGCATAAGTTCGATGTGATTTTTGCGTCCGTCAAGATCTGTGCGGAAAAACGAATCCGCCGCTTGAACCATGGCAAATGCCGCTGCTGCGAGCGCCGCTGTCATCAAATACTTCATTTTATGCTCCTTTTAATGTTTTGTTTTAGAACAATGTAGATTAATGGTGCTTATTGTTCCTTCTTGGACTAATATATTGCACTGAAATTTAAAAGTCAAGCGTTTTTTTAATTTTTTTCAAAAAAATGTTTTCTGTTCTGTTTTATTGTTCTATATTGTTCAACATGTTTTCGGAATATAAATAGATTTTTTTGTTGGATTCCGCTTGACAAAACGGATTGTATGTTATAATTTAAAAGGAACAAAGAAGAACAATCTGTAAAGAGGTTTGCCGGATGAAAAATAAAAAAATGTTTGGCGGAGTTCCCGCCGTTACTGAAGATTTGCGCAGGCGGATCGGGCAGGGCGACTGGAAGACCGGGGAACGGATGCCCTCATCCCGGGAACTCGCGGAGACTTACGGCGTTTCGCTTGGTACCGTTTCCCGTGCGGTCGCAATTCTCAAAAACGAGGGACTCCTTTCCGCCGCCAGCGGAAGCGGAATTTATCTTGCATCGAAATATTCCGCATCGGTCAGAACGGAACGCCTGACCTTTGCGATCCTTGTCGACCAGTGGCGCTTCAAGTGCGTTTCCCCTAGCGAACTGACTCAGAATTATCTGCTGAATCTGTTCAACGACCTGATTCTTGGAATTCAGAAGCGCAGTTCGGAACTCAAAATCTCCACGACGCTTCACCTGATTCCCGACGATGCTTACGCAAAGGAAAAAGAGTACCGCGCGTTTCTGGAATCCGCGGTGAAAGGTGCGGACGGCGTGCTCGTCGTCAATGCCGACTGCTTCCAGAAAATCGCGGACGTTGTCCAGGTTCCCCTTGTTTTTCTCAATAGCGGCACTTACACAAAAGAGTATTACAATTACAATGTCATTCTTCCCGATTTCTACATCAGCACCTGTGCTGTGACGGAACACCTGATTCAGCGCGGCTACCGGAAAATCGGTTTTGTCGGTTCGCTGGATGAGCATCTGCAGACCTATGCGCTCCGCCGGAACGGTTTTCTTGACACTCTTCACGCAAATGGACTTGAACTGAATCCGGCGCATCATTTCCGCGTTACGGAAAATTACTATGACATGTGTGAAATCGCGGACAAGATTCTCACCCTTCCGAAACGGGAGCGTCCGGATGCACTCTTCTGCGTCAGCGATCTTCGCGCGCTTGCTCTCCTGGAAAGTTTCCGCCGCAAGGGAATCAGAGTTCCCGATGAGATTGCCCTTGCCGGATTCGACGGTTCCGAGTCCGCTGTCCGGAACCGTCTGACCACTGCTGCACAGCCGCTTCTTGAGATGGGAATCCGCGGCATCGACACTCTCGTCATGCTCCTTCAGAATCCAGGAACCGGACCAGTCTTTCAGATGATGAACCGTCCGACTTTCATCGGTGAAACGACCTGAGATTTTATATGAAACAATATGATCTTCCACCCTCAGGGGACTGTGGCGCAGCGTTTGCCGCCCGTCTTGCTGAGATGAAACCGGATTCCGTTCTGAATCTTCAGCCCGGGTGCTATGTTTTCCGGAAAAAAGATGCCGCGGCGTTTCCTTTTGCCGTCAGCAATGCCAATGCGGATGACGGAACGCTGTTTGAACGTCATGCGGCCGTTTTTCTGCGCGGAATGCGGAACATTGTCATTGACGGACACGGCGCGGAACTCTGGTTCGAGGGCGACGTTTCGCCGATTTTTCTTCTGAATTGCGAATCGGTTGTTTTACGCGGTTTTTCCGTGCACTTTTTCCGTCCGCGCGTTTCTGAAATGCAGCTGGTCCGGAAAGAGGGGTGTTGTGCGGAATTTCTCGTTTCGGCGGATTCTCCGTTCATCATCCGGGAGAACCGTCTTTTCTGGCTGGATCCGGATGGTGAGCCGGAGGCTCCGGAGACGGTGATTGCGCAGTGTGCTTCCGCAGACGGGCTCCGCAATTTGCGAAGTGATTTCAACCCGGTTCGTGCCGCGGTTTCTGCGGAACGAGTCGGCGAACGCGGAATTCTGTTGAATTTTGAATCTCCGTTTCCCGGAACGCCCGGGGAGGTGTGGCAGTTCCGGAATCCCGCACGGAATGAGGTTGGAATACTGATTGACCATTGTTCGGATATTACGCTGGAATCACTGACGCTCCGCTTTACCCCCGGGCTTGGAATCATTGCGCAGATGTCTGCCGGACTTGAGTTCCGGAAGCTGATTCATGAACCGGGACCGGGGCGCATCTGCGCCGCATTTGCCGATTGCATTCACATTTCCTCCTGTCGCGGCAGATTCGAGCTTGCGGAAAGCCGGTTCTGCGGCGCACAGGATGATCCGCTCAATATCCACGGAACTTACCTGAAGCTGGAGCGTCAGGAAGGTCCCGATATCTTTCTCCGCTTCATGCAGCCGGAAACCTGGGGGATTCTTCCGTTTGAACCGGGTGACCGCGTGGCGCTGGTTGACGGACATTCTCTCGCCCGCTTGGAGTTCCGCACGGTGAAGGTGGCGGAGCTGGAAGGGAGTCATGCCGTGCACCTGACGCTTTCCGAGCCGTTTGCGGATCTGCCGGAATATGCGGTGATTGAAAACATGAGCGCATACCCGGATGCGGAAATTCATGATTGCCGTTTTGCCGGTTATCCGACGCGCGGGATTCTGCTCTCCTCCGCCGGAAAATGTGCGGTCCGGCGGAATACATTCATTCATGCTTCCGGTTCTCCGGTCATCTACATTTCCGGCGATGCCGGTTCGTGGTTCGAATCGGGCGGGGTGACGGATCTGGAAATCAGCGACAATGAGTTCAGCGGTTCCGGACGCTCGGTCATCGAGATCGTGCCGGAAGCTGCGGAAGATTCATCAGAAATCGTTCACCGGAACATCCGTATTCACGGAAACCGTTTTTTCGGTTGTGCGTATCCGTACCTCCGTGTGCGGAACACGGAGGATCTGTCGTGCGATATTCCCCCGGCTTTCATCAGCGGAAGCCGGGGAAAGTGAGCTTAAACCGTTTCGATTTTGATTACACGGACGACCGTGTGACTGCCGAACGGATAGCCGGTGCAGCGGAAGGTCGCCATGCCGGCTTCCAGATTCTGCGAAATCTGAATCTCCTCGCCGTTGTCCATCCATCTGGCGGAGACAATCTTCCGCGTGAATCCGTCAATGGCGCGTGAACCGATTCCGGCGACGTTCACGGTGACATTGGAGTCGCCGTGAATGCCGAGATCGAACACAAAATAGTAGAACGTGCTGCCGTTCTGCAGAAGAATGTCGCGTCCCTGGCAGCGCACACCGGAAACGGTTTTTGTGTCATAGACGGATTCGCCGTAAATGGAAATCCAGTGTCCGACGATTTCCAGAACGGATCGTTCGTATGCGGGGATTCCGCCCTGCGCTTCAGGGCCGATATCCAGCAGAAAATTTGCTCCGCAGCCGCGGCTGTGACAGAGAAGTTCGATGATCTCCGCCGGGGATTTGAAGTTGAAATCGTTCTTTGCGACTCCCCAGTGACAGTTCATCGGCTGACAGACTTCCGCGGCGGCGTACTTTGCAAAGCCGTCGCGCTTCAGCGGACGCGCCGCCTGATTTTCGAATGTGACGGCGTCGACTTCCGGATGTCCGGCTTCGCCGGGACGGTGCACGCCCGTGTTGTCCACGATGATTGCTTCGGGCTGATACTTGCGGATTGTCCCGTAGAGCCGGTCCAGCTTCCAGTCTGCACCGCGGCGCGACCAGTTGCCGTCGAACCAGAATCCTCCGACTTTCCCGTAGTTTCTGCAGAGAATTTCCACGGAGTCGCGAAGATAATCCAGGTATTCATTGAATTCATCAAGCTCCAGTTCGTTGGTTTTTTTGTTCCGCCAGAACCAGTCGAGCGTGGTGTGGTAGAAGAAGGGGACAATGCCGTATTTGCGGCAGGCGTCGACGAATTCGCGGACCAGATCACGCTTCGCGGGGGAGTGCGGGGCGTCGAATTCATTCAGTCCGCAGGTGTCGTAGAGGAAAAATCCCTCGTGATGACGCGTCGTCAGAACGATGTAGCGCATTCCCGCCGATTTTGCGATGAATATCACAATGTTTTCCGGAAGAGCCACGTGTCAAGGTGTTTCCCTTTGATGGCTGCTGCGCAGGGAAAGTTCGCGACTTCTGCAAAACGGTTTCTGCGGTAATATTCAAAATCGCAGGTCTCATCCGTCCACAGCAGATAAGATGCAATACCGTTTTTCCTGCATTCCGATTCAAACGCTTCCATCATGCGGCGTCCGCAGCCGCGCTGAAGACTTCCGAACAGAAGGAGCAGGACTTCGCCCGGGATCGCCGCTTGCTTTTCCGCGGCGCTGTTGCTGTTGACATACCCCCAGTATTCCGCAAAGAAGGATTTCTGCGCTTCGTCCGCCAGACGCGGCAGAACCCATTCCCGTGCGGATTCGTGACTTTCCGGCATTGTTGCGGGGGCGGCGAGCAGAAAGCCGCGGAGACGTCCTTCGTCAAGCACGGCAAAATTGTATTCGGATTCCGGTATGTAATAGTAGCGGACCAGGAAGTGATAGAGCGTGCGTTCCATTCCCTGCGGAACGGGCATTTCGCCCTTCCAGAGTTCCAGCGCGGCGTCTCCGCCCTGATCCAGAAGCGATTCCGTGAATTTGCAGACTTCCATAAATTTATCCTTATACTTTGTGCTCGACAATATAACCGATTTCTTTCAATATTCCACTCCGTTTGTTGAAAAAACGGAAATCTATATTACATTATCGGGGAAAAGAAAGGATTTATCATGCCATTACTTCTTGCTCCCGCGGGGAGCTATGAATCGCTGGAAGCCGGGCTGCAGAACGGCGCGGATGCTGTTTATTTCGGCGTCGGCAAGCTCAATATGCGCTCGAATGCAACGGTTAATTTTACAGTGGACGACCTGCCGGAAGTCGCGGCGCGGAGTCATGCACGCAACGCAAAAGCGTGGCTTGCGGTCAACACCATCATATTTGATTCGGAGCTTGAGGAGGTCCGGGAGCTCTGCCGCCGCGCAAAAGAGGCGCGGATTGATGCGGTGATCGCCACCGATCCGGCGGTCATGCGGATTGCTCGCTCAATGGAACTTCCCGTGCATCTCTCCGTTCAGGCGAATATTGCCAATACCGAAACCGTGCGTTTCTATTCGCAGTTTGCGGACGTTGTGGTGCTTGCGCGGGAACTCTCGCTTGACCAGATCGCGCATATCTGCCGGACTATCCGCGAGGAAAAAATCTGCGGTCCCTCGGGAGAGCTGGTCAAGGTGGAAATCTTCATTCATGGAGCGCTCTGCGTGGCGGTTTCCGGTAAATGCGGGATGAGTCTTGCCGCCTACAACTCCTCCGCCAACCGCGGCGCATGTTTTCAGAACTGCCGCCGCTCCTATACGGTCCGCGATACGGAAACCGGTACGGAGTTCAATATCGACAACCGCTATGTCATGTCGCCGCGCGACCTCTGCACGCTTGAATTTTTCGACAGGATTCTCGAAAGCGGCGTATCGGTTCTCAAAATCGAGGGACGCGGACGCTCCGCCGATTATGTGGCGCATGTGGTGCGGGTTTACCGCGCCGCGCTCGACCAGTGGCTGCGCGGCGAACCGCTGCGTTCCGAACAGCTCGCAAAATGGGAGGAGGAACTGGCTTCCGTCTTCAACCGCGGCTTCTGGAAGGGCGGCTACTATCTCGGCAACAGGCTCGGCGAGTGGGCGGCGTGCGGCGACAGTCAGGCGACCGTGCGCAAGGAATTCGTCGGCCGCATCGTCAACTATTACAAGAAGCCTGAGGTGGCGGAGCTGCAGATGACCTCCGGTGAACTCGTTCCCGGCGGCCGCATTCTCGTTACGGGCGACACCACGGGGGCGCAGGAGCTGAAAGTGGATGAGTATCTTCTTGACGGCGCCGCGGTCAATCCGGCAAAGAAGGGGATGAATGTCACATTCCTCTCTCCCGTCCGTCTGCGTGCAAATGACAAAGTTTACAAACTGATTGAAAGGAGCCGTTCATGAGCAAGGAAAATATCGTGCTTTTTTATGCGCATCTGGAGCGCGATCCGGAACTGCGCCGCAAGGCAATGTCGTTCCGGGAAATTTATGAGAAGCAGGAAGACGTGATTGACGCGTTCATCAACTTCGCGGGAAAACTCGGTTATGAATTTACCTTCCGGGAGTTCATGGAGCACATGTATTCCCAGGCGCGGGAGCGGGAGTAATTCCTGAAAAATTCGGAGAATCCGCATTTCCGCTCTTGAATTTTTATCATTCAAGAGTATATTGCCATCTTAATGCCCTCATGCAACCGGCGTGAGTGCATCGTACGGAAAAAATCGTAAACCAAAAGAAAAACAAGAAAAAAATGAGCACAACAGCAGCAACCGCACCGAAAGAGATCAAAAGCTACGTCGATCTCAGCACAGACAACGTCTCCATGGACGCCCTGCTCGCAAATGAGCAGAAGAACGAATTCGTCGAGAATTCCATCGTCCCGGGAAAAATCGTCGAGAAGAGAAACGACGGCGCTCTCGTAGACATCGGCTACAAGGCGGAAGGTTTCATCCCCGCCGCGGAATTCCGCAACTGGGCGGATGTCAAGGTCGGCGACCAGGTGGACGTCTATCTCGAAGAAATTGAAAACGAGAACAGCATGCCCGGAATCAGCCTCCAGAAGGCGAACTTCATCAAGTCCTGGAACAAAATCACCAGCGAATATGGCGAAGGCAGCGTAATCACCGGTCTGATGAAGCACCGCGTCAAAGGCGGCATCATCATCGATCTCAACGGCGTCGAGGCATTCCTCCCCGGTTCCCAGATCGATATCGGCCCGGTCAAGAACATGGACGATTTCATCGGCAAAGAGTACGAGTTCAAGATCCTCAAGATCAACCAGGAGCGCAGAAACATCGTCGTTTCCCGCCGCGAACTCCTCGAGGCTTCCCGCAAGGATCGCCGCTCGCAGCTGCTTAAAGATATGGAAGTCAACCAGATCCGCAAGGGCGTCGTGAAGAACATCACCGACTTCGGCGCGTTCATCGACCTCGGCGGCATAGACGGTCTCCTCCACATCACCGACATGTCCTGGGGACGCATCTCCCACCCGAGCGAAATGCTCGAAATCGGACAGGAAGTCGAAGTGATGATCCTCGACATCGACTACGACAAGGAGCGCGTCTCCCTCGGTCTCAAGCAGAAGACCAAAAATCCGTGGGACGAAGTCGAGACCAAGTACCCGGTCGGCTCCACCGTCAAGGGCCGCATCGTCAACATCATGCCCTACGGCGCGTTCGTTGAAATCGAACAGGGCGTCGAAGGTCTGATCCACGTCTCCGAAATGTCCTGGACCAAGCGCGTCACCAAGGCCGGCGATATCGTCAGCGTTGGCGAAGAAGTCGAAGCCGTCGTCCTCGACATCGACAAGGAAGGCAAGAAGATCTCCCTCGGTCTCCGTCAGAAGACCCGCAATCCGTGGGAAGTCCTCGCTGAGAAGTACCCGGCCGGAAGCCGCATCAAAGGCAAAGTCCGCAACATGACCAGCTACGGCGCGTTCGTCGAAATCGAAAACGACATCGACGGCATGATCCACGTCTCCGATATGTCCTGGACCCGCAAGATCAACAACCCGAACGAAATGCTCAAAGTCGGCGATGAAGTCGAAGCCGTCATTCTCGACATCGACCCGCAGCAGCAGCGCATCTCCCTCGGTCTCAAGCAGATCGAAGAGGATCCCTGGGCGAACATCAACGATCTCTACAAGATCGGCGACGTCGTTTCCGGCAAGGTCACCAAGATCACCGCGTTCGGCGCATTCATCGAGCTCTCCCACAAGATCGACGGTCTGGTTCACATCTCCCAGATCAGCAAGGATCGTGTTGAGAAGGTCAAAGACAAACTCTCCCTCGGCCAGGAAATCGAAGCCCGCGTCATCAAGATCGACCGCGATGAACGCCGTATCGGTCTCTCCATCAAGGCTCTCGACGAAGGATTCTCCGAAGAGGATCTCAAGGCTGCAAGCGAGGAAGTTTCCGCTGCTCTCAAGCCGGGCGAAGCTCTCGGTGACATGGGACAGGTTATCGGCGACAGCCTCGACAGCCTCGATGTCATGAAGGAAAGCAAGTAACATCGTCTGCCGCAGAGAAGGATTTCCGTTGTAATGTCTGAAGAATATACAGAATTGCAGTTGAATTTCGACTTTGCGGAACCTGATGATTCCGAAATCCGCGGGGACCAGTTCCCCGCGGATTCTTTTCTTGAACCCGTTTTGCCGCAGCCGCCCGTCCCGGAGGAACCTGAACCGCTTCCGGAACAGCCGTCTGATGCAAAAAAAGAAAAATCTTCCGAACTTTCTCTGAAAGATCTTCAATTTGCCGCGCTCGGCTGGCTCGTTGCGGCCAGACCTACCGCCGCCGCTCTCCGCGTCCCGACCCGTATCGCAAAATACTGCGCGGATGCCGCCGCTTTCTGGTCCGCTCCCAAAAAAAGACGTCTTCTCCAGCCGGAAAAGACAGTTCTTATTGAAACGCGCACCACGCGTCTCTCCTGCTGGCCGGAATGTTCCACACCCGAGGAGATCGCCGCGGAATTGCGCCGTGAACGGGAGCTCCAGAAGGAGATTGAAGCGGAAATCCGCCGCACGGAACCGCATCTGCTGGATACCGGCGTCCTCTTTCCGGAAATTGAATACTGGGATTACGAGGAAACCGTGAATCCTGCTTACAAAGAATGTCTTGGACGGATTCGCAACTATGAAACGGCGCTGTATCAGGGCAGCCGTTTTGAGCGCCTCCGTCGCGCGAATGTCGCAAATGAACTCTATCTTGCCGTTCCGGAAGGTCTTCTGAAACCGGAAGAAGTCGCGCAGGGCTGGGGACTCCTCTATGTTTCACGCAAGCTCAAAATCACCGTTGCCAAACCTGCTGACCGTGTGGAATGTCCGCAGGAGAATATGATTCATCTTTCCCAGAATATCGCGGCGTCTTCGCTGAATGATGTTCTTTTTGCCCACGGAATCGGTATTGCTTCGAATGGCAATGTGCAGTTCCGCCGCCCGCCGCATCGCCGCGGTTTCCGGAAACTGAACGATAAATGAAATTTTTCCCGCTTCTTTTTTCTGTCTTGACGCTTTCGCTTTCCGCCGCAGAAATTCCGGTCGTGGATGCATTCGGCGAGGTTCAGAAGGTGACAACTTCGCCTGCACGAACGGTGATTTGCTATCCCTCCCTGTTGGAAATCTGGCTGGATTGCGGCGGTTTCCCTGCCGGAATGCATACTCCGCGCAAAGCTGAGCCTCTTCCTCCCGGGCTGGAGAATGTGCCGCGCGTCGGCAGTTACATGCACCCGAACATGGAAGCGGTTGTCCGTCTGAAACCGGATCTTGTGATTCTGAGCGGCATGACCGGCCGTCACCGGGCGTTCGGTGAACTGCTCCGGAAATCGGGAATTGAAGTGCTGCATCTGAAGTACGACAATTATTCCGATTATGCGCGAATCGCCGGGATATTTTCTTCCATTCTTGCAACCCGTTCCGCTTCAAGCGTTTGCGAAAAAGTGCAAAAAGAAGTCGACTTGATCATTCGCCGTTGTTCCGGACGGAAGGGACCGAGTTTTCTTGTTCTGTTTTTCAACGGAGCGGAGTTCCGGGCGGAGACGAACCGCGCCCATGCCGCCTATATTTTCACTGCTCTTGGCGGCCGCAACATTCTGAATTCAACAGGTTCCATTGCCCGTGCGGAACGGATATCATTCAGTCCGGAGGAGCTTTTGCTGAAGGATCCCGATTGTATTTTTCTGGTTCCCGGAGCGAAATCCGACGCATTGAACCGTGAAGCTCTCCGCAAATTTCAGGAGAATCCTTCGATGCGGAATCTGAAAGCCGTCCGGACGAACCGTCTGCACATTCTTCCCTCTGATTTGTTTCAATACAAACCGAACCGCCGTTTCCCCGAAGCCTTTCGCTGTGCGGAAAACCTGCTTTACGGGAAATAAAGAACTATTTACTCTTAACTATTCAAGAAAATATTTTAGGCTTCTGTTTTTTTTATAACGTTCGAGAAATTCGCATATTTGCTTCTGGCGGATTATTGTTCCAGCATTAATTTATACCGTTTTGCAACTATGATGACATTTCTTAAATTGCATATATTTGAGTAATCTCGCTTGAAAAATCGGATTGTTCGTGCTATTGGTTACAGAAGAAGGTAATTAGCTGCACGACAGGAAAAGTTTTGGTTGGGAATGTTTTTATGAACAAAAAAAAATTTTTGATTATCATTGTTTTATTGGTTGCCTTGCCAACAGTCTTTCTCGTTTTTGAAAGATATAAAGTAAGGCGTAATACTGAAAGAAATTTATTTGAACGCACTCAAAACAATATGAAAAGAATTTTAGCTCTTTCAAAGGAGTATAATGAAAAAGATCCATATACTTTATATTTGAAGCTGTTCGGGCGATATAGAAACCATCAATACGTCCCATATCTATTTATGGATTTTCGATGTGTAATTTTAGATAAAAAAGAAGGGTGGTATCATTATTATGCAGCAATGCGCTTATTTGGTGCTTCAGAAGAAAAAGGACAGCCATTATCACGCGATGATTTTGAAAAAGCAAATGATTTTTTAATACTCTCTGATGCTCAAAACAATGTGTTTATATACAGCAAAATTAGCAACATATTTTATCCAGATATCAACAATAAGACTGAAACAAAATGATGCAGACCTTTGAATACGGATCGAACTGGCAGAAGGCTACGTAACGTTTTTTCTG
>DHMO01000071.1 GCA_002405835.1 Lentisphaeria bacterium UBA4640 | reverse complement strand
TCGCGGAAACAATCCCGTTTTTTATTTCAGCCCCCCGTTTTGAATTCGGAACGGAGGGGTTTTATGTTTTGTATAGATAGAATTCATCGATTCCGCATCCCTCCCCGAACACCTCCGCCAACTCGTCGAAAAACGCCCCTCCGCCGAAGGCCTCTGGAACAACGGTTCCATCTACCTCCTTGAAGACCGTATCTCCCCCGGACGCGTCCGCAAAGTCCTCCTCCACGAAGTTGTCGCCCACGAAGGCCTCCGCCGCGTCTTCGGCAAAGATTACGACACCTTCCTCCGTCAAATCGTCAATCAGTACGCCAACCCCATCTCCTCCCTCGCCGCCCGCCGTCACATTGATATCACCACCCCGGCAGGTCAGCTCGAAGCCGCCGACGAATTCCTCGCCGAACTCGCCGAATCCCGCCTCGCCCCTGATTCCCCGCGTGCGCCGCAAGGCGCCCCCAGCGTCTCGGCTTCAGCCGCCGCCTCTGATTCCCCGCGTGCGCCGCAAGGCGCCGCTCAAAATACGCATGCGCCGACAGGCGCTGCTCCGGTCGCCCCCGGCGCGGAAGCGCCAACCTTGAACCTTCAACCGTTAACCTTCAACTCCCGCCAACAGGCGGGCTCAACAGCCGCCTCCGGCGGCTCGCCCCTTTCGAGCGGCTCCGCCGCGACACTTGCCGAGCCCAACGGGCGACACTTGCAAGGCGGCTCCGCCGCCGACACTTTCGAGCGCCCATGGGGCGCGACACTCCGCTCCGCCCTGCGGAGCGTCCTCTCCTCCCTCCGCGCTTTCCTCCGCCGCCATGGCTGGAATCTCGCCTGGACCGACAACGATCTCTCCGCTCTCCTCGCCCGTTCCGCCCGCGCCGTCTCCGCTCAATCCTCCGCGTCTAACCCGTCCGCCAGGTCCAACCCGTCCAATCCTCGCTTCTCCGACGATCTCGACGTCTCCCAGGCATTCCCCGCCCCCATCCCCTCGAATCTTACGACCAAAGACCTTGAAAAAAGACTGGAACCTCTCGCAAAGAAAAACCTTTTGAATCGGGACTCCGGAACCGTTGCTCAAATAAACGGAGATCAAAGAGGGAAAATGATATCAAGAAAGGCTTTGGACAAAAGTATAAACAACGGTTTTACCAGAGAAGAACACTTTCAAGCCGTTGCAAACATTGAAGCGCTCTATGAAAATGCGGTTCTGATTCATACTGGAGGAGACTCAAAAAACAACGATCCGCTAATCGTAATGCGCCGTTTTGCCGCCCCGATTGTGCTGAACGGAACTGTTGCAGACGCTCTTCTAACAGCAAAAGAAAGCCTTGATAAAGAAAACAGTGTAAGAGTTTATTCACTGGAACTGGATGAAATCGTCGCAGCAATAAAAGGAGAAAGGCTCGAGCGAGGTGCGTCCCGACTCCAGCGCCCTGAGGATGACCGCACGCACGCGAATTATCTCCCCGAGGGTATTCATAAATTACAGCAGAAACACGAAAAAGTCAAGCGTGCTCTCGACTTTTTTAACAAAAATTCCAGCGTTGCCCCCACCCTCGGCGCGGAAGCACCAACCTTGAACCTTCAGCCGTCAACCTTCAACTCCCGTCCGCAGGACGGGCAAGGCGCGGAAGCACCCCTAAGCGGCTCCGCCCGCGCTCAGTCCCCCACGCCGCGCAGCGGCTCAACAGCCGCCCCCGGCGGCTCGGCCCTTTCGAGCGGCAACGCCGCGACACTTGCCGAGCCCAACGGGCGACACTTGCAAGGCGGCAGCGCCGCAGACACTTTCGAGCGTCCAACGGACGCGACACTTCCGCAAAGCGGCCCCGTCCGCTTCTCCGATGACCCCTCCTACGAAGCCAAAGCCGCCGCCATCGCAAAAATCCTTTATCGCTACACCGGCACCTCATACCTCGTCGAACCAGAAGAAGCAGCCTCCATCCTCGCAAAAGGCGGATGGCATCTCGACCCCGTAAACGATGAAGAACTCCTCCGCTACTCCGCCGCACTCGCCGTCAAAATGAAGCGCGAACGCGCACTCAAAGCCCGTCACGAACGCGAACGCAACGCAATCAATAACGCCGATGAATGGACCAAACTTCTTATGGGGAAATACGGCGAAAACTTCAAGATCAACCCCGGTCCCAAATACGACGGCTCTCACGAACCCTTCACCGGAACCTGGATCGATCACCGCAAAACCGAAAAAGCCCGCGCCGCCTCCTCCATCCCCGCCGAAGAAGCCGCAAAATTCCTCACCGAAAAAACCGGAAAGGAAGTCTCCCCCGATATGGTCGTCTCTCACTACGCCGACCTCAAGCGCGAAGGTCTCCTCTCCGCATACCGCGAAAAACGTCGCAAAAAATCCGAACTCTACGAAATCGAACAGGTCATCGAAGAAGACGAACGCCTCGATTCCGGCGCGGAACCGCTCTCCACCGACCCCATCGAAGAAAGCGAATACAAAAAGAAGCTCCGTCAGAAATTCCAGAAGCAAGCCGCAGAAAAAGAACAGGTCGAAATCGACCGCTGGCTCTATGACAATGTCCAGGAATGGCACTGGATCGCAGACGCCCTCGGCGGTCTCAACCTCCGCTTCGGATTCCTTCAACCGCTTTTCGCGGTTTTTCGCCTTCGGGTTGCCGGAACAATCTCTCCATGCCTGCGAAATATAAGCCCCCGTGAAATCCATTCCCTGAAAACGGTAACTCGGACGAATCTTGAATTCCGGAGAACCTGTGACTTCCGCAATCCGCTGAATCCATGTATTGTTCTCCACGATCCAGTTCATCATCTCCTCTTTTCGCCGGGCTTTCGCATCCTCGAGATTCGCATTCATCGCCTCGACCGCACAAGCATGCGCATCCGCTTCCGAATAGCATTCCATCCCCGCGCTCTCAAGCATCTTTTTGTATTCCGCATCCGACTTTGTCAGCAGGTCCCCGACCTTTGCTTTCATGTACGTCACCATGTCCGACCAGTCCGCATCAGAATACTGTTCTATCGAAAAACGAACATCCTGATTCTCCGGATCAAACGTCCCGATATTGTCCGTAGCCGACTTGACCTGTTCCGGATAGAATGCGATATACTCGTATCCCTCATCAACAACGCCGTCATAGCCCTGCTTGATCAGATAGTCTCTTGCTTTGGTTCCGGCGTCCTTCTCTCCTTGAAACATCTGCAAAGCTTTAGATGCCTGTTCAGCCGTCGCCGGTTTTTGAATGCTCAGGAAAAATGCGCGAACATTCTTCCCGGACCCGACAGGCTCATCCTCGTAAGGACTGAAAAATGCTCCGCGGATATCCATGTTCGACCGTGTTTTATCCATCTCAAAAACGGTAAAATCGGAATCCGTCCCGTGATACACCTTCAGAGGTTTTCCCTCCTCGTCAACCACTTTGGATTTTCCGAACCACTCCTTGAACTGCAGAGTTTCCGTCTGTTTTTTGAATTCGCCCTTGACAGGAGACCCTTCATCGTGTATAGTATGGACAACGCCAGATGGTATACCCCCGGGGTTCTTGCTCCCGGCGCTGTACCGTTTGGCTTTTTTTTCATCGAAATAAAAAATTCCGACACGGTTCTTTTTTTCCTCTTCAAGAGCAGGCTTCAGAATCTCCGATTCGTCGCGCCTCAGCTTCGTCGCCAGATGCGATACGAAATGGCGCGAATCAATCAGGATTTTGCATCCCTTTTTCCGGTGATAATCCACGATCGCCCGGAACTCTTATCCTTCAAGCGTCAGCGATCGAAGGATCAAATTGAGCGAACTTCCCCGGTTCAAACTCAATCCGGTCTGGATAAATTTCAGCCAGTGCAGCTTTTACTTCCTCTTGAGTTGTTGCTTCGGTCAGTTTCATTTCAACCATGTGCGTTGTAAAGTTAAACACACTCCTTGGAACATTCATGCGTTCCCGAATTGAAATTTCACCGACGGCGTGCTATATTTCCGCTTGCTGAAATCAAACAATCGGAGGAGATTCTCTCATGGACGGCTACAACACCTACAAAAGCCCGCTCACCGACCGCTATGCCGGCGCGGAAATGAGCTACAACTGGTCACCCCAACGCAAACATTCCACCTGGAGAAGACTTTGGCTCGCTCTCGCTGAATCCGAAAAACAGCTCGGTCTCAACATCTCCCAGGAACAGATCGACCAGATGAAGGCCCATCTCGATGACATCGATTTCGAAGCCGTCGCAAAAAAAGAAGCGGAACTCCGTCATGACGTCATGAGCCATATCCATGTCTTCGGCGCGCAGTGCCCCGCGGCAATGCCCATCATCCACCTCGGCGCAACCAGCTGCTTCGTCACCGACAACACCGAAATCATTCAGATGCGCGACGGTCTCAAACTCATCCTCGGCAAACTCCTCAAAGTCGCCGAAATCCTCGCCGCAAACGCTGAAAAATACAAAAACATGCCGACCCTCGGCTTCACTCATTATCAGCCCGCACAGCTCACGACCGTAGGCAAACGCTTCGCGCTCTACCTCCAGGACTTCACGTTCGACATCGAACGCATCGAAGAGGAAATCGAACGCATCCCCATGCGCGGAGTCAAAGGTACCACCGGAACGCAGGCCAGCTTCATGGAGCTCTTCCACGGCGACCATGAGAAAATCCGTCAGCTCGACCGTCTCGTCGCCGAAAAAATGGGCTTCAACAAAACCGTCGCGCTTTCCGGTCAGACCTATTCCCGCAAGATCGACTACTTCGTGCTCTCCGCTCTCTCCGGTATCGCGCAGTCCGCATACAAATTCGCCGGAGACATCCGCCTGCTCGCAAACCTCAAGGAGATCGAAGAGCCGTTCGAGAAACACCAGGTCGGCTCCAGCGCAATGGCGTACAAACGCAACCCCATGCGCTCCGAACGGATCTGCGCGCTCTCCCGCTACCTCATGAACCTGCCGCTCAACGCCGCGCAGACTCACTCCGTGCAGTGGTTTGAACGCACGCTCGACGACTCCGCGAACCGCCGCCTCTCCCTGCCCGAATCCTTCCTCGCGGCCGACATCATCCTCTCCCTCGTCGCAAATGTGGCAAACGGAATGCAGGTCTGGCCGAAGGTCATCGAAAAACACGTCATGGCGGAACTCCCCTTCATGGCAACCGAAAACATCCTCATGGCCGCCGTCAGCGCAGGCGGAAACCGCCAGGAACTCCACGAGGCGATCCGTCAGCACTCAATGGACGCCGGACGCCGCGTCAAGGCCGAGGGCGCTTCCAACGACCTCATCGAGCGCCTCGCCGCCGACCCTCTGTTCGCAAAAGTCTCGCCGAAATTCCACGAGATTCTCGCTCCGTCGCAGTTCGTCGGACGCGCTCCGCAGCAGGTCGACGACTTCCTCAAGAACGTCTTCGAGCCGCTTAAAGCGCGTCTCGCAAGCTATGAAAATGTCAAAATGGACGCCATCAACGTCTGATAACCGGAAGGCGGTTTTGTTATGGAACAGCAGGATAAGAACACAATGAATCTGACCAAACGTCTCGCAACCGCGGGCGCCGCGTCCAGACGCAAAGCCGCCGAGCTCATCAAGAACGGCGAAGTGACCGTCAACGGAAAGGTCGAAACCAACCCAGCGACCCTCGTTTCGCCGTCGGACAAGATCCGCGTCTCCGGATCCTCGCTCGACGCGGCCCCCGAGCATGTCTACATCATGCTCAACAAGCCGCGCGGATACGTCTGCACCAATGACGATCCCCACGCAAAGAAAAAAGCGATCGACCTCATCACCCTCCGCAAGCCCGTCCGCCTCTTCTCCGCCGGACGGCTCGACAAGGACAGCGAAGGGCTCATCATCTTCACAAACGACGGCGAGTTCGCAAACCGTCTGACACACCCCGGAAACGGAATCGTCAAAACCTACGCGCTTTCCGCCGAACACTCCTTCACCGACGCCGAACTCCAGCAGATGGTCGACGGCATTGAAGACGACGGCGAAACGCTCAGCGCCGAAGAAGTCTGGCAGACTGGCGAGCGCAAGTTCATGATCGTTCTCGCCGAAGGCAAAAACCGCGAAATCCGCCGCATGGTCGAAGCGCTCGGAAATCACACAAAACGTCTCGAACGCATGGCGATCGGCGACCTCCGCCGCGGAATGCTCAAGCCCGGCGAATGGCGCTTCATGACCCGCCGCGACATCGCCCGGATTCTCATGCTCGAAGAAGATGATCCCGAAGTCCTGCGCTTCGGAGCCAACCTCCGCCGCGCGCCCATGCACCCCGTCAAAGGACATTACGACGACCGCCGCAAACGCGAACAGCGCGAACGCGGATACGTCCCCGCCGGACGCCGCAGCGAACGCCGCCCGCGCCGCGGATTCGATAATTTCGACGAAGAATGATCCTGCGCGAAACCCTGTTCCGCGGGACGCCTCTTGCGCTCGTGGAACAGCATCACCATGTTCTGATCCCGTGGACCCGTCTTGTCCGCCGCACCGGACGCCGCTATCACGCCGTCACGCTCGATCACCACACCGACGTTCTCCCCGCGTTCGGACGCTCCGCCGTCAAGGGAACCTTTGATTTCCAGTCAGAGGAAACCGTTCTTTCCGCCCTCGCTCTGCTCCGCCATGACGAACATATCGACTGGGCACTCCGCGCGGGCGTCCTCGCCTCCGCGCGCATCCTTTCGCACGAAGACTTCACTCCATGCGCACATCCCGCCATGTCGGTTCACTGCGACTCTGTCTGGCCGGAAACGCAGGAAATTCTGGACAGTTCTCCGCGCGCGCTTTCCGCGGCGGAGCAGGTTTTGGAAACAGAGTATCTGCGGCGCGGAATTCCGGAAATTCCGGACCCGCTGATTCTGGATATCGATCTGGATAATTTTCTCTGTGCCCGTGCGCTTCATCCGCACGACGCATCGTATTTTCTGGAACTTGCGGAACGGGCGGAACTGATCACGGTTTCGCTGGAACGGGACTGGGTGCGCTGTCTGCGCTTCCGCGGAGAAACGGTTACCGCGGATTCACTGTTTGAAGAACTGCTTCTGCTTGGGAAGTGAGCCGGGAACCGGAGTCCCCGGCGGATGATTTTTATTTTGTCTGATTGAGAATAAATTCCATAATCTCCCGCGCGATGAGGTGGGAACCTTCCTCGTTGAAATGAACCCAGTCGCGGTGGAGTTCCTTGAGACGCTCTTCCGCAAAGGTGTAGAGATCGTTGAAAACGACGCCTTCCGGTTCGAGAACCCTGCGCGCGATGGCGTTGTATTCGCGGATTTCCGCATTGGAGCGATAGAGGAAATCGGGCGCCTGATCTTCGAGCACGGGAGTGGTGTATGCGAAGATGATTTTCGCCGCCGGGAAGAGATTGCGGATGCGCTGATGAACCCGTCCGAGCATATATTCATACATTGCGGGCGGCGTCAGATTGTCTTTTTCGTATTCATAATATCCGGCATGAATGGTCGGCTGAACGGTTGCGGCCTCGGCCTCTCCGGTTGCGCCGGTTCCCGCGCCGAGATGCCCGACGTCCCACAGCCCGTTGTTCCAGTGCACGATGTCGACGCCGTCCTGCAGATGAAGGTTCCACTTCCAGTCCTGGAGTTCGCGGAGAGTGTATTGCAGGAAGCGTCCGTTGTCTCTGGGATAGAAGACCTGAGCTTTCCCTTCCATGAGTTTCGCGACGTGTTCTCCATATCCCATGCGGATGGAGTCGCCGAGCAGCAGTATTTTCATTTAACAGAATCCTTTTTTTGATTTTGAGGTATTCGGGAAAATACACCCGCTTTCGGAAATATCAAGGAGGATTCGCCGGAATTGACGTTTTTTGCAGAAATCAACTCAGCTCCGCCATTCCCGAGCGGCACAAAAACCTCCCCTGCGGTCCTGAACGGACCTCTGCGGACAAAAACTGTGAGTACAGAAACATACTGTTAAGAACTTTTGGAGGGCGTATATCTCTGTTGAACGACAAACTCAAGAATTACCCGCAGGGGGCCGGTGAGGACCGCAGAGGGTGGGCAAGGAAAATGCGGATAGGAGAATAGAGTCTGCCGATCATTTTTCAGCAGAGTCTAAACTATGAACCTGATAATTGTTGTATTACAGAGCCCGCACGTCTGTCAGAAGATAGCCTGACTTGTTTTTACAGAAGGAAAATTCCAGCGCTGTATCATTCAATGCTCCTTGCACATACAGTATGGATTCAGCCATGCTGTCATAGTAGAAGCCATTCGGAGTGAAATCAGCCAGAGGGCCTGCCGAACGGATGAATTCGAAGCTCTTATCCATATGTTCTTCACTGTCGTCAAGATCCGGGTCAATCAGAAAGATGTTCTGAAATGCGTTTTTATCATTCCGGTCAGCAATCTTCTGAATCTCCGTAACCAGCCCTCTCAACTCCTGTTTAAGGGCAGAATCTTCAATGGAAACATGCTTTGACACAATCTCGTCGGAGTACGGAGACCGTCCGACAAAAAAGTATACACATGCTCCACAAACCAATAGGAGCAGAAAAACAATAACCAGTTTTTTCATTTATGGAGCCTTATCTTTCAAAATCTGGATTAAAAGATTCGGTCGCGCTCCCTTCTCCATACATAGGATCTATTCCTCCAATATTGAAGGTCTTATTGAGAATGTATGCAGGTCTTAGGGAACTTCCATGCCCATCTGCAAAGATAAAATTTCCAACTCCATTATGTCTAAAATGAACACACACATTATTAAGAGATATAGAAAGCTTGTCTTCCGTAAGTTCTGTTATGGTTGGGTTTGTTGCAGCTCCAGTAGAACTAGCCTTACCCGCTTGTTCTCCAAAAGAAACGACTGTTGAAGGTCTTTTGACTTTCCCTGCAGTTTTTACAGTTGATTCTTTTGAACCATAAGCTGGTCTGCCATGAACGTTTTCATTGACCGCATAGCCACTATAAGAACCAAAAGTTATTGTATTGTCAGGAATAGAAGCCCATACTGCTTGAAATCCAGGTTCTGGACAGAAAAAAACGTTTGTTTTCGCCGCATTTTGCAAAGTTTCGTTTTCATTAGATTTTTTTAAATATGGGGTAAGAAAACCATCCTTCGTATAATCTGTCCGTGTATATTCTCTATCCGACACCAATCCCGTAAAACTGGGTTTACCTTTTGCGAGCGACCCCATTCCATAGTTCATCGGACAGAAAACTTCAAAATCATTTTGATACTGCGCATCTGCAGTACCAATCTGTTTCAGCCTCGACAGACATGTAATGGATATTCCCTTTGCTCTCGCGCTGTTCAGCGCGGGCAGGAGCATGCCGGCGAG
>DHMO01000044.1:46659-91597 GCA_002405835.1 Lentisphaeria bacterium UBA4640 | reverse complement strand
GGCGGCGGAGGCGGAGGCATCGGCGCTGGCGGAGGCGGCGGGGCTGGACGCGGTGCTAAAATGTCCAGCGAGGCTCCAACCAGATCCACAATGTCGGCGGCCAGAGCAACGCCCTTGTCGCCATGATGTCTCGGCGGCGGACCTCCGGGTCCTCCACCCGGTCCTCCCGGCGGCGGTCCGGGCGGCCGTGCAAACGCTCCGGCGGAAACAAAACCGCCAAGAAGCAGAATCAGGAATATCTTCGATCTCTTCATGCGTACCTCCTTTTGTTGAAAGGTTTCATCTGTACTTATAACAGCGTTATGGAAAAACGCAAGCGGCAAAACAGAACTTTTTTCAAAAAAAAGACGGATGGGAAAACTCCTCATCCGTCCTCAAAGCAAGCGACAGAAAAATCTTATTTTTCCAAAGGCGACAGCGCGGCGCGGCGGCGTCCGATCAGATACGCCCACACGCCCTGGAACAGCGCAAGCGCCGTGCCGATCACATACGCAATATTCAGGTTCAACCCGAAGCCGTAAGGTCCCTTGTGCGCGGGCGAAGTCCAAACGATGAATGTCACGACGATGAACGTCATGAACATTCCGGGAAGCAGCGTCACCCAGCCGTTTTTCTTCTGACTGAACAGCCAGACGGATGTTGCAGTCAGCGTGCAGGCGCCGAGCACCTGGTTGCCCCATGCAAAGTAATTCCAAAGATGTTTGAACGACTCCGCGCTCATGTTCGACCACCAGAGAAGCCCGGCGACCAGCACCACAAGCGGAAGGCAGAGAAGCACGCGGTTCACTAGCTTCGTCTGTCCGATGTTCAGGATCTCCGCAAGGCTCAGACGCAGACTGCGCATTGCTGTATCGCCGGAGGTAATTGCAAGAATCACAACCGCGATAATCGTCAGGACGCCCATCCAGCCGCCGAGGAAATACTGCGTAATGTCAACAAGAACCTGCGTCGAATTCTCCGCGAATTTCGTCGGAATCAGATTGTAAATGGCGAATCCCGCGGCAGCCCAGATCATCGCGATGACGCCTTCGACGATCATCATGCCGTAGAACGTTCCGCGCGCCTCGCGTTCGGACTTCATGGTCCGGGCGACAATCGGCGACTGCGTCGCGTGGAAACCGGAAAGGATGCCGCATGCGATTGTCACAAACAGACACGGCAGAATCGGGTTCTCTTCGCGGAAACCGAGAATCAGCGACTTCAGCTCGGGAGTCTCCAGCATCATTCCCGGAGTCGAAAACGAATACTGCCAGATCATCGAGAAGAAGATTGCAAACGTTCCGATCATCAGCATCGCGCCGAACAGCGGATAGATCGCTCCGATGATTTTGTCAACCGGGAAAATCGTCGCGATGATGTAGTAGACAAAAATCGCCACGACTGCAACCCAGAAGACCGAAACGGTCGGGAACAGGCGGTCGATCAGCCCGGCCGGGATGTTGATGAACACCGCAACGACCAGCAGAAGCAGGAAGCACATGAAAATCGAGAAGAGCCCGTAGAACGGTTTTCCCATCGTCTTCTGAATCAGCGCCGGAAGGTTCGCACCGTTGTGCCGCAGGGACATCATGCCCGCGACAAAGTCGTGCACCGCACCGCCGAAGATGTTGCCGAGCGGAATGATCAGGAAGACGATCGCGCCGAACTTCACGCCGAGAATCACGCCGATCACAGGACCGATTCCGGCAATGTTCAGCAGCTGAATCAGCATGTTCTTCCAGGTCGGCAGAACCAGGTAGTCCACTCCGTCATAGCTGGAGACCGCCGGAGTCTTCCGGTCGTCGGGACCGAGAATCTTTTCCACGAATTTACCGTAATAGTAGTAGCCGGCCACCAGCATTACGATACCGAGCAGGAACATTAACATTTTTACCTCCTTGAAGGTTAATGATTAAATGTCAAGCAGATGGAACCTCTTCACAAGCCCGATCACCCAGATCAGCAGAATGACAACCGGCAGAATCCAGGTGATGTAGAACGAAAGCAGACGCGGGAAGTTGAATCCGCTTCCGGTGTTCGCCTCCGCCAGGAAGTTCTGAAGTCCCCAGCCGCGGCGGCGCGTGCAGAACAGCGTGATCAGCAGAGCGCCGAGCGGAAGGAAGTTGTCGCTCACAATAAAGTCTTCGAGGTCAAGCACGCAGGATCCTTTGCCCAGCGGCTGGAAATTCTTCCAGAGGTTGAAGCCGAAGATGCAGGGAAGCGAAAAGACGAAAAGCAGGAATCCTGTAACCAGAGTTGACTTCTTCCGCGAAAAGCGCAGTTCATCGATGCCGAATGCAATCAGGTTCTCCGCAACCGCGATCAGCGTCGTCAGAGCCGCAATGCTCAGGAACAGGAAGAAGATGAATCCGCGCACCATGCCATATTCCATATTCAGGAAAATGCGGGGAAGTGTGACGAAGATCAGTCCCGGTCCCTGTCCCGGCTCAACGCCGTATGCAAAACAGCTCGGGAAGATGATGAGTCCGGCGCAGATCGCAACAAAGGTGTCAAGCGTAATGATAATGGTCGCCTCCTGCGGCAGCGACTGCGTCTTGGCGACATAGCTTCCGCAGATTGCAATGCTGCCGATGCCGAGACTGAGCGTAAAGAACGCCTGTGTCATTGCCGCATGAACCGCCGGCCAGAAACCGCTCTGCTCAAGCGTCGCGACACTCGGCATGAGGAAGAATTTCAGACCTTCAGAAGCGTTCGGCAGACGGCACGCCTGAATGGCGAGTCCGATGAGCAGCAGGAACAGTCCCGCCATCATGAACTTGGTTACGCGCTCCACACCCGCCTTGAGTCCGGCGATGCAGACCGCCACGGTGATTCCGATTGCAATGTAGGTGAAAAGAATCTGTCGGCCGGGGCTGGCAAGGAAGCCGTTAAAGAATCCCGGCACGCCGTCCGCGCCGACCTGCGAAAAGGCGCCGGTCGCGAAATACCAGGTATAGGCAAGCAGCCAGCCGGTAATGACCGAGTAGAACATCAGAAGAATGAGATTGCCGGTAAAGAACAGCATTCCGGGCTTTTCCCACGGAAGCGCACGTTCCGGATTCTTGAGACGCTTGTAGCAGCCGACCAAGTCGAGCTGTCCCGCGCGTCCGACGGAAAGTTCCATCACCATGACCGGGAATCCGAGCAGGACGAGGAAGAAAAGATACATCAGGACAAAGATTGCGCCGCCGTACTGTCCGCAGATATACGGGAAGCGCCAGATGTTGCCCAGACCGATCGCACATCCCGCGGTGAGCAGGATGAAGCCCAAACGGGACGCAAGCATTTCGCGTCCGCCAGAAGATTGATTACTCACAAAAACCTCTCTTTAATTGTTGCATATCTGACAATTTACCACACAATCGCCAATTCTGCAAATCCGGAATAAAATTTATTTGAAGATTTCAGGCGCGGAAAAATTCTCTATCCGGTCTTTTTTCTTCCGCACTTCCAGCGGGCTGACTCCGAGAGCGCGTTTGATGAACCGTGTGAACGTGCGCGGTTCCGCGAACCCGCAGCGGAGCGCAACCTCGCGGACCGGCGCATCCGTCCCGCGCAAAAGCGACATCGCCTGCTCCAGACGGTTGTTCAGAATATAGCGTCCCGGCGTTTTGCCCGTGTACTCACGGAAGAGATTGATCAGGTGATTCTTCGAAACGTGAAGCGATTCGCTGAGCGTTCCGACGTCAAAATACGGATCGTAGAGATGTGCGGAGATGATTTCCAGCGCCTGTTTCGCAATCTTTCCGCTGCCCATCGAGCAGTTCGTTCCGGAAGCAAACGCGAGCAGCTCCATGATAAGCGCCGCCGATTTGCGCACACAAAAAGGGTCGTCCTCGGAAATATTCCGTTCCAGCTCCTCAAAACGGTCGGCGGGATAAGGCTGAAGCGCATGCTGAAGGCGCGGATACTGATACGAAAGCATGAACGCCTGCGCGAACGGACCGTCGAAACAGAACCAGCGCCGCTTCCATGTTTCGGAAAGCGCATACCGCGAATGCCGTTCGCCCGGAAGATAGAAGAATACATCGTTCTCGCGGATTTGGAACTTCTGCTCATAAAGCACGACTTCTCCGATTCCCTCAAGCCCCCACATAACCTCCACAAAAGGAATCACCGTTGCTTCCGACAGTAATTTCTGTCCTTTTTTCAAGGTTTCTATCCCCGTCCCGCGCGGGTAAAAAGGAAGCGCCACATTCTGCAGAACCTGCGGATTTGGACGTGTATACGAGGTACTCTCCGGCATTTTTTCACCTCTGTGATTATTGATACTTTTTTGAACTTTAAAACCGTTGTTTTTTTGCTGAAATATACTATAATTAATGGAAAGGAAAAATCAACCGCGAAAAGTCCAGGGCCCGGACAATTTCCGGATTTTCCCGTAAAAAAAATCAACAGACAAGGAGATTTATCGATGAAAACAATACTGAGTGCGGTCTTCGCACTGGGCGTTCTTCTTCTGCCCGCGGCTCTCCGCGGCGCCGAACCGCCCGCCCCGCTCCGCGTGGAAGGGAACAAAGTCCTCGCAAACGGCAAACCGATCCGCCTGCGCGGAATCAACTGGGGCTGGTGGCAGAACCAGGGAACCCGCTACACGGAAAACGACATGAAACGCTGTGCCAAATGGGGCGCAAACGTCATCCGCCTCGCATTCTTCTGGGACAACTTCGTTCAGCCCGGAACCGCAACGCTGGATGAACAGAAAGTCAAAGCCATTGACGAAGTTGTCGGCTGGGCGAAAAAATACGGAATCTATGTCATTCTCGACATGCACACCGTCCCCGGCGGTCAGGCGGGGAAAGGCGGGATCTACAAGAACAAAAAAGATCTGGACAACTTCATTTCTCTCTGGCAGCAGCTCGCGGCACGTTACAAAAACGTCTCCACCGTTGCCGCGTATGAACTCATGAATGAGCCTGACACCGTCCCCTGCAACTATGCGCTCTATCAGAAAACGACAACCGCGGTAATCAACGGCATCCGCAAAGTTGACCCGGACAAGATGCTTGTCGTCTGCGGCGAAGACGGCAGCGTCCAGTCGAGCCTCAACCAATTTGCCAAACAGAACGACCCGAACATTCTCTACACCTTCCATTACTACGAAGGCTCGTGGCCGAACGGCGAGTGGATCGGCAACTCCGGCGAGCACGACGGCATCACAGGAACCCTCCCCTGGACCTGGTATGAACGCACCCTCAAGCTGAACCGTTCCGGAATTCCCACAAAAGCCAGACTGATACTCCGCTCCGACGCCAACAGCGGAACTGCATGGTTCGACGACCTCACAGTCACGGATGCCAAAACCGGAAAAATTCTCGGCAAGTGGTCGTTCGACAAAGATACGGAAAAATTCACCAAGGAACGCGGAGAACTCCCGACTGAATTCTACGACAGCAGCGTCGGTCACAACGCCCCGGGTTCTCTCGCCGTGCGCGGAACCACCGAATACCACGGATGGGTCAGCCCCGAAATCCCCGTCTATGACGGAATTGAACTCAAGGTCACCGGCTGGATCAAACTGGAGAAAGCCACCGGTAGAAGCTATCTGGCGCTTAGCTGGTTCGGCGCAAAAATCCTGACTTGCGACACCATCCGCCGTTCCATGAAAACGCCTGCCGAGTTCGCCCGCAAGTACAATGTTCCCGTCTACGTCGGAGAGTTCGCCGTGGAACGTCAGGTCGGGCCGGAAGGCTATCAGGCGAAAACCACCGCGGACCGCATCGCCGTTTTCGAGGAACTCGGCTTTCACTGGACCTATTGGAACTTCCGTGAAACGACCGGTCCGGAGACCATGGCGCTTCACCCGCACCGCCGTGACGGCAGCGACTATCCCATCAATGAACCGCTGCTCAAATCGCTGAAAGACGGCTGGGCGCTCAACAAGGAAGCCGCAAAATAAAAAAGTCTGCCCGTTTTCTGCCAGTTCCGCCCGTAGAACTGGCAGAACCTTCTGAAAAATCAAACAAAGGCATTATGATGAAAATAAATTTATACTCACCTTAAGCGGAAATCCGCGAGATTTACCCTCATAGAACTCCTGGTAACGATTGCGGCCATCGCCATCCTCGCCGGCATGCTTCTCCCGGCACTGAACAAAGCCAGGGAATCTGCCCGATCAGCGAACTGTCTCTCAAACCGGAAACAGCTTCTGCTCGCGACTTTTCATTATGCCGACAGCAATAACGGCTTTCTTCCCAAGCACTCTCCTGCGGCCGGATCATCGGAAGCGACATGGGGGACCATGCTCTATTATGATTCAACAAACAACGCCATGCCGAACACATTTACAGAGTCATCAAAATGGGAGTGGTTTTCCGGAACAAACGGTTTTTCGCGGCCGAAACTTCCCTTCCTTGACTGCCCCTCTGCCGAACGCCCGATTGATGTCAACAAACGTTCCTTCCACATCGGAATCAACTATTGCATGTACAAGGATGATTATGAAACTCTGGGACGCAACCGGATCACCGCCTGCAAATATCCGAGCATCCGGATGCTCTATGCCGATTTTCTCGGTCCGGCCTACTCCAACACCGTATACGACCGCGGAGACGGCAATCTTCACAGTATGGGCGACATCATCTACCTTCATAATGCGACTTCCACAATAGGCTATGTGGACGGTCACGCCAACCGAGTGAAAATGTACCAGCTTCCCCGTTTGAGCGCATGGAGAATAGACGATTTCTGGGGACGCGCCAAGTGAACGCCCGACTCACTTCAAGCGGAATTCATTGACAGGTTGGCTAGATATACAGCCAACCTGTCAATGAAACTTTATCCCATAACGGAACGGTCCAGCAGAAAATCGACAAGCCCGATATTCAGCACGCCCTGTTCATCATACCACGGTTTGCCGATATCCTGACGCACCACAATTTTCGGAAATGAATCACCGGTAAGGGAAAATGGCTTCAGCTCCGTCGCCCGCTTCTCTTCATCCGGCATGGCAAATGCGGACTGGATATAAAATTTCCGGTTTCCTTTCGTTGCAATAAAATCAATCTCGCGCTGAACCCGCGAATAATTGCCGCTCTGATTTTTCGCATTTTCATAAACCACGCCGACGTCTACGGAATAGCCCCGCACACGCAATTCATTGCAAATGATGTTTTCCATGATATGCGTCATTTCCATCTGCCGGAAGCCGATTCCGGCGTTGCGCAAACCGACATCTTCGCAATAATATTTCATCGGGAAATCAAAATACGATTTTCCCTTGACATCGTATCTCCGGCATTCACAGAAAAGGAAAGCATCCTGCAGGTATGCCATATAACTCTTCAGAGTATTCACGGAAATATTCACCTTCTTTTTCGAGCGGATTGTATCCGCTATTTTCGTCGGATTTGTCAGCGAGCCGATGGACGAACACAAAAGATCCAGCACCTGCGAAAGCTCTTCCGGATACTGGACCCCCTTTCGCTCAACAATATCTTTTAAATACAGCTCAGAGAACAGCGACTGCAGATAAGCCATCTTTGCGCCATCATCTTTCTGCGACAGAATCAGAGGCATCCCGCCGAAGAACGCATACTGTTCAAACGCCGCTTTTCTGTCGCCGCCAACCGCAGAACAGAACTCCGAAAAACTCAGCGGATGAACACGGATTTCATCCCCCCGACCGCGGAACTCGGTCAAAATGTCGCTCGAAAGCATTTTTGAATTGCTTCCGGTCACATATACATCAAGATTTGAAATCTCCCGGAAATCATTCAGAGTGTCATAGAATGTGATTTTTTTCCCGTCCGGCAAATACGGATTCTTCACCGGATCGGAGAGCTGGATTTCGTCAATAAAAAGGTAAAACCGGTCTTTTTTCCCATCAATCCGGCTATGGACATAATCAGAAAGTTCCAGAGGATTCCGGTACCGGATGTTTCGGGTCAGATCAAGTTCCAGATGAATAATCTGCTCCTCCTTCACGCCTTTCGCAAGAAGGTATTTTCTGAACAGAGTCCGGAGCAGAAATGATTTTCCGCAACGGCGAATCCCCGTAATAACTTTTATCTGTCCGTTCCACTCGCGGTCAATCAGCTGCCGCAAATACCCCGTCCGCTCTATTTCCATAATTTCCTCCATTGACAAGTCGGCTATGTTTCAAAGCAAGTTGTCAATAATATATCCTGCATTCACGCATATTTCAAGCAGATTCATTGACAGGTTGACTATAGACATAGCCAACCTGTCAATGAACAATATTCCGGAACAATGTAAAAAGAAGAATTGCGGAGAGAAATACAACCGTGATTTTCCGGCTGAAAAGCGGAAAAGGCTTCCTTGCATCAAACGCATATTGCCCGGCGACAAACCACAGATAAAGCAAAAACGGAAGAGAAAACACATAAAGGGCATTCAGCTGAAGCGCCGTCCGGAAATCGCCGTGAAGCAGCGCGCGCGTAGCGCGGGTCGCACCGCAGCCGGCACACTGAATCCCCAGGACGCGGCGGGTAAAACAGACGTCAAAACCGAGGCTTTCGGGGGAATAAACGTAGAGAACAGCAAGGATGAACAGAGCGCAGAACGTCAGAAAAAGATAGGCGAATCGTTTCATTTCTGAAGAATAAACACACAGGTCGAAGCAAAGAAGTTCGGCCAGAGATCGGCGAGACGCGCAAAAGGATCCGTGCGCATCGAGAGAGGAATCTCGCGAAGAATGCGGATCTGCTTCTCCTTGCAGAGACGGCGGAAGTCCGCGATCGTGGCAAGGTGGATGTTCGGCGTATCAAACCAGCGCCACGGCAGAGTCTTCGTCTCCGGCATGTCGCCGAACAGAAGCTGAAGACGCGCCGAACAGTGCCCGAAATTGATGAAACTGATGATGCCCGTCTTACCGACACGGAAAATCTCGTCGAGCAGCTGGTCGGGGCGCTTCACCGCCTGAAGTGTGCGGCTCAGAATCACGAAATCATAGCTTTGATCGGCAAAATCCGGCAGACCTTCGTCAAGATCCGCCTGAATCACCGGAACACCGCGCCCGGTGCACTCAATCACTTTCGACTGGTCGCACTCCACACCCATGACTTTGCCGTGCTTGAGGTCGGCAAGCAGACGCAGCAGGCGTCCGGAGCCGCAGCCGAGGTCAAGAATGCGCGAACCGTCCGGAATCATCGAAACAATGGTCGTCAGATCGTCGCGGGAAAGCGTGGTGTCGTGGTTGAGACGGAGATTCTCTTCGGTCATTTTGCCGCCTCCGGTTTGACGTTCGCAAGAAAGTTTGAAATCAGACGCCCCAGTGTGTCGTCCTCCAGCAGAAACGCATCGTGTCCGTATGAAGATTTGATGTTGCAGTAGGTCACATCAAGTCCGTTTTTCAGCATTCCGCGCACCATTTCACGCGACTGCTCCGGAGGGAACAGCCAGTCGCTGGAGAAGGAGACCACGAGCGTCTTGCACTGAATCGGGGCAAGTCCCTTCGCGAGATCGCCGTTCGATTTATCCGCAACGTCAAAGTAGTCGATGGCGCGGGTGATGTAAAGATAAGCGTTTGCATCAAAGCGGTCGACGAAGCGCATTCCCTGATGCTCCAGATAGCTTTCCACGCTGAAATCCTTGTCGAAATCGAACGAATAATCCGTTGCCGACTGGAGCTTGCGTCCGAATTTGCGGCGCATGGATTCTTCACTGAGATAGGTGATGTGCGCAAGCATGCGGGCGATGGCAAGTCCGCGGTCCGGCTGATCGGTGTAATGACCGCCGTTCCATTCGGGATCGCTCATGATGGCCTCGCGTCCGACCCAGTTGAAGGCGATGGACTGCGCGGAAATACGGGATGTTGTCGCAATCGGAATGATGCTTTCCATGCAGTCCGGATAGAGGAGCGCCCAGCGGAGCACCTGCATTCCGCCCATGGAGCCGCCCGCGACGCAGAGCCATTTCCGGATTCCGAGGTGATCCATGAGCTTTTTCTGCGCATGAACCATGTCGGCAATCGTGACAAAAGGAAAATCCATGCCGTAGCGCGTGCCGGTCGCGGGATTGATTGAGCCAGGTCCCGTGGAGCCGGAGCAGCCGCCGATTACGTTCGAACAGACGATGAAATACTTGTTTGTATCGAACGTTTTGCCGGGACCGACCATAGTATCCCACCAGCCGGGCTTTTCATCGGATTCGGAATGGTAACCCGCGACATGGGCGTCGCCGGAAAGCGCATGTTCGATGAGAATTGCGTTGTCGGCATTCGGAGAAAGGGTTCCGTACGTTTCGTAACGGAGAGTAATCGGGGCGAGGAGCTGACCGCACTGCAGCTTCAGCCCCTCGTTGAAAGTAAAATCCTGCGGGGAGACCTTCCCGACGCTGTTCTGGAAATGTTCAGGTTTCATCGGATGCAACTCCCCGGGCTTGAAGAACCGGACGGATCAGGAAAGAGACTCTCCCGAAAGCGCCTTGAGTGCTTCGAGGTATTTTTCGCGCGTCTTTGCGACAACTTCTTCAGGGAGAGCGGGCGCCGGCGGGTTTTTATCCCAGTCGAGACTCTCAAGATAGTCGCGGACGTACTGTTTGTCAAGACTGACCGGCGAGCAGCCGATCTGATACTGATCCTTCGGCCAGAAACGGCTGGAATCGGGGGTGAGGACTTCGTCGATGACGATGACTTCGCCGTTGTATTCGCCGAACTCGAATTTGGTGTCGGCGACAATGATTCCGCGTTTTTCCGCATAAGCGGCGGCTTCGGTGTAGAGACGGAGAGCGAGCTCTTTCACACGGGTCGCCTTTTCGGTTCCGACCAGCTTGCAGGCCTGCTCAAAACTGATGTTTTCATCATGTCCCTCATCCGCTTTTGTGGAGGGGGTGAAGATCGCTTCATCGAGCTTTTCCGCCTGACGGTATCCCGGGCGGAGCTTCTGTCCGCAGACGGTGCCGTCTTTTTTGTAGGAGCTCCATCCGCTTCCGGTGATATAGCCGCGGACGATGCATTCCAGAGGAATGGTCTTGGCTTTTTTCACGAGGATGGAGCGTCCGGCAAGGTCTTTCTCGACGGATTTGAGGACCGCCGGGAATTTGGATGCGTCGGAGCAGAGCACATGATTGGGAGCCCAGGAGAACAGATTGAACCAGAAGAGGGACATCGCGGTAAGCACGCGGCCCTTGTCGGGAATTCCGTTCGGCATTACGCAATCGAATGCACTGATGCGGTCAGTCGCCACAAAGAGGAGACTGTCGCCCATGTCATAAATATCGCGCACCTTGCCGCGATGCACCGGTTTCAGTCCCGGGATCTCGGTTTCCAGCAAAGCTCCGTTCGCATCATAACGCATGACAGATTACCCCACGGAAAGGATTTTAACTTTGGTGAGTTCCTGTCTGTGGCCTTTGCGCAGACGATAGCCTTTGCGGCGTTTGATCTTGAAAGCGATGAGTTTGGGACCGCGGAGGTGTTCCACGATTTCAGCTTCGACTTTCGCGCCCTCGACAACGGGGGTTCCGAAATTGACATTTGCGCCTTCGCCGACCGCGAGGACCTGATCAAAGGTAACTTTGTCGCCTGCGTTTCCGGCAAGACGTTCGACCGCCACGACTTCGTCGTTCGTGACCTTCAGCTGCTTTCCGCCAGTGCTGATGATTGCGTACATAATATTCTCCTTTAAGGTAATGTTTCGCTACAGAGTTTATTAATATAACTCCCTATTTAAATTTTGCAAGTCCCTGTTTAAAAAATCTTCTTCCACAAAATTTCAGAAAATAATGCTTTCCCGATTGAATATCCACACAAATGAGTGTATTTTATAAAGAACGCAACAGAAGGAAAACTTTTATGCTTACTATGATTATTTCTCTCTCGCTCGGCGTCCTCGTGTTCGCATCGACGCGCTTCGGAGCGGAATTCTCCACCGGCTGGGCCGTCGCCTGCGCCATCCTCTCCATGTTCATCTTCCAGCTCGCCGCCGCGCTCCTCATCCGCCGCGCCGTCAACGCAAGAAACCTCCAGATCCAGGGCATCATCATGGATGTGCAGAAACGGCTCGAGGCAAAACAACAGCACTTCATGCGGCATCCCCTCGGAAGCCAGAAAATCATGATGCAGCAGCTCGAACAGGAACAGACCGCCGGACTCGAACGCGCGCTTGCCGCGTGCGACATCTTCAAGCCGCTCTACATCTGGAACTTTCTCCTCGCAAAACAGATCAACACCATGAAAATGGCGTTCCTCTTCCAGCTCAAACGCTTCGATGACGTCGACGCCATCATGCCGAAATGCCTTTTCCTCGAACCGCAGGCTGTCTGCATGAAAATGGTCCGTCTTTATAAAAAGAATGATCCCGCGCTCGACAAGTTCTTCCGCAAAAAGGGCGCAACGCTCAAGAAGGACAACTGCGTGCTTCCCGCCCTCCTCTACGCTTGGATTCTCCTGAAACAGGGCAAAAACGACGACGCCTTCACAGTTCTCACCAACGCCAAGAAGAAGAGCGAAAATCCGGTTCTCGTCGCCAACTGGGAAGCGCTTGCAAACGGCAAGATCAAACAGTTCTCCAACGCCGGACTCGGCGAAGCGTGGTATGCGCTCGGACTCGAAATGCCGAAGATGCAGCGTGTTCAGCAGCAGCCGCAGTACCGCTACCGCTGATCTGATTTTCATACACAGAAAAAAGCGCCGCTCACAGGAGAGAATCCCGTAAGCGGCGCTCTTCTTTTATCTGCAGCGTTCCGTTATTTCAAATTCAGCGGAAAGATGTTGCAGTTCTTCCGTCCAAGTTCAAGAGTGCGGGAGAACGTGCCGCTGTCCGTGCTGATTTCCGCCTCGTACATGCCGTAGAAGCCATGGAACTGGTTCAGCGCGCCGTCTTCGTAATCCAGCTCCGTTTCCGTGTGCCATTCGTGCTTGATGAGGTGTTCCAGAACCTTGAACGCGGGCTTCGGCGAAAAATCATAGTTGACGAGTCCCGCGCGCAGGCTGTTCTCGCCGTCTTCACTGCCGAGCGGAGCGTAAGCGGCGGTTCCGTCGACCAGATTCCACCAGGTAACGGCACTGACCGCCGGATGGCTGAACCACAGACGGTACAGCTTTTCCGTAACAAGCTCCTGAAACGCATCGCCGTCCCCGAGGTCGCGGCGGCTCACGATGCTGACCTCCGAAAAGTTCACCGGAATTCCCAGTTTCGCATAAAGATCCAGACACAGGAAAAGAGTGCGCGGATTCAGGAAACTTTCATGCTCGCCATGCAGGAAGTTGTCGAACATGTGGAACTGAAGCCCGAGCCCGCCCACGCGGCAACCGTGCTCCTGAAGGGAACGGATCAGCAGGTAAACCGGCGTATAGTCGCCGTTGAAGTCCCACCAGCGGCGGTCGTCATTGTAAAGCAGCGTCGCATTCGGGAAATAGCGGTCCGCCATCCGGAACACCTGATGAACATGGTCATCAGGGTAAACGACTTTTCCCGTCGGCCACATGTGCGGCAGACGCGTCTGCGCCTCGTTCACACAATCCCAGAGAAAAATTTTGTCGCCGTAACGCTCCGCGATCTGCGCCATGCGGCGGTCGAGCTTCCGCATCACCTGCGCCGGATTGTTCGGAAGCCACGCGGGTTTGAAACAGTGCCAGCAGAGCGGATGTCCCTTCGGCAGAATCCCGTTACGGCTGCAGAACTCCACAACCTCATCGGTCGGGGGACGGCGGTAGACCGGACGGCTTCCGGTTTTGAAGCGAAGCTCCCCCTCCTCCGGTTCGAGATCGGACCAGTAGAACGGAACGACAGCTTCGTTGAACAGAGAAGCGAAGACCTCTTCATATTTCCGGTTCTGTTCCGCCTCCGGAAACTGATTCAGCATAAAGGCGTTGCAGCCGAAAAGAAATTCATGCGTCTTCTGCTTCAGACGGATCTTCGCGCGGGTTACGGGCTTGCCGTCGGGTCCGATCAGACGGATTTCCCCGAAACCTTTGCGGTACATCTCCGTTCCGGTGCGAATCCGGAACTCCACTTCATCATCTTTGCGGACAAGGAACTTTGTCAGTTCTTTTGCAAAATCGTTCATCATGATAACTCTCCTGTGAGGTTGGTGATTTCCTGAGCAATACGATCCAGTACACGGCAAAGCCCCGCATTTTTTTCCGGCGTCGCCTCCGCAATCGGAATGTAGCCGCCGAGCGCACCGATAAAGACATTTTTCCGGGTGTAAACCGGACGCGCGGCGGCGAAGAATCCGTTATCCGTCCGGTCTTTGGCGCAGATGCCGCGGCGGCGGATTTCCGCGAGTTCATGCTCCATCTCCGGCCATGCTCCGGGCGGAACGGGGTTGGATTCCAGAAACATTTTCCGCTCCGTTTCCGGCGCGAATGCAAGCAGAACATGCGTAGTGACACGGCTGTAATTGAATTTGCGCTCCCGTTCCACCGCTTCCGGATTGACCGAAATGACCGAATTCCCGGAAACCGATGCGATCATGAGCCGCTCCCCGTTGAACAGCGTTGTCAATATAAACGAATCGCCCGTCTCCTCCGCCGCGGATTTAAGCAGCGGAAGCGCAATGGGACGGATCCGCTCCGCAAACGATCCGGCTTTGCAGAGCATGGCGCATTTTTCTCCCGGCGCATAGAGTCCGCGTTCCTTGCGGCGGATGTAACCGCAGAACTCAAGTGTCTGCATCATATTCCGCGCAGTTGTCTTCTGCATCCCGAACCGCTCCGCGATCTCCGCAAGCCCGGTTCCATCCGAAATCATCGAACTCTCCAGAACATATTCCAGAACGGAAAACGCTTTCGCGACCGATTGTATCGACGGTTTATTCATTATTTTCATCTTCTGTTCATTATTATTGAATAATATAATATCAACTTTTCACATGTCAAGCATTTTCCGGAATTTTAAAAGAAAAAACGCGAACCCGGCAGAAATCCGGATTCGCGTAAAAAAATATTTTTTCAGAGAGAAATCAGCGGTCGACGCGTGCGCCGGCTCCGCCGACAAGTTTCTCAACCTCTTTGAGGGTCGCCATGCTCGTGTCGCCGGGCGTGGTCATTGCGAGCGCTCCGTGCGCCGCGCCGTAGTTCACGGCAAGCGCGGGATCATCCTTCTCCATCAGACCGTAAATCAGACCGGAAGCGAAGCTGTCGCCGCCGCCGACACGGTCAAGGATCTCAAGACCGTTGCGCTGAACCGCCTGGTAGAATTCACCGCCGTGCCAGAGGATCGCGCCCCAGTCGTTCACCGTTGCGGTTTTCACCGTGCGGAGCGTAGTTGCAACCGCCTTGAAGTTCGGATACTTGGCGACGACCTGAGCGATCATCTTCTTGAATCCTTCCACGGGAAGCGTGGTGAGCTTTTCATCCGCGCCCGCGACTTCAAAGCCGAGACATGCGGTGAAGTCCTCTTCGTTGCCGATCATCACATCGACATATTTTGCAATTTCCTTGTTGACTTCCTGCGCACGCTCCTTGCCGCCGATGCCTTTCCAGAGAGAGGGACGGTAGTTGAGGTCGTAGCTGGTCATGGTCCCGTACTTTTTCGCTGCCTTGAGCGCTTCGATCACAACACCCGGCGTGGTGTCGGAAAGAGCGGCGAAGATGCCGCCGGTATGGAGCCAGCGGGCGCCGAGCTTGCCGAAAATGTAATCCCAGTCGATATCGCCTTCCCTGAGCTGCGAAACGGCGGTGTTGCCGCGGTCGGAGCAGCCGACTGCGCCGCGCACGCCGAAGCCGCGCTCGGTGAAGTTCAGTCCGTTGCGGACGGAGCGTCCGATGCCGTCATAGGGGACCCACTTGATGAGGGAAGTGTCAACGCCGCCCTGAAGGATGAAGTCCTCGACGAGACGTCCGACCGGGTTGTCGGCGAAAGCGGTCACAACGGCCGCGCGTTTGCCGAAGCAGCGGCGGAGTCCGCGCGCCACATTGTACTCGCCGCCGCCTTCCCAGACGCGGAAGCTGCGGGTGGTGTGAATGCGTCCCTCGCCGGGATCGAGACGGAGCATGACTTCGCCGAGGGAGATGATGTCGTAACGGCAGGAATCGGGGGATTTGGTCTGCATGATTCAGTTCCTCACTTCTTGATATACTTGGCTGCGATGGCGGCCGCCTGGCGGATGGTTTCATCGTCGCACTTGTTCAGCCATGTTCCGCCGACAGCGGCGACTTCCGGGATCTGAAGATAGGATTCGACATTGACGGGTTTCACTCCGCCGGTCGGCATGAACTTCACTCCGAGGTGTTTGTACGGGGCGATGATGGATTTGAGCATCGGGATGCCGCCGCAGGCTTCCGCGGGGAAGAACTTGAGCATCCGGCAGCCGAACTCCATCGCCTGCTCCACTTCGCTCGGAGTGCAGACGGCGGGGAAGAAATCGAGATTGCATTTGACCGCTTCCGCAACGACCTTCGGGTTGAATCCCGGAGCGACGGCGAATTTCGCGCCCGCATCGAACGCGCGGTGAAGGTCCGTGATGTTCAGAACCGTTCCCGCGCCGACGTACATTTCGGGGAAACGTTTGGAAACCTCGCGGATCACCGGTTCGGCCGCCGCCGTGCGGAAGGTGATTTCCGCCGCAGGAAGACCGTTTTTGCAGAGCTGTTCGCAAACCGCAAGACCTTCGTCGAGTGTGTTCAGGACAAGAACCGGAACAATTTTGATTTTTTCAAGCTGTTCAGAGAGCATGACTGTTTTCCTTTCTGTAAAATTTGCTCACGATGGCAATTTACTGTATGAACACGAAAAAAGCAAGCTCATTTCTGCAAATTGTTCCCGGAATGTTCCTGTTTTGTCAGCTCATAGGAGAACACCGCGCCGGAAGGCTGGAAAACATTCAGCTTTGCCGCAAGCGAACCGCCCTTCCGGACCAGCGGAATTTCGTTGAGACGCTTTCCCGCCATATCGACCGCAAACAGACGGTACTTCGCTTCCGGATTGACGTTCAGCACGATATCCGCTTCGCCGCGTGCGGCAAGGAACGGCGGAACGCCCCAGCTCTCCATCTTCCGGCAATCCTTCGCGGAAAAACGCATCCGGCTCGCCGCGCTGTCGGTCAGGTGCATCAGCAGAACACGCCCCGACTCCGCAAGCGGCTTTCCGTCCAGAGAAACAGCTCCGAACACACCGTGCCCTTTCCGGTTTTCCACACGCAGGAACTTTCCGTTTCCGCGCGCCCCGGCGGGAAGGACAAACGCCTCGACTTTCGGGGTCACGGCCCGCAAAGTTCCGCGCGCCGGCGTCAGTTCCAACGCTCCGCCGGCCGAACGGAACGCTCCGTCCGGAGCCAGCGCCGCAAGACGTTTCCGCAGGACGGGACGGCTGGAGGAGAGCAATTCGCCCTTCACTCCGTTTTCCGATGCGGCAAAACCGCCGACAGGACCGAGCAATCCGAACCGTTCGTATTCCACAGGAAAGAGCTCTTCAAACGGAATCTGCTTTTTCTCCTCCACGGCAAACCGGAACTCCGGACCGGGCATTGAGTCAAAACCGCCGTCGAAGAACAATGCCGCGCCCAGCGCGTGCGAGCAGAGCTTCACCGGATCGGTTGCAAGATCGAAGAAACCGTCCGTGCGGCGTCCGTACTGATACTTTTCCGTTCCATGCGTATAGGCGAACTGGAACAGACCGTCCCACCGCTGAAGCGCGCCGTATGCGCCGAACAGAACCGCGGCTTCCGCGCGGAACGGATTCGGACGTCCGGTATCGTACTCCGTCACCATGAACGGCTTGCCGAGCAGACGGCTCGGAAAGAGCCGCGCAGGACTTTCCGCAAAACGGGAAATTGCGGAAGCGTTCTGCGAAAGAACCGGAAGCTCCCACGCCTTCCCAGCGAATTCGGGATGATTGTAATAATGATGATTCTCGACGAAATCGTACATCATCCGCATCTGCGCGAGCTTCGGACCCACGCCCATGTTCTGATCCGAAAGCGGTTTCCCGCAGCCGAGTCCGCGCACAAATTCCTTCATCTGCGCATACCGGCGGTTGTAAAGACGCGTCAGGAACTCCTCGTACGCAAGATTCCGTTCAGCTCCGGCGGGAAGAACGCGTCCGGATTTTGCAAGCTCCGCCTCAAACGCCTTGCGGTAGAGCTTGCGGCAGGCGTCGTTGCACTGATGCTTCGGGAAAATGTTGTCCTCGTTGACCAGACCGAGACTGATCAGCGCGGGATCATCCTTCACAGCGACCTTCGTGTACGGATTCACATGATTCAGAAAGTTCGCTGCGGCGGCGCGGAAGTTTTCAAACACATCGTCGCGCAGAAAAAAGAGCGCCTTGTAGACGTCGAAATCAATAAGCCGCTTGTCGATTCCCTTGAGTTCCCCGGCTGGAATGCGGCGCGAAACAAACAGATCGGTCTGCCAGTAAATCCCGCGTCTGGCAAGTGCGGAAATGAAGTAATCAAGCTGTTCCATCCGTTCGGGATTGAGCTTTGTGGAATCGTGCGGATCCGCAATCAGCGAGTCGTGATGATGAATGCGCACAGCGTTGAACCCGTGACGCGCCAGACGGTCCGCCAGACGGTCCGCCCACTCTTTTGAAACGAACGGAGCCTGAGAACAGATGTTGGTTCCGTAGAACCGCGCGGGAACACCGGGGCGGTCGCGGAACTCGAAGCGTCCGTTGCGGACCACCACCGGACCGTACTTGCCTGCGGGAGCGTCGAGCCGGAATGAAAAGTCCAGCGCACCGCCGGCAACCGGATCTTTGATGAAGTTCAGAGTCTTCCACTCTTTGCCGGGAACGATATAGTGCGGAACCGATGCGATGCGCGGCGCGGCGAAATCGCTCACCGAAGCGGCAACAATTCCCCAGATGGCGTTCCCCGCGGATTCAAACGCGATCCGCGCGAGCGGTTTCGGCTGAAGAGGAAACTGCGAGCGGTAAAGTCCGACAAATGAACTGCGGTTCTCTCCCGTCCAGACGACGTCACCGTTCGGAACATCGGAAGGCTGCCACCAGTTTCCCGCATCGCGCCCGTTCCGCAAATCGAACCGGTCGGACGAACCGTCGCGGTAAGTCACCGTCACCGTGCCGAGTTCCGCACCGCCGGACTGCCAGGCGAGCGAATGAAGCAGATAGAGCCGTCTGCCGCGGACATTTCCCGCGATCTCCGTTTCCGCCTTCGCGGGGAAATCCGGACGGCGGCGGCCGCGCAGCATGATGCAGCTCTTTTCACCCTCGCCGACGGTGAAGCGGATGCCGTTGAAAAGACGGGTTCCGGGCTTCAGCATCCGCAGGTCGTTGTCGGGTCCCTGATCGGTCCAGCCGCCCTTGCCGTCATTCGGGACATCGTCGCGCAAACTCATGTTCATGGCGGCGGAAAGGTCAAGCGGCGTGCTTTCGGGCGTTTCGCGGCGGAGCCTGATTGTTGCGCCGGCGGGGAACGGCTTCTCCGTTTCGCGGACAAGCGAAATGCGGATTTCAAACGCCGAACCGTTTTTGTAGCAGCGGTTGTCCTGAATCAGAATCTGAAGTCCGCCGGAAAGAACCCAGCTTCCCGTGCGGTCGGTCAGACACAAATCTTTGCAGTAGCCGCTGAACAGACGCGGCTTTTTCTCCGCATCCGGCTTGACGGGAAGCAGAATCTCCCTGCCGCCCGCAACGACGGTGCGTCCCTGCCATTCATCGGCGGGAAGCAGGAGATCAAGCACACCCGAACGGAGCGGAGTTTCCGAATCAAACGATGCACGGAAGGTGTAGCGCCACTCCCGGTCACCGGACTTCGCAAGTTCGCCGCAGGAAATTCCGATGGAAGATTCCGGCAGACGCAGCTCAATCTTTGCGCGCTCCTGATTGAGTTCGAGCGGGTGAAAGAACCGCCGTTCGGGTCCGCCCTGGCGGTAGCCGCGCCACTTCGGAGTGAAGGCGACAAATTCGAGTTTATGCTCACCGAACCGCAGCGTTCCCGTGCGGTCGAACAGAACGTTTTCCGCCAAAACCGCGACAGAGCAAACAAGAAGTGGAAGAATCCATTTCAGCTTCATGTTCAGTCCTCCGGCTTCCAGTTCTTGTCGGATTCAAGAATGAACTTGTAGAAGAAATCGCTGCCCTGTTTTCCGACAACCGGGGTGCGGACAGTGCCGACATGGAGATCGGTGTAGACAACGTTGCAGTCGTGCAGTCCGTTGTGCCGCGCGAACGGAACGCCGAAGCCGCTGTTCTGGCGGGTATTGGTCACGCGAATATGTCCATCGCTGGATGCATCAGGGGTTTCTTGGTTGCATCTGGCTGTCTCCGCAATCAGAACTTTCTGCGACGCGCGTTTCACCTGAGAAAGCTTGTACGTCTCCGTCACAGATTTCTGATATGCCCAGTTCATTCCGAACACGATGTTCTCCCAGAGCCACCAGTTCAGGGTTTTGTGGTTCGCAAGCGGCTTGAACGTATCCGTTGTGACGGAGGGACAGACGAGCAGTTTGGAATCCATCATTTTGTTCAAAACCAGCGTCTTCGCCCAGCCGATCTGCCCCGCGTCGTTGTTTTCTTTCTTGTGCCAGACAATCGGGAAATGTTCATCGTAATCGTTCTGGTACATGGAGACACTGAGTCCCATCTGCCGGCTGGCGTTTGCACATTGAACGGTTCTCGCCTTTTCCCGTGCGGAATTCAGCGCGGGAAGAAGCAGTCCCGCGAGGATGGCAATCACGGCAATTACCACGAGGAGCTCCACAAGGGTAAACCCTGTACGAATTTTCTTTTTACTGCGGTTCATTTTGTTCCTTTCTTATTTTATTTTTTGAAGTTCATAGGCAAATACGGCGCCGGAGGGCTGAAACACTTTCAGCATTGCGCTCAAACCATCGTTTTTCCGCACGAGCGGAATTTCGTTCAAACGCTTTCCCGCCGTGTTGACCGCGAACAGACGGTACTGCGTTCCCGGTTCCGGGTTCAGCGTGATTTCCGCTTCGCCGCGTGCGGCAAGATACGGAAGCGTGCCCCAGCTGTCGAGCTGTTTCATATCCGATGAAGCGAATTTCGTTTTCGTTCTGTGCGAATCGGTCAGATGAAGCAGAAGAATCCGGTCCGTTTCCTTCAGGGGACGGTTGTCAGTCGAGACCGCCGCAATAACGCCGCGTCCGGTCAGGCTTTTTGCGGAAAGAAAATCGCCTTTCCCGCTCCTGCCCGCCGGCAGGACGAATGCCTCGCAGACATCGGAAACCGCACGGAAAGTCTGCGCCTTCCGGTTCAGCTCAATGCGTCCGTCCAGACTGCGGAAGATGCCGTTTTCCGCTTCAAAACGTGTTTTGTCAATCAGTCCCGACCGCACAATACGGGCGATGAGGTCATCTTTTCCCGGGGCGGCGTCAAACACCGGAAGGCGCGGAAGTGAATCTTTCGGAAATGCCGTTCCGGGATTGAGTATCGCAACGGTATCCCGCGGCAGGAGCTTTTCCGCCTCCGCATTTTCTCCGACAACCACACCGACCCGTGCGATCTGTCCGAGCAGGGAGATCGAGCCGTTGAACGGAGTTTCAAACGGGATTTCATCATGCGCAGTCAGCCGCACGGCAAACGCCTTGTCCGCCGGGCGAATGCCGTTCTGCGAAAACAGCGCGCCGCCGATGCGAACGCCGAGACTCTTCACCGGATCGACCGCAATATCGAAGAAACTTCCCGGAGCATTTTCCTTCATAATCCGCTCCTGCCCGTGCGAATAAGCGAACTGAACGAGCATATCCCATCCCTGCAGTCCGCCGTATGCGCCGATGACCGGAGCGCCTTCCGCGCGGAAACGGTTCGGATACGCATAATCCCATTCCGTCACCGCAAACGGCTTGCCGAACAGACGCGAACTCGCGAGATGCCACGGAACGGGGAACGAGCCCGCAAGCGCGGAGGTCTGTCCCGAAAGCGACGGAAGCTGCCACGGAGTCCGCGCGAACGCCGGGTGGTTGCTGTAGCCGTGCACATCCACATAATCGTAATCGCGCCGCATCTGCGAAAGTTTCGGCGTGGTTCCCATGTTCTGATCCGTCAGCGGACATTTGAGTCCGAGCGAACGGACGAATTCCGTCATCTGGGCATAACGTTTTTCATAAGTTTCGGTCAGGAAGCGTTCGAACTGGCGGGTGTGTTCGCCGGGGCTGACGTTCTGCGGCAGGTTGTTCGCCGCGCGCCACTGTGCGAAACGCTCCTCATAGAGCTTACGCGTGAACGGCTCCGACGCCCAGCAGGACTTGATGTTGCCTTCGTTGATGATGCTCACCGAAACAAGCACGGGGTCATCCTTCAACGCAACACCCGTATAAGGGTTGACATGTGCGAGATAGTTCCTGACATGCGTCTTCCAGTTTTCCCACACCGAATCCAGAATCCAGAACATCGCCTTGTAGGAACCGATGTTTGTGAGGCGGCCGGGATACTCCGGAATCTCCCCTGCGGGAAGACGGCGCGAAATGTAAAGATCGGTCGTCAGATAGATTCCGCGTTTCTTCAGACAGTAAATCAGATAATCAAGCCTGTCGTTTTTCTCCGCATCCAGCTCATACGTCCGGTCCTTGCGCCCGATTCCGCCGTCATGATGATGAATCCGGACAATATTGAATCCGTACTGCGCCATGCGATCGGCGAACCGCTCCGCCCATTCGCGCGGCAGGAACGGTCCGGCGGAACAGAGATTCGTTCCGTAGAACCGCTGCTGCACTCCGGGCTTGCCGGAAAACTCAAAATGTCCGTTCCGGATCACCACGGGACCGTACTTGCCCGCGGGAGCGTCCAGCTTGCCGGAGAAATCGAGAACCGAACCGGGAAGAACATCACGGGAGAAGTCGACCGGTTTCCAGTTTTTCCCCGCCGTAATGTAAAACGGCACACTCATGAAGCGCGGCGGACGCTCGTTCCCGACCGATGCGGCGACAATCATCCAGACCGCCCGGTTGGCCGATTCAAATTCAATTTTGCGGATTTCCTTTTCCTGAACCGGATACGCACTGCGGTAGAGCCCGACATATGAACTGCGGTTTTCGCCCGTCCAGACCACTTCGCCGTTTGCGCGCGGGCTGGGTCCCCACCAGTTTCCGACGTCGTAGCCGTTGCGCGGCCGGATAATTTCCGTCGTGCCGTCCTCATATGTGAGAGTCACCTTCCCGAGCTCTGGTGCGGAGGACCCCCATGCGACCGCATGGAGCAGAAAAAGCCAGCGTCCCTTTATCCCCGGAGCGACCGCTGTTTCCGCTCGAACGGGCATGTAGTCACGTGCAACTCCGGCGAGAACCAAACAGGAGCGTCCGCCGTTTTTCGCGGGATCGATGATGTCGAATTTTGTTCCGTGGAACATCCGGAGTCCGGGCTTGAGCATCCGCAGATCGTTCTCCGGTCCCTGGTCGGTCCAGCCGCCCTTGCCGTCGGATGCGGTTTCATCGCGGAATCCCATGTTGACCGCCTTGCGCAGATCAAGCGGAGTGCTGGAATACGGACGGTATGTGAGTTTAAGGTGAAGTTCCCGAACGCGCTCTTCCGTCTTCTGCATCCGCATCAGCAGACTGAACGTTTTTGTTCCCGGACGGTAATCGTGAAGATTGAAATAGACCGGCTGTCCGCTTTCGATCACCAGCGAACCGTTGTCGCACGGGATTTCGATTTTCCGCGCCGAGCCGCTGCTCAGGGAAAGATTCTTTTTTTCCAGCGGAAGACGGAACGGCTTGCCGTCGAACACGAGGGAACGTCCCGCAAACGTATTCGCGGGGATTGCGGCGCGCAATGTGAAATTGTATTTGACATTGCGAAGCGTGAAATCATATGTATACTGATTTTCCGCAACTCTCCGGAGCTCTCCGGAAAAGGTGATTTTCTCCGCATCCGGAAGCTGGACTTCACCCGCGGAGCTCCAGCGCCCCGCCTTCGGGTCGCGTTCGAGTTTATCGAGCTTCCACTCCTTCGCGGAACCCTGCGTATAGTTCCGTCTGTTCGCATAGTTGTCTCCGCAGAAGAGAAGCCCCGCCGCATCAAGTCTTCCCTTGACATCGAGCGAAACGGGCGCCGCCGCGAGCACGGCGGAAAACGCAAAACAAAGCAGAGAAACGGCAAATCGGCAATTCATGATACAAGTCCCTTTCCGTCAGTTGTTGATCGGCGTGTAATCCGCCGTGTCATACGCAAAATCCCAGTTCTTCGTTTTGAAAACCATCTTCATCGCGCTCTTCGACATCGCCGAAGCCGAACCGCCGGACTGAATCGTGTTGACCGTCGAAGCGCTGTGAATCAGCCACGGACGCGACTTCACATCATAGGTGAATTTGAAAAAGCCGTCGCTGAGGAAACGTCCCTGTGCATCCCGGGCGGACGCCTTGCGGACGTCGACCAGCATGAGCAGATCCGCGGGACTCTTCCAGAGTTTCGCCCATCGAGCTTCCGACAATCCGCCGCCCTGATGCCGGATGCTGTACGGCGCATGGCGGACCACGCCGCTTCCCGTGTAGCTCGCCGCCGAACCCTGATATGCAAAATCAAGATTGTATCCGTATGTGTAGACAAGCGGACGGTTGTACTGATAATTTCGCGGATCGCCGGAGTTCGGACAATGGAAAATCGCATACGGATTTTCTTTTTTCGCATCCTTCGGAAGATACCCGGCCTGCGAGAAGATGGTCCCCCAGTTGAGTCCGGAATCCGTCTGAACCCAGACATACCCGTTGAAGTCGTTCGCATACATGTGGATAATCTGTCCGCACTGCCGCATATTGCTCAGACATTGAATCTGCTGAGCCTTCTGCCGGGCCTTTCCGAGCGCCGGGAGAAGCATACCCGCGAGGATGGCAATCACGGCAATTACCACGAGGAGCTCTACAAGGGTGAAATTGCAGATTTTTCCTTTACAGTGCAGCAGGTTCTCCCGGCAATTCATGGTTTGGTTTCCCTTCTCTGATTTATTCCATTCAGCAAAGAAACTGCCGGCTTTACGACCTGCAAGACAAAGGACTTTTCCTATACCCGGCATTCTGTTTTTACCCTCTTCCATATTCAGCCTCCCTTGTGTTTTCATTTCATATTTTTCATGTCGTTTCACGTCTGATCAATCTTGTCGGCACGGCAATTGTGCGGACCGGGGATTTTGAGTCCCGTATCCGTTCCAGTGCGAGTTCAACAACGGCTTCCGCGAACAATTCCAGATTCGGATCGATCGTTGAAAGCGCTGGGTAAACACATGTGCAGAACTCCGCATTATCCTGTCCGATCAGGGAAATCTCCTCCGGAATCTTTCTGCCGAGACGCAAAAGTTCCGAGCAGAGGGAGAGTCCGCAAAAATCATTCTGAAGCAGAAGCGCATCGAATCCGCGCGCAGTCACCAGCTCCGCAATCGAAGCGAATATCCGGCGCTTCTCCTCCATCGTTCCGGAGAGTGACGGCAGAGCGAGAATATTCGCCTCCATCCCGGGGAACAGCGAAAGAAACGCGGCGCGGCGCGCGCGGAGCGTGTCATACGCCTCGTAATTTTCCGAAAGAAGAAGCGCGGGATTCTTCCGTTTCCCGCGGGCGAACAGCGCGGCGGCTTCCGCATATCCGCTCGACACATCGCTGTAGACCGAGGGATAACCGTCGACCGCTTCACCGCCGTAAAACACAATCCGTCCAAGTTTTTTCAGCTCACCACTTGCATCGTTGGCTGGAGAAATGACCGCATCCACGCCGTACTGAAACAGTGTCCGGCATGCAAGGACCAGCTTCTCCGGATTGTCATGCGTCTCCGCAACCAGAATCCGGTAGCCGCGGCGGTCGGCCTCTCGTTCAATCGCGGCGAGCTGGCGGAAACGGACGGCCGCATCCTCGCTGTCGACCAGCACACCGAGCGTATGCGAAGACTGCCCGGAAAGTTTCTGTGCGGAGAAATTCGGAATGTAATTCATCTCTTTCGCGATTGCGAGAATCCGTTCCCGTTTCTCCGCAGAGACCCGGATGTTCCCTTTCGTCCCGCCGCTCAGAACCGCCGAAACAGTCCCGGGAGAAACCCCCGCTCTCTTTGCTATATCCGCCAGTCTTACCATAAACAACCTTCTTTGATTAAGCGTTTTATTAAATTATACAACAAAACCCCGTTTTTGTCAAGGGGGGAAAAGAAAAATTATTGTATTTTCACAGAAAACCGTTCGCGGTACCGGCAATGCAGACAGAGCGGCTCGCGGACTTCTCCGCGCTGGAACGCATTGCGCATCTGCTCGAAGCGGCGGGAAAAGAGAATCTCCTTCAGCGGCTTTTCCGCGGCATTTCCGAAGTTCATCACGCCGTCCGCATCGAGACAGCACGCGGTCACTTCGCCCGAGCAGAGAACCCCGAACTGGCGGTGTCCGCCGTGACAGAATCCACGCGCGGAGCCCGCCGGAGAATCCAGCGACGGCCATTCGAACGAGCGATCCCGGTGCAGGGAAAGCCGCGCGGCAAGCGGCACGCTCCCGAACTGTTTCAAAAAGCCATCCAGCTTCACACCGTACCGGGCGGACAGACGGACACATTCCGTTTCAAAATTGCCGACGTCCCACAGACGGTAATTGATGCGCAGATTCGGGTTGGCGGAGCGGAGCGAATCACAGAATCCGCAGATTTCATCCAGCATTTCTGCGGGCAGCCCCGCATGGAGAGAAATATTGAGCTGATGAAAAACCGGATTTTCGAGCTGCGCCGCGTTTCCGCATCCGAACAGCGTCCCGTTGGTCGTCATGCAGAGCGGCAGATTGACTCCGGCGGCAATCCGGGTGAATTCGGGAAGCGAGGGATGCAGCAAAGCCTCTCCCATGATATGCAGATACGCCTGATCCGCGAGTTCCGCCACTTGCGGAGCGAGACGGGCGAACAGTTCATCGCTCATCCGCGCGGGCGGACGTCTGGTTCCGGCGCAGAAAGGACAGTTCCGGTTGCAGACGTTTGTCAGCTCCAGATAAGCCGTGCGGAAACGCTTCGACATTCCGGCCTATTTCGTTTTGAGGGAAACGGGATCCTTGAGAAGCGCTTCTTCGAGCTCGCTCTGCGAAAGGATCAGCGCCTTGACCGGTTTCCATCCGGAGAAATTCCGTTCCGGAGATTCGCCCGTCACAACCAGTTTTCTGCCGGAAAGCGGACTCGTCCAGATAAGAGAAATCTGCACTTTCCGGACGGGCGCGTCCTCACCGCTGCGGATGTAGTCCATCCATTTTCTGACCTGTTTGTCACGGTTCGGCTCCTCGGGAGGCGTCAGATAAAACTTTGTCGCGGAGACAACCGGTTCATTGAAACGGATTTCGTTGATGTCGCCGGCCTCAAGTTCGGGGAAGAAATTGGCGATGAAATTGACCGATGTCTTTTTTGCGTTTTCATACGCCGTATCCGCGGGGATGAAGTGTTTGTAGACAATCTGGTTCGGGGTCCATCCGCGCTGAGAGCGTTCGCCGGTTCCGTCCACGACAAGCGAGAATCCGGATTTCGGCAGATGCCAGACGAATGCGGTGTGCATGAAATCATACTTGCTGGTTTCGCGCACCTTCCAGCTGTCGAAGCGGTTCGGTCCGTGTCCGATCGGAGAAAATTCGGGGCTTGCATACGCGGAAATCATTTCCGACATCAGGACAGGGTCGTTGTAGCGCACGAAATTGCGGTCGTTTTCGGGCAGATCGCGGCTGTTTTTAAGGGCATATTCGCGAGCCCGTTCCGCAGCGTCCGTGCGCCAGTCAGTCCGGCACCCCGCCGCCAGCAGAAGCAGCGGAAGGAAAAGCAGAGATATTTTTCCGAAAGTCATCATCAGTTCCTCGATAATTTTTTCATTAATATAGTCCGCTTTCAGCAGTTTTAAAGCCTGCGGAGAAAAAAAACTGGCGAACCGGGAACACCCGGTCCGCCGGAAAAGTTTCTTTTCACCGGAACGTGGAGGGAAGAGAGAGGAGCTGATACATCAGCGTCTTCGCGATACGGTCGTGACCGGCGGCATTCGGATGAAGACGATCCGTATCCGCATCGTGGAAGAACTGCGCATAGGCGTCGTTCACGGGGAAAAGACCGCTCACGGCAAACAGATCAATCACGGGAACCGACCAAAGGCTTCCGGCTTCGCGCAGGGCGGATATGTAATCGTCCACATAAACGTTGATGTCGTTCGGGAAGGTCTCTTCCGGCTGAACATTCGCGCCGCCGAAATTCGCATAGCCGCGGTGAACCGGAGTCAGAAGAATAATCTGCTGAAGCGGAAAGTTTTCCTTCAGATATTTCAGTCCGATGTTGATGCGGCCGCGGAACGTGGCCGGATCCATGCAGAACTCGCGGCGCTGCTTCTTCATCACCGTGCCGTGCGAATTCACTTCCTCCTCATGCGTCGTAAACCATTCGCCGAGAGGAACGTTGCTGTTGTAATCGTTGGTTCCCATGAAAACGAGAATCGCATCGAGATCCGTTCCGTGATCCTGTTTCAGAGCTTCCGCCTGCTTGACGAGCCCGGCCCAGCTCCAGCCGTTGATGCCGTAAACCAGATGTTCGATGCCGAGATAATCGCGCAGAAACTGCCAGTAGTTTTTCGTGGTCCCGACATGACATTTATCCGTAATGGAATCGCCCAGAAAGGCGACCTTTTTCCCGTACCATTGAGTTGTTCTCATTTGAAAACATCCTTCGTTTTTTAAATTTCCCTGTCCGGAAAGATAGCACGTTTTTCCGCCATTTCCACACGCTTTTTCAAAAACTCGCGTTCTTTGATTGAAAAATCGCCGTTTCGGTGTAAATTTACGGTATCAGAAAAACTCTAAAACGAAAGGAAACTCATCATGCAGGCTTTACAGCGCAATCCGAAATTCCAGGGCAGAAAAGGACCCGTCGTCCTCGCCATCATGGACGGCGTCGGCATCGGCAAATACAAAGAGGGAGACGCCGTTCTCGACTCCCCCACGCCGTTCCTCCACAAACTCATGGCAACCATGCCCTATACTCAGCTGAAAGCGCACGGAACCGCAGTCGGTCTCCCCTCCGACGCCGACATGGGCAACTCCGAAGTCGGACACAACGCCATGGGCGCGGGACGCGTCTTCGCGCAGGGTGCAAAACTCGTCTCTGAAGCCATCCGCACCGGCAAAATGTTTGAAGGCAAAACCTGGAAAAAAGCCGTGGAAGAAGCCAAAAAAGGCGGAACCATGCACTTCATCGGTCTCTTCTCCGACGGCAATGTCCACAGCCATATCGACCACCTCAAAGGCATGGTCGAAGAGGCGAAGAAGGAAGGCGTCAAATCCATCCGCTTCCACATTCTTCTCGACGGACGCGACGTTCCCGAAACCTCCGCGCTCGACTATGTTCTCCCCTTTGAAGAATACCTCAAAGGTCTCAACGCCCAGGGGCTTGACTACCGCATCGCTTCCGGCGGCGGACGCATGAACATCACCATGGACCGCTACGGCGCAAACTGGGATATGGTCCGCAAAGGCTGGGAAACTCACGTCGCGGGAAAAGGACGCTTCTTCAAATCCGCTCAGGAAGCGATTGAAACGCTCCGCGCAGAGACCAAGGCCATTGACCAGGATCTCCCGCCGTTCGTCATCTCCGAAGACGGTCAGAACCCCGTCGGAGCAATCAAGGACGGCGACGTCGTCATTTACTTCAACTTCCGCGGCGACCGTGCGATTGAGATCAGCGAAGCGTTCGATGATCCCAAGTTCGACAAGTTCGAGCGCGTTCCGAATCCGAAGGTCTTCTACGCCGGCATGATGGAATACGACGGCGACCTCCACATTCCGAACAACTACCTCGTCAACCCGCCGGAAATCAACAACACCATCGGCGAATACCTCTGCAACAGCGGCGTCCGCCAGTTCGCCATCAGCGAAACACAGAAGTACGGACACGTCACCTACTTCTTCAACGGCAACCGCTCCGGCAAGTTCAACGAAGAGCTCGAAACCTATCAGGAAATCCCCTCCGACATCATCCCGTTCGAACAGCGTCCGTGGATGCAGTGCGCGGAAATCACCGACGCCGTCATTGCCGCAATCGAATCCGGCAAGTACGACTTCATCCGCCTCAACTACCCGAACGGCGACATGGTCGGTCACACCGGCAACTACCAGGCTGTGCAGGTCGGCATGGGCGCTCTTGATCTCTGCCTCCAGAGACTCGCCGCCGCCGTCGAAAAAGCGGGCGGAATTCTCCTCTGCACCGCCGACCACGGCAATGCGGACGACATGTTCGAGCACGACAAGGCCGGCGCTGTGAAGCTGGACAAGAACGGCGAACCGCGCCGCAAGACCAGCCACTCCCTCAACCCGGTTCCCTGCTTTATCTATGACCCGGGCTACAAGGGCGAATACTCGCAGGAACTGAATTCCGGACTCGGCATCAGCTCCATCGCGGGAACCTGCGCCGAACTCCTCGGATTCGTCGCCCCCGCGGAATACGATAAATCCGTCCTCACCTGGAAGTAAGCCATGAACGACACGCCGATCCTGCTGGTTGATTCGTATGCGCAGATTTACCGCGGCTTCCATGCCGTGCGCTATCTCTCGACTCCGGACGGCGTGCCGACAAACGCCGTTTTCGCGATGACGAAGTTCCTGCTCAAACTGCACAGGGAACATCCCTCGCAAAACGGCGCATTCGTGTTCGACAAGGGCAAGCCCGCATTCCGCATGGAGCTCGCCCCCGACTACAAGGCAAACCGTCCGCCGATGCCCGACGAACTCAAAGTCCAGATTCCCGTCATTCGGGAACTCGTCCGGGCATTCGGATGGAGCCTCATTGAACACGAAGGTTATGAAGCGGACGATCTGATCGCCTCGCTCGCAAAAACTTTCCCGCAAAACCAGATCTTCATCTTCTCCGGCGACAAGGATATTTCGCAGATCATCGACTCCCGCGTCTCCATGCTCGTCCCAAATCCGGCGGGCGATGTCGCAAAACGCGGAATCGAAGAGGTCAAGGAGAAGTTCGGCATTGCACCCGGGCAGATCGCCGATTATCTCGCGCTCGTGGGCGATACCGCAGACAACATCCCCGGCGTTCCCGGAGTCGGCCCCAAGACCGCCGCCGCACTCCTCAACCAGTTCGGCTCCGCGGAAAACATGTTCGCGCACCTCGACGAGGTCAAACGCGACACACTCCGCAAAAAACTGGAAGACGCCAAAGACCGGTTTGCAACCAATCTCAAACTCGTGCGACTGGATGACGTCCCCCCGGAAGGAACGGTGTGGACACTCGACAGCGTCCGCCGCACCGAACCGGATTTCGCCGCAATCCGCGCAATCGCAAAAAAAATGTCGCTCAAAAGCATTCTCAAAGAGATCGACGCGATTGCCGGACCGGAGCCGCCGGAACCGGAAAACGATCTCTTCGCTTTCGCCGAATCCGCTCCGGAACCTGAACCCGAAAAAGCGTCTGATTCCATGACGCAGATGGACCTGTTCTGATGCCACTTGAACTTATACTCAAAGAGGGACGCGAAAAATCCCTGCTGCGCCGCCACCCGTGGATCTTCTCGGGAGCCGTCGCTGAAATCAACGGCGAACCGGTCAAGGGCGCCGATGTTGTAATCGGTGACTCCAAGCACCATTTTCTCGCGCTCGCATCGCTCTCCCCGGAATCGCGCCTCACCGCACGCGTCTGGACGTTTCAGGAAGATGAAGCAATCGACCAGGCATTCTTCGACCGCCGCTTTCAAAAAGCATTTGAACTGCGCAAAGCGGCATTCGGCACTCTTCCCGACGCGTTCCGTCTCGTCAATGCGGAATCCGACGGGCTCCCCGGCGTAATCATCGATATCTACAGCGGCTATGCAGTCTGCCAGCTCAGCTCGGCGGGCGCGGACTTCCACCGTGCGGGAATCGCAAATGCCGCTCTGCACTACGCAAAGGGAGTCTATGAACGCTCCGACGTCGACTCACGCACAAAGGAGGGACTCGAACCTTCATGCGGTCCGCTCGCCGGAGAAGAACTTCCCGAGACAATTGAATTCACCGAAAACGGAGTCCGCTACAGTATGAATCCGCGCACCGGACACAAAACGGGCTTCTATCTGGATCAGCGTCTCAGCCGCCTCGCCGTCATGAATGCGGCAAAGGGCGCAAAAAATGTTCTGAACTGCTTCTGCTACACCGGCGGATTCGGACTCGCCGCCGCACGCGGAGGCGCGGAACATGTGCTGAACGTGGACTCCTCCGCTCCCGCGCTGGAGCTCGCACGGGCAAATGCGGAGCTGAACGGATTCACACCGGAACAGTTCGAAACACACGAAGCGGACGTCTTCCAGTTCCTGCGCAAATGCCGCGACATGGGACGCTCCTTCGATCTGATCATTCTCGACCCGCCGAAGTTCGCGGAAACCGTTTCGCAGGTCCCGAAAGCGGCGCGCGCATACAAAGATATCAATCTGCTTGCAATGAAACTGCTCGCCCCCGGCGGACGGCTCTTCACATTCTCATGCTCCGGCGCAATGAACGACGATCTGTTCGCAAAAGTCGTCGATTCCGCCGCATGCGATGCAAAAGCCGATTTCCGCATCACCGGGCATCTCGAACAGGGGCCCGACCATCCCGTTGCGGCGAACTTCCCCGAAGGACGCTACCTCAAGGGCATTACCGGAATCAAACTTGGAACTTTATAATACTGGAGAACGCATCATGAAATTCATGGAAATGCTCAACAACGCATGGGACAAGTCAAAATCGCTCGTCTGCGTGGGACTCGACCCCGACCTCAACAAGCTCCCGGCGTGCGTCCGCGAAAAGGAACACCCGATCTTTGAATTCAACAAAGCCCTCATCGACGCAACCGCAGATCTCGTCTGCTGCTACAAACCGCAGATCGCCTACTACGCCGGACAGTCCGCCGATGAAGACCTTCTCATGACCATGCGCTACCTCAAGAAAAACCACCCCGCGATCCCCGTCATTCTCGACGCCAAGCGCGCGGATATCGGCGCAACCACCAACATGTACGCGCACGAAGCGTTTGAACGTTTTGAGGCCGACGCCGTCACCGTCAACCCCTACATGGGCATGGATGCAATCAAGCCGTTCCTCGACCATGCGGACAAGGGAGTCGTCGTCCTCTGCCGCACCTCCAATCCGGGCGCAAAAGAGATTCAGGAAATCAAAACCGCGGAGGGAATCGAGCTTTACAAACATGTGGCGAAGCTGATCGCCGGACCGTGGAACTACAACGGCAACACCCTTCTCGTCGCGGGCGCAACCTTCCCGGAGGAACTCGGAGAAATCCGCCGCATCGTCGGCGACACCCCGCTGCTCGTCCCCGGAATCGGCGCACAGGGCGGCGATGTGGAAAAGGTCATGAAGAACGGCGTCGACAGCCGCGGCAACGGTCTCATCATCAACTCCTCGCGCGGCATCATCTACGCCTCAAACGGCGATGACTTCGCCGAAGCGGCGCGCAAGGCGGCCGCAACACTCCGCGACACAATCAACCGGTATCGCTGAACATGAACACGCAACGGAAAAACGCGGCAATCATCGGGATCGGGCTTCTCGGCTCCTCGCTCGGAATGGCGCTGAAAAACAGCGGCTACGAACGCAGCGGCTGGACGCGCCGTCCCGCCGTAACGCAATGGGCGCTGGAACACGACGTCATCGACCGCGGCTATGCGGCTCCCGAAGAGGCGTTTTCCGACGCGGATATTCTCATTCTCTGTGTGCCGATCCCGCAGATCATCGAATACATCAAACAGTATTCGCATCTCATGAAACCCGGCGCGGTCCTGACCGATATCGGCAGTGTCAAGAGCGTCATCGAGCAGGCGGCGCTCTCCGCAAATGCCCGTTTCATCGGCGGGCATCCGATGGCCGGAACTGAGAAAACGGGTCCTGAAAACGGGTTCCCGACCCTTTACGCAAACGCCGACGTCTTTGTCGTTCCGCCCGCCGGAGCGCGCGAAGAGGATACGGAGGAAGTGGAAAAACTCTGGCGCTCGATCGGCACCAACACCACGCGCATCAACGCAGCGGAACATGACGACCTGGTGGCGCATACGAGTCATCTGACCCATGTCGTCGCCAGCGCGCTGACCCTTGCAACTCTGGATGTTGATTCGGAAGCGAAACGCCGTCTCCGTTTTTCCGGCTCGGCGACGGGGTTCCGCGACACTTCGCGCATCGCCTCCAGCTCTCCGCAGATGTGGCGCGAAATCATTGAACACAATGTTCCCGCCGTCGTCGATTCGCTCAGGTCATTCGCAAAGCGCTTCGAGGCGATGGCCGAACAGATCCAGGCCGGCGATTTCGATGGATTCGAACGAGAGTTCGGACGCGGCAAAGCCTTGCGCGACGAATGGATGAAGTATAAAAAATACTGATCTCTGTTGCATTTTTCCCGCAGCAGATTATATTAAAGGAAACGAAAGGAGAAGTGACATGACAACCAAAGTTCAAAAGGCGGTATCCATCCTGCTGTTCGTTCTTCTTCTCCTGATTTTCGGCCTTTCGCTCCACTTCGTCTGGCCCGCATACAACCGCAGCAATGCGCTGCAGCAGGACCTTTCGAAACTGAATCATGAACTTCAGGAAAAGATTGACGAAAGCGTCTCTCTGAACCGGGAAGTTCATGACCTCGAACACAGCCCCGCCGCAGCGGAAAAAGTCGCGCGTGAAAAATACAATCTCTGCAAAGAGAACGAACTGATTCTGAAATACGAAAACTGAGTTTCCCTCAATCGCGCTTCTGTTTCCCCAGCGTCGCGCGGATGTACCCGTAGATATTGTGCCCGTCGTACAGAAACGGAACGGGGGTTGTATACGTGTTGCGCCCGCCGCTGAGGTCGGTGCGGATCAGCTGGAAACGGATCTGCTGTCCGGCTTCCGGCGGGTTGCCGAGCAGATAACCGGGGAGCTCGCGGAACGCCAGCCGGGCTTCTGCGCTCCAGCCGGATTCCGTCCGTTTCACCACATAATGAAATCCGTCCGGCGTCCAGTCGTAAAGCTGATAGACTCCTCCGTGTCCGGTCGTGCACCAGCGGGTGTAACTACCCGGACCGGAATGAATCACAACTTCGCAATAGGTTCTCAGACGGATTTCAGGCATGACAAACAGCTCCAGCGAATCCGCCATGTAGGGCTTCCGGCTATTTACCTGCACATCGGAATCGGGAATCTCCGCGCTCCAGTAGAGATATTCACGGTCATAGCCGATCCGCCAGACCGCCGCGGGGGTGCGGCGGGTCACGGAACTGCGCAGAAACTCATCCCGGAACACAAGCGCATCCGCCCACTCCTCCGGATTCACGCAGCCGTCAATCTCCGGCGCACGGGAAAGATACGGGATTGTAACTTCACGCGACTTTTCTTTCCACGCCCAGCCCGTGCGGATTTCATCGCGGAGCCCGGTCAGAATCCGCCGTGCATCCGCATCGGAAGGCACGGCTTTCCGGCGCAGAAGCTGTCCGCGCACAATCTGCCCGAATGCCGAGCGGACGTAATCCGCACGGAATTCCGCAGGAGAACCGGAACGGTTTGTGCAATAATAATCCAGCTCCCGCTCAAGCGCGGCGTCCGCCTCCGGAACCTGATATTCCCCGCCGAAGACGGGGAGCATCAGGAGCGCGGCAAAACAGAACAGATGTTTCATTTGACCTCTTCCAGTTTGACCGCATGAATGAACAGACGGCTCTCCTCGCGGAGCTTTGCATTGATCCGCACCACCGGCGACGCCCCGTCTTCCGGAATCTCAAAATCCCACGTTTTCACCGTGCGCGGGACCGTTCCGGAAATCTCAAACGTGCGCGAAACCGTGCCTGCCGTTCCATCCTTGCGCAGATATGCGAGCGCAACACCGACTCTCGCCGGAGCGTTTTTTCCGTCTCGCCAGTTCGGATTCCAGGCGGACTGGCGGAATTTCTCCGGTTCCGTAAACACACCCTCGCCGCTGTATGCAATGGAAAGCCTCCAGCGTCCGCGCGGAAGATTGGCAGGCGAAACGGTCCGGCAGACATTCGGGTCGGGGAAACGCAGTTCCAGAACCGCTTCGCCGTTCCGGACGGTCGGGAAAGCGCGGAAGTTCAGATTCACACCCGTTCCCGGAGCCGGAGTATCGCAAGTCTGGTAAAGAACGCTTCCATCCTGCGCTGTCCGGCAGAGCAGAGCGGAAAAATCCGCCGGTTCCGCAGGAGTCAGCGGCTTCGCTGTGCGCGCCGTCTCCCGGACGCCCTGTTCCGGATGAAACGAAAAGCTCTGTCCGCAAACCTGTTTCGGACGGAAAGGCGCATCAAGCAGGAACGGCAGAATTTTCTCCTTGCCGTCCGTTCCGGTCAGGCGCAGACCGAGTTCCGCACGGGGAATGCTGAGCACCGCGGCGGAAACTTCATAGCGGAATGAGATTTCCGCGGAATCGCGGAACACGAATTCCGTTGAGCAGAGAACCGGGAACCGCTCGCTCTGCGCGTAATCCCCGCGCAGTTCGGAATCCACAGTCAAACGCACACCGTCCGCAGTCCGTTTCCAGACAAGACGGCTCTCGTAATCGACGCCGGAACGCAGAAGACGTCCGGACTTTCTGTCGCGCAGAATGACTTCCGCATTCCGCACCGCTTTTGCTCCGGAGGATTTGCCGGTGAATTCACGCACCATGCCGCCTTTTTTGCTGATCGTGATCCGGTAGTGATTATTCTCAATCCGGTAATCACAGCCGAGGTCAGTCACACGAACTTCGCCGACTGTCCACGGAGCAATCGCAGAACCGGCCTTCAGTTGCGGAGCGGACGGAGTCAGCGTCATGCTTCCGGAACCGGAAAAGAGCAGATGCAGTCCGGGCGTCCCGGAGAACTGACGGTACAGACGGAACGCCGGAGCATCTCCAGGGGTTCCGGCAAAACCGAGCGACGCGCGGCCGGAGGAAAGGCGGAGCGACGGATTGTTCAGGTCGAGCCCTAGTTCCCGGCTGTCCGCAAGCAGAGCGTAGTCAAGCGGACGGCGTAAGACGCCGCGCGAAAAATCGCTTTTCCAGATTTCCGCCGCAGCGTATGCAGGAGAAATATGTTCCTCCCAGAGCGCCCCGGCGACGTTGATCTGTGCGTCTTCAAGTTTTACCGCCGGAACCAGCATCGAACGGTCTCCGGGAAGCGAAAGAGAAACCTCCACGCGATCCGGACGGCAGAGGAAACGCCACGACGCGCGGCCGCTTTTCGAAGCAACTTCAACAACGCCGTTTTCATTCCGGACAACCGCTTTTTCCGCGGATTCCGGAATGACTTTTCCGTCGGTCAGCAGCAGCCACTTCCCGGAAAGCTGTTTTCCGGAACGGTCGGCAAGCGAAAGCGGAAGTCCCGTTGCGCGGTCGAACTCAAACACATAAGCATCGGTTTCCACGCGGTTTCCGGAGAGTTTCAACGCCGTTCCTTTCCGTGTCTGCATTTCCGCCGCGGGAACCGGACCTTCCGGTTCTCCCGCCGCGAGCAGAACCGCACCGAACGGAGGGACGGTCAGCGCGACGCCCTCGCCTTTGTGCGTGACTGCACGTCCGGTCATGGCGTCGATCAGAGCTGCGTTCCGGAGCGGCTCGGGAAGCGACGCGGAAAAGTTCTGCGGTTCCGCTGAGAAATTCAGAATACCGAACACCGTCTCTTCCGGAAGAGTTCGTTCAATGGTCAGCAGGTTCCCTTCCGCGCGGTACACGGGAACGCCGTGCCGCAGAGCGGGATAACGTTCACGCAACGCATTGAGCTTCTGGAAGAAACGGTAATTGCCGTACATGCCGTCCGAATACGCCAGCGGAACGCCCTCGGTGAAATAGAGCATGGCGTGCATCGGGCGCGATACCGCGAAGCCGCACGAATAGAGCGCGATCCGGTCGTCGTTCGAAAGAATGTTGCGCAGATAAAGCGCCCCGGGAACGTCGGCAAGGCGCGACTCCGTCAGATAGCGCGCCGTTTCACGGACGATTTTGTCCGCAGGAATCGTACCGAACTTATACGGGATTTTACGCATGAGAACATCGTAGCAGAGATCACCTTCCCGTGTATACGGATAGCCGTGCGTTTCGAGCATGGACCATCCGCCGTTGACCTCCCGCGCGGCGGTGCGGATGCTGTGCGCCATGTGAAGAGCACCGGCAAGTCCCGACATGCTGGCGCGGTCGTATTCGAGAGCCGGAACACTTCCGCCGTTCTCCGAAAGATAACGCTCCCACACTCCTGACGGAAGAGGATCGCCCGCCGGATTTGCCTGATTGCGGAAGCGGTAATGATACGAACGCGGCACACCGTGTCCGGCTCTGCGCCAGTTCTGCCCGGAGCTGCCCGCCGCCGCATCGACGCGGTAGGCTTTCGCGCCCATCTGCGAATAGAAACGGATGTGATCCGCCATTTTGCGGTTCCACGAAGGAGAATTGAAATCGGCGGCACGGTCGCGCATGGTCAGTCCATGCAGATTGAACAGTCGCTCCCCGAGCGCGGTCGCATCGCCTCCATGCGGAACAATGTCCTGCATAAGCTCAATGCCGTTTGCATTCAACGCATTCACAAGCGCGCGGTAATCCCCGAACGTTCCCGTTGTGTAATCCATCACACGGAAGTTGAACGGAGAGTAGCGCGTTCCGCCGACCTGAACCGGGGGAAGGTAGAAAACATTGAATCCCATGTCGCGGACACGTTCCGTTTCCGCACGGCGCAAGGCGTCCAGCGACGCCATCTGGAAGCGGGGAAAGAAACTGCCGAAAATCCTGGCGTCGTAAACCTCCTCCGGTCTGTCCGCAGGCGCGGTCTGCCCGGTTGCGCGGTAGAATTCCGGAACATCGCGGCGCAGAGCTTCCGCAACCGTCGGCGACGGGCAGATTTCCACGTAGAGCGGATCAAGAGTCTGTATTTTTCCTTTTTCCGCCCATCCCGCACAGCTGACCGTCGAAACGATTTCCGCAAAGCCGCCGCGACGGGTCAGCAGAGTGTTGCCGCCTTCGCGCTCCGCCTTGCGTCCCCAGAACAGAACGGGGCCGTCCGCAAGTTTGACAATCTGGACGCCGACATAGTGCGGCACCCAGAGTCTGATTCCGCTGTAGAGCGATTCGAGTTTGCCGCGTGCATGAACCGGCTGCCCGTCGCCGCTGCAGTTGTGGCGTCCGCTCCAGATGCCGTCCGGCGAATTGAAAAATGTTCCGGGGAAAAGATACTCGCCCTTCGGAGAAAACGGATAGTGAAACTTCACCGTTCCGAAACGCATATCCGGATTGTTTCCGGTATACTGAAACGAAAAATCGCGGCGGAGGCGCCCCGCGGCGCCGTCCCCGAATGTCAGCTTGTCGGTAAAGAGCCAGTCCTCCGCCTGATATGTCAGAGCCAGCGTTCCTTTTTCCGCATTGAATTCATGGGAAATCAGACGGGTATCGCTGCCTCCGGCAACCGCGGAACCATCGCCGAGCTCCATTTCAAACGGAGGAAACACGCCGGAGAAAATAGTCTTGCCGTCTTTGCTCAGCGAGTTCCAGAGTCCGCCGTCCGCATCCACCGAAAGTTTCCAGCCGCGGGATTCAAACACCAGCGGAGGAAGTTCGGAACGGACACTCGATTTATCCGTAAAGCGGAATTCGCCGCTGAGAACGCGCTCATCATTCCGGGAGATTGAGACGACCTGGCGGATATTCGCTCCGTCGGGAATCAGAATCGCGCCCTTCTCCTCCGGCACTGCGCGCGGAAGCACGGAAGAAGCCTCCCATGCACCGGGCGTCAGCTGGAAACCCGCCCCTTTGAGGTTGCGGAGTTCAAGCAGAGGATACTTCTCTCCCGCAAGAGCTCTCTGCCGGGCGATGGAGATGTGCACCGGCTGCGAACGGTCTATCTTGAAACGGATTTCAAATTTGCGCCACTGATTGTCCTGAATCTCCGGCGAATACGCCCAGATCCAGCGCTGTCTCTGCGACTCGTTTTTGTTCCAGTGCGGATGCTCCGCCGTCAGCCCCTCCCCCGCGGAAATCAGAGAGAAGGTTGAGCCGGGCGAAACGCCGACGATGTTCACGCTCAGCGCCGGTTCCGCAAAGCACGTCATGCCGAGGGAAAGGCAGAACAGAGCAAACAGGTTCCTCATCTTCATTTTTTGAGTTCCTCCGGTTTGACCAGACGGTAACTTCCGCGGATCACAACCGTTTCACCTTTTCCGATATTGAACTCGCAAAAGGTGCCCGTCTTCGGAGTGTTGGAACAGAGAACCGCTCCGGCTTCCGGCGCGGCGACCGGCGTCCCGACGAACTGCCAGTCAACCGGACGGTTGTTGCGGTTTGTGAAATTGCGGATCGCGACATACTGGATTTTGCTGCGGTCCTTTGCATACCACGAAAGGGCAATATGCAGACGCGTATGTTCCGCAGAGTGGATTTTGAATTCGAAATCGGTCCATTCCGTTCCGCTTCCTTCAGGCGCGAGCAGTTCAAGAACGCGGTCTTTCTGTCCCGGCAGATTCTTCACCCAGTTCGGCACTCCGAACTGAAAACCGTCCGTTGCCCCGGCAGGAGTCAGGACGTTCCCCGGGCTCATCCCCGTAATGTTGATGCAGAGCTGGTCTGCGGCAAAAAGAACCGACGATGCAAACAGAAATGCGAGAGCAAACAGTTTCGTTTTCATTTTTCACCCCTGCGGTGCATTGAATTCAGTTGAAATGACAAGTTTCATGTGGTTGCGGTAACGGCGCACGCCGCCCTCGTACATCACACGAGACGACGGCGTTCCGGCATGTCCGTCAAGAAACGCCGCATTCGGGTTCGGATTACGGTGCATCGCGGAGACAAGCCCCTCATCCGTATCGCTGGAACGCCAGGCGGTAACATTGTTCATGGCCGGACGCGGGTTCTGTTTTCCGGAACTGTCCGTGACTGTGCAATCGGCAATCATCAGACGCTGAGACGGGGATGCTTTTGCCGTATAAAGGTTCATCCAGTACGCGCCGGAACCGGGCTGGTTGAAGTAGCCGACGCCCCGGGCGAACGTTATGAGCGGATTGCTGGCCCCCACAGGCTGGTCGGCACCCCATTGTCCCGCCCTGCCCCAGTCGAAAAGCCCGAACGTTTTAAATGCGGCATTGCCGACGTTGTTCGGATCAAAAACTCCGTCATCAAGAGCGATCACCGCCGCGCATACCGCGCTTTTGCCGTTCTTCAGATAATTCCCGTGATACAGGAAATTATAAGAGCTGACAAACGTGTAATTAATATCTCCGAGACTGTAATTGAAGTTCCCGTATCCCGGCATCAGCCATCCGCTGGAATCGTTCGCATACATGTTCAGCGCCATGATATACTGCTTCTGATTGCTCAGGCAGCTGATCGCGCGCGCCTTCTCTCTTGCCGCATTCAGCGCAGGCAGCAGCATGCCGGCGAGTATTGCAATGATTGCAATTACCACCAGGAGCTCTATGAGCGTAAAGTTCTTTTTGCGGCGTTTCCATTGTTTACATCTGGTTCTCTGTTTCATTTTCTGAAACCTCCTTTTCATTTATTGGTTTTGTTCTGTCAGTTCATATTCCAGAATTTCCGGTGGAAAATCCTCTTTGCGGAGCCCGCCGTTCAGCAGACCGTCCAGCACCTCGGCGGAACGGCGGAACGCGGCTTCCCTCGGACTGGCAAAGCACCAGCACGGAAGCGGTTCCAACGGCTGCGTCAGAAGCAGCGGTTTGCATTCCCCCCAGCTTGTACCGCGCAATTGCAGGAACAAGTGAAAATCCTCCAGAAGCTCCGGCACAAGAATCACCCCGCCCGGCAGTTCCGGAAGATTGCGGAACTCCTCGAACTTTCCGGAAAGCATTTTGATCTTCTGTGCAGAAAACGTCTCAGCAAGAGCCGCCGGGAGACCGGCTTCCCCGCACACAAACAACGGTTTTCCGCCAAGCAGCTCCGCCGCGGTTTTCACGGCATGGTTCCATGCAATGCGGATTTGCACGAACGGCTCGGATTCCTCGAAAATTTCGCCGGAAAGATTAATGGACGCTGTCGGCACACGCTCGCCGGCCGCGCGCAGGAACGCGCAGGGTGCATTGCACGCGACAATGCCGTCGACATACGCATGTTCCAGCTCATAGATGGAGTCCTCCCCGCGCTCCGCCGAACCGTTGAGAAACCGGACGATGAAGTTTCTGCGGGAAAACGCTTCCAGCAGAGCCGCAAGAGTCCGCATCGCGGGCGGATCGAGAAAGAACTGGTCGCCGCCCTGCATTTTGATGCCGATCAGTTTCGGCGGAACTTTCTGCAGACGGCAGAAGGCTTTCGACGGATTGGTGAATGTTCCGATTCCGCGGCGGGTGATGAGGTATTTTTCCTCCACCATTTTTTCCACCGCCGCCCGGACGGTTCCGCGCGCGACATCGAACTGTTCCGCCAGCGCCCGGGTCGACATGATCTTGACGGACTGGTTGCCGTTCCGGAAAATCAGATTCATGATATAGAACCGGATTTTCGCCGTCTCCGTCAGCAGATTTTTCGTTTCGTCTTCCAATTGTTCCACCTTGCGTTTTGCTATAGCCCACCGATAGCCCACTGATTACATTATACAACATTTTGCGGAAAAGTCAATCCCCTGTCGGCAAAAAAACGGCATTTTTTTGAAAATGGAAACGCGATGCGCCGTTCCCGCCCTTCTCTATTGCATCTTTGCAATCCGCCACTGGATTTTTTCCATTTCCGGTGTATATTACTCCTTTTCGGGCTTTGCCGCCGGACGGCGGACTTGTGTGGATCGAAGAGCCCGCGCTGAACAGATGCGCATGCGGCGCGTCCATCGTCCCGTCAAGTGTGCCGTACGGGACTCCGACAGAGACTCTCTCTTTCGCAGGTTTTCATCAGCTGAATTTTACGGCGAAAGAAAGGATTCCATTCATGGCAGAACTCGAAAAATTCCGCGCCCTCGGCATCTCCGAAGGCGTGCTCGATGCACTCCGGCAAAAAGGCTTTGAAGAGCCATCCCCCATTCAGGAACTCACAATTCCCCTCCTCCTCAAAGGAGAAAAAGACGTCATCGGGCAGGCTCAGACCGGAACCGGAAAAACTGCGGCATTCGGCATTCCGATCATCGACACCATCCGCCGCGGCGACGGGAACCCCAAAGCCCTTATCCTCGCACCCACCCGCGAACTCTCCATTCAGATCGCGGAAGAACTCAATTCCCTGAAGGGAAACTCCAATCTCCGCATCGCCCCCTTCTACGGAGGGCAGTTCATCGGCATTCAGCTCAAAAAACTGGATGAGGGAATCGACATCGTCATCGGCACGCCCGGACGCATCATCGACCTCATGGAGCGCGAAAAACTCATTCTCGACGAAATCCAGTTCGCCGTTCTCGACGAAGCGGATGAAATGCTCGATATGGGATTCGTCGACGACATCAAACAGATTCTCTCCGCGGCTCCGGCTGAAAAACGCATGCTCATGTTCTCCGCAACCATGCCGGAGGAAATTCTCGCCATCGCGGAACAGTTCATGCGCCCCGACTATGAAATCGTCCGCACGAAAACCGAAACCGTCAGCACCGACCTCACCGAACAGATCTATTACGAGGTCCGCCGCGAAAACAAGCTCGAAGTTCTCTCCCGCATCATTGATATGGAAGACGACCTTTACGCCATGGTTTTCTGCAAGACCCGGAGTGACGTTGACGAGCTCACCGATGCTCTCACCGCACGCGGATACACCGTCGACGCTCTGCACGGAGACATCGCGCAGGCGCAGCGCACGCGCGTCATCAACAATTTCAAAGCCCGCAAGTTCCGCCTGCTCATCGCAACCGACGTCGCCGCACGCGGAATCGACGTCAACGACCTCACGCACGTCATCAACTACTCCATTCCCCAGAGCGTGGAAGCCTACGTTCATCGCATCGGGCGAACCGGACGCGCAGGAAAACGCGGAACCGCAATCACCTTCGTCACGCCCGGAGAGATGCGCCAGCTTGGACGCATCCGCCGCATGACCCGCGCCGATATCCGCAAGGGCGCGCTCCCGACCGTCGAACAGCTGCTCGAAGCCAAGAAGGAACGCTTCGCAACCCGCGCGCGCAAGCTCATTGACGAACACGCGCACACCGCCTACCTCGGATTCGCGGAAGAACTCCTCACACTCTGCGACCATCCCGCGGAAATGCTCGCCGCCATGCTCCGGATGCGCTTCAAGGATGAACTGCTCCCCGAAAGCTATGCTGAACTCAATCCGCGCAAGGAAAATGTCAATCCCGACCGCGACGGGAACTCCCGCGTTCATTTCGCCGTCGGAAAGGACGACGGAGTGTTCGTTCCCGAAATTCTCGACCTCATTTTCAACCGCACCGGAATCAAGAGTTTCCAGCTCGGACGAATCGACTGCAACCCGCATGACACCTATGTCAACGCCACGCCCGAAGACGCTAAAAAGATCGTCGAATCCTGCCAGGGAGAATCCTTCGACGTCTCCTTTGCCAAGCCCGATGAGGGCGAGCGTTTCAGAGGACGCGACCGCAAATTTGTCAAACGCGCAAGATTTCATGAGGACCGTGAGGACAAGCGCGAATTCAAACGCGAATTCAAGCGCAGACGCGAATCCGGAGAACACGAGGACAAGCGCGAATTCAAACGCGAGTTCAAGCACAGACGCGAATCCGGCGGACGCGAAGACAGACGCGAATTCACCCCCCGTCGCGAACACAGCGAAAAGTTTGAACGCCGCGGAGAATTCCGCCGCTCTGAAAAGAAAGGCTTCCGCAAAGTCTTCAGAAAAAAACATGACTGAGGAATGCAATCATGAAACCGATGGAAACAGTCGTCATCGGCGCGGGCGCAATCGGAATGCTCTGCGCCGCCCCGCTCGCCGAAACGGAAGGCATCGCCCTGCGCGTCGCCGCATCCGGAGAACGCCTGAACCGTCTCCGCGAACACGGACTCTTCCTCAACGGGCGGCCGCTTCAGGCGGAGTTCGCCTCTGAAGGCGGGGACCGGACGGCGGATTTCATTCTGATCGCAACCAAAGCCGCCGGGTATGCGGACGCGCTCGAACTCGCAGCGAAGTTCACAGGATCGCAAACCGTCATCGTTCCCCTGCTCAACGGAATCAGCGCGGAAGAGATGGCTAAACGCCGTTTTCCGGAAAACAATGTCGTCTGCGGATTCTTCCTCGGACACGCCAGCGTGCGCAACGGCAACCGCATAGAACACGACGGAGTCGGAACGTTCTATCTCGGC
>DHMO01000044.1:6639-46502 GCA_002405835.1 Lentisphaeria bacterium UBA4640 | reverse complement strand
GTCAACCAGGCGACCGCGCATTTCCGCGCGGATTACGGCGGACTTCAGCGGGATCCGGCACGGCTCGAATTCACGATGCGGCTTATGCGCGAAGCATCCGCCGTTGCGGAAAAGCTCGGCATTGCAGGCGCGGCAGATATGCCGGAAGCAGCAATGCACACCATCCTGACCATGCCGGGAAATGTCAAAACCTCTATGTTCCAGGATGTGGAAGCGGGGCGCGCGACGGAGGTTGCTCTGTTTGCGGGAACACTCTGCCGCCTCGGACGCGAAACGGGTGTTCCGACTCCGCTCAACGATGAAATTCTGCGTGAATTCTCCGGTAAATAATTTTTGCAACATGCATTGAATTTGCCCGATTCAAAGCTATATTTTCTGAAAAATATGGAGTTCACAATGACTGTTCAGGATCTCAGCAAAGCGCACCAGCTCTCCGCAACGGCCGTCATCGACCCTGCGTATTCCGTCTTCCGGGCCGTTCCGGAAACCGCGGCTCCGGCAAGCTGGCTCTACCCGCGCGCAGAATACGAATGTTTCCTCCTCCAGCAGATGCGCAAAGCGGTTGTCCTGCTGAAACTCAACGTCGGCTATCCCGGAATCTTTCATACACCCGTTCCCGTCGTTTTCTTCCGCCGGAACGTCAATGCAGGAACACTGAATTTCCGTGTAAACGGAACCGTCGCCGCAACACTGAACGGAACTCCGCTTGAAACCGTTAAAGACAAAGCTTGGAACTGCTCCCTCAACCTTCCGGCCGCCGGAGAACTTCTTCTGAAAATCTCTGTGAACTCAACCGAAAACATGCTCCCCGCGCTTCTCCCCGAACTTGCGGAGAACTGGGAAGCCTCCATCGATGGAACCCGTTACGAACCGGTCTGCTCCGGCGGCGACCCCTTCGGCGAAAAATTCCCGTCCGTCCACATGACGCCCGTTGAGTACGCCCCCGGACGATATGACTTCGGGCGCGAACTTCTCGCCCGAGTCCGCATCAGCTCCATTCAGAAACCGAATTTCGGAGTCGGAGAATCAAAATTTGAAGTGGAAAACAGCAGTGCTCGACTCAGCGAGCAGTCTCTGGAACTGATCGAAACCTCCTCCGGCACCTGGGAGACTCCGCTGCCGCTGGCGTTCCGCTACATCCGTGCGGAAGCCGAAAATCCCGTCCATGTGGAGTGCGACGCCGAGTTCACTCCCGTCCGCTACGCCGGAGCGTTCGCATCCGACACGGAACTCACGCGCATCTGGATGAACTCCGCATACACTCTGCGTCTCTGCATAAGACACTTCCTGATCGACGGCGTCAAGCGGGACCGTCTGCCGTGGGCGGGCGACCTCGCGCTCTCTCTGCTGGCAAACGCCTACTCCTTCGCCTCCCCCGAACCGGTCCGCCGCACGCTCACCGCTCTCGGACGCGCAGGAATCCGCGAAAAACATGTCAACGACGCCACCGACTATTCTCTCTGGATGCTCATCTCGCACGATCTTTTCCAGCGTCATTTCGACGACCGCGCGTTCCTGGTGCGGCAGTATCCGGAAATCCGCGACATGACGGAAGTTCTGCTCGAACAATCCGGCGACGGCTTTCTGCCTCACGCCCGCTGGGTCTTCGTCGACTGGGTCAACAGCCAGCTCGACCCCGCCCGCAGCTGGAACGAAGACGAAAAACAGGTCACGCTTCAGGTTCATTTCTTCTGGGCGCTGAACTCCGCCGCCGCACTCGCCGGACGCATGAACGATAACGCGCTCGCCGGACGCTGCCGCGCAAAAGCCGCACAGCTCCGCAACGAACTTCTCTCCCGCGCCGTCGACTCCGCAACCGGGCTTTTCCGCGCAAACTGCGAACATCCGGAATACGGAACATTCCGTCACACGAACTTCTATGCGGTTCTCTCCGGACTCGTCGACGGAGAACAGGCGCGGCGGATCATGGAACAGCTTCAGAGCTCCGGGCTTCCCCCCGTCGGCACGCCGTACCAGGCGGCGCTAGAAATACTCGCGCTCATCCGCACCGGATTCGCCGCGGAAGCCCTCGCGGAAATCCGCCGCATCTGGGGAGGAATGCTCAAACTCGGCGCAACGACTTTCTTCGAAGCCTATGATGAAGCGCTCAAAGGCAACGATATCTACGCGTTCTACAACCGTCCCTATGCACTGAGTCTCTGTCATGCATGGAGCGCAGGACCCGCGGCTCTGCTTCCGATTCTGCTGTTCGGCGCGGAACCGGCGGCGGACGGCTGGCGGACATTCCGTCTCTCTCCCTCCCCGCTGCTCCGCAACGGCGACGCGGCGACAATTCCCACTCCGCACGGCGAAATCGAACTGTGGATGGAAGACGGCGAACTCAAGAAAAAACTCCCGGAAGGCATTGAACTCCTATGACTGAACCTCAGATCACTTCCATTCATTTCCAGCTGACCGGACGCTGCAATCTGCGCTGCATTTTCTGCGGACAGCAGAATGGCATGTTCGGAGGATGTCTCAAAGACAGTGAAATTCCGCCGCAGAAATGGTTTGAAATCGCAGATTCCCTGCGCGGTCTCACTCCGAAACCGGAAATCGTTCTCTGGGGCGGCGAACCGCTGCTGTATGAACAGTTCGATGAACTCGCACGGCATCTGCACGACTCCGGTTTTGAACTGGGAATCATCACGAACGGAACCCTCATCGACCGTCATGCGGAACTGCTGAACCGCTGCTTCAAAACCATCTACATCTCGCTCGACGGCGATGCCCCGTATCACAACCGGATCCGCGGGAAAGGCGTTTTCGAACGCGTCGCCCACAACGTCTCCCTGCTGAAAAACCGGAGCGGACGGCTGATTTTCCTTTCGACCCTCGCAGATGAAAATGTCGATTCGGCTCCCGAACTTCCCCTCATTCTCGGCAAGCTCGGCCCCGATCTCATTCATCTTCAAAGACTGATGTATTTCACCCGCGCGGAAATCGACGAGTACCGCGCATGGCTCCGGCGCGAATTCCAGACGGACGATCCGACCATTGAAGTCTGGCACCGCGAAGATGACCGCGAATACCGGAACAAGCTCAATTCCGCCCTCGCTGAAGTCCGCCGCCGTGCGGCGGCCGGCGAATATCCGTGCCCGGTCTTCATCAATCCGCACGGAGGCGAAGAACACTGCCTCGCACCCTTCCGCCGCGCACACATCAAGTACGACGGACGCGTTCTCTTCTGCACAGACTTCTACGGATTCGATGCGGGAAACGTTCTGACGACCCCGCTGACCGACATTTTCCACGGGGAGAAGGCGGAGCATTACCGCCGCGAAATCGTCGCCGGGGCGAATCCGCTCTGCGCACACTGTTCGTGGAAAAGCAACAGGGATTTCAAACTGAACTGATCAGGATTTCCATAAAATGAAAAAACACAGCATCGTCCCGGCTTCCGTTCATCAGCCGGGAACCCGCATCCTCACACTCTCCCTGGCGCACTTCATGGTGGATCTTCTCGGCGGAACTCTTCCGGGCGTGCTGCCGGTCGCCCTCGCCTATTTCAAACTGAATCTCGGACTCGGCGTCGTGATTCTCACCAGCATGAGCATCGGATGCAACATGATGCAGATTCCCGCGGCTCTGCTTGACCGGCACCGCCGCACGCCGCGTCTGCTGGCGCTCGGACTGATCATGGCGGGGCTGATCGTCCTCCTCGCCGCCCTGCCCGAAACGACGCCTTTCTTCCTGATCTGCCTGCTGATGATCATCGTCGGCGCCGGCATTGCGATCGTTCATCCGCTCGGTCTGCGCGGAACGCAGCACATCACCGAAATCGCACCCGGCATCACAACGTCCGCATTCATGACATGCGGCTTCTTCGGAAGCGCGGTCGGTCCCTGGGTCAGCGCCCTGCTCGTCAGCGGATTCGGACTCAAAGGTCTCTATTTTCTGCTGATTCCGACCGTGCTTGTCATTCTCGCCCTGCGTTTCACAAACGTCAAACTGGCGGTGGACCGCACCGAGCCAGCGAATGCGGAAAAGAAGCCGGAAAGCTCCGCCGCGGAATCCCCGTGGACTTTCTCCGCTCTGATGGTGATCGGTTTCGTGCTGAACACGGGAACCGCAACCCTCCAGAATCTGCTCCCCACCTGGCTGGTGAGTCTCGGACATGAACTCTCGTTCGGCGGATTGAACGCCATGCTGTTCGGCGCAGGCTCCGCCGCAGGATCGCTCTCGCTCGGCGTGCTGACCCGCAAACGGAGTCCGCTTCCGTTTATTCTCGGCGGACTCATCCTCGGCATTCCGGTTCTGATCGCATACCTGCTTCTCGCGCAGTACAAGGCCGCATGCGTGCTGGTCTTCTTCGCGGGAATGCTTACCAGTTCCGGATTCCCGATTCTCGTTGCTCTCGCGCGGAATGCAAAGGGACGTCTCGCGCTGAGCACCCGCATGGCGCTGATCGTCGGAGCCACATGGGGATTCGCGGGCGTCATGCTCCTGCCGATCGGACAGCTCGCATATCGTTTCGGACTCGGACGCGTCATGCATCTTTCGTGGATTTTCTATCTGGCCGCGCTGGTTTTCGCCGCACTCTCCGCGCTCCGGAACAGGAAACACGCAAATTAATCCGGACGGACAAAAAACAGACTTGAATATACCGGGAATGTATGGTATAGTACAGTCAAAGTTTATAAAAACATCAAAACAACATGAGGTTTATATGAGTTCTGGAAACGACGCCGTTACGCTGAAAGCCGTTCTGACTTTCATAAAACTGAAATTTGGAAAGATTGCGCTCCGCGCCGGTGTCTCCTTCGGCGTCACCGCTCTGGCAATCATCCTGTTTTACGCACTGCTCCCGCGCGACACCACGCAGTACCGCGACATTGTGATTCTCCTTCCGCAGGTCGACAACGTCCCGCAGTATCCGAGCGGAAAGGCGTTCAGTCCGAACGACATCATCAGCCCGCTCGTCCTCGAAGCAGTCTACAAATCAAATGAAATGGACAAACACATTCCCTTCCCGAAATTCTGCGCGCTCTTCTCCATCTACTCCAGCGACGTCAAACAGAGCAAACTCGATGCGGAATACCGCGACAAAATGAGACGGAAAAACATCACCGTCGTGGAACTCCAGGAACTCGAACGCCGCTACCGCAGCGAACTCCAGAAGGTCTCCGTCTCCTCGCTCCGCCTCACCATGAACCCGCCGGACGGCTTCTCCCGTATGAAAATCACCAAGATTCTCACAGACGTCCCCGAAACCTGGTACCGCATCTACTCCAAACTGGAAGCAAAGGAATTCCCGCAGATCGAAACCGCCATTCACCTTCAAAATCTGCGCAAACAGATTTCCCAGAACGGGTACCTGATCCTGCTGGAAAAGACCAGACGCTACTGCCGCCAGGTCCTCAATGTCTGCTCGACCCTCGACGACATGCTCCAGGGACAGAACGTCAGCCTCCCCTCCGGCGAATACCTTGGAGACATCCACAAAGAGCTCGAATCCATCATGAGATATCAGCTCGACGTTCTGCGCCAGTACATCCTCCTCACGCCGCAGGTTCAGGGAACGTTCGACAAGATCTATCTTCACAGCGCCCTCCAGACCGTGGAGCAGGATCTCGCCCGTCTCAACATCCGCTACAACAGCGCGCTTGAAGCGCTCAACGCACTGCAGTCGAATCTCGGCAACTCCTCAGCAAAAACAGGAATCTCCACAAACAAGAACATCCCCGTCGCCGATACAGGTCTGATCACACTTCAGCTCGACAAATCGTTCTTCAATCAGTTTGCCGACATGATCCGCAACGACGTCAACAACAAGCTCCGCGCCAAGTACGCCGAAAAAGCCATTGAATACGGTGACAAGCGCGCAAACCTCGAAGCGGACAAGATGTACTATGAACAGCTGCTCAAGGGAATCTCCGTGCAGAAACAGGACTCTCTCAAGATCACCGCCATCACTCCGCAGAGCTTCCACACCATGCTTCAGAACATGTACACCGAGCTCTTCGCCACCAGCGCGAAAGTCATTCAGCTGCGCGACCTGCTCATCGAAAAATATCTGACCAGCAGAACCTTCTACGTCCCCGTCGGACCCGTGCAGGTTCTGCAGGAATACCGCTACTCGTTCAAACGCCTGGCGCTTGCGCTGCTCGCGCTCTGGGCGCTCTACAACCTCTGCGCCACCGCGTTCAACTTCTACCGCATGAACGACAAAGGCCAGCTGAAAGAAGATGCGGCGTAATCCAGCTTAATCTGCCATCCGAGGCTCCGGACCGATACAGAATCTTCCGGAGCCTTTTTTCACAAGGAGCGTTGCGATGAAACATCAGGAGCTGAAACAGAACATTCTGGACTCCGTCCGTGAATATGCAAAACTCCGCTTCGGCGGAACCGCACCTTTCATTCCGGGGGAAAGCCGCATCAATTACGGCGGACGCTTCTTCGATGAAAAAGAGGTCGTGAACCTCGTCGATTCCGCCCTGGATTTCTGGCTCACCGCGGGCCCCTGGGCCGCACGGTTCGAAGAAAATTTCGCAAAGAAACTCGGAGTGAAATTCTGCTCCGTCTGCAATTCCGGATCCTCCGCGAACCTGCTCGCATTCTCCGCACTCACCGCGCACGAACTCGGCGAACGCAGAATCCGCCGCGGAGACGAGGTTATCACCGTCGCCGCCGGCTTCCCGACAACCGTAGCCCCGGTCATTCAGTTCGGCGCAGTTCCGGTTTTCGTCGACGTCACCGTTCCGCAATACAATATCGACGTCGCTCAGCTCGAAGCCGCGTATTCGGAAAAAACCAAAGCCGTGATGATCGCCCACTCCCTCGGCAACCCGTTCGATATCGTCAAGGTCAAACAGTTCTGCGAACGCCGCAACCTCTGGCTTGTGGAGGACAACTGCGACGCGCTCGGCTCCGAAGTCGAAATTGACGGAATCATGCGCAAAACAGGAACCATCGGCGACCTCGGCACCTCCAGCTTCTATCCGCCGCATCACCTTACCATGGGCGAAGGCGGCGCGGTCTACACAAACAATCCGCTCCTCCACCGTCTCGTGAACTCCTTCCGCGACTGGGGACGCGACTGTCACTGTCCGGGCGGCGTGGACAACTCCTGCGGCTGCCGCTTCACAAAACAGTTCGGCGCACTGCCCGCCGGATACGACCACAAATATGTCTACTCCCATTTCGGATACAACCTCAAGCCGACCGATCTCCAGGCGGCGATCGGCTGCGCCCAGCTCGAAAAACTCGACGCCGTAACCGCCGCACGCCGCGCAAACTGGGCGTATCTGCGCGAAGCCCTCGACGGCACACCGGGACTGATTCTCCCCGAACCGCTGCCCGGCTCCAACCCGAGCTGGTTCGGCTTCCTCATCTCCGTTCAGCCGGACGCGGGGTTCACGCGCAACGAACTTGTCAGCCATCTGGAATCGCAGAAAATCCAGACACGCAATCTCTTCGCGGGCAACCTGCTGAAACATCCGGCAGTCATCGACGACCCGGAGATTCAGTACCGCGTTATCGGCGCGCTTCCCCAGACCGATTTCATCATGAACAGCACATTCTGGATCGGCGTCTATCCGGGCATGAGCACAGAAAAACTCGCATTCATGGCTTCAGAAATCCGCACATTTATACAGACGAAACGAGGTGAAAAATGAAAGCCGTCATCCTTGCCGGAGGCTTCGGAACGCGTCTCAGCGAAACCTCCCATCTGATTCCGAAACCGATGGTCGAAATCGGCGGAAAGCCGATCATCTGGCACATCATGAAAACATATGAGCACTACGGAATCAAAGATTTCATCATCTGCTGCGGATACAAACAGTACGTCATCAAGGAATATTTCTCAAACTACTTCCGCCACAACTGCGACATGACCGTCAACCTCGCCGACAACAGCATTGAAATCCTCGACAACCACTGCGAAGACTGGCGCGTCACCATGGTCGACACCGGTCTGCACACCATGACCGGCGGACGCATCCGGCGCGTCCGAAAGTACATCGGCGACGAACGGTTCCTGCTCACCTACGGCGACGGCGTGACCGACGCCAACATCTCCGACGAAATCGCCTTCCACGAACGTTCCGGCTCCTGGCTCACCGTCCTCGGAACCAACCCGCGCAACAAATTCGGCGTGCTGAAAGTCAACGACGAAACAAACCGCGTCGAATCCTTCTTCGAAAAAAACGACGGCGATGGAAACTGGATCAACGCCGGCTACTTCGTCTGCGAACCGCAGATTTTCGATTACATCAAAGACGGCGACGCCACCGTTTTCGAACGCGCCCCGATGGAACGGCTCGCGCTCGACGGCAGAATGTCCATCTACAAACACACCGGATTCTGGAAACCGATGGACACGCTCCGCGACAATTCCGAACTCAACGAAATGTGGGATTCCGGCAATCCCCCGTGGAAATGCTGGAGCGACTGAACATGTTCGATCTCTTTAACGGCTTCTACCGCGGCAAGCGCGTTCTCGTCACCGGACACACGGGGTTCAAAGGCTCGTGGCTCTGCCTCTGGCTCCGCGAACTCGGCGCGGAAATCGCCGGATATGCACTCGACCCGGAAAACGAGCGCGACAACTTCGTCCTCTCCGGTCTCTCCGCAACCATGCACGACGTCCGGGGCGACATCCGCGACGCGGCGCATCTGAACCGGGTTTTCAGTGAATTCCAGCCGGAAATCGTCTTCCACCTCGCCGCCCAGCCGCTCGTCCGCCTCTCCTACGAAAAACCGGTCGAGACCTACGAAACCAATGTCATGGGAACCATCCATGTGCTCGAAGCCTTCCGGCGGACCCCTTCCGCACGCGCGGGAGTCTTCATCACAACCGACAAGTGTTACGAGAACCGCGAACAGCTGCGCGGCTGCCGCGAAGACGACCCCATGGGCGGACACGATCCCTACTCCTCCAGCAAAGGCGCCTGTGAAATCGTCATCTCCTCCTGGCGCCGCTCCTTCCTCCCGCCCGAAAACGGACGCACAATCGCATCCGCACGCGCGGGAAATGTGATCGGAGGCGGAGACTGGGCGAAAGACCGGCTGATTCCGGACTGCATCCGCGCACTCGAAAAGGGACGTCTTGCCCCGATGCGCAACCCCGGTTCGGTCCGCCCGTGGCAGCATGTGCTCGAACCGCTGCGCGGCTATCTCATGCTCGCAAAAGCTCTCTGGCACGCCCCCGCGGACTACGCCGGAGGCTGGAACTTCGGGCCCGGCTCCGTCCACACCGTCGGCGACGTCGTCAACTGTCTCGTCGAAGAATACGGCGCGGCGGGAAGCGAATACACCCCCGAAAACGCCGCTCCGCATGAAGCCGGACTGCTCGTTCTCGACAGCACAAAAGCGCGCGAAAGACTCGGCTGGGAAACCGTGCTCGACCTCCGCCGGAGCGTCGCGCTCACAGCCGACTGGTACCGCCGCAGCCGGACGGAATCCGCCGCGGAAATCTGCCGTCAAGAACTGGCGGAATACATTCAGATCTGCAAAAAACAAACCGATATGGAGAAAATATGAAATTCAACTGGACCACCATTCCGCAGGGCTGGAACGCCTCACTGAACCAGGACGGCTGCGCCGTTTCCTCCAACATCACCAGAACCGGAGACGCCGACCGTTTCGAGAGCCTTGATCTCGGAATCGATCTCGGCGCGGCGCTCACAGCCGACTCCGCCGTCATGACCGGCGCCCCCGCAATGGGAACCTGGATGCGCATCTTCGCACCGGAAACATTCGGTCTCACGATCCGCGCGAAAAACTGGATGCTCGTCCGCATCTCCAAAGAGGATTTCATTCTGATCGCAATCGCCTCCTGGCGCATCTTCTCCGGCGAAATTCTCTTCCGCAACGGCGACGTCACCGTCCGTTTCTACGGAGACGGACACCGCTTCGCACCCGGTGAAACCGCTCCGCTCGAACAGCTCTTCTGCATGCGCGGCTCCTCCGAACGCGCCCTGCTCGACGCCTATGCCGATTACCTCGCAAAATTCCATGCGGTCCGCCTCAACCTCCGCTCCTGGCGCGGCTGGGGATCCTGGGATTATTACGCGATCAAATTCAACGACCGCGCCATCCGCGAAAATCTCGATGAACTCCAGAAGCTCACCTCCAACGCAAACCTTCTCCAGATCGACGACGGGTACAGTCTCTGGGGCGACTGGATGGACATCAAGCCCGAAGTCTTCCCCGAAGGACTCGACTCCATCGTCAAAGAGGCGGCGCTCCGCGGACTCGAAACAGGCATCTGGCTCGCCCCGTTCCTCGCCGAAGCGGATTCACAGGTTCTCAAGGATCACCCCGACTGGTTCCTCCGCAAGCCCGACGGCTCCTACGTTCCCGCCTGGACCGGACGCGTTATTTTCGACTACTCCAACGATGAAGTCGTCGCTTATCTCCGCCGCTGCATCCGCTTCTTCCGCAACGCCGGAATCACCTACCTCAAGATCGACTTCCTCCGCGCCGGAACGCTCAGCGGACTCGGCAAGGTTCCAATGAGCGCATACGAACGCTTCCACCGCTGTCTCTCCGCTCTCCGCGAAGAAGCGGGCGCAGACTGCTACATCCTCGGCTGCTCCGCCGAATTCGCCCCCTGCATCGGACACGTCGACGGCATGCGCGTCGGTCCCGACATCTCCCCGAAGTTTGAAGACGTCCGCAAATCCGCGCACTGCTGCATGGCCTCCGCGCACCTGCACCGCAAAGTCTACCAGTGCGACCCCGACTATCTCATCGTCCGCGGCGAAGGCATGGAAGATGCGGAAGTCTCCCCCTCCGGCGGCAAACACTCCACGCTCACGCACAGCGAAGCGGAACTCTGGGCGAACTTCGCGGTCATGACCGGAAACGCCGTGCTCTCCAGCGACAAACTCCCGCTTCTCTCGCACGACCGCAAAAACCTCGTCGCCGCCGCATTCCAGCGCGCCTCCGAAAACACAAAAGGCTATTACGTCCTCGACTACTGGCACGAAATCCCCTCGATGATCTGGGCGGACGGCGAACTCGGCGTCTTCAACTGGTCCGACTCCGAACAGACTTTCACGCTTCCCGGCGGCACCTCTCTGAAACTTCCCGCGCACACCTCCCGCATCCTCGAAAAGTTCGCGTGGGACGGCAAACAGATTCCGGTTGCAGAGCTTCCGCCGCTGCCCTCCACCCCGACCGGCGAACCGTTTGATGCGGCCGACGCTCTTCCGCTCCCGCTCGGACCTGAAGGACACGAACCGCTTGCTACAAACCATGAAACCGGCGAAGGGCTCCTCGATGGCGCGTATGTTCCCGTCCAGGAGCAGGATACCTTCCTCGGCGTTCCGTTCAAAGTCGGCGCGCAAATCATCACCTTCACGATGGGCGAACCGCGCAAATCCATCCGCATCCCCGTCGGACGAAAAGTGCGCGAGCTTTACTTCCTCCACGCAGCCGACTTCCCCGTCAAAGGCGAATGGCTGAGCTACATTCTTCATGCCGCCGACGGCTCCTCAAGCGAACACGTGCTGCTTATGGGACGTGACATCGGCAACACCGATTACCACTACTCCCTCCCGTGGACCTCGCAGACCGCGCGGATTGCATGGGTCGAGCCCGTCACCAGCCGCACACTCTACGTTCAGAAGCTGGTTCTTGATGCAGAAACCGACCTCGAATCCATCGAAGTCACCGCTCCGCGTCAGAACGGAACACATGTCCTCGCGGGCATCTCCACACGGTAAGGTGCGCTCATGAAATCCTTCCGCAAAGAACTGATATTCAACGTCAAATCCCGCCGTGCCTACATCGACATCACCGATGAAGTCGTCGCGGCGCTCCGCGAATCGGGCATCAAAGAGGGACTTCTCCTCTGCAATGCCATGCACATCACCGCATCGGTCTACATCAACGACCACGAGTCCGGACTGATTCAGGATTACGACAACTGGCTTGAGCAGCTCGCCCCGCACGAGCCGCTCTCCCGCTACAACCACAACCGCACCGGCGAAGACAATGGAGACGCCCACCTGAAACGCCAGGTCATGGGACGCGAAGTCGTCGTCGCCGTCACCGAAGGCAAACTCGATTTCGGTCCGTGGGAACGCATCTATTATGCGGAATTCGACGGACGCCGCATCAAGCGCGTCCTCATTAAAATCATCGGAGAATAACATCGGATGAGGCTGAGCGATTACATCTTCCGGACTCTGGCGGACTGGGGGCTCCGTCAGGCGTTCTTCATCACCGGCGGCGGCGCGATGCACCTGAACGATGCGCTCGGCGCGGAACCGCGCATCAGCCGTCTCTGCTGTCTGCATGAACAGGCTTGCGCAATTGCGGCGGAGGCATACGCACGTGTCGCGGGGATTCCCGCCGTGGTCAGCGTCACCAGCGGCCCCGGCGGAACCAACGCCATCACCGGAGTCGCAGGCGCCTGGCTCGATTCCATCCCGATGATCGTCATCTCCGGACAGATCAAAACCGAAACCATGATCAGCTCCTGCCCGGAACTTAAACTGCGTCAGCTCGGCGACCAGGAACTCAACATCACCGATGTTGTCCGCCCCATCACAAAATACGCCGTTGCAGTGAAAAAACCGGAGGAGATCCGCTATCACCTCGAACGCGCCTGCTATCTTGCCATGACCGGACGCCCCGGTCCCGTCTGGCTTGATATTCCGCTTGACGTTCAGGCGGCTCAGATCACCCCTGAAACGCTCGCGGGATACGACTCTCAAGAGGATCCGCCGCCGGAGCTCAACCCCGCCGACGTCATTGCGGCGCTTGCAAAGCTCCGCGCGGCGGAACGCCCCGTCATCATCGCGGGCTCGGGTGTCATCTCCGCCGGAGCTCGCGAACTTTTCCGCTCGGTCGCAGAACGCTGGAACATCCCCGTTCTCACCGCGATCTCCGGAATTGATCTGCTCCCCTCCGATTCGCCGCAGTTCTTCGGACGCCCCGGCGTGATGGGCGCAAGAGCGGCAAATTTCATTCTCCAGAACGCAGACTGTCTTCTCGTTCTCGGAACCCGCATGAATCTGCGCGTCATCGGATACGACTACAAAAATCTCGCACGCGCCGCTTACCGGATCATGGTCGACGCCGATTCCGCAGAACTTTCCAAACCGACTTTCCGGGTTGACCTCAAAATTCACGCCGATGCGGGCGATTTCCTGCGCGCCGTGGAAACCGCGCCGCTTCCGGAGAAAACCGCCTGGCTTGATTACTGCCGCAATCTGCGCACCAGATATCCGGCCGTCCTGCCGGAACACCGCGAACGCACCGATTACGTCAGCTCCTATGCCTTCCCGGAACTGCTCGCCGGTTTCATGAAACCGGAAAGCATCGTCGTCACCGGAAACGGAACCGCCTACACAAGCACCTTCCAGGCGCTGCCTGTGCGCGACGGCGACCGTGTCATCGCAAACGTCGCCTGCGCCTCGATGGGCTACGACCTTCCCGCCGCCATCGGAGCAGCCGTCGCGGCGCCCGGACGCGAAGTCATCTGCATCACCGGAGACGGCAGCATCCAGATGAACCTCCAGGAACTGCAGACCATCCTGAGCAATGCGTATCCGGTCAAGATTTTCATGTACAACAACAACGGCTATCTCTCCATCAAACTGACTCAGAACGCATTTTTCAACGGACACTTCGTCGGCTCGACTCCCGAATCCGGCGTGCATCTGCCCGACATGCGCAAACTCGCGGAGGCATACGGCTTCCGCACGTATCTTCTGCGGAACAATGCGGAGGCGGAAGCGTTGCTCCCGGAAATCCTCGCTCTTGACGGTCCCGTCTTCTGCGAAGTCATGACCGATCCGCTGGAAAAACTCGGTCCGAAAGCCTCTTCGATGCGTCTGCCCGACGGACGGCTCGTTTCGCGTCCGCTTGAAGACCTTGCGCCCTTCCTGCCGCGTGAAGAGTTCAAAGCAAACATGATCATCCCGACCGTGGAGGAAAAATGAAAAAGATCAGCATCACCGGCGGCTGCTACAACGAAGCGGGAAACATTGAGGAACTCTACACGCGCTGTCTCGCGGTTCTGAAAAAATTCCCGCAGTACGATTATGAATTTGTCCTTGCCGACAACTGCTCCACCGACAACACGCGCGACGTTCTCCGCACGCTTGCCGCGCGCGACCCGAAGTTCAAAGTCATCCTGAACGCCAATAATTTCGGGCATATCCGCTCCCCGTTCAATGCGCTTCTGAACGCCTCCGGCGATGCGGCGGTCAGCATGTGCACCGACCTTCAGGAGCCCCCGGAAGTGCTCGAACAGTTCATCCGCGAATGGGAAAACGGCGCAAAAGTCGTCTGCGGCGTCCGCAGCGGAACAAAGGCGGGCTTCGTGCTCGAATGCTTCCGCAGACTCTACTACAAGTTCCTCGCGACCGTCGCCCCCGACGAGCACATCATCCCCCGCTTCACCGGATTCGGACTCTACGACCGCGTGTTTCTCGACGCCCTCCGCAAGTTCCATGACCCGTACCCCTACTTCCGCGGACTCGTCAGCGAAATCGGCTTCCGCCGCGTGGAAGTGCCTTTCGTTCAGGAAAAACGCAAAAGCGGACGCACCCACAACAACTTCTTCACGCTTTACGACATGGCAATGACCGGACTCGTCAACCACACCAAGCTCCCCCTGCGGCTCGCCGTTTTCGCCGGGCTCCTGCTCGGAAGCGGAAGTCTGCTGGTGGCTTTCGGCTATCTGCTTGCAAAACTCATCTGGTGGGACACTTTCCAGCTCGGGCTCGCCCCGCTCGTGGTCGGAATGTTCTTCTTCTTTGCGGTTCAGCTCTTCTTCATCGGGCTGATCGGCGAATATCTCGGCGCCGTCTGGACGCAGGTCAAAAACAAACCGCTCGTCATCGAAGAAGAGCGGATCAACTTCGACAAGTGACATGCTGAAGCCTGAAATCTCCGCCGCGCTTGCCGGAAAACGGATCTTCCTTACCGGAGGAACCGGATTCTTCGGCAAGAGCATTCTCGACTACTTCACCCGCCATCCCGTCGAGGGCTTGCGCTTCACCGTGCTCGCGCGTCATGCGGAAGAGTTCCGCTGCCGCTTCCCCGGACTCTGCACGCTTCCCGGACTTGCATTTGAAAACGGCGATGTCCGCAGCTTTCCGTTTCCGGACGGGAAGTTTGATTTCATCATTCACGCCGCAACGCCCGCCGTCACCACGCTTGCACCGGGGGAAATGCGCTCCATCGTCGTGGAAGGCACCCGCCGGGTCCTGGAGTTTGCGGAACAATGCGGCGCGGAGCGTCTCCTTCTGACCAGCTCCGGCGCGGTATACGGTCCCCAGCCGCCCGATCTTCCGCTCATTCCCGAGGAGTTCCCGTGCCGTCCCGTCACCGAATACGGCATCGCAAAGCTCGATGCGGAACGGATGTGCGCAGATTCGGACGCGGATTGCCGCATTGCGCGCTGTTTTGCGTTCATCGGCCCCTGGCTTCCGCGCACAATCCACTATGCCGCCGGAAACTTCCTGCGCGACTGCGAGGAGAACCGCCCGGTCATCATTCAGGGCGACGGGCGCACCGTCCGCAGTTACATGCACGCCGATGACCTTGTGGAATGGCTCTTCACGCTTCTCATCGCCGGACGGCGCAATGAAGCGTACAATGTCGGCTCCGAAGAAGCCGTCACAATTCTGGAACTTGCGCAGCGCATCCGCGCGCAGTTCGGAAGCTCGAATGAAATCCGGATTCTCGGCACACCGTCGCCGCTCCCCGCACCGCGCTATGTGCCGTCGACAAAAAAAATCCGGACGGAACTGGGATTGCTCCCGCCCCGTCCGGCTTTCTGAGAAAACGCGCCTGTCTCCGTCAGAGTTTGACTTTGACAACCACCTTTTTCAATTTGCCCGCCGGTGCATTCAGCGGACGGATCTTGCCGTAATGACCGTCTTCAGGATAGAAAACGGCAAACAGTCCCGGAACCAGCTCTATGTGCGAAACGCCGACGGCGGGCGTGCGGACAAATGCAACATCCTTCGCCTCGTTGTACGCATCGACCGTTTCGAGTCCGTCGATATTCGCCCACGCCATACGTTCCACGCCGGTGATGACCGCCTGGATATCGACATATTTCCGGTGGGCTTCCAGTTTTTCGGCTTCCGGAAGAACGGCGTCGTATTCCATGACATTGCCGTAAATGCGGTCACCGTCAATCTCGAATTTGCCGAGCGGCGCATCGGGCGTAAGCGCGGTGATCGCCGCAAACGCCTTCTGAAACTCCGGCGAATAGGCGGCGATGACTGCCGGATTCATTTTATCGAGAATCATGAGATGCTCTCCGGGTTACTTGCCGCAGCATTTTTTGTATTTCTTGCCGCTTCCGCAGGGACACGGCGCATTGCGTTCGATCTTCGGTGCCGTACGGACGTAGGGCTTCTGCTGAACGAGCTTGCCGTCGTAGAAGTACCAGGCGTTGTTGATTTTGCGGAATTCCGCACGCTCATGATGCTCCAGCGGCGTGTCGCGGTCGGTGTAGCGCGCGATAAATTCGACAAATCCGGTCTTGTCGCCGGCTTCAGGCGCGGGGGCGCTGATGATTTCGAGTCCGAGCCACTGGGAACGTTCCGCCCAGCTGCGCATCTCCTCACGGTCGATGCTTTCGCGCTGAGAAGGCGCAGTGGAGGAGATCAGGTGATCAATTTCCGCTTTGGCGTATGCGGTATATCTGGAACGCATCAGCGCTTCCGGGGTTTCCGCCTTGACGAGTCCCTTGATGATCGGTTCACAGCACTCCGAATAGAGTTTTCCGGAACAGCACGGGCATTTTTCAGAATCCATTGTTGACACTCCTGTTGTTGGACGGTCTCCCGTCTTATTTGAAAAGATTTTTATCCTTCTGCAGTCTCTCTTTTTCCGCCTTGTTGTTTCCGGCGGCGCGGATCTTCATATCCAGAACCGTATTGGCAAAATTCCTGCAGTCGCCGTCTTTGCGGTCCCACCAGAGCTCCGCGGCAGTCTTGTACGCATCGTTGAAAATCAGCCAGATAACGGCGTCTTTGAAGTATTTCGCATTCTTCCGTGCAATACGGGCGACAAGGTCCGCTTTCTGACGCGGCTTCAGATCCTTCACCGGGATCTCGGCAGATTTCCCGAAGCTCTCAACCGTCATGATGCCGTTTTTAATGGAAATGACGGCGCCCAGATTGCCTTTGAAGGTCACCTGCGGACGGTTCAGCTCGCTCTCAGATGAATTCATCAGCAGCTTTTCGATGTGCTCCGCACTCTCGATTTTGCTTTTCAGCCACCATCCGTGACCGGCAAGGCTCTTCGCCTCGCGCACGACCTGCGCAGGCTTGTTCTGATTCCGTTTCGGTTCATCGATGAGTCCCTGAGCTTCGCGCTTCGCGGCGGCGATGTCGCCGGAATGAACCAGCGGAACAATCTTCTTCACCTTCTCGCCTCTTACCCAGTTGGCAAAACCCTTGTATTTCCGGACAGCCTCCTCATCCGCTTTGCGCTTGCGGTCGGCTTCCTCTCTCTGACGGCGGGCTTCGGCTTCGCGGCGACGGCGTTCTTCATCGGCTTTGCGCTTCTCCTCGGCGGCTTTTGCTGCGGCCTCCTTCGCGGCGGCGAGCTTTTCGCGAACCTGTCCGGCAAGAGTTTCCACGGCGGCATATTTCTCCCGTTCTTCCTCTTTCGGCTCCTTGAAGCGGGCGAGGAATCCATTGCAGAGCGACGCCGTTTCCTCCAGCGCCGACGGGTTGTCCGCCGCCTGTTTCAGAATCTTGTCCGCCTCCTCGATCAGAGCGGATTTCTGCGGTTCCGGCTTCGGTTCCGCCGGTGCGGCATCCGGAGCGGGCTGCGGTTCCGGCTTCGGACCGGCGACCTCTTCCGCTTTCTTCATCACGGAATCCTTGACCTTCTCAAAGTTTCCGGAAAGCACGAACCAGACTCCGGCACCCGCGAGACCGAGCACGACGAGCACCGCAACGATCAGCACAATCACCTTCCGCGGAATCGTTTTTTTCGGAGCGGACGGAGTCTCTTCCGCCTTCGGCTCCTCTTCCGGTTTCTTCTCTTCCGTCTTCTGCGGAGCGGGAGCGGCGGCAGGCGCGGGCGTCGAAAGTTTCAGTTTCGGCACGCCGCCGGAAACGGAGGTTCCGGGCGCGGGAATGTTCAGTTTCGGCGCATTGCCCGGAATACTCAGTTTCGGAACCGGAGCCGAGGTCGAATTCTGAAGATTCAGACGCGGAATCGGTGCGGAAACAGAGGACGGAACGGAAAGTTTCGGAGCGGAAAGTTTGTTCTTGCGGATATCGCGCAGAATTTCCACAAGCTCCTCCGCGTCCTGGTAGCGGTCGTTCGGATCACGCGCCATCATCTTGACAATCACATCGGAAACCGCCTGCGGAATTGATTTCTTCACCTGGTTCGGCGGAACCAGCGTATCGGTCAGATGCTTCTTCGCGATCTCCGTGACGCTGGAGCCGTTGAACGGAAACTGTCCGGTCACAAAATGATAGAAGGTCGCGCCGAGACTGTAAATGTCGCTGCGGATATCCATCGGCGCGCCGGTCAGGTGTTCGGGGCTGATGTACTGCGGAGTCCCCATGACCTCCTCTTCGCTGTCCAGGGAATCCTTTTCTCCGGCGTGGCGCGCAAGACCGAGATCGGCGAGTTTCGCTTTTCCGGTACTCGTGAGCATGATATTGTCCGGCTTGATGTCCCGGTGAATCAGACGCTGTTCCTTCCATGCGTAATCCAGCGCTTCCGCGATCTGCTGGACAATCTGGACGGCCTGGTCAACGGGGATCACATGGTTCTTCTCAAGAATCTCCTTCATGGTCAGCCCGTCGACGTTCTCCATGGCGAAATAATAGATTCCGTCATCCTCGCCGACGGCGTATGCCTGGACAATATGGGGGTGATTGAGACGGGCGGCGGCGCGCGCCTCCTTGATGAAGCTGATGACGAACTCGGAGTTCTGCGCGTAATTTTCCGCAAGGACCTTGAGTGCGGCGGAGCGGTCAAGAGAGATTTGATGCGAGAGGTAGACCACGCCCATTCCGCCGCGTCCGAGCTCCTTCTCGATGATGAAGTCCGCAATCACAGCCCCGGGAGCCGTCCTGGAAGCCGGAACGGTCACAATCTGCTGACACTTGCCGCATTGGACTTTCGCTCCCATTTCCGCATTGTCCACGGAGAGGATTTCTTTGCAGTTCGGACACTGAAAACGCATGGCTCGACGCTCCTGTTATAATGAGTTTAAATATAATCAGGTATTATATCGCCTTAAATGCGAATTGTCAAGAGCATTGCAAAAAAATCATAACCTCCTTTGCATTTTCGCTTTTCCGATGTATATTATTGCCTTAAAAATTTCAAATTGGAAGACTTACATGGCAAAAAACGAAACCATACTCGTTCTGGACTTCGGTTCGCAGTACAGCCAGCTGATCGCGCGGCGAATCCGTGAATGCAAGGTTTACAGCCGTATCGTTCCCTTCAGCACTCCGGTTGAAAAAATCCGCGAGGAAGCTCCGATGGGAATCATCCTCAGCGGCGGACCCGCAAGCGTCTATCAGGACAATGCCCCGAAGTGCGATCCTGAAATCTTCAACCTCGGAATCCCTGTGCTCGGCATCTGCTACGGTCTCCAGCTGACCGTCATGACGCTCGGCGGAAAAGTCGCCCGCGGTCATGCACGCGAATACGGCAAAGCGGAAATCGAAATCACCGGCGAATCCCCCCTCCTCGACGGGCTCCCCTCTCCTCTCCAGGTCTGGATGTCCCACGGCGACAAGGTCACCGCACTCCCCGAAGGATTCGTCACCACAGCGAAAACGGCGAACACCGAATTTGCCGCAATCCGCCACACCGAAAAGAAAATCTACGGAATCCAGTTCCACCCCGAAGTCGTTCACACGCACCGCGGAACCGAAATCATCCGCAACTTCGCCATGCGCATCTGCGGATGCTCCGGAAACTGGACCATGGAATCCTTCATCGAACGCAGCGTCCGCGAAATCCAGGAGAAAACCGCCGGCCAGAAGGTCATCCTCGGTCTCAGCGGAGGCGTTGACTCCTCCGTTGCCGCCGCCCTGATCCACAAGGCGATCGGCGACAAGCTCACCTGCATCTTCGTCAACAACGGACTCCTCCGCAAAAACGAAGCCGAACGCGTCCAGGATCTCTTCGCGGGGTCCTTCAAAATGAACCTCGTCTACATCGACGCCACCGACCGTTTCCTCGACAAGCTCGCGAATGTCTCTGAGCCGGAAAAGAAACGTAAAATCATCGGTCATGAGTTCGTCAACGTCTTCGACGACGCAGCGATGAAGCTCAAAGACGTCAAATTCCTCGCACAGGGAACCACCTATCCCGACGTGATCGAAAGCGTGCCCATCGACGGCAACCCCAGCGCGATGATCAAGAGCCACCACAACGTCGGCGGACTCCCCGAAAAAATGAATCTCAAGCTCCTTGAGCCCCTGAGCCGCCTCTTCAAAGACGAAGTCCGCGAAGTCGGCAAAAAGCTCGGACTTCCCGATGAGATGGTCTACCGCCAGCCGTTCCCGGGTCCCGGACTCGCCGTCCGCATGCTCGGCGCGGTCAACCGCAAGGATCTCGACACCCTCCGCGAAGCGGATACCATCATTGTCGACGAAATGAAGAAAGCCGGACTTTACTACAAAATCTGGCAGGCGTTCGCCGTCTTCGTCCCCGTCAAAACGGTCGGTGTGATGGGCGATGAACGCACTTACGACAATGTCATTGCCCTCCGCGCCGTGGAAAGTCAGGACGGCATGACCGCCGACTGGGTGCGTCTCCCGTATGAACTCATGGAGCGCATCTCCACCCGCATCATCAACGAAGTGAACGGCGTGAACCGCGTGGTGTACGACATCACCTCCAAGCCGCCGGGAACGATTGAATGGGAATGATTTTCTGAAATGGAAATTGTTTCCGGAAAACTGCGCGGAATGCCCCTGCGCGCGCCGTCGGGGCTCACCGCACGACCGACAGCGGTCCGCGCTCGCGAAGCCCTCTTCGCGAGCCTCGGAACGCTGGACGGCATGACCGTCGCCGACCTGTTCGCCGGAACGGGCGCGATCGGTCTGGAAGCCGCCAGCCGCGGCGCCGCTTCCGTCCTCTTTGTGGATTCCTCGAAATCCTCATGCAATGCGGTAAAAGCCAACTGCGCAAAAGCGGAGAGCATCGCACCGACCGCCGTTTTTGAAATTTTCAACGCCCCGCTTCCGAACATCTGCAAGCGTCTGGCGGTTCACCCGCAGCCCGATCTGATCTTTGCCGACCCGCCCTACGCGGAATCTGCAGAGCTTCTCGCCAAACTTCTCGCCGATCCCGATTTCAGCCGCTGGTCCGGCAAAGCGCTTCTCATTTGGGAAATGGCGGAAAACAAGGGCGGCCTTCAGCCCCCGCCGTCCAACTGGCAGCTTGAGACAATCCGCAACTTCGGCGGAGCAAAATTCCTCTATCTCCGCCAGAAATGACCGCAAAAAAAAGTGACAGCTCCTGTCCGTCACTTTTCCGTCAATTCATAATTTTCTGTTCAAAACGGAGATTTTCAGCCCCGTTTTCTCTGAATCATCACAGCAACGATAATCACTATGCCCTTCACAGTTCCCTGCAGAGTGACGGAAATTCCCCACATATCCAGGACATTCGAGACGATGCCGAGAATCAGCACTCCGGCCAGCGTTCCCCACACCGTCGCGCGGCCGCCGTTCATCGAACTGCCGCCGATGATGACCGCCGCGATCGCATCCAGTTCATAGGAAATGCCTGCACTCGTCGAGCTGACTGCATTCAGGCGGCCGCCGAACAGAAATGCCGCAACGCCGGAAGCGAGACCCGCAATCAGATACGTTCCGTACTTCACGAGCCCCGTCCGGATGCCCGAATAACGCGCCACGCGTTCGTTCGAACCAACCGCGCAGACATGGCGGCCGAAGCGCGTCATGAACAGAAGAACTGAAAGCAGAAGCGTCAGAAGAAGAAGCACCCAGACCGGAAGCGGGAGGTTTGCAAACGAAGCGTCGCCAACCGTCCGGAACACTTCGTTCTCCGTTGAAACAAGTCCGGAATCCGCAAAATAGAGAGCGAGCGAACGGAAGATGACCATCGTGCCGAGAGTCGCAATGAACGGCGGAATCTTTCCGACCGAAACAAGCAGTCCGTTCGCCGTTCCGCCGGCTGCTCCGACGCCAACGGCTATCACGCCGGCTGTCACCACAGCCCACTCCGGCGAAACGGGAAGCGCGTTCATTCCGAGAATCGAAAGCACGCCCGAAAGAGCCAGCAGCGAACCGACCGAAAGGTCTATGCCGCCCGCCGCAATGACAAACGTCATGCCCAGCGCGATGATGCCGCTGTACGACACCTGGCGCATGATATTGACAAGGTTCTGCACGCTGCGGAAGCTCTCGTTGGAAACGCAGCAGACGATCAGCAGCAGAACAAGCGCCGCATAAGGTCCGCCCGCCGTCCGGAGCATGCGCTCCGCCGTCTTCTTGAAATTACTGAATGCCGGTTGCAAGGTACATGATCTCCTCTTCTGCAACATGTTCGTGCTCAACGCATCCGGCAAGTTCGCCGGAACGCATCACAAACACGCGCTCGCACATGCCGATCACCTCTTCCAGGTCGGAAGAAATCAGCAGGCAGGCAACGCCGCTCTGCGCGAGTTCACTGATGAATGTGTAGATATCACTGCGCGCGCCGATGTCGACGCCGCGCGTGGGTTCGTCGAAAATAAAAACCTGCGGATGAATGTCAAGGCATTTTGCAATCGCGACTTTCTGCTGATTACCGCCGCTGAGATATTTCAGCTCCTCCGCAACGGACGCCGCTTTGATCCGGAACTTCGCGACATAATCCTCCGCCGCCGCATCCTCGTCTTTCCGGCGGATGAAACCCGCCGTGCAGTAACGCGCAAGACTCGCAAGCGTTACGTTCCGGTCCAGCGGAAATTCGGTCAGGATGCCGCTTCCCTGCCGGTCTTCGGAAAGATAAACGATGCCGTGCGCAATCGCGTCGGAAGGCTTTTTCAGGTGCAGGAGTTCGCCGTTCAAGCGAATTTCACCGCGTCCTTTTCGAATGGCGCAGATTGTCTCCGCAAGTTCGGTGCGCCCGGCTCCGGCAAGTCCGGCGAGTCCGGTGATGCCCTTGCCCAGAGAAAGCGAAACTCCGCGCACTTCGCGTCCGGAAGTCAGATTTGAGACTTCGAGGACCGGATGCTCCGTATCGGGATAATGCTTCGGGGGAAACATCCGCGTAAGTTCGCGTCCGACCATCCGCTGAGCAATTTCGATTGCGGTAAGCTCCTGCGCAGGATCGACGCTTACAAGCACGCCGTCACGCAGAACCGCCACGCGGTCGCAGACGGTGCGGATCTCCTCCAGACGGTGCGATATGAAGATGACCGACGTTCCCGCCGCTTTCAGTTCACGCATGATGCGGAAGAGGATTTCCGCTTCGTTCCGGTTCAGAACCGTGGTCGGTTCGTCCATAATCAGCAGTCGGCATTCAACGGAAAGCGCTTTTGCGATTTCAACCATCTGTTTTTCCGCAACGCCGAGCGTGCCGATCATGCGGTCCGGGTCAATCTCCACTCCGAGACGCGCCAGATGACGGGACGATTCCGCATTCATTTTCGCCCGGTCGAGAAGACCGAAGCGATGCGGTTCGCGTCCGAGAAAGATATTCTCCGCAACCGTCAGGTCGTTGACAAGGTTGAACTCCTGCGGAATCCCCTCAATTCCCGCCTCCCCGGGCCGCAGCGGACGGCCGAGGAAACGGATCGTGCCGGAATCGGGACGGTGGATGCCGAGCAGACACTTGACCAGCGTCGATTTGCCCGCGCCGTTCTCTCCGACAAGTCCGAGGATTTCGCCCGGTGCAACCGCCAGCGAAACGCCCGTCAGAACGCACGTTCCGCCGAATGATTTGGCAACCGAATCAAGTTCAAGCAAAGGTTCCGGCATGGGAACTCCTCAACCGCGGGCGATGATAAGCGAAGCCGCCTTGTCCATCTCTCCTGCAATCGCGGGAGAAGAAGAGAGCGCTCCGGCGACATCGCCGGCGTCACACTGCTTCAGGAACGCGGGGTCAAGCGGAAGCTGGGCGAGCAGCGGAGCCTCCGCCAGTTTCGCCAGCTTCTCTCCGCCTCCGCTGGAAAAAATCTCGTGGCGGTGTCCGCAGTCCGGACAGACGAATCCGCTCATGTTTTCGATGATTCCGGCAATGGGAACTTCAACCTGTTTGCAGAAATCAATGCACTTGCGGCAGTCGACAAGCGCGACTTCCTGCGGGGTGGAAACAATGGCCGCGCTTTTCGAACCGGAAATCATCTGGCAGGCGGAAAGCACTTCGTCTCCCGTTCCCGGCGGGAAGTCGAGGACGAGATAATCGAGTTCGCCCCACTGGACGTCTTCCAGAAGCTGTTTGAGCACGCCGATCTTGGCGGGACCGCGCCAGATGATCGCACGGTCGGCATCCTCCATGACAAGCCCGATGGAGAAAATTTTAATGCCGTTGATTTCCGGCGGAATCATGCCGTCGTCGTTTCCTTCCAGCGTCACGGTCTGAAGACTGAACAGCGTGGGCTGCGAAGGACCGTGGAAATCGACGTCGAGAAGACCGACTTTCGCGCCTTTGCGCGCAAGAGTCAGCGCGAGCGTCGCGGCGACTGTGCTTTTGCCGACGCCGCCTTTGCCCGAGAGCACAAGTATTTTGTGTTTGATCAAAGCGAGACGCTTTTCAAGTTTCTCCTCCGTGTTGCAGGAAGAAGAACAGCTGGAGCAGTGTCCGGAACAACTGGAACTCATATCTGTAACCTTTCTTTAAGATTTTCTGCTTTTTTCAATCAGCGACGTTGTCGAATGCCCGGGGACAAACGGAATGAAGCGGATCTCCGCATTGCATCCGAAGATGGCGGAGCGTTCGCCCGGGTCGAGCTTTTCCACCGTGTAGTCGCCGCCCTTCACATAGACGTCCGGCGCAATCGCCGCGATTTCACGGTCGCAGCGTTCGGAATCAAATACGACAACGGCGTCGACGAATTCAAAACAGGCCAGCATGAACGCGCGGTCCGGCTCTTCGCAGATCGGACGCGACGGTCCTTTCAGGCGGCGGATCGATGCGTCGGAATTCAGCAGGACCACAAGGGTGTCCGCCGATTCGCGCGCGGCAAGCAGGTACTCCGCATGTCCGCGGTGCAGCAGATCGAAACATCCGTTGGTGAGCGCAAGTTTTTTCCCGTCCGCCCGCAGTTTCTTCCGCCATTCGGATGCTTCGGCGAGCGTTTTGATTTTCTGTTCGATCCGCTGTTTCATCAGTCCACCTTCACCGGTATGAAAACCGTGTCTTTCAATACAAATTTGCCCCCGCCGACCATCCGGCGGAGAAGTTTTTCGAGCTCCGGAAGCCCGCGTTTGGAAAGCGGGTCCGGCTCCTCATGCGAATATCCGTTCAGATTCGCGGCGGAAAGGAACGAAGCCTCCGTCGCCTGCCGGTCAACCAGACCCGCTTTCGCCAGGTCTGCAAGCGTGACGCTGTTGACATCCGCCCCTTCCGCCAGATCTTTCGAGGTATCGAATTCCCCGGAAAAATTCTCCGAATCCGCACTGGTCACAGCCTTGTCGTCCGCCGTGAACGGAATGCGGTCAGCACCGTAATCCCATTCGAGAATCGGCTCCGGAGAAACGCCGCCGACCGAAGTTCCGAGCGCGGAAGCGACGTCCGCTTCGCCGCGCGCGGCAATCAGGCACGAGACATTTTCCATCGAAAGCACGCTGATTGCCAGCACGCCGAGGAACACAAACAGAATCGCAATCAGCGAAACCGTGAATTCCGCAATCGCCTGACCCTTTTCCCGTTTTCCGCGTTTCATTGCCGCACCTCCTGACATATCAGTACTTTAGCCCGTTTTTAAAAAATCTCAAGAGGGAGTATCATTTTTTTCCGCGACAGCCATCGCCACGGCATGCCCGCGCTCGTGACTGATGCTGACAAACACCCGTGCAATTCCGTTCTCCTTCATCGTGCGCGCGCCGTCGCCGGAAAGCGTCACGACAGGTGCGCCGGATGCGGAGCCGGTCACTTCAATGTCGCGCCACGCGCAACGCCCGCCGAGTCCGCAGCCGAGCGCCTTGGCAACCGCCTCTTTCGCGGCCCAGCGCCCGGCGATGAACTGGACGCTGTCGCCGCGGCGTTTCGCTTCAGCGCCTTCGCTGTCGGTCAGGATATACCCGGTGAAGCGGTCGCCGTGACGCGCGAGCACCTTCGCAATCCGTTCAATTTCCACGAGATCAGTTCCGATTCCGAAAATCATGCTCCGCGTCCTTTCTTCTTTTTGCGGTCGGAAGCCTTCAGATATGAATCCACGCGGTCGTCAATCTGAAAATCCGAATCGCGTGTCATTTCCCCGCAATCCTTCAGATCGTGAATTGCGGAGAGCTTGGCAAGTTCGGAGAAAGCGGCCGCGCGCTTCTCCTCCGGCGTCATTTCCTTCGGCTTCTCCGCTTTCTTCGGAGACTGCGCAAACGGACGGTCCAGCGGAATCAGCTCGTTCGCCGTAATGCTGAAACAGGCGTTTCGCGCAATGATGATATGATCCACGACATCCAGCCGCACAGCGGAGGCCGCAATCTTGATTGCGCGCGTCAGCTGAATATCCGCGGGCGACGGCACCGGAGAACCGCTCGGATGATTGTGCAGCAGAATAATGCCGCGCGCAGACATATCCAGCGCCCGCGTGAGCAGCTGGCGCGGATGAATGTAAAGCTGGTCGATCGTTCCCTCGACCATGATCTCATCCCCGATGATTTCATTCTGCGTGTTGAGATAAATGACCATGAAGACTTCATTTTCAAGTCCGGAAAGTTTCATCCGTGCGTAACGGATCACCTCTTCCGTCGAAGACAGCACCTCGCGCCCTTTGATCTGTTCATAGAGACAATCGGAGCAGAGTCCCTTCATGAGCTGAATCAGAAGCGCGACGTTCTCTCCGACTCCCGGAACTTCGGTCAGGCGTTTTTCCGGCGCATTCATGATGGCGGTGATTGAGCCGAACTTTTTCAGAAGTTCCTTTGCAATCGGCTTCACATCGCGCCGGGCGATGGCGTAAGTCAGCAGAAGTTCAAGTTTTTCATAGTCCAGCATGCCGTCGTGTCCCGCCTTGCGGTACTTCTGCCGCAAACGGTCGCGATGCCCCGCCGCAAGCTCCGGATTGAATGAGCTCCCAGCCATGAATTCACCCCCGCTTCAGCCAGGTCAGCGATTCAAAATGCGCCGTCGACGGAAACAGGTCGAACAGCCCCGTCTCCGCAACGGTCCACCCCTGCTGCCGGAACAGCGCAAGGTCGCGCGCCAGCGTATCGGGTCCGCAGGAAACATAAACCAGATCATGCGCCGCGCTTCTGGAAAGCGCATCAATCACCGGACGCTCCAGTCCGGTGCGCGGCGGGTCGACCAGCATCAGCGGACGCTGCTTCGTCTGAAGCGGAAGCTGTCCAAGCATCCGGACCGCATCGCCCGCAAGAAATTTGCAGTGCGGCAGACCGTGTTCATGCAGGTTTTCATTTGCTGCGCGGACGGCGTCCGGGTCGAGCTCCACGCCGTAGACTTTGCCGACTCCGGCCTCCGCCGCGAGCACGGAAAACACGCCGCATCCGCAGTAAAGTTCGATGAACACCTCCGGCTTTATCTCCTCCACGATCCGCAGGAATTCCGCCGCAAGTTTCGACGCCATCTCCGTGTTGATCTGGAAGAACGAACGGCGCGGAACAGCAAATTCACCGTAGGGGCGAATGGTGTCGGTCAGGAACTCCTCCGAATCCTCCGCTTCCAGCAGAAGAGCACCGTCATGCGGCGTATACCGGAATGTCAGTGAGGAAATTCCCTCCGGAAGCGATGCGCGGAATGCGGGATCGTTGAGTTTTTCATCCATCAGACGCGCGATTTCCGAACGCGCCAGGAGGCATTCGCGGATGTCAAGAACCGTTTTGTTGTCCTCCATCCGGTATCCGATCCGGACCTCTTTTCCGTTTTTTTCGGCGGTAAGTTTGATTTTGTTCCGCCAGCCCATGCGCCGCGGTGCGGCGGCCGGTTCCCGCATCGCCGAGGGCTCCGCCAGGTGCGAGTGAAGAAGAAAACGTTCAAACTGTTTCTGTTTCCACTCAAGCTCAACCGGATAGTCAACCTGGGAATACGCACAGCCGGGACACTGCGCCGCATAACGGCAGACCGGCTGGATCCGGTCCGGCGAGGGTTCGATTATCTCTTTGATTTCCGCCTCCGCACAGTTTTTCTTCTCTTTCGTAACCGCGCACAGGAGAGTATCCCCCGGCGCTCCGCCGCGAATAAAACAGCGTTTGCCCGAAGGCATCGAGGCGACGGCTTTGCCGCGATAGGCGAAAGCGTCCGGCTTGAGTGTCAGTTCCTGCATGAATCGTCCTTGCAAATAATATTTCAGCGCCTTCCGGCGTCAACTATCAGCGTCTTGCGCCAGCGTTTGCCGACGCTTTTAAGTGTATAAACCGAGCCGAGCGAATCCATCGCGACCAGTTCGCAAGGTTCGCCGCCCGAAAATAGCCAGCGCACCGTCCCGAGCGTCGCAGGACGCAGAGACTTCGGTTCGCACGAGGAATAATCTTTCAGGCTCTCCGGATCCAAACGGAACACGCGCCCTTTGATCACCCTCATGACAAACAGATTCGGTCCGTTCTCCTGCCACACAAAACGTCCCGCGGAATCCGCCGCGATCTCCCGCTGTTTCTCTTCCACATGAAGGAACAGACGGCACTTCCCGTTCGTATCGGGCAGGGTTGAAAAGAGAAATCCCGTACCGTCCGCCTTCGTGCACACAAGTTCCCCGATGCGGAACCGCTCCTTGCGCGGCTCCTTCGAAGCGACCTCGCCGGACGCGGCGTCAATCCGGTAGAACGCATCCTCCGCTGCGGTAACCACAGCCGTTCCGTCCGGAGACGTCCGGAGAAGCGGATCCGGCGCTCTGAAAAGCGTTTTTGAATTTCCGTCCTCCAGATTCAGCATTCGGACCGAGCCTTTTGCATCCGCAAAGAACAGCGAAGCTCCCGCGACCGCAAACGACATCGGTTTTTCCACGCGGTGAAATGCGCGTTCCTTCCCCTCCTTCAAATCAAGAACAACGAATCCGGAGGGCTGTTTCAACACCGGCTGAGTCTCCGCAAAGGCAACCGCATATTCAAGCGTGTTCCCGAGCCGGAGCGCGGAAAGTTTGCGTCCGACCGTGAAGCATCCCGCAATGCGCTTGCGGAGAACGTCGAGCAGAACCACCCGTCCGCCCTGCGCTCCAGCCCGTTTTCCGACCGTCTCCAGAAACGCGGCAACCGAGCCGTCAAGCACAGCCGAGGCGTCGGCGACCCGCAGAGAACCGGTTCCCGTCAGATCCCAGCCGGGAATCCAGACATAATCTTTTCCCGTATCCGGCAGCGCGGCGGCAAGAGTATTTTCCTTGATTTTCGCAAGCGGCTGAAGACGATCCTCCGCGCGGATATTCGCCTCCTCTTCGATTGAGACGCGCACGGTCTGCTCCGCCTGCGGGATGCGGATTTTCAACCCCTCCTCCATTGCGGAAAGAGAAGCAAGACAAAGGAATGTCAGCAGCAGCCGGATCATATTCACTCTCAAAGTTCAACGCGCAGGGCGTCTCTCATCTTCTTAACCTGTTCAACCGCTTTTTCGACCGATTCCGCACGGGCGAGGAGCACGCCGAGACGGCGGTGTCCGTTGAGTTCGCCCTTCCCGAAAATCCGCATGGAGGTATCAGGATCCGCAAGAACGTTTTCAAGTCCGCCGAACGAAACATGATCCGACACGCCGTCGGCGACAATCGCCTTCGATGCGGAAGGTCCGTGGAAAGCGATGTTCGGGATCGGCAGACCGAGAATTGCGCGGGCGTGCAGAGCAAATTCGGAGAGATCCTGTGAAATCAGCGTAACCATTCCGGTATCGTGCGGACGGGGACTGATTTCACTGAAAATCACCTCGTCGCCTTTTACAAACATTTCAACGCCGAAAATGCCGCGTCCGCCGATGGCGTCCGTGATTTTTTTCGCGATATCCTCCGCCTTTTCGAGCGCGGATGCAGTCATTGCCTGCGGCTGCCAGGACTCCTGGTAGTCGCCGCCGACCTGATGATGCCCGATCGGCTTGAGGAACGAGGTTCCGCCGATGTGACGCACGGTCAGCAGGGTGATTTCATAGTCGAAATCAACAAAACCCTCCACGATGACTCTTCCCGCTCCGGCGCGTCCGCCCTCCTGCGAAATATGCCACGCCTTGTCGATATCCGCCTCGGAGCGGACAACGCTCTGCCCGTGTCCGGAAGAGCTCATGACGGGCTTGACAACGCAGGGAATTCCAACCTCTTTGACGGCGGCTTTGAACTCTTCTTCGCTGTCCGCGAAACGGTATTTGGAGGTGGGCAGACCGAGTTCTTCCGCGGCGAGACGGCGGATTCCTTCACGGTTCATGGTCAGGTAGGTTGCGCGCGCGTTCGGGATGACATGGTATCCCTCCTGCTCCAGCTTGATGAGCTCCGGCGTCGCAATCGCTTCGATTTCCGGGACGATGTAGTCGGGTTTCTCAAGTTCAACGACGTCGCGGAGCGCCTTTGCATCGAGCATATTGACGACATGGCTTCTGTGAGCGACCTGCATTGCGGGGGCATTCGGATAGCGGTCGACCGCGATCACCTCGACTCCGAGTCTCTGCATTTCAATCGCAACTTCTTTTCCAAGTTCACCCGATCCGAGCAAAAGCACCTTGACAGCGCTGGAAGTGAGAGCGGTTCCTAGTTTGGCCATGATGAAAACTCCTCCTGTTGTTTATAATAGAATGAATATACGGGATTCCGCGTTTTTTTCAAGCGGCGGAACGAAAAAGGCATGAAAAAATCCGTCCGGCAAAAGAAAACTCCGGATTTTTTGCAAGCGGCGTTTGAAAAAATCGGGAAATGCGTATATATTTACCGGAAATGCGTAAAGCAAATAGAAAAAATCAAGGAGTTTCAAATGGGACAGCAGTACAATAAGGTTCAGAAGCGCGCTCGCCGCAAACGCTACAATGAAAGACTCAAAGCAAGAGCCAAAGCCGCGATGAAGGCCGCAAAGAAAAAATAACGTGAAAGGCGGGCAAAACCCGCCTTTTTCGTTTTCACGCGGAAAATCAAACGATCAGGAACAAACTATGGCACAGATTCATCCTACCGCTGTTGTCGATCCCTCCGCGAAACTCGCGGATAATGTGGTGATCGGTCCCCACTGCGTCGTTGAACACGATGTGGAAATCGGCGCCGGAACCCGCCTCATGGCAAACTCTTTCGTCGGCTGCTACACCACAATGGGCGAAAACAACCTCGTCTATCCCTTCGCCTCCATCGGCTCCGACCCCGAAGATTACGGTTTCGACGGTTCCGTCTCCTACACGAAAATCGGCAGCAACAACCGCTTCCGCGAAGGCGTGACCGTCAACCGCGCCACCCATGAAGGCGCCGAAACAGTGATCGGCGACGGCTGCTTCCTGATGGCGAACGCGCATGTCGCACACAACTGCAAAGTCGGAAACAATGTCATCATGGTCGTCGGCGCTACACTCGGCGGCTATGTGGAAGTCGGCGACAAAGCCCTTCTTTCCGGGCTGATTGCCGTTCACCAGTTCTGCCGCGTCGGCCGCATGGCGGTTCTCAGCGGAGTCTCCGCAATCTCCGTCGATCTCCCGCCGTTCATGATCGGCGACGGCCGCAACGGCGGCGTCCGCGGATTCAACATCGTGGGACTCCGCCGCAACGGATTCTCTCACGAGACAATTCACGCAATCAAGAAAGTTTACGATATTTTCTTCCGTCAGGGTCTGAACACCACGAATGCCATTGAGCGCACTCTCGCTGAAGTTCCGCAGCTTCCTGAAGTTGTCGAATTCCTCGATTTCGTCCGCTCCTCCAAGCGCGGCATTCTGACCGGCGACCGTCACGGCAGAAGAGCGTAAACGGAAAAGGCGCTTGCGTCAACGCTTGCCGAACCCTGTCCGGGTGACACTCGCGAAACGCTTGCGCCGATATTTTTTCTGCTTTTTTCTGCAAAAAATTCTTCCATCCTGTTGAATTTGCAATTTTATCAGCTAACTTACCTCATAACACCGTTTTTTCGCCGGAATAATCAACGAAAAGGAGAAATCCAAATGGCGCTTGACAAAAGTGTTGGAACGCAGTCCCTTGCTATGGACTCCAAGAAAGAAGAATTCAAAGGCAAAAAACTCCGCGTGGCAATCGTCGGATGCGGCGGCATCTGCCAGTCCCACATGGAAGCATACAAAAACATCCCGGAAGTCGAAATCGTCGCCGGCGTCGATATTCTCCCCGAACGCCTCGAAGTCATGGAAACAAAATGGGGTCTCCCGAAAAAGGCGCTCTTCAAAGACTGGAAAGTCATGCTCAAGAAGATCAAGCCCGATGCGGTCGATGTCTGCACCCCCAACGGCGTCCACGCTCCCGCCGTCATCGACGCCCTCAATGCCGGCTGCCATGCCATGACCGAAAAGCCCATGGGCATGAGCGTCAAAGAGTGCGAAGAAATGGTCAAGGTCGCGAAGAAAAACAAACGCAAACTCGCCGTCGGCTTCCAGCAGAGATACCACAACAACACCGAATTCCTCGTCCGCGCACGCGATGAAGGCCAGTTCGGAAAAATCATGTTCGTCAAGTGCCGCGCTCTCCGCAGACGCGGTATCCCGAACTGGGGCGTCTTCGGCCAGAAAGAGCTCCAGGGCGGCGGCCCCATGATCGATATCGGCGTGCACCTCATCGAAGTCGCGCATTACTTCATGGGCTCCCCCAAGCCGGTCGCGGCCTCCGGAAACATCTGGACTTACATCGGCGACAAGCCCTCTGAAGTCGTCTCCCCCTGGCCCAACTGGGATTGGAAGACCTTCACCGTGGAAGACCTCGCGATCGGCCAGATCCGTTTCGACAACGGCGCCATCATGCAGATCGAAACCTCCTTCTCCGCCCACATCAAGGAAGATGTCTGGAACTTCACCTTCATGGGCGACAAGGGCGGCGGCTCCTGGTCCCCCGCGGAAATCTACCGCGACTCCGCCGGAACCATGATCAACGAAGTCCCGGGATTCCTCCCCGAAAGCTCTTGGAATTTCCTCTTCACCCAGAAGCTCAGAAACTTCGTCAACGCATGTCTCAACAACACCGAACTCCGCGCCCCGGGTGAAGCCGGACTCGCTGTTCAGAAAATCCTCAACGGCATCTACGATTCCGCCGCTGCAGGAAAAGAAGTCGTCATCAAGTAAACACTTGCATTACGCAATCCGGAGAACCGCTCAAACGGCTCTCCGGATTTTTTTACCGTCCGTTTCCACTATGCCTGCAAAGCATTCAATTGCATAGAAAATAAGTATTTGTTATTTGAAAAATTGCTGTTATAGTTTATTCTTAAAAGAATGTTCCGGATTTTCTGCGGAAAGCGTTTGACTTACAGCAGCTCTAACGCTTAAATTATGCGGAGAAGAGAAAAAGCAAGGAGGAAAAACATGGGTAAACAGTTTTACCGGGTTCTGCGCATCGCCGTTGCGGCTGTCGTTTTGATTCTGACGGGAATTGCGTTTTACGGAGGCGGCAGAACGGTTGCGGAGATTCTTCATTTCCAGTTCGGACCCGCGCTGATGCGCTGTTTCGCGGCGTTCTCCGCAGGAGCGCTCGCAGCCGTGCTTGCAATTCTCGTGCTGACTCTTCTGTTCGGACGGATTTACTGTTCCGTGTTCTGTCCGTTCGGAATTCTCCAGGATTTGATTCTCGTATTCTCCCGCCGCAAAAACTGCAAGGTGCCGAACCTGCCCGGAGTGCGCTATGCGGTCGCCGGAATTGTTTTCGGACTTCTCTTCTGCGGCTGGAGCGCGGGATTCCTCCTGCTCGACCCCTACACGAACGCCGGACGCATCGCGGGAGCTTTCACCGCAGGCGGATTCGTTCCGCTGATCATCATCCTCGCGCTTGTCCTATGGAAACGGCGTATCTACTGCACCGCAATCTGCCCCGTCGGAACTCTGCTGGGGCTGACGGCGAAATTCAGCATCTTCCGTCCGGTCATTCAGGATGGATGCGTCAAATGCGGAAAGTGCGCGCGGCTCTGTCCCGCCGGATGCATTGACGTGAAGAGCGGAGCCATCGACAACGAACGCTGTCTGCGCTGCATGAACTGCATCGCCGGGTGTCCGTTCAGCAAAATCAGATTCGAAATGAAAAAAACGGAAGAAATCCCGGTCAATGGATCGCGCCGCGCATTTCTCGTGAACGGCGGAATTCTGCTCGCGGGACTTGCGGTTGGTGCCGCACTTGCAAAAACCGGACTCGGCAAGCTCGAAGAGTTCGCGCGGAAACTCCGGATTCTTCCGCCCGGAGCGGGAAGTGCGGAACGGTTCGCTGCAAAATGCACAGGCTGTCAGCTCTGCACAAGAAACTGTCCGGAGAAAATCATCGTTCCCGCGAAAGGCACGGCGGGTCCGGTCTCGCTTGACCTCTCTCGCGGGTCATGCAGGTTCGACTGCAACAAATGCTCGCGCGTCTGTCCGACCGGAGCCATCCGTCCGCTGACTCTTGCCGTGAAGCAGAAAACAAAGATTGCGGAAGCGCATTTCAATCCTCAGAACTGCATTGTGTTCCAGGATGACGAGAAGTGCGGCAAGTGTGCGGCGGTCTGCCCGACGCACGCAATCACTCTGCGGAAAAACGGAACTCCGCGCGGCGTGAATCTCAAACTCTGCATCGGCTGCGGAGCCTGTCAGGAGATCTGCCCCGCACCGGAAAAGGCGATGACCGTACACGAAATCGAAAAACAAATTCTGCTGGAGAATTGAACATGGAAAACAAACTGCTTTATCTCGAAGGCGCGTCCGGAATTTCCGGCGACATGACCGTTGCCGCTCTGCTTGACCTCGGCGTAAACCGCGAAAAACTCGACGCCGTTCTCAAAAGCATGAATCTGGAAGGCTTTGAATATCAGGTTTCCCGCAAAAGTTCCTACGGAATCGCCGGAACCGATTTCGACGTGATTCTGCATGATCATCACCATCATGAACATGAACATGGGCATCATCACCACGAGCACCGGAACCTGGACGACGTCTGCGCGGTCATCGACCGCGGAACCATGACGGACGGCGCACGGCAGCTCGCGAAAAAAATCTTCCGCATTGTCGCGGAAGCGGAATCCAAAGCCCACGGCGTTCCCGTTTCCGAAGTCCACTTCCACGAAGTCGGCGCCATTGATTCCATCGTCGACATCGTTTCCGCCGCCGTGCTGATCGACGACCTCGGAATCCGCGAATGTGTGGTGACCGGGCTCGCCGAAGGCAGCGGATTCGTGCACTGTCAGCACGGCGATCTCCCCGTCCCCGTTCCCGCCGTACTGAACATCGCGCAGGCGCACGGCATTACGCTGCGCACCACTACCGCAAACGGCGAAATGGTCACTCCGACCGGAATCGCCATCGCCGCCGCGCTCCGCACCCGCGACCGTCTGCCGGCGGAATACAAAGTCGAAAAGACCGGAATCGGACTCGGCAAGCGCGACTTCGGACGCGCCAATATTCTCCGCGTCATGATCCTCGAAGAAACGCTCAATCCGGAACAGATGTATGTCCTTGAAACGAACATCGACGACGCCACCGGCGAAACGCTCGGGCTTGCACTCGATAAGCTCATGGCGGCAGGCGCTTCCGACGCTCATTTTCTCCCCTGCTTCATGAAGAAGAACCGTCCGGCGTACCTCCTGCGAGTCATCGCGGCCGCGCCCGAAATCCCCGCGCTCGAACGGATCATTTTTGAGTCCACAACCACCATCGGGATGCGCAAACTTCCGGTCGACCGCACCTGCATGGATCGCGAAATCCGCACAGTGAAACTCCCGTTCGGCACGGTCTCCGTCAAACGCTGCACATGGAACGGCGTTGTCCGCAACTATCCCGAATACGAGAGCGTCCGTGCGCTCGCGGAGCAGACCGGCAAAGAATTCCAGCTCGTCTTCGCCCTCGCAAAACAGGCGGCGGAGGGACTCGAATGAACCGGATCGACGAGCTGAAACTGAATCTGCGCTTCCTCGCGCCGCAAGGCATTGCACTCGCGTTCTCGGGCGGAGTCGACAGCACATTCCTGCTTTCCGTCCTCAAGGAACTGCACGATGCAGCGCCGTTTCCGCTCCTCGCGCTCACCATGCAAACGGTGTTCCAGCCGGATAATGAGACCGAAGCGGCGAAACGGCAGACCGCAGAGCTCGGCGTGAAGTCGGAGGTCTTCTCCTGCGACCCGCTCGCCCTTCCCGAAATCCGCAGCAATCCGCCGGACCGCTGCTACTGGTGCAAGCGCAAAATCTTCCAGACTTTTCTCGACGTCTGCCGCGCTCGCCGCATCGCACATCTGCTCGACGGAACCAATGCGGACGACAGTCACGTGTACCGTCCCGGACGGCGCGCGCTGAAGGAACTCGGCGTGCTCTCGCCGCTGGCGTCGCTCGGATTTACAAAACAGGAGATTCGCGAACTTTCCGCTGAACGCGGGCTCCCGACCGCTTCCAAACCTTCCATGCCGTGTCTTGCAACACGCTTTGAATACGGCGCGGAACTCACGCCGGAGCGCATCGGGCAAGCCGGCAGAGGCGAAGCGTTTCTCCGCACGCTTCTTCCCGAAACGGCGGACGTCCGGCTGCGCGTGCAGGGGAAAAACGCGCGGATCGAAGTTTCACCCGCATCGTTTGAACTCATGCTCAAGAACCGTGCGGCAATTGCGGAGACTCTGCACGAGCTCGGCTTTGAATTTGTCACTCTGGACCTGGAAGGATACCGGTCCGGGTGCTATGATAAAAATCTAACAACGGAGGTGTAACATGTCTCTCGGTTTTACGGAAATCATTCTGATCGTGCTCTTCGTTCTGATCGTGTTCGGAGCGAAACGCATTCCGGAACTCGCGCGGGCGCTCGGACGCGCTTCATACGAGTTCAAAAAGGCAAAAAACACGCTTGAAAACGAAAGCCGCGAACTCGCCGACGCCGCAGAGAAGGCGGCGGAGAACGACGACAAAAAAGAAGAAAACAAGGAAGAGAAGAAATCCTGATGGAATCCGACGGCGAAAATACGCTGATTGCGCATCTTGAAGCGCTGCGCGGAACCCTGATCCGGATTGCGGTCGCAACAGCGGTTCTCTATCCGGTCGGCTACTTTCTTGCGCCGCACGCAATCGAACTTCTCGTGCGCTGGTGCTGTCCGCCGGAGATCGGCAAGCTGCACTACTTCGCGCCGATGGAGGTGTTTTTCGTGCATCTGAAGCTGGCGCTGATTCTTGCGCTGGCAATGGCGTATCCGTGGAACATTTTCCAGCTCTGGCGTTTTCTGCTTCCGGCGCTCTACAAGGAGGAACGCCGCGCGCTGGGCTGGTGGCTGGTGTCGTCCTCGGTGCTCTTCTTCGGCGGAATAGCTTTCTGCGCGGGACTGATTCTCCCGATGCTGATGAAGTTTTCCGCGGAATTTGCATCATCCGAACTTCAGCCGATGCTCGGACTCGCCGGATTTCTGAATCTCGCCGGATGGCTCATGCTGGCGTTCGGCGTGATGTTCCAGGCGCCGATTGCGGTGCTCCTCATGGTGCGCTTCGGTCTGCTCTCAACGGAAACGCTCCGCAAAAAACGGCCGTACGTCATGACCGTGATCCTGATCGTTGCGGCAATCCTGACTCCCCCGGATGTTGTGAGTCAGGTGATGCTTGCCATACCGACATGGCTGCTGTTTGAACTCGGGCTTCTGCTCGCAAAAAATATGGAGGAAAAGACAAATGAACAGACGTGAATTTCTCAAGAGCGCGCTCACCCTCGCCGCGCTCGCTCCCGTAACCCGTCTCGCCGCAAAAGCCGGAGCTGACGGCGACAAGGCATCCGATTTAACTTCCGGCGCGCAGGTCACGCGCCGCCGCTGGAAAGACTCCGCCCTCACCGTACCCCTTCTCGGGTTCGGATGCATGAGACTGCCCCGCATCTCCCCCGACAATCCCGCGATCGATTATCCCACCGTCAAGAAGATGATCGACCGCGCCATGCTCGCCGGATGCAACTACTTCGACACCGCCTACATGTACCACGGCGGCGAAAGCGAAAAATGTCTCGGTGAACTCCTCAAATCCTATTCCCGCGACGCCTACTATCTCACAGACAAAATGCCCGTCTGGTTCGCAAAACAGGAATCCGACATCGAACGCATCTTCAAGGAGCAGCTTGCCCGCTGCAAAACCGATTACTTCGACTTCTACATGCTCCACGCCCTCGACAAGGCGAACTGGGAACTTACAAAAAAATTCCATGCTTACGAATTTCTCCAGAAGATGAAAAAAGAGGGAAAGATCCGCAAGCTCGGCTTCTCCTTCCACGACACTCCGGAGATGCTTCAGACCATCGTCGATGCGCAGGAATGGGATTTTGCGCAGATTCAGCTCAACTACCTCGACTGGGAACTCTACCGCTCCCGCGAACAGTACGAGATTCTGACGAAAGCCGGCATTCCGGTCATCATCATGGAACCGCTGCGCGGCGGCGCGCTCGCCTCGCTCTCCCCCGAAGCGACCGAAATTCTGCACAAGGCCGACCCCGATTCCAGCAATGCCGCATGGGCATTCCGCTACGTCGCCAGCCTCCCGAATGTTCTCTGCGTCCTCTCCGGCATGTCGCTCCCCGAACACATGGAAGACAACATCAAGACCTTCTCGCCGCTGAAGCCGCTGACGGACAACGAACGCAAAACGCTTGATCTTGCGCTGAAGGCTTACCGCAAGCGTCTCGCCGTCCCCTGCACCGCCTGCCGCTACTGCATGCCGTGTCCGGTCGGCGTCGAAATCCCGAAAATCTTCGGAATCTACAACCAGTACAAAATCACCGGCAACAAATGGCTCTTCGAAAACAACTACAAAGCCATCCCGGAAGATTCCCGCGCCTCGGAATGCGTCAACTGCAAACGCTGTGTGAAACACTGTCCGCAGAAAATCAACATTCCCGAAGAACTGAAAAAAATTGCCAAGGAGTTCGCATGATCTACCGCACACTCGGAAGAACCGGAATCAAGGTCAGCGCAATCGCGCTCGGCTGCGAAGGATTCTCCGGCAAATCCCATGAAGAAGCCCGCAGAATGATGGATTTCGCCATTGGAAACGGCGTCAACTTCATCGACATCTACGCATCCGATCCGGAAATGCGTTCAACCATCGGCGCGGCCCTGCGCGGAAGACGCAAAGGCTTTGTCATTCAGGGACACGTCGGCTCCGTCTGGAAAAACGGACAGTATGAACGCACCCGCAGCGTCCCCGATTCCAAAGCCGCGTTTCAGGACCTGCTGGAACGTCTCGAAACCGATTACATCGACGTCGGCATGATTCATTACAGCGATGAAGAGGCCGACTTCCACCGGATCTTCGACGGCGAGTTCATCGAATTCGTCAAAGAACTCAAAGCGGCGGGAAAAATTCATGCAGTCGGACTCTCCAGCCACAATCCCGTCATCGCGAAAAAGGCGGTTGAGACGGGACTGATCGACGTGCTCATGTTCTCCGTCAATCCCTGCTACGACATGCAGCCGCCGGACGAAGACGTCGAAAAACTCTGGGCGGACGAGGTTTACGAAAAGACCTACCGCAACTTCAACCCGGAGCGCGAAGCGCTTTATGAACTCTGCGCACGGCGCGGCGTTGCCATCGACGTCATGAAGGCGTATGCGGGCGGCGATCTGCTCAAAGCCGATCTCTCCATGTTCGGCAAGGCGATGACTCCGGTTCAGGCGCTCGACTACGCGCTCACCCGCCCCGCCGTCGCCGCAGTCATGGCCGGATGCAAAACAATTGATGAAATCAAACAGGCTCTCG
>DHMO01000044.1:6296-6604 GCA_002405835.1 Lentisphaeria bacterium UBA4640 | reverse complement strand
CAGGCTCTCGCGTGGTGCACCGCCACACCGGAGGAGAAGGATTACGCTGCCGTGCTTGCGAACGTGGAAAAATGTTCGTGGTCGGGACACTGCATGTACTGCGGTCATTGCGCCCCCTGTCCGAAAGCGATCAGCGTGGCGGACGTCAACAAGTTCCTGAACCTCGCCGTCGCCCAGGGAAAGGTTCCGGAAACCGTGCGCGAACATTACAAACTTCTTCCGCATCACGCTTCGGAGTGCATCCAGTGCGGCGCATGCGAAAAACGCTGTCCATTCGGCGTTCCCGTCCGCGAAAAGATGAAGCAGGC
>DHMO01000044.1:0-6247 GCA_002405835.1 Lentisphaeria bacterium UBA4640 | reverse complement strand
GGAACTCTTCGGAATGTAAAGGAGTATTCTCATGCACATGGCCGATGCTTTGCTTTCACCTGCAGTCGGGGGGACCATGATTGCGGTCTCCGCGGGAGTTCTGGGGTTCGCCATCCGGGATATCCGGAAGAACTTCCAGGAAAAACGCATTCCGCTCATGGGAATCTCCGGAGCGTTTGTTTTTGCCGCGCAGATGATAAACTTCGCAATCCCCGGAACCGGTTCCAGCGGACACATCGGCGGAGCCGTTCTTCTGGCGGCTCTGCTGGGACCCGCCCCCGCGTTCCTTGTCATGGCCTGCATTCTGCTGGTTCAGGCGCTGTTCTTCGCCGACGGCGGTCTGCTGGCGTGGGGATGCAATCTTTTCAACATGGGCTTCTTCGGATGCTATCTTGCATATCCCTGCATCTTCCGTCCCCTCGCAGGCAAAACGATGAGCCGGAAACGGATAATCGCCGCCTCGCTCGCGGCATGTCTGGTTTCGCTGGAACTGGGCGCTCTTGCGGTGACGCTTGAAACTCTCGTCTCCGGAATTACCGAACTCCCGTTCGGCGTGTTTGCCGGGACCATGCTTCCGATTCATCTGGCAATCGGAACCGGAGAAGGGCTGGCAACCGCGGCGGTGCTCCTGTTCGTGCAGAAGAACCTGCCCGATGCGGAAAAACTCCGCCTGGAAGAGGAAAAACCGTCCGTTCTGCGTCTCTCATGGGTTCTCGGACTCGCCGCGCTGGTTCTCGGAGGCGGGCTCTCCCTTCTGGCGTCCGGCAAACCCGACGGACTGGAATGGTCTCTGGAGAAAACCGCCGGTTCTTCCGAACTGGAAGCCTCCGGCGCGGTTCACTCCTTTTTCTCGCGGTTGACGGAGATGTTTTCCGTTCTTCCGGACTACGCGATTCCCGGCAATGAATCACCGCTCGGAACCTCGCTCGCCGGAGTTGCCGGAGCGGTCATCTGCGCGGTTCTTCTCGGAACTGCGGGATACTTCATCTGCCGGTCAAGAAAGAAAGCCGCAAAGTGAGTATTTCTCCCGACCGCTTTTTCTCTTTGATTCCTGCGCCGGCAGAGAGTTTTCTCTGCCGGTGCGCTCCTTTGCCCAAAGTATGTTTCACCATTCTGTTCCTTGTGCTGACGGTTTCCTTTTCCAGATATGCTCTTGCCGGAGCCGTGCTGTTCGCCGCGATTCCTTTTCTGCTTGCCGCGGCGGCGAAACTCCAGGTTTCCGTTCTGCTGTTCAGGATAATTCCGGCTCTGCCGTTCATTCTCTGCACAGGAATCGCCAATCTTTTCTTCGATCATACGCCGATAACCGTCTTTTCATTTGAACTTTCCGGCGGAACGGTCGCTTTGCTTGTTCTGATTGCGAAAACTCTGGCGTCCGTCGGCATGGTGCTGCTTCTCTCTTCCACAACAGCCTTCGGGGATCTCGCCGGAGCTCTGCGGTGCCTTCATGTTCCCTGTCTGCTGATTCTCGTTCTTCAGCAGCTGTTCCGCTACCTCGCCCTGCTCGCCCGGGAAGCGGGAAACATGCGGAACGCCTATTTCATGCGCAATCCGGAATGCAGAATCATCCCGCTCCGGGAATGGGGAAATCTCGCCGGACGGCTCTTCATCAAAAGCGCTGTTCATGCCGACGCCGTCTATGCCGCGATGCAGTGCCGTCTTTTCCATGCAGGCAAACCGCTTCCCGCCCGCGGAAAGGGTTCGCCGCTGGAGTGGTGCATCGTCATCACTCTCAGTGTTCTGTTATGTCTTTTGAGGAGAATATTATGAAAATTCAACTGGAAAATCTGACTCTGGAACGTGCCGGCGGAGTTCGTGCAGTCAACGGTCTCACACTTGATTTCGATTCGGACCGCTGTTCCGCCGTTGCGCTCCTGGGGGAAAACGGCGCGGGGAAATCCTCCCTGCTGGAAAGCATCGTCGGGCTGATTCCCGTTCATTCCGGACACATTCTCGTGGACGGAATGCCGCTCGAAAAGAAAAACATCTCTCAGATCCGCCGCAAGATCGGCATGGTGTTTCAGAACTCGGATCACCAGCTCTTCTCGCAAACCGTGGAGGAAGACGTTGCATTCGGCCCCTCGAACCTGGACCTTCCGGAAGAGGAGATCCGGAACCGCGTCGAAAATGCGTTGAAGCAGATGAACATTCTTCCGCTTGCCAAACGTGATGTGACGCAGCTTTCCGGCGGGGAAAAGCGGCGCGCCGCTCTTGCCGGAGTCCTGGCGATGAATCCGGAGGCGATCCTGCTGGATGAGCCGACCGCAATGCTCGATCCCCGTTCCGCCCGGGAATTCGCCGCGCATCTGCAGAATCTTCCCGTTCTGAAAATCATCGCGACCCATGACCTGACCTTCGCCGCAAGGGTCTGTCCGGAATGCGTAATCCTCCGGAAAGGGGAAATCGCCGCTTCCGGCAAGACCGCCGACATTCTGAACCGGCACGAACTTCTTCTCCAGTGTGGACTCGAATGACACAGCAGCATCCTGCACCCGGCGGATACCGCGAAATCCTGCGGATTGCATACCCGCTGTTTCTCTTCTCCGCAAGCACAATTGTCATGCAGTTCTGCGACCGCAAGTTCCTCGGCAACAGCTCGACCGAAGAGATTGCGGCGTCTCTGCCCGCCGGCAACCTCGCCGTCTCGCTCGCAGTCTTCTTCATCAGCATGCTCACCTACTGCAGTCCACTCACCGCCCAGCTCTTCGGAGCGAGACAGAAAGACCGCTGTGTCAACGTCCTCTGGACCGGCGTCACGGCATCGCTGATCTGCTCCACCGTCATGCTCCTCGCAATGCCGCTGCTCGGAAGGATCCTGCTCGGATTCTCCCTCCGGGAACAGACTTTCCAATATGCATTCACGTATTTCCTTACGCAGATTCCGGGACAGATTGCGCAATGCATCGGCGCACCGTTCTTCGCATTCTACGCGGGACGCGGGCGCACCCTCGTGGTCTCCTGCGTCAATATCGGCGCCGCGCTTCTGAACATTCTGCTCGACTGGCTGCTGATTTTCGGACACGCCGGATTCCCGAAACTCGGAATCGCCGGAGCGGGAATCGCAACAAGCCTCTCGCTGATTCTCGGAACCATCGTCATTGCCGCCGTCGTTCTCTTCGAACCCGACCAGAATGAATATCCGACACGCGACTGGCGGCGTTTCGACCGCGATCTCTTCCGCAAGATCTTTTCGCTCGGCGGACCTTCCGGCTTCCAGCGCCTCAGCAACAGTCTCAAATTCACCACAATGATTCTGCTCGTCGGCACACTCGGCGAAATGGCGCTCGCTTCAACGACAATCTCCATGTCGATTATCACCGTCAGCTTCATGCCGCTCGTCTCGCTCGCTGAGGCAAATGTGATTCTTTCCGGACAGTTCATCGGACGCGGCAGCCGCGATCTTGCCGAAACGACGACTTACCGCACCTGGATTCTCGCCTTCGGGTACACCGTTGCGGCGCTCATCTGCTACATTTTCTTCTCACGGCCGATGATTGATCTTTTCGCCCCGGCAAAGCCATCGCCGGAACTGCCGTTCTCCCTCGTCGCCGATTACGCGTGGAAGATTCTGATCATCATGGGCATCTGGCTGATTTCCGATACGGGACGCTATATTTTCGGGTCGCTCCTGCGCGCGGCGGGCGACACAAAAGCGCTCCTCAGGATCAACCTTGCAACCGCATGGGGACTCGGCGTTCCCGGCTTCGTCGTCCTCGCGCTGATCATCAGACCCGCCGTCCATTTCGTCTGGATGTACTTTATTTTCGTTTCCCTCGCCGAAGCGCTGATCATCTATTTCCGTTTCCGTTCCGGTCACTGGAGAAAGATTGAGCTTGTACACAAAGCCCCGGAAACGTGACTTACACGGGGAACCGCACGGTGAACGTGCTGCCGCGTCCCGGTTCGCTTTCCAGACCGACCGAACCTCCGTGCGCCTTCGCAATCGCCTGAACCAGCGCGAGTCCGAGCCCGTTTCCGGGAAGATGACGGCTCGAGTCCGCACGGTAGAAACGCTTGAACACCTTCTCGCGCTCCTCCGCGGGAATGCCGCAACCGGTATCCGAAACACGCAGAATAATCTCCCGCGCGCTCTGCTCCAGCGCAACCGTAATGCGTCCCTGCGGCGGCGTAAACTTCATGGCGTTGTCCAGCAGATTCCCCGCCAGGCGCTGCAGTTTGACCGAATCGCCGCAGAAATGGACCGGACGCTCCGGAAGGTTCAGAACGATCTCCTGTCCCTTCTGCTCCGCCGGAAGACGGAACAGCTCCACCGAGTGCTCCAGCAGTGCGGAGAGATCCAGCTCCCGCCGTTCCGGAACGATTGCGCCGGATTCCGTTTTTGAAATTTCCAGCATCTGGTTGATCAGCACGAGCATCACGCGGCACTCCTCCGTGTTGTCGCCCAGCGTGTTGAGCGCATCTTCCAGCGTGGGATTCCCCGAAACAGTCACTTCCGACCGTCCGATCATGCGCGTCAGCGGCGTTCGCAGATCATGCGCGATATCATCCGCAATCGTGCGCAGTTCCGACATCAGCGTTTCCGTGTTGCCCGTCATGGCGTTGAAGCTGACAACCAGCGAGTCGATTTCGCATCCGTCGTTGTTCAGCGGCACGCGGCACGAGTAATCCCCCGCCGCGATGCGGTCCGCCGCCTTGCCCACACGCTGAATCCCGCGCACCATGCGGCAGGAGAGTATCCATGCGCAGAGAATGCTCAGCGCAAACACCGCCGCGCCGACACCCCAGAATGCATTCACGATCCGGTCCAGATTCTCATCCGCCGCATGCTGATTGAGCCCGATCACCAGCATGTTGCCGTCCGGAAGACTCTTCCACGCAAGACGGATGCGGCGTCCGCGCGAATTCTCCATGTCGCCGTAATGAAGACGCGCGGAGCTGTGCGTGTAATGAAATCTGCAGAAACGCTCCCGGTCCGGTTCGACGGAAGGGGAAGCGGCAAGAATCCGGTTGTTTTTGTCCATCAGCAGGGAAACCAGCCGCGCCCCCTCGCCGAACGATTCCTGTGCAAAATCTTTTGCGAGCACGGCAGTGTGTCCCTCCGGCAGAATCCGCTCCTTGCTGAAATGCTGCGGCTCCGTCTCATAGGTCACCTGCCATATCTCATTTCCCCGGAATCCGAAAACGATATAGCGGTCGCGGTTCCGCGTTTCGCGGCACGCGAGAACCGGCTGGAACCCGGCGACTTCCTCCGCGACATGCTGAAAAAACTCTTTCGGAATGCGCGAAAATTTCGGGAGGACAATCAATGAGTTCCGCAGTTCCTCTCCCGTGAAATAACGGTATTCGAACGCGCTGAAAATCCGGTGCAGCCGCCAGTCCGTCTCCTCCTGTTCCGCCCGGCGCAGATGCAGATATACAATCACAAAAATAATCGTGTACGAAACAAGGAACAGCAGCCCATACAGCAGAACCGTCCGAGATTTCAGCGAATGGAACAGCATTTTATTCCAGGACATATCCGAACCCCCGGACCGTGCGCAGCATCTTCTTCTCAAACGGCTTGTCGATCTTTTCACGCAGACGGAACACCGCCGCTTCCACAATATTGGTCTGCGTATCGAAGTTGTATTTCCAGACATGTTCCAGGATCGTGGTCCGCGTGACCACCCGTCCATGATTGCGCATCAGGTATTCGAGAAGCTGAAATTCAAGCGGCTGAAGATCGAGCGTCTCCCCTGCGCGCCGGACTTCACGGTGCAGCAGATCCATTGTCAGATCGCCCACCGTCAGGCGCGTCGGTTCCGCGGCCCGTGCTGCACGCCGCAGAAGCGCCTGAATGCGGGCGAGCAGTTCGCCGAACGAAAACGGCTTTGCGAGATAATCATCTCCGCCGCAGTCAAGTCCGCTGATTTTGCTCTCGACCGAATCTTTTGCGCTGAGCACGATCAGCGGCATTTCGATTCCCGCCCCGCGGATTCCGCGGATCACCGCCAGTCCGTCAAGTCCGGGCAGCATGATATCGACAACCGCCAGATCGAACGTTCCGTTTTTCGCCATTTCGAACCCGCGAACGCCATCATCCGCATGTCCGGTCTGGTAACCGGCGTCCTGAAGCCCCTTCGCGACAAATTCTGCAGTTGCCTTGTCGTCTTCGATAATCAGAATTTTCATAGCCGGTTCTCCTCCTTGATGTAATATAATTCATTTTCCCCGTTCTTCAACAGTCAGCACAAGATATTTGCGGTGCCCGAGCTTTCCCTCCATCAGTGTAACGAATTTTCTGTAA
>DHMO01000021.1:727-10979 GCA_002405835.1 Lentisphaeria bacterium UBA4640 | reverse complement strand
TGCGCAAAAATTCGGATACGACCTTTTTTATGTTTTCGTAAAATATTGCCGGAACCCGGAAAAGCAAGCGGCAAGAAAAAATAAAAGTTAATCAAAACATTACTTCAAGCAAAAATTTCAGACAAAAGGAAATCGCCGGAAGAGCTCATCAATAAATAGAAATCCAGCTGAATTGCTCCATAAAAAAAATTTTTATTCAACAGCTGCCGGAGACCATAATTCTGCGGACGGATGATAATCCAGACAATCACTACACATTTCAACCTTCCCCTCACCTCTTTTTTGAGCATTCCTCTGTTTTCGCGGCGCAGTTCACAACTTTTTCGCGAATATTTTCAGGGAAAAACTTGCGAAATGCGCAAAAACGGGTTATCTTACCGGATGATAAAACCATAACTCATCATAAGGAGATTTTTATGAACGGAAACGTTTCCCCTCTGCAGAAAGCAAGATTCAGCTATCAGCCGAAACTTCCGGCGGCTCTGCGCGCCGGCGCGGCTGTCAAATGCATCGAAGGCGAAAAACTTCAGGCATTCGCCGATGTCGAAAAAATCAACGCCCTCTTCCCGACCACCAGCAACATGCCCGTCCTTTCCTTCGAAAAAGCGGACGCAAACGCTGATATGAAACCGATCAACGTCGGTGTCATCCTCTCCGGCGGACAGGCCCCCGGCGGACACAACGTCATCGCCGGTCTCTACGACGGCATCAAGAGCCTCAACCCCAACAGCAAACTCTACGGCTTCAAGGGCGGTCCCGGCGGACTCGTCGACAACGACTATGTCGAAATCGACGACGCTTTCATGAACGCATACCGCAACACCGGCGGATTCGACATGATCGGTTCCGGAAGAACCAAACTCGAACTCGTCGACCAGTTCAACAAGGGCGCTGAAAACTGCAAAAAACTCGGAATTTCCGCTCTCGTCATCATCGGCGGCGACGACTCCAACACCAACGCCTGCCTCCTCGCCGAATACTACAAGAAGAACAATGTTCCCATCCAGGTCATCGGCTGCCCGAAAACCATCGACGGCGACCTGAAGAACAAATTCATCGAAACCTCCTTCGGCTTCGATACCGCGTCCAAAGTCTACAGCGAACTCATCGGCAACATTGAGCGCGACGCCAACTCCGCAAAGAAGTACTGGCACTTCATCAAGCTCATGGGCCGTTCCGCTTCTCACATCACTCTGGAATGCGCACTCAAGACACATCCGAACATCACGATCATCTCCGAGGAAGTCGCCGCCAAAAAGCAGACTCTCGACGAGATCGTCACCTACATTGCAAACACCGTGGCTGCCCGCGCCAAGAACAAAGAGAACTTCGGCGTTGTCCTCATTCCGGAAGGTCTGATCGAATTCATTCCTGAAATGAACAAGCTCATCAGCGAACTCAACGAGCTCCTCGCCAAAGAGGGCGAAGCGTTCGCCGCAATTGAGAACAAGGACGAGAAGATGAAATTCGTCATCGACCGCCTCCCGGTCGAACTCGCATCCGTCTTCGCATCCCTCCCGCAGACCATCCAGATCCAGCTGACCAACGACCGCGACCCGCACGGAAACGTTCAGGTCTCCCTGATCGAAACCGAAAAGCTGCTCGTCGAACTCGTCAAGGGCAAACTCAAAAAGATGCCGGAAAAGATCAAATTCTCCGCACAGACCCACTTCTTCGGTTATGAAGGCCGCTGCTCCGTCCCGTCCAACTTCGATGCGGACTACTGCTACAGCCTCGGCTACAACGCCGCCGCAATCATCGGCGCCGGCAAGACCGCCTACATGTCCTACATCAGCAATCTCGTCGCTCCCGCAGAACAGTGGAAAGCCGGCGCGGTTCCGCTGACCGCCATGATGAACGTCGAACGCCGCCACGGCGCCGACAAGCCGGTGATCAAGAAGGCACTCGTTGAACTCGACGGCAAACCGTTCCAGGAATTCGCGAAGAACCGCGACACCTGGGCGATCAAGACCTCGTTCATCTTCCCGGGACCGATCCAGTACTACGGACCGGCGGAAGTCTGCGACGCCACCACCGAAACCCTGAAACTCGAACAGGCTGGAAAATAATGAGCACGGGCGGCGGAAACAATTCCTTTGACGCGGCGAAGGTCGCCATGCTTGCACGGCTCGACCTCTCGCCCGACGCCCTGACCAGGCTTCAGGGCGAAATGGAGGCGATCGTCGGCTACGTCGACCAGCTCTCTGAGCTGAACGTCGACGGAATCGAACCGACCGCCCATGCGGCGCCGAGAATCAACGTTCTGCGCGATGATGTCGCCGAAATTGACTACACGCGTGAGACAATGCTCTCCAACGCGCCCGCGGTCATTGACGGCGAACTCATCAAAATGCCGCAGGTTCTGCCGGGAGAAGGTATGGCATGAGCGAACTCGTTAAACTCTCTGTGGCACAGTGTGCCGAACTTCTGAATTCGGGAAAAGTCAGCTCCGCTGAACTCTGCGAGGCTTTCATTCAGCAGGTGAAATCCGCGGATCCGGTCATTCAGGCATTCCTCGCACTTGATGAGGAACATGTCCGCAAGGCTGCCGCCGAATCCGACAAGCGCCGCGCAAACGGTGCCCCGCTCGGCAAGTTCGACGGCATTCCCGTGGGCATCAAGGACTGCATCTCCGTCAAGGACGAACGCTGTTCCTGCGCCTCTAAAATTCTCGAAAACTTCAAAGCGGTCTACGACGCGACCGTCATCGCAAAACTCCGGAACGCGGGCTTCATTCCGTTCGGAAGAACCAATATGGACGAATTCGCCATGGGCTCCTCCTGCGAAAACTCCGCATTCCAGAAAACCCGCAACCCGCGCAACACGGACTGCGTTCCGGGCGGTTCCAGTGGCGGTTCCGCCGCGGCTGTAGCCGCAGATGAAGTCCCCGCCGCGCTTGCATCCGACACCGGCGGTTCCATCCGCCAGCCCTCCGCGTTCTGCGGAGTCGTCGGGCTCAAGCCGACCTACGGACGAGTCTCCCGTTTCGGTCTCGTTGCGTTCGCGTCATCACTCGACCAGATCGGTCCCGTCACCAAGACCGTGGAAGATTCCGCGATCATGCTTGATACGATCGGCGGACACGATCCGAAAGACTCCACCTGTCTCGAAGCCCCCTGCGGCGGCTTTGCGGAAGGACTGAAGAACGCATCCCTCAAGGGACTCAAAGTCGGTCTTCCGAAGGAGTATTATGAACTCGAGGGCATGACGGATTCGGTCAAGAAAACCGCTCAGGAAACCATCGACGCCTTCCGCAAGGCCGGCGCTGAAATGGTTGACGTCGAGCTCCCGCACACGAAATACTCCATGGCGTGCTACTACATCGTGGCGACCGCCGAAGCCAGCGCGAACCTCGCCCGTTTTGACGGCGTCCGCTACGGCTTCCGCGCCCCCGACGCCCGCGACGTTCTTGAGAACTACATGAAGACCCGCGGCGAAGCGTTCGGAAACGAAGTCAAACGCCGCATCATGCTGGGAACCTACGTGCTCTCCAGCGGCTATTACGACGCCTATTACCTCAAAGCCCAGAAGGTCAGAACCCTGATCCGCCGCGACTTCGAGGAAGCGTACAAGAAATGCGACATCCTGCTGACGCCCGTCACACCGGCGCCCGCATTCAAATTCGGCGAAAAATCCGACCCGCTTCAGATGTATCTGAGCGATGTGTTCACAACGTCGCTGAACCTTTCCGGCAACTGCGGAATCAGCATTCCCGCCGGAAAAGACGATGCAACGGGACTTCCCATCGGCATGCAGCTGATGGCTCCCGCGCTCGCCGAACAACTGCTGTTCAACACCGCATACGCGTTTGAACGGCGATAAAACGAGGTGCTTTATGAGAGCTTTGCTTCTGATTCTTCTGTTTGCAGCATTCACAGCGGTTCAGGCGCAAATCTCTCTTGCGCCCGGCGCGAAAATGCCGTCCGTTTCGGCGGACTGGATCCTCAAAGGCCAGTCCCCGGAGCGCCCGGCGGTTTCGCCTGAAAATTTCAAATTCTTTCAGATCCTCACCTTCGCCAACGCCCTTTCTCCGGATTTCCAGCAGACTCTCAATCTGATGGCGTCGCTTGAGGAGATGTACGGCGGCAAAACGGAACACTCCGCGGTTCTGCTTCAAACCGTCGCAAAAAATTCCAAAGAGGAGCTCACCCGGACACTCGCCGGCAACCGCCCGGAACTGAATCTGGGCGTGGACAAAGACGGGCGCACCTACCGCAATTTCGCGGTTGGAATCGCCACACTCCCCTACACTTTCATTTCTCAAAACGGAGCTATTGTCTGGAGCGGACACCCCATCGAAATTGAATCCGTCATGGATGCACTGCTCGCCGGACGCTTCTCGCTCTCCAGCCAGCGCAAAGTGGCGGAGCTCCGTTCCGAACTTCAGACAGCACTTCGCGCCGGACTCCCCGATGTGGTCGCGCAAACCGCCGACAAGATTCTTGCGATCTCTCCCGGCGACGCCATCGCGCTTCAGGCGCGTCTTTATGCATTCCAGCTCAAGCGTCAGACTGCAGGAGCCGCGAAATTTCTCACGGAACACATCCGCAAACATCCGGAAAGCAAACTCTGGCTCCGTCTCGCCCTCTTGAATCTTCTCCGCGATGCGGCTCCGCAGGAATGGAACCGCGCAGTTGAAGAGACCGCGGCGTTCGCCGCGAAATCCCCGATGAATGCGCTGCTTCTGGCACAAGCGCTGCTGCAGACTGCGGAACCGCCGCAGCTTCCGGTGAAACAGATTCTGGGACTCGCGAAACAGGCGGAAGCACACTTCCGGACAAGCGGCAGAAAGCAGCTTCATGCGCAGGCACTGGAAACGCTCGCACGCGCGAATTATGCGGCATGCAGGCTTGACGACGCCCTCGCCGCTCAGCGCGAAGCCGTGCAGATCCGCGAGGAACGGAAGGATTCCGGACTTTCCGCTGCAAAAGGAATGCTGGAATTCTACCAAAACCTGAAAAAGCTCTGATTTTTTGCAGAAAACCACTTGATTTTTCCGGTTTCAGGTATAATATGTATTAGAAAAAACCTAACAATTTCATTTGGAGGAATTGATAAAATGGCTGAAATGGCAACAGTTGCAATGCTGGTCGAACCCGGCAAATTCGAGTTCCGCGAATACCCGATTCCGGAAATCAACGATGATGAAATGCTCGTCAAAGTCGAAGGATGCGGCGTCTGCGGCACCGACGGACACGAGTACAAGCGCGACCCGTTCGGTCTCTGCGCAAAAGGCGTTGTTCTCGGACACGAAGGTTCCGGCGAAATCGTCAAGATCGGCAAGAACATCAAGACAGACTCCCAGGGACGCGCAGTCGGACTCGGCGACAAGATCGTCACCTGCATCATCCCCTGCGGACACTGCCCCGCCTGCAAAAACACTCCCGCACGCACAAGCCTCTGCGAAAACGTCGGCGTTTACGGACTCTTCCCGGATGACGAAGTGCACCTCAACGGCTACTTCGGCACCTATCTGAAAATCCGCAAAGGCTCGACCTTCTTCAACGTCACCGGCATGACCCTTGACCAGCGCATGCTGATCGAACCGGCCGCCGTCGCCGTCCACTGTGTCGAACGCGCAAAAACGACCGGACTTCTCCGCTTCAACACCACCGTCCTCATCCAGGGCTGCGGCCCGATCGGTCTGATGGTCATGGCGGTTGTCCGCACCCTCGGCGTTGAAAACATCATCGCAGTCGACGGCAATGACTCCCGCCTTGAAAAGGCAAAAGAGTTCGGCGCATCCAAGACCTTCAACTTCACCAAGTATGCGAAGTTTGAAGACATGCTCGCGGAAATCAAAGCGGCTACGGATGGACTCGGCGCGGAATTCGTCTTCCAGTGCACCGGCGTTCCGGCGGCTCACGCAAACGCGCTCAAGATGGTCCGCCGCGGCGGCGGATTCTGCGAAGTCGGCTTCTTCCTCGACGGCGGCAACGCCCCGATCAACCCGCACTTCGACTTCTGCAACAAGGAAATCTCCCTGGTCGGAAGCTGGGTCTACACCCCGCAGGATTACCCGAACACATTCGACTTCCTCCGCAGAGCGAAAGCAATCGGACTCCCGGTCGAACAGCTCGTCACGCACCACTTCCTGCTCAAGGACATCGACGCCGCTCTCAAGGCGAACGTCAGCATGGCCGGCATCAAGATCGCGGTCGTCACCGATCCGAAGGACGCTGATCAATAATCAACGGTCCATGACCGCTTGAATTCCCTGCCCTTTCCGCATTTTCCTGCGAAAAGGGCAGACTTTTATCTATGGAGATTTTATGTTTTCCTCTCAGAGTTCAGAAATTCCGCAAACCGAAACCGGTTTTTTCCGCAGATTCCTGCCCGAACTGCTGGCGGCCGCACTCACCATGCTTGTCTTTGCGCCATCGCTCGCATACGGTTTTCTGACCGACTGGGACGATTCCTATTACGTCGTACACAATCCGCATATTGCATTCACTCTTGAAAATATCCGTTATTACCTGCACGGCAACACATTAGGTCTCTGGACGCCGCTGACGATGTATTCGCTGATGCTGGATCATCTGATCTGGGGCGGAACGGAATCGGCGTTCGGTTTTCACCTGACCAACATTCTGCTGCACGGATGTTCCGCCGCACTTTTCACAGGAATTCTGCGCGCGCTCGGACTGCGCAAGGGACTCGCGCTCGCCTGCGCACTGTTCTGGGCGCTTTCTCCACAGCGCCTCGAATCCGTCGTCTGGATTGCGGAGCGCAAGGATGTGCTGAGCGGATTCCTCGCTCTGCTTTCGTTCCGGCTGTTTCTCGTGAATCCGGGAAAACTCCGCTGGCTTCTGCCGTCGATACTCTGCTTCCTGCTTTCGCTGACAGCCAAGCCGACGGCAGTCGGGCTCCCCGCGGCGGCAGCGGTCTGGCTCTGCTGGAAATATCCCGAACGCTTCCGCTGGAAGACGGTTCTCGCCGGAGCCGCCGGCGTGGCGGCTGTCATGGCCGGACTCGTTCTTTTTCTCCGCTTCCGACCGGAATTTGAACCGTTCCCGCGCTGCATCACGGTTGTCCTGCACAACCTTCTGTTCTATTCGGTGAACGGCGTGTTCCCGCTCGAAACGAATCCCTGCTATCCCTACATCGACTGGAGCGACTGGTGGATGATTCCGGGCTTCTTCGCATTCGCCGGAGGTCTCATCGTGCTGAGCAGAAAAGCGGGCATTGCATGGAAAACAATCCTGTTGAGCTTTCTTGGATTCGGAGTCGTTTTCGGAGTCTTTTTCATGCCGTTCACCGGAGCGGTCGTCTATTCGCCGGTTGATTACGCGGACCGCTACTCCTACCTTCCGAACCTTGCGGTCTGGGCGTGCATCGGCTTCCTGCTTGAACGCATTTTCCGCGAACGCCCGAACTGGATTCCCCGTTTCGGATGGGCCGGAGCCGCACTCGGCGTGTTCGTACTCGGCTCCACACTCTGGCACATGCCGTTCTGGAAGGATTCCGCAACGCTCGGACGCTGGGGCGTCTACTCTTTTGAACTGCCGAACGACCGTTTTCTTGTTCTTCACGCCCAGCTCGGACTCTGGAACAGCGATCCGGTTCCGATCCGCGAAGCGCTCGAAAAACTTCACCTCAAAAACAGTCTTCCCGACCTCCCCCGCGAAACGGAATACACGCGCGAAACCCGCCGCGGAACGATTCAGGCATTTGAAATGGCGGCGGCTCTGCTCGAAGGCAAACGGCAGGAGGCTTACGCCATCTTCGACGCTTTCATTCCGAAAGCCGAAACGACGCCGCTCTACAATTTTGAGCTCTATGACGCGCGTCTGAAGGAGCTTCTCTTCCGTTCATTTCTGGAAACGAACGACCGGGCACGGCTCGCGGCATTCGAAAAATGGGGCTCCACGGTCATTGTCGACGGCAAAGATGTTCCGAACTATCCGGTCACCGCGATTCTGAAATATCTCAAGCAGGATTACGCGGGAGCGATCCGGGACTGGCAGTACATGATCGACCACGATTCCGCCTTCCCCGGAATTCAGGACTACATCCGCAATGCGGAAATGCAGCTGCAAAAAAATCGGAAAAAATAATTTTCAAGGCTTGCATTTTCCGGAAAATGCGGTAAATTATCTGCAACAAAAGGATTTTAACACAATGAAACGTATCACTTGCAACATGCTCTACACGGGTTGGTGGCGTCGCGGATGTCAATCCACGGCGGCTGATGCGTATTAATTGTAAGTAAATTCAGTCGTTCTCTTAAACGGCGGATTGGCAAACTTGAACAAAGTTTATCAATCCGCCGTTTTTTTTGTGACGAAAAACAAACTTGAACATAAAAACAAACTCTTGAAGGAGTACTAAAATGCTGAAAGAACTCGATTTCAAAACGTTCTCGGAACGCAGCGAAGCCGGTGCCGTCGTACCGGTCTACCGCGAATTCCTCGCGGACATGGAAACCCCCGTCTCGGTCCTCAACAAGTTCAAAGACGATGAAGAGGTCTTCCTCCTCGAATCCGTCGAAGGTTCCGAACGCTGGGCGCGCTACTCCTTCATCGGAGTCAACCCCTACGCGATCCTCATGGAACTGCCCGACAAAGTGGTCATTGAGGACAAGAAAAAAGGACGCACCGAGCTCCCCGGAGCGGACGGGCTCACCGAGCTCAAGAAGATCCTCAACACGCACAAACTCGTTGAGACGCCCGATCTTCCCCCGCTGACCGGCGGCGCAATCGGATATGTCGCATACGATGCGATCCGTAAATTCGAACCGTCCGTGGAACTCGAATTTGAAAAGAACACACCGCTCCTCTGCTTCATGCTCACCGATGAAATGATCATCTTCGACAACGTCCGCCACACCATCATCATCTCGGTCTGCACAAAGCCCTGCGAATTCATGTCGCTCCGCGAAGCCTACGACAGCGCGATTCAGAAGATTGAAACCCTTCACAAGCGCCTGAACACCCATGTTCCGCAGCCTGATATCGGCGAGGAACAGGAGCGTCCGATGAAACCTTTCAAGCCCGAAATGACCTGTGAGGAATTCAAAGAGGAAGTCGAGGCGGCTAAGAAGGCGATCTATGAAGGAGAATGCATCCAGATCGTCATGTCGCAGAAGTTCACGACCGAAGCGCCCGCAAGTGCGCTCCAGCTCTATCGCGCACTGCGTCTGATCAATCCCTCGCCCTACACGTTCTTCACGAAATTCGGCGGACGCACCCTCATCGGAGCCTCCCCGGAAGAGCTCGTCAAACTCACCGGACGCACCGGATCGGTCCGCCCGATTGCGGGAACACGTCCGCGCGGCAAAACGGAACAGGAGGATATCCAGCTCGCCGCCGACATGCTCAACAGCGAAAAGGAACGCGCGGAGCACGTCATGCTTGTCGACCTCGGGCGCAACGACATCGGACGCGTCGCCGCGAAGGGCGCAGTGCAGGTCAAGGAGTTCATGATCGTGGAACGCTACTCACACGTCATGCACCTGGTTTCGCACGTGGAAGCGGAGATCGACGAGAAGTACGACTGCTTCGACCTCTTCCGCGCGGCATTCCCCGCGGGAACGCTTTCGGGCGCTCCGAAAATCCGCGCAATGCAGCTCATCGCGAAGCATGAACACTCCCCGCGCGGCATCTACGGCGGTGCGGCCGGATACTTCAGCTACTCCGGAAACATGGATTTCGCAATCGTCATCCGCACGATGATTCTTGAAGGCGACACGCTCACCATGCGCGCCGGAGCCGGAATCGTCGCCGACTCCGTCCCCGAAGACGAATACCAGGAGACCCTCAACAAATCCCGCGCAGTCTTCAAAGCCGCAGAACTCGCCGCAAAGCTCAACTGAAAGGAACAACACCATGATTTTCATGATTGACAATTACGACTCCTTCACCTACAACATCGTCCAGTACCTCTACATGCTCGGCGCGGACGTCATGGTGAAACGCAACAACAAGACCACGATTGCGGAAATCGAAGCCCTCCATCCGGAAGCGCTTGTGATCTCCCCGGGTCCCGGCAACCCCGACTCCGCGGGAATCTCCCTCGAAGCCATCACGCACTTTGCCGGCAAGATTCCGATGCTCGGAGTCTGCCTCGGTCATCAGGCGATCGGCCAGGCATTCGGAGGAAAGGTGATTCACGCGAAACGCCTCATGCACGGCAAAACCAGCCCGGTCTCACACGACGGCAAAGGCATCTTCGAGGGCATTCCGCAGAACTTCAAGGCGATGCGCTACCACTCCCTCGCTGTTGACGCAGCCACCCTGCCCGACTGCCTCCA
>DHMO01000021.1:0-610 GCA_002405835.1 Lentisphaeria bacterium UBA4640 | reverse complement strand
CCAGTACCACCCCGAATCCATCGTGACGGTCACCGGAAAACGCCAGCTCGGAAACTTCCTCAAACTCGCGAAAGAATTCAACGAAGGAAAACGCTGAAATGCTCAGTTCCTATATCAATAAACTCATGTCGCACCGCGACCTGGAGGAGCAGGAGGCATACGAATGCTTCACCCGCATCATGCAGGGCGACTGCTCCGACATCCAGATTGCCGCGCTCCTCACTGCTCTGCGTCTGAAAGGTGAAACGGTTCCGGAAATCACCGGAGCCGCACGCGCCATGCGCCAGAAAGCCGCATTCATCGACACCGGAATGTCCAACGTTCTGGATATCGTCGGAACCGGCGGCGACTCGCTCGGAACCTTCAACATCTCCACGACTGCATGCTTCGTTGCTTCGGGCGCCGGAGTGACGATCGCCAAGCACGGCAACCGCGCAATCTCCAGCAAGTCCGGAGCCGCGGATGTGCTCGCCGAACTCGGATTCAACCTTGATGTTGAACCGTCCGTCATGGAGTGCTGCATTCAGGAAAATGGAATCGGCTTTCTCTTCGCACAGAAGATGCATCCAGCCATGCGCTTCGCCGGCCCCGTCCGCCGCGCACTCAAAAT
>DHMO01000023.1 GCA_002405835.1 Lentisphaeria bacterium UBA4640 | reverse complement strand
GAATAAATAGAGATGCCCTTATGTTGCTACAATTTTTGGTGCAAAAAACTACACAGAGTCTACCTATTTGTCTGTTCTGAAGGAGTTCGCAGCTAGCGCTTCCGTAGAAACAGAAGCTCCAATTTATGTCCCTCCTTCGCAAAAATAAAATATTTTTCTTATTTTTCCCGTTTTTCATGGAAGATTGACGGAAAAGGACACTATATATTAGGTGTCAGGACCGGAGATCGCCGGCGGCGGGGAACCCGGAAACGGAAATCGGATTGCCCTCCAGGATTTTGCCTTCTCCGCACTTCTTCCTCCGCCGCGCGGTCCGGTCAGACTTTTTTTGTTTTTTTCTTGCTTTCCCGCTTGAAATCTCAGGCACAGACGAATACATTGTCACCGTATCGAGAACAGGAGAGGATATGGCGGATATTTTTGACGAAATCATTCAGTGCATCCGGCAGGAACAGTCGGCGAACGGAACGGTATATGTGAGCAGGGACAATCTGGTCGAGTTCTACCGGAACGCCGCTCCCGCTCAGGCCGCACCGTCACAGCCGCCGCGTCCGGCTCCTGTTTCCGCACCTCCTCCGCCGCGTCCGGCGCCTGCGCGCCCCGCATTCCGCTATACGGAACCGGTGTCTCACGAGGAAGCGCCGCAGACGGAACGCGCGTATTCTCCGCTTGATCTGGCGGAAATCGCATCCATGAACTGGGAACAGCTCAAGACAGCGGCCGCGAACTGCCGCGCGTGCCGTCTCTGCGAGACGCGCCACAGCGTTGTTTTTGCGGATGGTTCGGAGCATGCGGATCTGATGTTCATCGGCGAGGGACCCGGCGCGGATGAGGATGCGCAGGGCATTCCGTTCGTCGGGAAGGCCGGACAGCTTCTTTCGAAGATGATTGCGGCGATGCAGTTCCAGCGTTCGGAGGTCTACATTGCGAACGTCGTGAAATGCCGTCCGCCGGGGAACCGGAATCCGTCGGATGACGAGATGGATTCGTGCGTGCCGTATCTGAACCGTCAGATTCAGCTTGTTTCGCCGAAGGTGATTGTCCTTCTGGGCAATGTTGCGCTGAAGGGGCTGATGAAACGCGGCGGAATCAGCCGTCTGCGCGGACACTGGCTGGATTATCACGGAATCAAGGTCATGCCGACTTTTCACCCGGCGTATCTGCTGCGTTACGAAGCGGCGAAGCGCGACACGTGGAGCGATCTTCAGCAGGTGATGCGCGAATTCGGCAAAGTCTATACCCGGAACAAATAGGAGGAATCATCATGGCGGAGAAGGAATCGCCCGGAATGCTTGAGAAGGTGAAGCGCGGCATTATGACTGCGTTTGAGTCGGGTTCGTCCGTGAAGAAGGTTCCGATTGCCGGCACGAATCTTCCGGCGCGTCTTGCGCGCTGCGACACGGCGTACAACGCTCTGACTGAGCTTTTCAAGCTCCAGCTTTACAAGTTTGATGACGCCGCGCGGTTCAAATATTACACGATCGGTCTGACGCTGGTGAATGTGGTGATCGACAATCTGACGTTCATTTACCGCGAGCATTCCCCGGTTTCTGCGGCGGTGAAGAAGACGGAGGATCCGTGCATGCCGCTTCTTTTTTCGTGCCGGAAGATTCTGGAGCTTCTGAAGATTTCCGCCGAGACGTCGATTGAGATGGCGAAGAACGAGCGTGGAATTGAGCAGTTTGCGGGACCTCTTGCGATTGCGAAGAGCCGTCTTGTTGATGATTCGATCGGCGACACGGAAGTGAATCTTCTTCATGGAGTGAGTGAGCTTTTTGATCTGATCTCGCTTCCGATGCGGAAGGCCGCGGATCAGCGTCGCCGTCTGCTTCCGAAGAATTCGATGCAGCGTTATCTTCGTGCCGAGCGTGAGTTTTCGCAGCATTACGCCGAGCTCTGCGGCTTCATCCCGTCCGCCAAATAAAACCGCCGCCCCCCGAAGGGAAGCGGCGACGGATGGAGGAATGAGGGTGCTTTATATTGAGTGGTATTACATGAAGTACATACCGGTTCCGTCTTTTTCAACTGCACATATTTCAACGAGGACCCAAATAAAAACTCCTAAGAGTAAAGGGTAAGCAAGCCAGGCGATAAAAAGGGTTGTAAACAATTGTGCCAGTGCTCGACCAATGTATCCCGCATAGAAGTTGTGAATTCCGATAAGTCCGAGAAATAGAGCTAACAGAATATAGGTGGATCGTCTCTTGAGGGGTCTGGTTCCGATATATGGCAAGTGTTCCTGAGCAAACCGTGATTCTTTATGGACTTCTTCCAGTAAGCGATCGGTTGGATCCAGCAATTCGCCGCAGAACCTGCATTTTTTCGCACGGATATTGATTCTTTCTGCGCAGAAAGGGCATTCCTTTGTTGTCTCGTTTTCCATAATTTCTCCATCGGTTTTGGCTGGCATCTATTATTTATTTTCAGGCATGTTGAAGTTTTTCGAATCCATATTTTCCTTTTGCCATTGGAAAATAACTTTCTGCTTTGTTCCTTTGAACAAACTTTTGAGAAGTTCCATTGTCTGTTTTCTTGCGAGCATCTGAAAATCCGCTTTCAGAGCCAGATTCCGAATAGCCGCTTCCGCTTTGATGCCGCGTTCGTTTGTGAGTTTCAGGGCAACCTTGTCAGGAAGATTTTTATTATCGTATTTCCAGTTTTCGATTCCTTTGCCCTGCCTTTCTTCATTATCGTAGTTGATCCGGCTGTTGAGAAGTTTGGGATAAGGGACTTCCACAATGAGAATTTTTTCTTTGTTCTCTTCTTTTACCATGCAGGAGATTTTGTCGAATTCGACACCGTAAACGGCATCTCCGCGAGCGACAAACTGGAATTCTCTGTCTTGATAGGTTTGTGTAACCACATCTTCAAGACAAAGTTTGAGGACTTTAAATTCTTTAATTTCTCTGATTTGAGTGATTGCCATTTCTGGTTGAACCGATTTAGGCCAAAGTGCTTTGATTGCCACGATCAGGCCGCCTAAAATTCCTAGACCAAGTAGAGCGGGAAGCAGGAAGGGAAGAATCATTGCAAAGAATGCCGCGGTTGTTGTTTCAGCTCCTAACCCGATAAGTTTCAAAACAGGGGTTAATATGTTTCTCTTTTTTGCTTCATTGTGCTGACTCGCTTTTCCTGCAGATTCTGAATACTTTGTTGTTTTTTCCGGCGGGGTGTTCTGTTTTTGCATATCCATTCTAAAATCTCCAGGACTTGTTATTTCTTTGAAGCAGGTTGCCAAGTAATGACAACATCTTTATAACCTGCATTTTTATAAAATGCAGTGAGCACATTTTGAATAGGCTGCTTTGCCATATTGCTGTTTCTTTCAGCTAGTTCGCGCATTTCTCCCTGAATTCGTTCCTTGGCCTTATCAAATAAATCGCGTTCATTCTTCTGAATTTGGGCTGCTGAAACTTGTTTCGCTGCTATTTTTGCATCATGCGCTTTCGTTTTTGTCCATTTCCAAAGTTTTTTTAATTTACCTTCTTCCGGATTTTCCTGTTCAGGCTGTTTTGCAGAAGCCTCCTGTTCAGGCATTCTCAGAGTATCTCCAGCGATGCGGTGCGTGGAAATTATTTGCGTGTTGCTTTCGTTCAATTTTGGAAAATAACCGTCGGGTTCCGGTAATTTTAAGTAAACTGTGTTATCTTTGATTTGTATATTAGCCTTTGTCAGGTCAACTCCGATATCCGCTTCTCCCTGAGCTTTTACTAGAAGATCAGTTGTCCAACCTTTCTCGATTGTGCATTTTACGGCAATGATTTTTACTGCATCAAGGCGTCCGATTAAAGATGCTGTATGTTTTGCCTGTTTTTCATCGCTATCGGGAGATAAAATGAGCCATGCAAGGAGGAGGCAAATGCTTGCAATGCATATTTTCTTCATGATTTCAGCCTTTCTTAACTTTTATTTGAAGAAGTATTCTATCAGAGAAACGGTAAGCATGCTTCCACAGATGGAACCAATTGCAATTCCGAGAAATGCATGGTGGAAAAGCCAGTGCAGTTTTGTTTGAATCAGGTCATCCGTAGTTGGATTGTACATTCTGATGGACTTGGGATGAAGAGCAAGACGAATTCTGTTTCCGATGCATCCGCCTTTGACTCCTGCTTTATATCCGATAAACAGTGCAAGCGGAAACACTGTATAGCAATATACCTCATCAAACTCCGGAGATTGTTCGGCCATCGTTGTGACTGTTGCTAAAAACGCGGCAATAAAGGAAACAATCCGGTACCACCATTTGACTTTTCGCCAATCTTCATTTGGTTGGTCAATGTTCGTTGTTACATACGTTCTTGCCATATTTACCTCTTTAGTTGTTGTTCTTTTTCTTCTGGCTTTTCCAATAACTCAATCCAGGAATGTCCCGGAAATGCTTTCGCGTAATTGATTGCGGTTTCCGGTTTCTTTATGCCAAGTTTCTCCATGCGCCCAACCGTTCCGGGACAAATCTTCAAAATCGTTGCAATGTCCCGAAGTTTTAAGCCATGCGCTTCCCGAAGTTCTTTTAGCTTGGTCATAATACCTCTTGTTTAATCGTATGTTGCGTTTAAAATAATCGTTTATTACGTAATTTCAAGAGTGAAACGATATTTTTTTCAGAAAAAATTTGAAAATCAGGTTTAGTAAAACTATTTTAATAAAAAAGTATTAAAACGGAAGTTTGGCTATGACAGAAAACGATGTTCTGAATGCAATACGCGAAGCGGTTGCTCGGATGAAGACACAAGGGGCGCTTGCCCGGCAAACAGGCATTTCGCAAAGTACGATCTCCGATTATCTCAATGGACGCTATGCGGTAGGAAATATGAATCTGAATACTCTGTTTAAGCTGTTTCCTGCATTGACAATTGATTTCTTCGGGGACTCAGAATCCGCTGCTCGGGAACTTAACCGCAAGCAGCTTTTGAAGCTGTTCGCCAATTTGTCGGCCGAGGAACAGCTTGAGGCGATTACGATGATCGCGGCGGCGTTCGGAAAATCTTCGCGCGAAAAGAAATCCTGACCCTTGATTTTTCCTGCCGCATCGTGTATTGTTCCCGAAACACGGAGGAAAAATGGAAAAACCGGTCTTGAAGTTCTGGTCGCATGACCTGAACCGTCCGCTCGTCGACAAGGTGCATACACATCCGTACTGGCAGATGGAATACATCGTCAGAGGCGGAGGAACCCGTGTGTTCGACCGGAACGATGCCCCCGTCGAACTCAAAAACGGAATGTTCGTCCTGATTCCGCCGCTCGTTCCGCACCGCTTCACCCGCATCGGGGAGGGGACGGAGACCTGTTCATTCAAGTTCACTTTCGCCGGAGGAAATCCGCAAGGCGATATTCTGCTCTATTCCGGAGAACTTCCGTTTTTCCGGTGGATCGGCGGCGAGGCGGAGCGTCTTATCGCCGCACCGCTTCCCGTGCTGGAACGGAACCGGCTGCTTGAGTATCTGCTGATGAACATTCTTGATTACACATCCGCGGCATCGCCGGAGTCCGCGGATGAAACTCCGCTGCTTTCACGACTCCGCGACCTCGTTCATTCCCGCGGACGCGAACTGAACGTCTGTGTCGCCGCGGAAGAGCTGAATCTGACCGTGTCCCAGCTGAAGTACCGTTTCGCCGGAGAGCGCGCGAAGGCCGGTCTGCGGGAACGATCGGTCAAATGTTATATCGACCGTCTGCTGACGGAGCTGATTGAGAGCTATCTGGAATATTCCATGCTTTCCATCGGCGAGATCGCCCGCGCGACCCGTTTTCCCGACATCTATTCCATGAGTCATTTCTACAAGCGGATGCGCGGGTGTTCGCCGTCGCATCATCCGTTTTAAAAGATAAAAGCCGCCCATTTCGGACGGCTTTTGTGCGGAATTCTGCGGAAATTATTCGCGGAAGGAGCGGTTTCCGAAACCGCCGCGTTCACGTCCGCCGAAGCTGCGGGGACCGCGGGGACGGTCTTCTCTCGGACGGGCTTCGTTGACGACGAGTTTGCGTCCGCCCTGTTCGGTTCCGTTGAGAGCGGCGATTGCGGCGTTTGCTTCCGCGGCATCGGGCATTTCGACGAATCCGAAACCTCTGGGTCTGCGGGTTTCACGGTCGATGGCGAGGCTTGCGCTTGCGACGTTTCCGTGAGCTTCAAAGACGCTTCTGAGTTCATCTTCCGTCATTGCGTACGGCATGTTTCCGACGTAAATCTTCATTTTTCTCTTTTCCGGGTCATGGACCCTGTTTGTCCCTCAGGATACAGTTTGTTTGCGTTTCTGTGTTGTGTTTTTACGATTGCGCGGAGACAGGAGGAACATGACTGTTCGTCCGGACTGTCATAAAAACCGCAGGTCTTGCACTGTTTTCCTTCGAATAGTATAGATTAAAGATGCATTCCATATAAGAAACGAATCAATTATTTATATATTTTCAGAGACACTGCACTTGCTCGCACCGTCCGTCACCCGGCGGGCGGAATCACAAAAACTGGTATAAAATTACACCGTCAACGGCTAAATGCAAATGCATTTTTGAAAAAAAATGAAATTTTCAGGGATAGGCGGAGCGCTGTTTTTCCACAGACAAAAAAACGGACGGCTTTCACGCCGTCCGTCGGGGGATGATGGAAGAATGTGCTTACGCTTTCGGGAAGGACTTTTTCAGCACAATATAGACCACTGCGGAGGTGAGCATTCCGTTGATGGCGGAGATGCCCCATTTCGTCGTGAAGAACGCGACTGCGCCGCCCGCCGCCCAGGCGATGACCGCAGCAAAGCTGACTTTCGGAGCGTTCTTCAGTTCGTCCAGCGGTTCGTAGTTTCTGCCGCACTTGCGGATGACGAAGAAGTCCGCCGCAAGGACTGCGCCGACCGGGGGAATGAAGGTGTTCAGCATCGAAAGGTAGCCGCAGAAGTTGTTGTAGAGGTAGAGCGCGAGCACCGTTCCGAGCAGACCGTTGAAGAGCACGATGTAGCGTTTCGGAAGCCCGGTGATGTTGGAAAGTCCGAGTCCGGAGGTGTAGAGCGCATTGTCGTTCGTGGTCCAGATGTTGAGACCGAGGACGATGATTCCGGGAATGAGAAGACCCTGTCTGACGAGGACGACGGAGATGTCGTTGGTGTCATAGAACATTCCGCCGACGGCGCCGAAGAGGAACATCAGGGTGTTTCCGGCGAAGAACGCGATTGCGGTTGTGATGACTGCGGTTTTACGGGTCTTGGCGAAGCGGACGAAGTCCGGCGTGCAGGTTCCTCCGGAGATGAAGGAGCCGACGGTGAGGGCGATTGCCGCGCTGAGAGTCAGCGCTTTGCCCTGATCCGGCGTGAAGGTGTGCAGGGTGTTCCAGGCGTCCGGATTGTCCACGAATACTTTGATTGCGGAGAATCCGCCGCCGATTGCGATGGCGGGAACCGCGATGATGGAGACGATGGTCAGGGCTTTGATTCCCCAGTATGCGGAGGCGGTCATGAGCACGCCGGCGATGATGATCGGGATCCAGATGTTGCAGTTGTATCCGCTGCCTTTGAGGAAGGTCTGGACGGGATCTGCGAACATGGCGATTCCGACGCCGAACCAGCCGATCTGCGTAATTGCGAGCAGTGCGGAGGGCAGCGCCGATCCGAAACGTCCGAAGGCGTAGCGGGAGAGGAGGTGAATGGAGAGTCCGGTGGAGCCGGCCATCCACGCGAGGATCGCGGTGTAGACGCCGAGGATCAGGTTTCCGGCGAGGACGGCGATCCAGAAGTTCGTCAGGGTGAGCCCGCTTCCGAGGTTTGCTCCGGTCCACATGGAGGCGGAGAAGAAGGTGAAGCCGAGCATGACGGCAAACATGCTCCAGAATCCTCTTCGTTGCTGTTCCGGGACGGTTGTCTGTTCAAAATCACAGTGTTCCGACATAATACTCTTTCCTTTGTTTTAATATAAGAAGGGTTTGATTCGTTCAATCTGGCGCAGGGCCAGTTCCTTGAGGGAGACGTCGCCGTAGCGGTTCGGGTCGAGTTCGGGGAAGCGTTCCTGAAGATAGTCCCGGAAGGAGATTCCGCGTTCGGCGAGGTGGAGGACCTGTTCCCAGTAGGCGCGGACGTCGGCGGCGTATTCGCGGACCCAGAAGGCGCGGGAGCCGGCGTCGTAGATGACGCAGCGTTCGAGCGGGAAGGCCGGGTCTTCGTACTGGGATTCGGAAAATTCCGGCGCCATGATTGCGTCGCGGCGGACCAGGTCGGTTCCGGTGAGGCGGATCGTGAGAGGCGCGGTGGTGTCCGGAACTTCGAAGCAGCCTTCCAGATAGATGAGGATGGTGCGCCGGTAGTTCGGGAAAATGTCGCGGCAGCGGGCGTCGATCTCGCGGAGAATGACGTCTGCGTTGTGTCCGCCGAAGGTGAAGAAGATGATGTCGCGGATGGAGGAACGGGCGTCCTTCGCGGCGCGGAGGAGTTCCTCAAGCGCGTAACGGAGACTGGTTCCGGTTGCGACGACGTCGCCGATGATGAGGGAGACTTCCGGGGGGAAGTAGACCTTGCGGTAGGCGTTTTCGGTGATATGCCACTCTTCGGAGTCGGCATTGTCGCGTGCGCGCTGGGCGCTGATGAAGCAGGTTGTGTGCTTGGTCCATCCGAACGCGTTGTTCAGGGCGTTGCGGAGTCCGAAATTGAGTCCTCCGCGCAGGATATTGATGACGACCGAGGAGGTTTCCTCGAGGGGCAGACCGGAAATCTTGAGGATTTCCGCGCATGCTTCGCGGAGCTGATCGGTGTACTGGATTCCGGCGACCTGCGGGTCGTTGCAGATCGAACGGGTCTGTTTGGTTGAGGCGATCCAGCGTTCATAACCGCCTTCGTTTCCCCAGCGGTAGAGGCTGGCCTTCGGAGACGAGCTGAAAAGTTTCAGCGCGTCCGGTGCTCTGTCTTCTGACATAAGTGTGTCCTTCCATCCCGAAAAGTATAAAACATAAAATATATTAATTTAGCACGGGAACGGCAAAACATCAAGCGGGAAAGCGAAAAAAAAGCGATTTGGAAGAATTTCCGTATTTTCTTTTAAAAAGAGGTTTACGAAACGCGGAACCGGATGTATATTACCCGGATGAAATCAGAAAAGGGAGGTTTTACACTCAAATGAATGCGAATCAGTTAAGATCGAAGTTTCTCGAATTCTTCAAGAGCAAAGGGCACGCCGTAATCAAGAGCGCGCCGCTGATCCCTGACAACGACCCGACCGTCCTGTTCACGACTGCCGGAATGCACCCGCTTGTGCCGTATCTCCTCGGCGCTCCGCACCCGCTCGGAAAGCGTCTCTGCGACGTTCAGAAGTGCATCCGCACCGGCGATATCGATGAAGTCGGCGATCCCGTGCATCTCACCTTCTTTGAAATGCTCGGCAACTGGTCGCTCGGCGACTACTTCAAGGAAACCGCCATCAAGAACAGTTTTGAATTTCTCACCGGCAAAGATTGGCTCAACATCCCCGTCGACCGCCTTGCGTTCACGGTGTTCGCCGGCGACGAGAATGCGCCGTTCGATGAAGAGGCGTTCAATCTCTGGCGTTCTCTCGGCGTGAGCGAAAAGCGTATTGCCAAGCTCCCGAAAGAGGATAACTGGTGGGGGCCCGCCGGTCAGACCGGTCCCTGCGGTCCGGATACTGAAATGTTCTACTGGACCGGTCCCATGCCCGTTCCCGAAGTCTTTGATCCGAAGGATAAACGCTGGGTCGAAATCTGGAATGACGTCTTCATGCAGTACAAGAAGACTGCGGAAGGCAAGTTCGTCCCGATGGAAAAACGCAATGTCGACACCGGAATGGGCGTTGAGCGCGTCACCGCGATTCTGCAGGGCAAGGCAAGCTGCTACGATACGGAAATCTTTGCTCCGCTCTTCGCTGAACTTGATGCGATCCGCGGGATTCCGGCTCCGGCGGAGCGCACCCGCGCGGAACGTATCGTTGTGGAGCACATGCGTGCCGCGACCTTCATTCTCGCCGACGGCATCACTCCGGGCAAAGTCGACCAGGCGTACATTCTGCGCCGTCTGATCCGCCGTGCGATCCGCGAGGCGAAACAGGCGGGTGTGACCGTCCCGTTCACCTCCCGCATGGCACAGGTCGTCATCAACAACTACGGTGAAGTTTATTCCGAACTCAAAGAGAATCAGGCTATGATTCTTGAGGAGCTCGACCGCGAAGAGGCGCTCTTCAAGCAGACTCTTGAGAAGGGCGAGCACGAGTTCGAAAAATTCATTTCCCGCGTCCCCGCGCACATCCAGAACAAGGTTGTCAGCGGCAAGAACGCCTTCTTCCTCTATGAAACCTACGGCTTCCCGATCGAACTTACGGTCGATATGGCGAAGGAAAAAGGCTTCACGGTCGATATGAAGGGGTACGAAGAGGCGTTCCGCAAACATCAGGAACTCTCCCGTCAGGGCGCGGAACAGAAATTCAAAGGCGGACTCGCCGACCACTCGCTGGAAACGTCGCGTCTGCATACCGCCACACACCTTCTGCACAAGGCGCTGCGTCTTGTGCTGGGCGACCATGTGGCGCAGAAAGGCTCGAACATCAATGCGGAACGTCTGCGTTTCGACTTCTCGCATCCGGACAAGATGACTCCGGAACAGATTGCTGAGGTGGAGCGTCTGGTGAACGAGGAGATCGCGAAGAACGATCCCGTGATCTGCGAGGAGATGTCTCTGGAAGACGCCCGCAAGAGCGGAGCGATCGGACTCTTCGGCAACAAGTACGGCGACCGCGTGACGGTGTATACGATGGGCGACTTCAGCAAGGAAATCTGCGGCGGTCCCCATGCGGCGACGACGGGCGAACTCGGCGGCTTCAAGATCCTCAAGGAGGAAAGCTCCAGCCGCGGCGTCCGCAGAATCAAAGCCGTGATCGGCAAACAGGCGTAACAGAGGAAAGGAACCGGCATGAGCACGGAAATCATTATTTCAAACGACGGCGACGCGTATTTCATCACCGTCAACGGCAGAGCGACTTTTGAACACGCGTCCCAGCTCCGCAATCTTGCGAAGAGCCTGGAGAACACCGCTTTTTCGAAAATCTCTCTGAATCTGGCAAACTGCGGCGGAATGGACAGCACGTTCATGGGCATTCTCGCCATGCTTGGTCTTCGTGCAAAAAAGGTCGGCGCCCCGATGTATGTCTACAATGCGGGCGAACTGAACCTCTCGCTTCTCCAGGGGCTCGGGCTCAAGAAGCTGTTCGAGTTCCGTGACGGCGATATGGGGCAGAGCTCCGGCAAGGACTGGGCTTCCGGCTCCGGGGAAAACTCCGGACGGGCCGAGACCGTTCTTGAAGCTCACCAGACCCTGATGTCCGCCGATGAGCAGAATGTCAAGAAGTTTGAGAAAGTTGTCGAACTCGTCCAGAAGGATCTCGACAATATGAACAAGGGCAAGAACTGATTGTTCCGGCTCATTTAAAAAGGAAGGCGGACGTTTCCTCGCGGAGGCGTCCGCTTTTTCGCATCGGGCGCAATGTCGAAAATTCAGGAAATCGCAAAACTGTCGGGCGTATCAACCGCCACTGTGTCGCGGGTGTTCAGTCATCATCCGAATGTAAAGGATGATGTGCGGGAGCGCGTTTTCGCGGCCGCGCGGAAAAACGGCTACCGTCCGCGTCTTTCCGCCAGACAGCGCAACATTGCGCTCATCAGTCCGTACAAAGCGGTCTACCCGATTCAGAGCTATGTGGAAATGGTGACTTCCGAACTCATCCACGAGCTTTCCCTCCGGGATTACCGCATCGAAATCCTTCCGCTGGACAACCTCAAACAGCTTCCGCGGATTCAGTTCTGCGGCGCGGTCGGAATCGGAACGAACGGTTCGGTTTTTCAAAACTGGGAAGAACAGTTTGCCGCTCCTCTGATCATTGTCGACCGCGATGCGCCGAAGGGGGCGTCCGAAATCTATTCGGTCCGCTCCGATGAAGAGCAGGCGATGGAACTCGCCGTCGCGCACCTTCACGGGAGCGGCTGCCGCCGGATCGGATGCATCATCTACGGTCAGGAGGGGACCGGCAACACGGAAATCCGCCGTGACGGAATCCGCAAAGCGCTGCGGAAGTTCGGGCTTCCCGCCAGTGATTCTCTGATTCGTTTTTCCCTTGAAGACGGCTATGTGGAAGAGGTCGGAAAGCTGCTGCAGGCGGGAGTCGATGCGCTGTTCTGTCCGGGCGGGAACGCCGGAATGGTGGCGGCATACGCGCTTTCGCTTTTCGGAAAACGGGTTCCGGCGGATATTTCGCTGATCGCATCGGAACGGACGGTTTTTTCGCGTTATGCGATTCCGCCGCAGACAACGATTTCACAGAATTACACGGCGCTCGCTTCGGCGGTTGCGGATGCGCTGGATGCGCGGCTCAGAGGACAGCCTTTCCCGCGCCGCACGCTCATTCCGTACAAGCTGATCCGCCGCGACAGCGTCCGTTCTCCGCAAGCATGACGCCCCGGGTTTCGCGCATCCGCATTGCGCAGCGGAAGACGGGGAGGGCGAAGGCGGCGAGCACCGCGAAGACGGTCAGCCAGGACGCCCGCCCGTAGACGAATGCTCCGTTCCGCACTTCAGGCGGGAATGCGTTCATCAGAAATCCGGTCAGGTTTCCGAAAAATGCCACGGCGAGATAGAAACTGAAATTCATGAAACAGATTGCCGGTCCGCTCAGTTCCGGCAGATTCGTTTCCCGCAGAAGCGGAATCGTAATGGTCGACATGCTGGCGGTCATGGCGAACATGCAGAACACCGCGGCGATCCACGGCGTGCGGATTCCGGCGAGCAGAAGCAGTGTCAGAATCAGAAATGCGGCGATGCAGACGCATCCCGCGATCCTGCAGAAAATCTGTCTCCGGTTTCCGGTCATGCGGCTCAGAACGGCGATCAGGAACCCCGAAACGGCGGAGAGCGTTCCCATTGCGGAGAGTACCCATGCGGCGGATCCGGAAGCCATGCCGCACCAGTCTTCCAGAAACTTCTTCCCGATGACGGTCTGGAGCACGTAGTAGAGTCCGAAGTTGATTCCGCTGAATATAAAAAGATCGCGGTTGTGGCGCACCTTCAGGACTTCGGCAAAACATCGGAAGTCGAGCGGAACCTGCCGGATCGGAGGCGGTTTCAGCGTCGTGCGGGTCAGCAGAAAGAGCAGATAAAAGAGCAGGGCGAGGCCTCCCGCCGCATAAAGCACGGTGTTGAATCCGAACTGTTCCACACAGAGCGCGAACGGTGCGTTTGCCGTGATGCCGCCTGCGTAGCCGATCATAATGACGATGGAGAGCAGAATCGCATATCCGTTCCGGAACACGCGGATTGTTTCCTGCACCAGACTGAGGTACAGCGTGCTTGCTCCGAGTCCGGTCAGCGCGCGGCTGAAGTAGAGCATCGGGAGCGACTCTGAAAACGGAAAGAGCAGGGAGCCCGCGCTGAACGCCGCCGCGCCGAAGGCGATCACCCGCGCTCCGCCGTACCGCTCGACCAGCAGCCCGACAGCCAGCTGATTGAGCGCGTAAACGTACATGAACGCCGAGCCGAGCCCGGTAATCCACGGAGCGGAAACCTGCAGCCGCTCCTGCAGCAGATTGAACACGGTTCCCGGAATGGCAACCCGCTGGACATTTGCGAGAAAATAGAGCATTGTCCCGCAGAACAGCAGAAAATAAAGACGGTATTTGCGCGGCGGCATGTTATGTCATGCTTTCCCGACGGTGAGCACGATTTTCCCGATACCGTGTCCGGCGCGCAGCAGCTCGTGAGCTTCCTCCGCCTGCTGAACGGGGAGAATTTTCTGTATGACCGGACGGATTTTTCCCGACTCGAACGCAGGCCAGAGCACGCGTTCCAGATCGGCGAGAATCTGCGCTTTCTTTTCGTTCGTGCGGCTGCGGAGCGTGCTTCCCTTGAGAGTGATTGCGCGCTTGAGAATCGGGCGCAGCGGGATTTCCGCGGTCTCTCCGCCGAGCGTCGAGACCAGAATCCATCTTCCGCCGATTGCCATTTTCCCGATATTTTCCCCGAGAACGGAACCTCCCACGCAGTCGAGCGCGACGTTGATTTCATTGCGGTCGAACAGTATGCCGGGGTTTTCTGTTTTGCGGTTGACGGCGTCGTCCGCGCCGAGCTTGCGTACAAATTCGAGTTTGTCATCCGCTCCGGCGCTGGTCACGGCTTTTGCGCCCATGAGCTTTGCAACCTGAATTGCCGCCGTGCCGAGTCCGCTTGCTCCCGCCTGGATGAAGATCGTTTCTCCGGCTTTCAGTTCCGCTTCGTAATGCAGATTCAGCCACGCGGTCGCGAAAACTTCGGGAATCGCGGCGGCCTCCTCAAAACTGAATCCGCGGGGAACGGGAAGAACCATCTCCTGCGGGACGGCAACTTTTTCCGCATAGCCTCCGCCGCCGAGCAGAGCGCAAACCTTGTCGCCCGCCCGCCAGCGTCCGCCCCGCGGTGCACGGAGAACGATCCCGGCGACTTCGAGTCCCATCCATTCCGGCCATCCCGGAGGCGGCGGATATTTTCCCGCGCGCTGGAGCAGGTCTGCGCGGTTCAGAGCCGCCGCGTGAATTTCAATGAGCACTTCGTTCTCTTTTGGCACGGGGGTGGGAACTTCGCTCCAGCGGAGCGCCTGGTTTTCATCGACGAGCATTGCGTGCATATTCATTTCAGTTTCCTTTCAGTCCGAGTGTGCGTCCGCCGTCCACGACGAAATTCTGTCCGATGATATATTCCGCTTCCGGCGAACAGAGATAGACCACCATGTTGGCGATATCCTCCGGTTTTCCGATTCGTGTCGACCAGCTTTTTTCGCGCGCGGTCCGTTCCGCCGCTTCGCCGTGTGAGCGTTCCTCTTCCGGACGCGGCACGATGCCGGGTGAAACGCAGTTGACGTTGATGTTGTGCGGTCCAAGCTCCATTGCGAGCGACCGGGTGAGGGAGAGAATCGCGCCTTTGGCGGTTGCGTATTCGGTGCAGTACGGCAGTCCGCCGATTCCGACCGAGGAGCCGATGAAGATGATTTTACCCCATTTCGCCTCCACCATGCGGTTGACGGCGGCACGGGTGCAGCAGAGCGCGCTGAGCACGTTCATTTTCAATACAGACTCCATGACTTCCATTTCTTGGTCTTTGAATTCTCTGCATTTCGCACGGGCGGAACCTCCGGCGACGTTGACGAGAATGTCGATGGAGTCGAAGCGCTCCGCAATGGAATCCATGAGTTTGACAACGGCGGTGTAGTCTGTGATGTCCGCCACAAAACTCTCCGCGGAACCTCCGGCGGCGCGGATGGAATCCGCGGTTGCGTCCGCGGCTTCCCTGCGGATGTCGATGACGGCGATATTTGCGCCCTGTTCCGCGAGTTTCCGGCAGATTTCGGAACCGATGTATCCGCCGCCGCCCGTAACGGCGGCCGTTCTGTTTTTCAGCTTCTGCATGATGATTTTCCTTTATTTTGCATATCCGCACGCATCGAGCAGGAGTTCATGAACCAGCAGCTCGTGTTCATACGGATAGGGATTTGCGGTTTCGCCGCGGACGATTTTTGCGAACTCCTCCAGCTGTCCGGTGTAGCGGTCGCCGAGAACGCCGCAGTCGACTTCATGCGTGCCTGCGGCGTATTCTCCGTTTCCGTTTTTGAGCGTGAGGCGGACGGGGAGATGCTGTGTGTAATAGAGATTCGCCGGAGCTTCGATGGGGCAGAGTTCCGCTGTTCCGTTGGTTCCGCAGACGATGAGCCGACGGTGTTTCATGCCGTCGACTTCCTCCACGGAGACGCGGACCGTCGCGGTGGTGCGTTCGTATTCAAGCACGGCGAGCCCGTTGTCGACGAGCCCGTCACGGCGGGTCTGCTTCATGAACGGCGTGACCTTCTCCGGTCTTCCGAGCATGGAGACGACGAGATCAATGAGGTATCCGGCGAAGATGTACATCGCGCCGCCCTTGAACTGCGCGAGCCACTTGCGGTATGCTGTGTTGTCGCCGTCGTAACGGCTCATGACAGCGTGAATCTCAAAAAGGTTTCCGAGCCAGCCTTTTTTCACTGCGTCGAGGATGAAGCGGACCGCGGGATTGTAACGGTAGACATACGCCTGCTGGAACGCCAGTTTTTTCGCAGCGCAGAGGTCAAGCAGTTTTTTGAATTCGGGAAGCGATTCTCCGCCGGGTTTGTCGCAGTGAATATGCAGTCCGCGTTCCGCACAGCGCATTGCAGTCGGGACAAGCTCGAATCCGTCTGTTTCCACGGCGACGGCGTCGAGACCGGGAAGATTGAGCAGTTCCTGTTCGCTGAAGCGCGGCAGACCTTGATACGCTTCAAATCCGCCGCGCTCTTTGAGCCAACGGGGATCATCTTCCGAGAAACCGACGACTTCAAAAAGTTCGGGGAGCTTGCGCAGAGCAATCATCTTGTCCGCCGCGTGATTGTGTCCGATGCCGATTTGTGCAATCCGGATCCGTTGTTTCATTTTGCACCTCCTGTTTTCCTCGTGTAATATAGAATGCCGGACGGCGCGATACAAGGAGGTTCGGCGTGTTTCTCTGAAAAGATGTGTGTAAACGATGTGATATTTACAT
>DHMO01000001.1 GCA_002405835.1 Lentisphaeria bacterium UBA4640 | reverse complement strand
ATTGCTTGCTTGCTTGCTTGCTTGCTTGCTTGCTTGCTTGCTTGCTTGCTTGGAAGGCAAGACTGAAATAGCAGCTTCAGCTATATAAACTGTATTGATGTTTTTTGAAGCAAGAAACATTTCAGTCTTCCTTGTTTGTTGTAGCGGTATTCTGTTTGTCTCGTTATATAACATACACTGTAAAATAGAAAAGTCAAGAGATTAAGTGTCGTTTTTTAAAAAATAAATAACTGTTCAAGATTAAATTTTTAAATTATGTATGGTGTATTAAGTTTTTTGTTTGTTTGCTGATGAAGTGGATGAATAAAAATTGATTTATGTTCTGAATGCGTGTATGAAAATTAATATTTTTAAATAATCTTTGTAACTTGTTGATCTATAGAAGTTTATGCTGCTCGATTTAACATTTTTTATTGTATTGTATCGATTTATGTAATTATGGAACTTTTATTGAATATTTTTGGCTGAATAATTCTTTTTTAGCAGTACTGTCGCTGGAATTTCTATCTTTCAGCCGCTGCACTTCCCCTGCATGAAAATCCGGCAGTTTTTTAATTTTCACTTTTCTTGTACAGGAAATAATAAGAATATTTTTTGTTTTTTTGTGGTTCAAGCGTTTATGTTGTGAAAATAAAAAGTTCTGTTTTTGCAATTTTCTTGATGAATATTTAAAAAGTTGTTGATGCTTATATATTTATGAATATATGCTGCATAATATAATTTTTTTGATTCAGCGGTGCTGAATGTCTGGCTTTTGGCATGGCTTTATCTGGAAACTGTGACAGAGGAGCTTCTGATATCCTTAATTCTCAATGAGTTGTGTTCTAAGATGATGTTGTCATGAAAAACCTTTTGTCCTCTGCAGATTTATGCAAATAAGCTGTATGAAAATTTAAAAATGAGTTTTTATTGCAGATGAAATTGAAAAATACATTTTAGCGATTATTTTACCGCAAAGGAGATAATCGATGAAAAAATTTTTTTGCCTTGCCGCTGTTTTGCTTATTTGCACAGGTTATGCATTTCAAAAGGAGCCGGAAATCAAGAGAGGTCCGGCGTCTTATGCATGCAGTCCCGCGTTTCCCGTATTCGGTCCCTCGATCCCGGCGAAGGATGGAATTGCCTTTGATCAGATTGAGCTTTATGCTGCCAGTCCTTCCGGTGGAACGTCCTTTTCCATATATATAACGGATTCTGAAGTTCCTTCGAAGTTGCCGGAACCCTCCGCTTCCGGAACGTTTCGGGGGAAGGGGGAGAATGAGGTTTCTGTGATCCGGCTGCAAAATACGGTCCATGTTCCCGCGGGAAAGTTTGTGCTGATTCAGTTCAGCGGACTCGGTTCGCGTTTCTATTTCTGGCGTGAGGGAACGGTGCCGCCGGGAGAAACGGATATTCGCTGGATCGGAGCTCTGAAGAATGGCGTTTTCCAGAAGCTGGGGACGAACACCGGATTTTTTTCGGGCGGAGCTCCGCGTCTGAAACGGGTCCCGCAGGAGGTTCTGGCGCTTGAAGCAAAAATAGAATCGCTGGAAAAACAGCTCAGAGAAGTCTCTCAGCGAAAAGAATCGACGGAGCCCCGGACGGAAATCATTCTGCCTCCCGAAATTTATGCGGTTCCGGGGAAGGAAATCAATGTTTATTTCGACAATCTTTTCCTTGAAGACAACCATTACAGTCTGGATGTATCCGGAACTCTTGCCGGCGCCGTTCAGCAGAATGAACGGCTGAAAATCATCCCGGAAAAAACCGGAACCGCAACGCTGACCGTGACCGCATACAGCCGCGACGCCGCGTACCGCAAACTCGCCGAGGCGAAAACTGCGGTGCGCGTGGGGGACGGCGCGGGGAACATCAAGGCTCTGTTCATCGGCGATTCGATTATGGAAGGCGGAATCATCACGCAGACTCTGCTTGACAACGCCGCCGCTGACGGCAAACTTTCCGTGACTCTGTACGGATCCCGCACCCGTTTCAGTCCGGCGAACCGTCATGAGGGGTACGGCGGCTTTGTGGCGTGGTCGTTTATAACGAATTCGGTCGTCCGTTACCATTTTGCCGTTTCCGGCGTGAAATCTGTTCCGGTGATCAACGGAGCGACGACGTACTGTTTTGGTGATGCTGTGTTCAAGGTTCAGACAGCGGAACTGACCCGGAATTCCGCGGGAACTTTCGATGGGAAAATCGCCTGTTCGCTTGAGTCCGGAATGATGATGCCCCAGAAGACGCGTGGAGTTCTGTCGAAGATGCCGGGCGGAGTCGCAGAGGATCCGGAGACGATTGTGTATACGGGAATGACCACGCTCGGCAACCCGTTCTGGAACGGGAAAACTCTGAGTTTTTCAGATTATCTGAAGCGCAACGGCTATGCGGTTCCACCGGATTGGGTGTTCATCCAGCTCGGCACGAATGCTCTGTTCGGCGCTCGTGATGATGCGGATGCGGAGAACCGGAGTGCGGGTTCGATCTCGCAGATGGAGCGGATGATTTCCGTGATCCGGAGTGTATCACCCGCTCCGAAAATCGGGATTATGCTTGTCCCTCCGCCGAGTCGAGACCAGGACGCCGCCGGAGCCAACTACGGAATCGGAACGAACCGCGACCGTTACAAGCGGAGTGTGATGATTGCAGTCAAAAAGTATATTGCCGCTTTCCGCGACCGCGAGTCGGAAGGAATTTACATTGTACCCTCAAATGTTTCGCTTGACACGGTGAACAATATGAATTGTTCGAAGCCCGCCGCCGTGAATTCCCGTTCCGGCTGGACTTTTTCCGGAACCTCTGTTGTGCTGGATGTCAGCCGCCAGAGCAACTTGGTTCATCCCGCCAGTTCTGGTGCCGCGCAGCTTGGCGACGCCGTTTTCGCCTTCCTCAAGAATCACGCTGAGTGATTCTGCGGGGAAAGGCGTTTGCGGTAGATACGGGAGGTTTCGCCCCAGGGGTGATGACCGAAACCGATAAACTCAAATCCGGATTTCTCGTAGTAGCCGATGTGGTCGGTGCAGCAGAAAAGATCCGTGTAGCCCAGACGGAGACTCTCCGAAGCAAGATGCTCTATCAGACGGAAGCCCAGACGGGCGCCGCGGAAAGATGGCTCAATTCGAAGCGCGCAGAGCCACGGCGTTAAATCCATCCGGCTGATAAAGTCGTTCGGAATCAGACCGGCACCGCCGATGACCGTGTGATCCGGTGTGAACGCCAGATACCATTGCGGAAGAGGACCTGCGGCTGTCAGCGCGGAGGTCATGCAGTCTCGGTAAATTTCCGGATTGCCCCAGTTCGCGGAAAAATAGGCGATGAAACGCTCCAGTTCTTCCGGATGTTCACGCAGGGAATGTATGATGAAATTTGCCATTCTGAACTCACTTTCCGATGCAGAAACGCGAGAAAATATCTTCCAGAACGTCCGGCGTCGCGGACTCGCCCGTGATTGAGGCGATCGAGGCGACGGCAAGACGCAGATTGCTCGCGGCTAATTCGTAGAATTCATGTTCAATTTCATCGCGGGTGTGCAGAAGCGCGGTGCCCGCTTCCTCCAGCGCGCGGGCGTGGCGCAGGGAGACGGCGCACTCCGGTTCGGAGCGGTCGCCGTTCTTCCAGACCGATTGTTCAAATGTTTCCAGAAGTTCCGGAATTCCGTCGCCCGTTTTCGCCGAAACGACAACGCTTTTATGGCGGCAGCCGGGCAGACGGAAGCCGGCGGGGAGGAGGTCGGTTTTGTTCCAGACCACAATCACATCCGCCTGCGGGGGAACGGTCTCCTCCAGCTTGCGGAGATCAGCGGCCGGGTCGACGGTCGCATCCAGAATCCAGAAAACGATTTCCGCAAGACTCAGCGAACTCTTGGAGCGCTCGATTCCCATGCCTTCGACCGCATCGGCGGCGTTTTCGCGGATGCCCGCGGTGTCGGTCAGCTCAACCCGGATTCCGCGGATGCTGGCGGATTCCCGGAGCGTGTCGCGCGTAGTGCCCGGGATGTCCGAAACAATTGCGCGGTCGTAGCCGAGAAGACGGTTCAGAAGGCTGGATTTGCCCACGTTCGGCGAGCCGGCAATGACAAGACGGACGCCGTCGCGCAGGATCGCGGAGGATTCGCGTCCGGAGAGCAGCTTCGCCAGTTCGGCGCGGACGGTATCGACGGTTGCGAGAAGTTCACCGCAGGGTTTCCAGTCGAGATTCTCTTCGGGAAAGTCGAGACGCGATTCGATTTCCGCGAGCAGGTGGTAGAGCGTTTCGGAGATCGAACGGACCCGGTCGCCGAGAGCTCCGGAGAGCTGGCGTTCGGCGAGGCGTCCGGCGGATTCGGATTTCGCGGAAATGAGGTCGGCGACAGCTTCCGCCTGCGTCAGATCGAGTTTGCCGTTGAGGAATGCGCGCCTGGTGAATTCGCCCGGTTCGGCGCAGCGGACGAGTCCGGTGCGGAAGATTCGTTCGAGAAGGGCGCGCGGTGCGTATTCGCCGCCGTGACACTGGATTTCCACGACGTCTTCTCCGGTGTAGCTTGCGGGGCCTGGCATGAAGACTGCCATGCAGGTCTCGCCCCGGGCGCCGTCGTCGCGCAGAGTGCAGCCGAAGGTGAGCACGCGCGGATGTTCCGGCGAGAGCGGTTTTCGGGAAGTCCAGACCCGTTTTGAGGCTTCGAGAGCGTCGGGTCCGGAGATGCGGATAATGGCCAGAGCACCTCCCGGAGCGGTGCAAAGAGCGGCGATTGTGTCATTCTTTCTCATTTTTTTGCGGAATCCTGCTTGATTTCATAAGATTTTAAGCTATATATTACCATAAAACTTTTATTTGTCAAAAAAAAACGGAGATTTTTCATGGCTATCGTGAAAAAAAGTTTGTCGGAGGTCTCTCCGGCGGTCCGCGCCGCCTTCCAGAAGGCGCAGGATGTTCTGTCTAAAAACAATCTGGCTTACGGAATCGAGCTGCTGAAGGAAATCGCGAAGAAAGATCCGGGCTTTCTCGATGCCAGAATCATGCTCCGGAAAGCGGAAAAGACAAAATATGCGCACATGAACCCGATCCAGAAGGTGCTTGCGCATGTCCTCTGTCTGCCTCCGATTCTCAAAGGCGGCGCGCTCGTCGCAAAGAGTCCGCTGAAGGCGCTCGGATGTGCGGAGGATGCGCTTGCGATCAATATCGCTTCGCCGCTTGCGTACAATCTGCTGGCGAAGGCGGCGCTCGCGCTTGAGGCTGGATTCATTGCCGTGGAAGCATATGAAGCCCTTGTGGACCAGAATCCGAAGAACGAGCCGAATCTGCGCAAGCTGGCCGAACTTTACGAGGCGGAAGGTCAGGGCGCGAAGGTGCTGCATATCCGTCAGATTATCGCGGCGAAGTATCCGGACAACCTTGAAGCTCAGGCTGCGCTCCGCGCCGCGGCCGCGCTCGCAACCATGGAACAGGGCGCATGGAACGAATCCGGCAGCTCCGTCGCCAAGGCCGCGGCCGCCGCAAAGAAGAACAACAAGGGCAAGGAGGTCCGCGACGACCGTATCATCCGCGCCGAAGAGGATATCCGCGAGATGATCGGCGTTTACGAAAAACGGGTTGCCGCGGGCGACGAATCGATCGATATGCGCCGCAAACTCGCCGAACTCTATCAGCGCGACAACCGCTTCCAGGATGCAATCGAGGTCTACGACTGGCTCGTCAAGAAGATGGGTACGCTCGACCCGACCATCGACAAGGCGATCGAAGCGTGTCACGTCGCACTCTCCGATCTCAAGGTCAAAGATCTGCAGGCGAAGAACGCTCCGCAGGAGGAGATCGACGCCGAGAAGCAGGCAATCGCCAAATATCGGCTCGAACGCGCCGAAGACCGTGTTCGTCTCTACCCGAACGATACGCTCATCCGCTACGATCTTGCGGTTCTCTACTGGGATTTCCGCCTGCTCGACAAAGCGCTTGAACAGTTCCAGCTTGCTCAGCGCAACCCGCAGAAACGTCTCTCCGCAATCGTCTACCTTGGCCGCTGCTTCGCCGAAAAGAAACAGTATGATATGGCTGTGGAGCAGTACGACAAGGCGATTTCCGAAATGCCCGTCATGGACAAGGACAAGATGGAGGCTCTCTATCACCTCGGCATAACCTGCGAGGAGATGGGAGACGACAAGCGCGCGATGGAATGCTTCAAGGAAATCTATTCCGCGAACGTCAACTATCTCGACGTCGCAAAGCGCATGGACGCCTACTACGCACGAGTCAACGCCGCCCGCGAAAAAGCGAAAGCGGCGGAGGCGGCGCAGTAAAAGTCCGCTTCAAACCGATCCTTTCTTTTACCGGATTCCAGTTCTCAGGAGCTGGAGTCCGGTTTTTTTACTGCATCAGTTTTCGCGCGAGCGGAGACGGCGGTATTCGAGCGGCGTGACGCCGATGTTTTCGCGGAAGACGCGTCCGAAGTAATTGCAGCGGACGAACCCCGTGCGAGCGGCGATCTCCGCAATGGAGAGTGTGGTGCAGGCGAGGAGCGAGAGCGCATGGTGCAGCCGCATCTTTGTGAGATAGCGGTTCGGCGGAAGACCGAGTTCGCGGCGGAACATGCGGTCAAGCGTGGTGCGGTGCAAGCCGAGCTGTTCCGCAAGCATGTTGACATCGAATTCCGAATTCTGGTATCCGGAGTGAATCCGGGCGAGGGCGTTGCGGAAGAGCTGTCCCTTCCGGCTCTGCTGTCCTGATTCCTCTTCGCCCATCAGCCCGATCAGTTCAGTGTAGAGCGCGACGAGGCGACGGAGGTCGGAGGGAAGGAGGCTGTTCAGCGAGCTGCGGATTTCATCGAAAAGATGCACGGGGCATTTGCCGGAGTTGAGCGCGCCGCGCGGGTAGCCGTAGCGGAGGAAAAATTCCGTGGATCCCGGTCCGTCGAAGGTCGCCCAGTAAACGACGGTCTCCATGTCCGGTGCGGAGAGTTTCGCGCGGTGGTCGCCGGGAAGACGGTAGATCGCCTGATCCGCCTTGACGGTGCAGCGGGTTTCACCGAAATCAAACACACATTCCCCCTTTGCAACCCAGCAGAGTTCGACGACGGTTCCCGGGGTCTGTTCCTCGCGGCGCTGTCCGTAAAAACAGTTGATTCCGCAGGAACGCGGATAGAACGGGAGTTTCGCCGCGGGAAGCTCCGGAAAGCCGAGACGCATGACAGTGATGTTTTGGTTCATGGTGTGCTCCTGCATCAAAAGTGTCTTTTTTGCTTCATATATATCATTGAAAAATAAAAAATCAAGTGCATATTAATCAAAAAGAGAAAATACCCAGAAAAGGAGAAACTCTGAAAATGAAAACGTATCCGCTTTATCCGGAACGGGATGTGACCGATCTGAACGGCATCTGGCAGTTCCGTTTCTTTGAAAAGACATGGCTTGAAGACGTCAGCGAAAATTCGTTTGAACCGAATGACATCATGTGTGTTCCCGGGACGTTTGACACCACGCCCGCCTACCGCTGCAAACGCGGAACCGCGCTTTACCGCCGCGAATTCATGCTGATGAAAGATTCCCCGCGCGGCATTCTCAAAATCGGTGCAACCGGGCTCCGCGCACGCTTCTCGCTCGACGGCAAAGAGGTCGGGTTCACCAATATGCCGTACACCGACATGGAATTTGAAACGGGCGCACTCAAGGCGGGACGGCATGTGCTCACGGCTGCAGTCGACAACAATTTCGACAAGCTCAGTTCCACTTTCGGCATGGGCGACCGCATGAAAATTTTCCTTCCGTACTACGATTTCTACGGATTCGGCGGATTCTACCGCGGCGTCTCCCTGCATCAGGTGTTTGAGTCAACGATCGACCGTGTGCAGGTGCGCACGCTCTGCATCAAAACCGGCAAAGTGGTGCTCCGCTTCCTCTTCTCCGGGAAAACGGAGGGAAAGCATGCGGTCCGTTTCCGTTTCAACACGGAGGAAATGTTCCGGACGGCGGAAGTCGCGCACGGAGAAACGCTTGAATGCACGGTTCCGGAGTTCCGTCTCTGGACGCCCGAAGCGCCGAACCTCCACACGCTGGAAGTCCATACGGAAAACGACTGTGTCATTGAACGTTTCGGAATCCGCACGGTTTCGACCGGGGGAAAGCAGATTCTGCTGAACGGGAAGCCGGTTTATCTGAAGGGGTTCAACCGCCACGAGTCGCATCCGGAATTCGGCGCGGCGACACCGGAAGCGCTGATGCTGGAGGATCTGCAGAATCTGCGAGATCTGAACTGCAACTTCGTCCGCGGCTGTCACTATGCGCAGGACCAGCGTTTCCTCGACCTCTGCGATGAATTCGGAATGCTGGTGTGGGATGAAAGTCTCGGCTGGGGCAACTCCGCCGAGCAGATGGCGGATCCTGAATTCCAGGAGATCGTCGAGCGCGAAACGCGTCTGATGATTCGTGACAGCATCAATCACCCGTGCGTGATCATCTGGGCGTATCTGAACGAAAATAATTCCCAGACGGAGTCCGGATTCCGCATAGGCGAGCGGGTCGTGAAAGCAGTCAAAGAAGAGGACCCGACGCGCCTTGTGACATTCGCCTGCAACCACACGCTTGATGACATCACGTGCAAACTGATGGACATTATCTCGTACAACATCTATCCGGGCTGGATCGGCAGCCACCCGGTCGGCGTCGAGCCGCCGGATGAGATTCCGCCGTATCAGGAGAAGACGATCGAGTATTTCCGCAAAAACATTTCCGCCGACAAGCCGATGATCGTCAGCGAGATGGGCTGCTGCGGCATCTACGGACAGCACGACATCGCGGCGACGCAGTGGACGGAGGAGTTCCAGGCGGAGTATCTGGACGCCGTCATCCGTTCGGTCGCCGGAGCGCGGAACGAGGTCTGCGGCATCACGATCTGGCAGTTCACGGATGCGATGAGTTATCACCGCATGGGAGCGGATATCCGTTCCAAGCCGCTCGGCTTGAACCTGGCCGGAGTGTTTGACAAGTTTCGCCGCCGCAAGCTGGCCGCGGATGTGGTGAAGAAACACTACAAAGATCTTTGACCCCGGTAAACGGTCCGGACGGAAAGCCGCTGTCCGGGCCGTTCTTAAAAATTTCAAACCGGATGAGCTTGACTTTTTTTTTGTCGGTTATATATTATTCCAAACATTTAAAAGAGGAGATTTGCGTCATGAAACAGATCACAAAAAAACATGCCGTGATGATGGAATATGTCATTATCGCCGTTTTGATTGCCGCTGCGGTTGTCGTTGCGGTCATTATGTTCGGCAAGAACGTTTCCAAGGAAATGAACGTCGCGACCCAGGCGATGTCTGATGCGGGCGGGGCTGCTGACTCCCAGCAGAAGATCCAGACGGAAGCCGCGAAAGACGTCAAGAAGGCCAGCGAGCACGAAAAATCCATGCACAATTACGACAAGTAATTGCATCGGTTCTGCGGGACGGGCGCTTCGGAAAACGGGGCTTCCGTCCCTGTTCTTAAATAAACGGGGGCGCGGATGAAGTATCTGATACTTGCAAAAATTATTCTGGCGACTCCATGGCTGATTTATCTTTCGGTCAGCGATATCCGGAAACGCCGGCTCCCGAATTCGTGGGTGTTCGGCGGAATTCTTGTCATGCTCGCGATTGCGTTCGGCGCGGGAACCTCCTATGCGCTGATGTCGCTGGTCACGGCTTTCCTTTCCGCGCTTTTTCTTCTGCTTCCTTTTTTCCTCCGTGCCGCCGGTGCGGGAGACGTCAAGATGCTGTTTGCCGCCGGGCTCATTGCGGGACCGGGCAGCACGCTGAATCTGATCCTTCTTGTTTCGCTCTCCGGTCTCGTCCTTGCGGTTGTCATGCTCTGCTTCCGCCGAATCAATACTGCGCGGTTGAAACATTACTGCCGCTGTCTTTTCGATTTCCGCTATGACCGTGAAGAGGGACGGATGAGCCTGCCTGATCCGGATACGGAGGCGTGCCGGGTTCCGTTCGGCGTTGCGATTGCGGCGGGGCTGTTTCTGAATCTGCTGATTCAGCTGCTCTGTTCAACGGGGGTGAATGCATGAGACGCCTGTTCCGACAGTCGAAAGGGGCGGTTCTGCTGGAGTTTGTGTTCTGTTTTCCGATACTGTTTGTCCTTTTTCTGTTCGCGGTGCAGTTTGCGTATATCATGATCACCTGGCATGTTGTGCATTACTCCGCGTACATGGGGGCGCGCTCGGCAATGACGGTCAACAATCTTCAGCGCAAAAGCCGTGCGGAAACGGTGGTGAAACGGATTCTCGCCGTGGTCTCGGCTTCCCCGGTTGACGGGAAGGAGACGAAAGACCGCGCGGATGATAAATATGTCAGGCTCGACGGCTGGGGCCGTCTCCCGAATACGAAATATCTTGATCGGCAGGTGGAAGTGGATATTCCGGTTCTTGACATCGACCCGCGCGGCGTCAAATGCACGGTCAAATTCAAAATGTTTCTGAACGTTCCTGTTGCGGGACGGATCATCAGCTTTTTTGCGAAAAAAGACAAAACGGAGGAGGAGCGCAAATGGGAGGAGAAACTGGACCGGCAGGCGTATGCGCTCAATCCCGCGCTGCTGGCGCAGTATGCCAATGAAATGACTGTTGAGGGTTCCTCCGGGAAAAACGAACTCAAATATCCGTACATCACGCTGACTTCGAGCAGTGTAATTCCCATTCCCTATGCAACCAAATACTATCCGCTGACACGATGAAGTACACGAATCCAACCGTATTGAGCGTATTCACCGCCCGCTGCAGGGAGCTTGCCTCCGACAGCAGGGGGGCGGCGCTCGCGATTACTCTGGCGTTCGTCATGCCGGTGTATCTGCTGGTGATCGGCATTTACGGAATCGGAGAAATCGTGCGGAACAAAATTGAGCTCCAGAATGCGGCGGACGCGGCGGCTTATTCCGCGTCGGTCGTCCAGGCGGATTATCTCAGCCGGATTGCGACGGTCAACAAAGCGATGGCGTGGACGTACGTCGATTTGCAGAAGCGTTCCCTCGATCTCGCGATGGCGGTGTTCAGCGAATATGTTTTTCTGCAGTTCCAGAAGGATTTGAATATGGTGCGGGAGAAGAATTCGCCGTGTCACATGCATACTCCCGGAGTGCATTACAACTGCGGCACGGATATTCTCGTGCTCGATCCGGTTCTGTTGGCCCTTGGAACCGGGACAGGTCTGCCGGAGGTCGCCCGCGAGTTCAACGGACAGGGCTTCCTGACCCGTTTCCTTCTTGCTCAGATCGTTTTCACCACAATTGCGGAAGCGCAGGGAAAAGGCGCGGTCGTCAATACGCCGAAAGTGCTCAAATACAGCCATGCAATCGTGAAGATGATGTCGAAAATGAATTCTCTGCGGGATGAGTATCCGAAAAAGGTTCGCGAGACCGCCCGCCAGATCGCCGTTGCAAACATGATGGAATGCAAGGATGATTATATCATCAACATCCGGGTCGGCGACAGCAAGCCGGCGTTTCTTACGATGGCCGGAACGGAGGAGAACGAAAAGACGTTCATTTCATTTGCCGATCCCACGCTGAAAGATTTCTCCCCGAAAAAAGTGTTCGGTCCCGGAACGGATGACTGGATCGTCCGCAAAAGTCCGGTCGGTTTCTGGCGCGTATACAAGCAGACCGACACGCATCTTTATGCGAAGTGGGACTGGTTCTGGACGCGCTGGGTGCACATCTGGCTGCCTCCGCCGCTTCCTCAGTTGCACATGCCGCCGTGGTTCCTCGGGGGGGGGTACGGACACAAACATCCGGAATATCACGGCTACGACAGCTTTTTCCCGCTCATCAAGCGCGATTTACCGATCGGGCTTGTGGTCCCTCCCGCGATTCCTCTGACTCTGCTGCCGACGTTCTTCGGAAGCTCCGGCTCCATCACGGTCGCGATTGCCCGCAAGACTAGCAATCCGTTCTCCGTCTACAGCTGGACCGGGCGTTCGCTCAATGCTTCGTCGATTCTCTCCGCGTTCAATCCTGGCGTCGCCGGAGGAAACCGTCCGGAGTACATGTGCGCGATCGCATCCGCCCGTGCCGGTTACAAACTTCATGACGACGACAAGGAGAAAAAACTCAAGAGCGCCGATTACAACCTCGGCTATACCGCGGCAAGCGGCAAGGAGGCATGGAACCTCGTGGAGACCGACTGGGACGGCGTCATGCTGCCCGTCAAGCACGCATGGGATCTCTGCATGGGGGCGGGACACGCGCAGACGTTCACGGTCAGCACCGGCGGAAACATTCTCAAGGAAATCATGCTCGACAAAAAAGGCTGGGTTGACGCCAAAGGAAAGAAGGTCGACGCGAAGAATCTTCCCGACTGGGAGAAACTCAAGCCTCCCGCGGGATTGATCAAAGACGGCGACAAAGACGGCAAACTGCAGTGGGACAAGCTGCGCGACTATCTGGGGCACTGATGATGAAAAACTTCCGGAACAGACATCCGCGCGGCTCGGTTCTGATGGAATTTGTGCTTGTCCTGCCCGTTTACATGGCGGTGATCGGCGGCGTCCTCTGGCTCGGTCTGAAGTCGCTGGATGCGACGAATCTGCGCGCCGCGGATCACTGGGCGGTCTGGATGGCGGGAAACCGCTTTTCCGTGCGCACTCCCGCGATTCTTGCTTTGCAGGACATGTTTCCGCGCTCAACGGTGATTACCGCTTCGCAGAAACGCGCTTTGACGGGGGAAAACTCGTTTCTTCAGTTCATCGGCTCGAAAACAACGCTGATGGAACGGCGTCCGGACTACCTGGACAACTGGATCAACATGCCGTACAATGCGCGCGGAATCGACAAGCCGTTTTCGATTCCGGAGCTTTATATGACTTCATCGCGGTACGGAAACGATTACACGCAGTGCATCATCATGCGCACCAAAGGGTCTGCCACTTCGCGGCGTCACTGGGATCCGAGCGTCGTTGCGGACAAGGAGGTCTGGAAGTTCGAGTCGAAGGATGACAAGTATCCGAAAGAATGGAGCCTCGATCTTCTGAAGGATCCGAAGTTTACGGACGATACAAAAGAGGACCGCGCGGAACCGAAGAAAATCAAGTTTTACAAGCGTTACGGCAAGTTTGAAACCTGGAGCACAAAATGAAACGCTTTTCCTTTTTTGCCGCAATTGCTCTTCTGGTTTTTCTGTGCGGACTTGGAGCCGTGCTGTTTCACCGGATGCCGGCGAAGAAAACGGCGGTGAAGAGTGTGCCGGCGGTTCAAATGTCCCGTCCGTCCTCCGCTCTGCGCGGGCTCCCGCCGCTGCGTCTTCCGCCCGGAGTGACGGCGGAGCGCTGTCCGGAGAACAGCTGGGAGTATTCGGGCGAGATCCCGGCGAATTTCGTTTCCGCGCGCGCCCGCCTGAATTCCTGGTTTCAGAATCAGTCGTGGCGCCCGGAGCGCCGGATTACGCTGGATGAAAGTTTAAGCCCGAAAGTCATTCTGACTTTTTCGGGAAATGAATATGAACTGACTCTGATGGTCTGGAAAATCAACACGGATCTGACCGGATTTTCCTACCGCAGAGACAAAAAAAATGAACCGACCGGAGGTCTTGCAGAATGAATGATGCATCATTTCTTATCCTGTTCCTCGCACCTGTGAAGGAATATCTCGCCGACGACAAAGTTTCCGAAATCCTGATTAACGGTCCCGACCATGTCTACATCGAACGCGGCGGCACTTTGCAGGAGACGCCCGCAAAGTTCGCGAGCGAAGCGCAGCTGAAAGCGGCGGCGGTCAACATCGCAAAATCTGTCGAACGTCAGCTTGACGAGATGCACCCCGACCTCGATGCGCGTCTCCCCGACGGCTCCCGTGTCCATGCGACCATTCCGCCGATCAGCCGCAGCGGAACAATCATTTCCATCCGCAAATTCAAGAAAGACATGCTGACGATCGACAAGCTGGAGGAGTACGGGAGCATTCCGCATGACGGCGTGCTTCTTTTGAACGCCATTGTCAAACTGCGCAAGAACACGATTGTTTCCGGCGGAACCTCGTCGGGCAAAACGTCGCTTCTGAATGCACTGAGCGGTCTCATTCCGGAGAACGACCGCATTCTTGTTCTTGAAGATGCGAGCGAACTTCAGCTCCAGCAGAAACACACGGTCTATTTTGAAACGCGCAAACCGGACAAGAACGGCAACGGCGCGTTTACAATCCGCGACCTTGTGATTGCGTCGCTGCGTCTGCGTCCGGACCGTCTGGTCATCGGAGAAATCCGCGGCGGCGAGGCGTTCGACCTTCTGCAGGCGATGAATACCGGTCACTCCGGCTCCATGTCGACCATTCACGCGAACAGCGCGGTTGATGCGCTGAGACGTATGGAAGCCTGCGCCATGATGAGCGGGATTGAACTTCCGCTGGTTGCGGTCCGCATGCAGGTGGCATCCGCAATCAACTGTGTTGTGCAGACTTCGCACATGCCGGACGGCTCGCGGAAAACGGTTGAAATTGCGGAGGTCATGCCGCCTGAAAACGGAGAATACCGCACGCGCACTCTGATGAAATGGGAAACCGAATCGGCGTTTCCTGATCCGGAGAAACCCGGTCACATGGTCATCAAAGGGCGCTTCGTTCTCGGCGAAGCTCCGACCTTCCGTCACGAGGCGGAAATCATGGGACTGGAGCTGCCGAAATACGAATGACGGAACCGGCTCCGTATTTTTTCGCGGGGGAACAGATCGCGGATGTCCAGCTGATCCGTCCCCTGCGCGTGCGTGCGCTTTCCGAATGCTGGCTTGCTGCCGGACTCGCGGACGGCACACCGTGTGCGGTGAAATTTTTGCGTTGTGAGAATCCGCACACCGCGCATTTCCATGAACTGGCGGATTTTCTTGAGCATTCGAAATCCCCGTTTCTGATCCACGTCCTGCGTCATGCGGAGACGGGGCAGGGAATGCCGTATGCCGTCATGGAGTTCGCGGACGGCGGTTCGCTTCGCCGGAAACTGGATCAGAGCGGAAAACTTTCTCTTCCGAATGCCGTTTTCCTTCTGCGCGGAATGCTTCAGGCGCTCGCGTCTCTTCATGCAGACGGGATTGTTCACCGGGACATCAAGCCGGACAATATCTGGCTGACCTCCGATGGCGGATTCCGTCTGGGCGACCTCGGTCTTGCAAAACTTCCCGGCGTTGCGGAAGAGCGCGGAAAGGTCTTTGGTACAGCGTCGTTTCTCTCGCCCGAACAGGCGCAGGATTCCTCTTCCGCTGATGCGCGGAGCGATCTTTACAGTCTTGCGCTTGTTCTGTTCGAAGTTCTGACGGGCTGTCCGCTCCGTCCGAAAGGATCGTTTGTGGAGATGGTGAAGCGAATCCGTTCCGACCGCACTGCGCCGCCGGCGGCGCTTCTGCGTGAATCCGCGACGGAGAAACTTGCGGTTCTTCTGGGGCGGATGATGGAATTTTCCCCTGCGCTGCGTCCGCAAAGCGCAAAGGAAGCACTTGCCGAGCTCAATGAAATGAATCTTCCGGAAGAGAAGTTTTCCTGATTCAGCAGATATTGGTTTGCAGATAATCGTTTTGTCTATTTTTTCGCACTTTTTCTCTATTGAGAAACGGCATGAGAGCGCGTATATTATCCACCGGTTCAACGAAAGGAAAGGAGCCGTTACAATGAGATTCGGTGTTGCCGATTATGGATTGAATGTCTGGTATGGCGGGCTTTACGATTTGGAAAGCCGCCTGGTAAATCTCCGCGAACTTGGATTTGACGGGATCGAAAGACTCGAAGCGAACAGTTCCGGGGATGCGCTCAATAAAGCCTCTCTTTACCGGAGGTGCGGAATGGATTTTGCAACTTGCCGCGGTCCCGACCTCGCCGCGGGGATTCTGTGGACCGCCGGGCTGGGCAAGGAATACGTCTGGCTCTCGCCCGGTCCGAGTGACCGCAAGACAGATTTTTCTGTGTATTGCCGACGAGCCAATGATTTTCTTGCCGCATGCCGTCGGGCGGGAATCCGGGCGGCGCTTCATAATCATCTCGGCTCGCGGATTGAGACGCAGGAGGAAGTGGATGAATTCATGAAAGAGTGTCCGGATGCGCTTCTGCTTCTTGATATCGGTCATCTTCATGCGGCCGGCGGCGATGTGACCGGAACGATTGAAAAGTATTATGACCGTCTTGCCGCGGTTCATTTCAAGGATATTGAGTTTCTTGACCGCGGGAATCCGGACTGGACAAAACGTTTGAGGTTTTGCGGGCTCGGCGAAGGGAATGCCGGCCTGGATTACACGGGCGCGGGAAAAATATTGAAGAAACGGGGTTTTGCCAAATGGGTTTTCATTGAGCATGACACACACTTGAGCGACCCGCTGAAAGAGCTGAAGACTTCTCTTGACGTCATGAAAGATATTATGATGTAAATTGCTTCAGTTCTCTCAAATCCTGAATTCCTTCCGGTACGCGGACGGCGTAAGCTGTCTGTGTTTCCGGAAGATTCGGGAAAAGTAATATTCATCCTCGAATCCGCTTTCGTGTGCGATTTCCCTGATGGACAAAGCGGTGTTTGTCAGCAGTTTCATTGCATGATTGAGCCGGCATTCGATCAGGAACTGGGTCGGCGCGTAGCCCGTAAGCATGCGGAAAATCCGGCGGAAATGTGAATAGGAGACGGACATCCGTCCGGCTTCCTCTTCAAAATTCCATTCATCCTGCGGAGCCGCGACAATTTCCTCGCGCAGTTTCTGCAGCATCTGCTCGCAGTAGACGTTGATTTTTTCGGGAAGAGGTTCCTGTTCCTGAATCTGCAGCAGAAGGTCTTCCAGGAGCAGTACTTTCCGCTTATCCCGGTATCCCGGCGGGTGCAGCAGTAGAGCCTGGATTTCAAGCATGGTTTTATAGAACGGTTCCGGTTTGACGATACGGTGAACCGGACGCTCGGCATATGGAGCAAAAAGTCCTTCCTGAATGAATAATTCCACACGGGGACCGCGAAAGCAGAGATAGCAGTGGTGACGCGGTTCGTTTTTGTAATTGTTGTAGTTGTATGAGCGGTTCGGTGCGGTGAAAATGAGGCAGGGACCGTCAAAGAGTTCTTCGGGGCCGCCGTCGACGGAAAATACCATTTTTCCGGAATGGTTGTACTGAATGCCATAGTATCCGTCAAAGGTTTTCCCGCGGTTTACGAGATGCGAACCGGGAAAGTCCCCGAATGTCGTGAATTCAATTCCGTCAAGACTCAGCATGGTAAATCATATTGTCCATTTTTTTGCGGTTTTTCTTCATTTACAAATCCGGCGTTTTGGTGTATAATATAATCAAATGACGAATTTTTCAACTGCAAAAAAAGGAATTTCTGAAAAATGAAACAGCAGCTTCGTATCGGCATTTGGGGACTCGGCAGAGCCGGGTGGGGAATGCACACAAATGAAATTGACCGCTATCCGGAGGAATTGTGCGTTTCCGCCGGATACGATATTGATCCGGCACGGACGGCGCGCTTGAAACAGCGGTATCCGGACTGCAGAGTCTATACGGATGAAGAGCAGTTTCTTGCGGATCCGGATGTGGATGTGGTTTCGGTGGCGGTGCGTTCGCCGGAGCATGCGGATTTTGCATTGCGGGCGCTTGAAAAAGGAAAGACCGTGTTTCTGGAAAAGCCGGTTTCGGTTTGTCCGGAGGATATTGAAAAGCTGGAAGCGGCGTTGAAACGGTATCCGGGAAAACTGTTTTTCCGCCATAACCGCCGTTTTGAATCCGCCTTCAATCATGTTCGGGAGATTATTGATTCCGGCATTCTCGGGAATGTCTGGCAAATCAAACTTTGCCGCCACGGATTCAGTTACCGGGAGGACTGGCAGGCGCTCCGGAGCTGCGGAGGCGGACAGCTCAACAACTGGGGACCGCATATCATTGATCATGCACTGCGTCTGCTGGATTCTCCGGTTGCGGAGCTTTGCAGTTACCTGGAGAATATCAACGGGCTCGGGGATGCGGAAGATACCGTCAAAGCCGTATTCATCGGAGAAAACGGGCGGATGGTTGACCTCGAAATCGGCAGCAGTGAAGCTCTTCCCGGACCGGTCTATGCGGTTTACGGAGATCGCGGGGCGTTGATCTGCGAGGATGAACAGGATATCCGTCTGCGCTATCTCTCCCCGGATTCGGAGAGACCCGCGCGTCAGGCTTCTGCGGCGACGCCTCCGGCGGATGGTTCATTTCAGGGGAATGAAAAGCAGAAATGGATTCGGAAGACAATCATGGTGGAACCTTCAAACGGTTATACGGTGAATGATATTTATCATCATCTCTATCTTGCTCTGCGGGAAGGTGTTCCGTTCCCGGTCAAGCCGGAGGAGGCTCTTGAAGTTGCGCGTACAATTGAAAAAATCAAACGGCAGAATCCCGCATTTTACGGGAAGACGCTTTGACATTAACACAAAAAGGAAAGGGAAGATGATGAATCACAGAATTGCAATGATGGCGGCGGTTTTCATGGCGGGAGCTGCAATGCTTTCCGCAGCGGATTTCCGGGTCGACTTTGACAGCCGGACTTCCGGCATTGATCTTGAAGTTTCAAACGCAGAGAATCAGCTCAAGGTGATCTATTCCGGCTGGGACAAGGAGCGGGCGAAACAGTATATCGAAGTCAGAGGAAAACTTTCCGGGGAGTGGCAGGAGTATTCCATCACCTTCACACCGAAGAAAGACGGCAATATTCTATTTGTGCTGCGCGGTCCTTATACCAAAGCTCCGGCGGCGCCGCAGTTCGTCGCATATGATGATGTGCGAGTGGAAGGGGCGGATGCGTTGCGGAACGGCGGTTTTGAAGAAAAACCGGGAGCGGGCGGGAGTATCGGCGGCTGGGGCGCTCCGGCGAACCTGCTTCAGGCCGGCGATGACGCGGCGGAGGGGAAACAGTATATCATTGCCGCCTATCAGTCCAGCGCAGTCAAAAGACTGACGGTGAAGGCAAATGTGCCTGTCACGCTCAAATTCAAAGCAAAAGAAACAGTACGCTGAATAACCGGTAAAAAAGACGGGCAGTGTCCTGTTCGGGCGCTGTCCGGAAAGGGGTTTTATATGAAAACAGTCGAATATGCTTCGGGAAAGAGAATGTCCGTGAAAAAATGGAACAGATTTTCTTTGATTGAGCTTCTGATTACAATTGCCGTGATTGCGATTCTTGCGGGGATGCTTCTTCCCGCATTGAACAGCGCCAGGGAAAAAGCTCAGACGATTCTCTGCTCTTCCAATTTCAAACAGACCGGAACGGGCGTCATGATGTATGCGGATGACAATGAAGACCAGATGCCCAACGCAATCAATTCGAGCTATCAGCACTTCACCGACGCGGTTATGCCTTACTGCAAGTCCCGCTATGTGGCGCGGCGTCCGCTGAACAAAGATCAGGATTTTGTCGCTCCGGATCATTACTATCTGCGCAAAGATTCTCTTTTTGTCTGTCCCACGGCCGCGGCAACTCCGAAAGAGGGAACGGTCCGGGCGGAATACTTCACTTCGAACTATGCGCTTACGCGCTGCTGGGGCGGTGAAGGATGCAAGGGATATCAGAGCGCTTACTGGCGCGGGACGGGCGGGAGAAAACGTTCCCAAATCAAGGGAAAGTTGCTTTTCGGAGAAAAAAACTTTGATGACGTGTCGAAAATTATCGGCGGTGTTGAGAGCTCTTACAACGATCAGGCGATCAATTATGTGAAAGAAAATTACGTGGAGTGCAGCAGCTGGGGAGTCGATGATCCGGCGGATGGACGGGCTGTTTCGAACATTCATGCCAAAGGACTCTACGGGAACTGGCTCCGGAGTGACGGAAGCGTCGCGCTTTACCGTTTCGGAAGCATGTACCTGAAGAACGCTTCCGGTCAATATTTCATGGGGTATTGAAAATGAAAAAGATATATCTTGTTCTGACCGGAGTTCTGCTTTCTTCGGGAGCCTTCGCCGGGAATCCGGTCAAGGAGTTTGCTGATTCGCTTTTATGGAGCGAAGCCGTTCTGGAAAAACGCAATCTTCCGTATTATACATCTCCGGTGTGGCAGCATCTGGGCAATGCAATTCCGAAACTGAATTCCATGCCGGAAGGAAACGCAATGCGGGAACTGGAGGCGTTTGAAAAATCTCTGCTTCTGGTTTCCATGCGGCATTTCGGACAGCCTTACACGCCGAATATCGGATGGAACTGGAAGGCCCGCAAGGAGGGGTATCTGGCGGAAATCGACCGCGTGTTTACCGACTGGAAAAATTTTTCCGCAACTTTGGCAAAATACGGATTGAAGGTAAATACGGATTTTGAGAAGGGACGGATTCAAAAATTCCGTGAAAAGCTGAAACGCATCCATGTTCTTCCCTCCGATCCGGAGTTCGACCAGGCGTTTATCTTCTATCAGGTTGTTGTCGAGGAGAAATTCCGGATTTGTGCGCAGGTTCTCCTGTTTGAACAGGAGCTTGCCGCATTGGAGCGTACCGCGGAATTCCGGAATGCCAACGGAGGCTCTTTTCAGCTGAACGGAACGGAAGCGTTGAAAAAGACTCTTCGCGAATGGCGGGAGAGCTGCAGCAGAGGAGATTATCTGCATTGTCTGAAAAAACTGGAACCTCGGGCGAAGATGCAGATTGCCGGATTGAAGAAACAGATGTTCGGAAAGTCTCCGGATATCCGCCCTGGGACGAGTTTTCTCAGTGTCGGTCAGTTCGGATTCGGCGGAAGCTGGCAGCCGCTCCTGAATTTCAACGCAAAGGATTCCGGATTCTATCTGGATCACAAAAATGAATTCAAGCCGTATGTGGATTCCTCCGTCGACTGGGAAGTCTGCTTTACTCCGGAGGGCATGAATCTCAAGCATTCGGAAAGCATAACCGGGTCGTGGACGTTTGCGCAGCGCGAGGCTGTATACAACCGGTACGGAACAAAAGAGGAATGCCGTGTCGATGTTTTCTGGAGCTCTCTTGCTCCGGGTGTGCTTTATGATGCGCATTGTCCGTCAATGACGGTATCGGAGCTTTCGGGCGGAATCCCGGCGGCTCCGGATGCCGTCGCCGGGGTTTTCAACGGAAAGACAAGAGTGTTCAAACGCGGAGAAGCGGTTCCGGTTGATACACTTTCAGAAAACTGGCTGTTGTTGCTGTGGCGGGAAAATCCGGCTCCGAAACTTCCGGTTCTCCTTTACTTTGAACACAAACCGCAGGGAATTTCATGGGACAGCGGATTCGCATTCCGCCGCACGCCGGAGGTCGGGAAGTTTGCCGCCGGGACTCTCTACGGTGCGGTTCCGCAGAAGCCGTCGTATGGAGAACAGTGGAAGGAACTGCCGCAGAAAGAACTGGAACAATGCCGTCGGCTTGCGCGTCATCTTGCCTGGTTCCCGCTGGATATGGATGAGTTCTTCAGCTTTGAAAAATTCGGGAAAGTCAGAATCTGGAACCGTATCAGCAAAGCAGTGAAACTTTCGGCCGATGCGGCGCCGTACATCCCGTTCCCGCCGATTTACACCATGACGGATACCATCCGTCCGGATCAGACTCTTTCCGAGCCGCTGCTGAAGACCCGCTACGGGTTCTACAGAACGGCAGGGGGAGATGCGCTGAGTTACGAACTTCCCGTTCCGGAACTCCAGATGCGGATTGCTCTGAAACCTCTGAAGGGGGATGAAAAGTATATCCGGCAGTTGAACGAGTGTTACCGGACGTTGATGAAAGAGCCGTGGAAGACCGTTTACACACGACAGATCAACCGCGCCCGCACGGCGGAGTGTCTTCCCGCATGGTGTCTGCTGGAACCTTCCTCACGGGCGATCCTGACGGAGCCGCGGACGCCGTCTTTGACGGAGCTTGCGCTCAGCGGGGAAATGTCCTGCGCCGGACGTGACAGGAATTTGCGCGGAATTCATGCGGAATTTATGATTGATCCGCTGACGGGGCGCAGCGCGTTTCTTGGCGGCTGGCGCGGGAAAAATCAGGGCAATGAGGAGGATATCCGCGGCGACATGACCGCTTTGAATATGAATTACCTCAACGCCGCATACAGTCTTGCCGTAATGGATCATGACTGGGGAACGGTCGAGCTTCACCGCGAGCGGATTCTCCAGCACTATTCTTCGGCGGATTTCAATCAGTGCTGGCATGTCCCGGGCGTCAACGCGCTGGCATCCGGAATCATCGTGTACGGGGATATGTATGGAGACGGATACCATATGTTCCCCCTGATGTACCGTCTTGCGCTCGGACTGAAGGATCGGGAACTTGCGGACCGGACGCGGTACCTTGCGGCAAAACAGAATGCCGTGACCATGAATCTTGTTTCGCCGAATGTCGTTGTGTACAACGCACACCTCAAGAACATCACCGAGCCGGGAAACATGGAGTATTCCAAAGAGATTTCCGGCGGACCCGCTTCTCCCGGTGCGGCAATCGGACAGCTCGGAGTGAACTACGCCGGATTTGTGACGCGCCCGTGGCGTCCGTACGGAAAAATGTCATGGAATGCACCGATGCAGACGAACGGATGCAATTTTCTGGATTATTTCAATCTGAGCCTGACCCGTTTTGCCCGGCGCGATGCGAATCTGTGGCTGGAAGCGTTTATGAAGGCCATTCCCGAATGGGGTGAGCCGGACTATCTGTATCTACCCTGGCGCGGCGAGCGCGCGGCGAATGCATGGAATCTGCTGAAGTATCTGGCATTGGCTTCGCATGATGCGGAAACGGTGCGGATGCTTTACGATAAAGTTTTTCCGATGGATTATTCACGGAAAGTTCCGTTGCGGGGACTCTCCGTTCCGAAGGAAAAGTGGGAAAACTATTATCAGAAGCTCTTCCTTGAGCGGGAATGGGTGTTCCGGAGCAGTCTGATTCCGAAGATTGTGGCTCAGAATGATCCGCTCTGGGTTGCGGATTTCGGACGTGCGCGTCTTATGAGCGGCACCTATGACCGGGAGAAACGTATTGCCCGTATCGGCGTTGCCGCAGATGACCGTGACCGTCTGATTTTTGTATCGCTGGTCAAGCCGCTTTCGGTTCTCTGCAACGGGAAAAACGTTTCGTTCCGTCATGCGGAATGGGAATACGACTACGAGGTCGCCCTGGAACCGGGCGTCAGCAACATAGAGATCCGTCTGCCGGAATTTGCGATAGATGATCTTGTGATTCCGGAAGAGAGCGTGGAGACAGCTGCGCTGAGTTTGGAAAAAGCTCCGGTTCCCGAAAAACGCCAAAAACTTGAAAAGCCGCGCTTTTTCAAGGTCGGTCTTTGCAGAAGTCTGGATTTGAAGCCGTTCTGCAACAACGGCTTTTCCGACTCGCCGTCGCGGATGGTGGTGAAAGAGTTCTGGAAATTTCCGAAGAAAGACGTTGTCGGCGGAGTGCCTCTGCAGTTTGTCGCCCCGGAGGAAAACGGAGGGAAATCGGCAGTATTCCTGCGGGGAACTCACCGGAAGGAGTTTCCTTCGGAGATTCGCGGGATTCCGGTCAACCGTGTGGTGAAGCGCATCTTCTTCTATCATGGAATGTGCTACAATACCGAAAACGGAAAAGTTCTGACTTACCGTCTGAATTTTGCGGACGGGCAGGTTCGGGAAATTCCTGTGTATGCCGGAAGCGAAATTGCGGACTGGAAGATTGTTCCGGGAGCAAAAACATTCAACGAACCGCTGCGGGCGATTGCCGGAAAAGCGTATCCCCCGATGGCAAAGGAACAATGGGGAGAGGGCGCCGGCGGATTCCTTTTTGTCTGGGAGAACGATGTCAGGCGTAAGGGAGTGACGAATCAGGATGTCGACCAGCTCGGACTTGCGGAACTGCGTTCCATTGATATCGTTTCCGCCGGGCGCGCAACGCCGATAGTCTTTGCCATTACGGTGGAAGAGTAACAGAAAATTGAAAGGATGTGCAGAATGGCAGAATTTTTCCCTGCGGGAGATCCCCGCAGCTGGTTTTCCCGCAAACGCTACGGGCTCTTTGTCCACTGGGGAATCTATTCGGTCGGCGGAGTTCACGAGCAGGAGGAAGCCCGTTTCCGGAGATCGAAAGCGGAATATGAACGGTATGCCGCGGAATTCAATCCGCAGAAATTCAATCCGGCGGAATGGCTGGATATGGCGGAGGAATGCGGAATGGAATATCTCGTGTTCACAGCAAAGCACCATGACGGCTTCTGCATGTGGGATACGCAGGAAACGGATTTCAATATCATGAACACTCCGTACAGAAAAGATGTTCTCGGAATGCTTGCGGATGAGTGCCGTAAACGGAATTTTCCGCTGGTTCTCTACTATTCCTGCGTGGACTGGCACGAACCGTCGTATCCGAACCTCGGGCGGCATCATGAAATCATGACGGATCCCGCGAAGCATGACATGAACCGCTATATGGAGTTTCTGAAACGTCAGATTCGCGAACTTTGCACCCGTTACGGAACAATTCACGGATTCTGGTGGGATCAGAATGTTCCGGAATGGCGGGATGCTTCCGTAAATGCGATGATCCGGAAACTGCAGCCGCAGGCGGTGATCAACAATCGCGGATATGACAACTCCGGAGATTTTTCAACTCCGGAGCGCAACTATCAGACGCTTTCCGCAACTCCGTTCACCTCTCCGACGGAAGCCTGCGATTCGGTCGGCATGAACAGCTGGGGATACCGGAAAGAGGAAGATTATTTTTCCGTTCTCAAACTGGAGCGGCAGATTGCCGCTTATCAGTCTCTCGGAGGAAATTTTCTCCTGAATGCCGGACCGAAACCGGACGGCAGATTTCCCGATGAAGCGATCCGCATTTTGAAAGGAATCGGAACATGGTACCGGAAGGTCCGTTCCGCTTTGACGGCGAGTCCCTGTGCGGAAGCTCCGTTCTTCTGCGATAAACTTGCCGTCACGGTCTCAGCAGACAGGAAAGAGCTTTATCTGATTCTGCTTGCACCTCCGGACGGCGAAGCGCTGATATTGAAGGGGCTCGGAGTGCTTCCGGAAAGTGCAGTCTGGCTCAATACAGACGAATCGCTTCCGGTTACACTGGATCCGACACCTTACATGCCGGACGGGGCTGTCTGGCTCCGGGTCCGCAAACTCCCGGCGGAGCGCATGACCGGGGAAATTCCGGTGATCCGCCTTAAGTTTTCGGATCCGGTCTGCTTCGAAGCCGCGTTTACGGCAAACAGAAAAAATACCGGAGGAGAAGACTTTCCGGATTTGAAAGAGAGCAAGATGAAAAGTGAGGATTTGAAATGACATGGATTGACTGGTGCATAACGGGAATACCGGTTCTTTTTCTTATAGGACTTGCTCTTTATTCCAGCAGATACGCGAGAGGTGTTGTTGATTTTCTTGCGGCTGGACGAATAGCCGGACGCTATGTGATTTCCGTTGGAGATCTTGCGACGGGACTTTCCGTAATAACTCTGGTGGCGGGATGCGAGCAGAATTATCAGACCGGCTTCGCGGTCAGTTTCTGGAGTGCGATAACTGCGCCGGTTGGAATTTTCATGGCTCTGACCGGTTATTGCACTTACCGCTGGAGACAAACCCGCTGTCTGTCGATCGGACAGTTTCTGGAGCTGCGTTACGGAAGCAAATTTTTCCGGGTTTTCTGCGCAGCTCTGCGAACGATCGCCGAGACGGTTACGAACGCCATCGGTCCCGCGATTGCAACAAACTTTTTCATTTACTATCTGGGGCTTCCGCACAGAATCATGATCGGGGGAATCAATCTTCCGTGTTATACGATTATTGTTGTGCTTTGTCTTGCTCTCGCACTGGTATTTGTTCTTCCGGGCGGCAGAATTTCTCTTCTGATTACAGATTGTTTTCAGGGAATTCTTTCTTATCCGATTTTTGTGATCATCGTCGGGTATGTCATTTTGAATTTTTCCTGGGATGCCGATATCGTTCCGGTGATGTGGAACCGTGTTCCGGGACAGAGCTTCATGAATCCTTACGACGTTTCCCAGCTGCGGGATTTCAACATGTTCGCTCTGGTGGTTTCGCTGTGCGGTTCTGTTTTGAACCGTGCATCGTGGATCGGCAATGATACGAGCGGAGCCGGGAAAACTCCGCATGAACAGAAAATGGCCGGAGTCCTTGGTGCATGGCGCAGCGGAGTCGCATGGGTGATGACATTGCTTCTTGCAATAGTTGTCATCACTTTCATGAACAGTCCCCACTTTGCCGGAGAAAACCGGTTCCGTGTTTCCAGCACGGATATCCGGCAGGAGCTTTCCCGGAAAGTTCTGGAGGAAACTATTGAAAATCCTGCTCTGCGGGAACAAATCATGGAAAAAGTCAAGGCTGTTCCCGCAACTTTGACGAAAGAGTATATCGAAGCTCCCGTATCGCAGCAGCGGAATCTCGATACTCCCTATTTCAACGCGGTTCATGAAACTCTTGGCGACAGTCCGGAAGGGCGTTATCAGTTCCAGAAATACCGTTCACTTTTCCAGCAGATGATGATGCCGACCGTCTGCGCAAAGATTTTCCCCGCCGGAATGCTCGGTCTGTTCTGTCTGCTTTGCATCATGCTTCTGGTTTCCACGGATGACAGCCGCATTTTCAACGCATCATCGACTTTGATTCAGGATGTTGTTCTGCCGATGTTCAAGGGGCGTCTTTCTCCGAAAATGCATCTGTTCCTGCTGAGAATGATGACGATTGCCGTCGCATTGTTTTTCCTTGTGGTTTCCCTCTTCTTTGTGCAGCTGGACTACATCAATATGTTCACGACAATTATGGGGTCTCTGTGGTGCGGAGGGGCCGGACCGATCATGGTATTCGGTCTGTACAGCCGCTTCGGAAATCTGACAGGGGCATGGTGCGCAATCATTTTCGGTTCGGGAACGTCTCTTGCCGGTTTGATTCTGCAGCGGACCTGGGCTTTGAGTGTCTATCCGTGGCTTGAAAGACATGATTGGGTTGACGGACTCAACAGTTTTCTTGTTGCAGTCAGTTCTCCGTTCAATCCCTGGATTGAGTGGCAGATGAACGCGGTGAAATTCCCGATTAATTCATACGAAATAAGTTTTATTTCGATGATTCTCTCGGTTGCCGCCTACATCATCGGCTCCTACCTGACTTACAAGCCTTACAATCTGGATAAGCTGCTGCACCGCGGCGCGTATGCGGATTCCAGTGAGCCGGTTCCCGTCCGCGAAAAATGGAGCTTGAGAAATTTCTTCCGGAAATTCATCGGGATCACTCCGGAATACACTCTCGGAGACAAGATCATCGCGTACTCGGTTTTCGGCTATTCCTTTGTTTACAGTCTGCTGATTGTTTTCATCGGAATTGTTGTCTGGAATGCTATTCAGCCGTGGCCGGATTCCTGGTGGTCTGTAAAATTCTTCCTTACAAGTCTGCTCATTCCCGGAATTGTCGGAGTCATTTCAACCGTGTGGTTCATGATCGGCGGAATTCATGACGCAGTCTCTCTTTTCCGCGATTTGGAAAAGCGGAAGGAAAATCCGGATGACAACGGGCAGATTCTCGATTCCGATAAAATCATCGGGAAATAATGAAAACGGCAAAGGAGGTTTTTATGCCGCAGGATGACAGATATTTGCAGCTTTTGAAGGAGCATTCCGTTTTCTGGAGCCAGCTTGGCTGGGTGTATGATCCGCCGCGTCTCGACGCAGACGGACGGCAGATCGCATTTTATCCGGACAGCTCAAGGCAGCTGAAATATCACCGTGATTTCCGCCGGGCGGGAATCCGGATTCATTCGAGCCTGATTTCTTCCGGGTGGGTGGACACGGACCGATTCGATTATACGGAAACCGACCGGACTTTGAATGAAATATTTTCCTGCGGCGACGACCTGTTTTATCTTCCCCGCATCAAACTGAACGTTCCGCTCAACTGGGGAAAGAGCAATCCCGGGGAAATGTGTTTATATTATCCCGGGACGCTTTCGGAGGAAGAAATCGCGGGAATTGTCAACACGGACCGGCACGACATTTTCGGAATGGATCTCCCCTGGGGGTATTCCGCCGGGACGGGAGGCTGGAAGGATGACCGGAGCAATGTCGGCGGTTTGATCGGCAATCAGAGTTTTGCCTCGCGGAAATGGCTTGCGGATGCGGGGGAGGCGTTGCGCCGTTTTGTTCAACACCTGGAAAACGGACCGTATGCAGGCCGCATTATCGGATATCATATCGGTTACGGCATGTGCGGGGAAACTTCGCTTTGGAGGGCTTGGGAAAACCGTCCGGGTTACTGTTACGGAGATTACAGCGCGGCTTTCCGGAAAAGTTTTTTCGACTGGGGACTCAACCGTTACGGTTCTCCGGAAAAACTGGCGGATGTCTGGCGGCAGCCCGGGATTACACGGGACAATGTCATTCTGCCGGCTCCCGAAGAACGCGAATTCCAATGGCGGAATACGGCGGAATTTTTCCGGGAAACTCCAAACCGGACTCTTTGCATCGACTGCGAACGCTTTACCGGTGATGTGAATGTGAACGCTCTGGAGCACTTCGCCCGGATCGCAAAAACAATCAGCGGCAAACCGGTCGGCGCTTTTTACGGCTATTACATGTTTGTTCCCCGTTCCGCTTACACGGGGCACCTCGCTTACGAAAGACTGCTCGCTTCTCCGTGGATTGATTTTATCGCTTCCCCGAAATCATACCGGCGCGTGGAACCGGGAGAGCCCGGTTCGGAACAGGTTGCCTCCATGTCCATCGGACGCAAAAAACTGTATGTGGATGAACTGGACAACCGGACATATCTTTCCGGTTGCGATGTAAAGACTTTTTTCCAGACCCGCAGTGTCATGTGGCGTGAATTTGCGAAGAACATGATGAATCATTCGAATTTCTGGTGGATGGATCTGCATGGAGGCTGGTTCGATTCTCCGGAGATTTTGAATGAAATCGGCAGAATCGAACAGATCGCGGAAAAAATCAGACGGAAAACGCCGGAGCCGGTCGCTGAAGTCCTGATGGTGACGGATGAAAACGGGTTCTATGCAATTCGTCCGCACCGGGAACTGCATCGCAGTCTTCTGGTTGATTCTCCGGCGGAAATCCGGCTTTGCGGAACGCCTGTCGATCATTTCCGCTGGCATGATTTGCTGGAGATGGAAGATCTTTCCCGCTACCGCTGTATTTTCTTTATGAATCAGTTCTGCATTTCTCCGGAGGAATGGCGGAAAATCCGGAAAAAGTTCCGGCATGATGCGCATTTCTGCTGGCATTATGCTCCGGGAATCCGCAACCCGGAGTTCAATCTTTCCAATGTCGCAGATTTGTGCGGAATGAGTCTGAACGAATATGAACTTCCCGGACGGGAGCTCCATGGCGCAGGAGGAAATCTCCCGGCTGCTGCAGTTCCTTCACCGGAGGGACCGGACTATCCGCATTTCTGTATCGGGAGGCAGCCTGGAATGGAAACGCTCGCCGTCTATGACGATGCCTGCGCCGCGGCTTCCGTATTTCATGACGGGCACTGGAACACTCTGATTGCGGAACCCGTTCTAACTTATCCGTATTACCGTGAAATTATGAAACGGGCCGGAGTTGCGTTTTACGCTCCGGAAAATACAGCCGTTTATGCGGACAACCGCTTTTTCGCTGTTTTCTCACGGGAAAAAATGGAATTCCCCCTGCCTGCGGTTGTGCACGAAGGAGATTTTGAATGTGTTTCCGGCAAGGAAGTTCAAAATCAATATTCCCGCCTGAAAATGGAAGCTCAGGACGCCCGGTTCTTTCTTCACACATGAAAAAACGGATAATGAGGCGGCTGGAGACATTCTCTGTGAAAATGTCTCCAGCCGTTTGCTGCGGGGGGGCGTCAGGAGATGAGCTTCCGCATGACGTCCGGTTCGAAGCCGCGCCGTTCCGCGTACGGAAGCAGCTGATCTTCCTGAACGTTTCCGACGGCAAAGTAGGAGGATTCCGCATTTGCCAGGACAAGCGCGCAGACGGATGCCTGCGGAACCATCATGAATGAATCCGTCAATGCGGTTCCAAGCTCCTTTTCCGCATTCAGCAGACCGAAAATCTCGCGCTTGAGCGAATGATCGGGAAGGGTGGGGTAGCCCGGAGCCGGACGGATTCCCGTATATCGGTTGCGCAGGAGTTCAGCGACCGGAAGCGGTTTGCCCGTCTCGAATCCCCAGATTTCACGGCGCATCCGCAGGTGTATCACCTCCGCCGCGGCTTCCGCAACACGGTTCGCAACGGTCTTCAGCAGAATTGCGGAATAGTCGTCGCCCTCCGCCTTGAACGCCGCCGCGCGTTCTTCCGCTCCGAATACGGAAACGGCGAACATGCCGACATAATCATCCTTCTCCGCGACGAAATCTGCAAGCGCCAGATATTTCGACTTCGTGTTCTGCTGGCGCAGAGTCGGAATTTCAACATCCTGAATGTAGATTGCATCGGTATCCGCATGCGCGGGAAAAACTCCGCAGATGCACTTCGCACGGAGCGGAACGGAGGCGAGCAGATCCTTTGCTTCGCGGACAAGATCGGCGGAACAGCAGCCGCGCAGCGGCATATCCCACGAACGGACAAAGCCGTCCCAGTCGATATACTCTTCCAGGTCGGGAAGCGTGAGGGGGAAGCGGTGTGTCCCGGGCTGTTCCGGCGCGGGTGCGGCGTGCCCGTGTTTCTCCGCTTTCGCGCGCGCTTCGGAGTAGGGAAGATACGCGTCCTGTTTCTGCTCCACGGCGTCGGTGAGTGCGGCGTATTCCTGTTTGAGACGTTCGAGGAAGGGACCGCGTTTTTCGGGATTCATCAGATTCGCGACGACAGGAACCGATGCGGAGGCGTCGTGCGTGTAGATTACGGGTGCCGAGTAGAACGGCTGAATCTTGAGCGCCGTGTGGAGCTTGGAAGTTGCCGCTCCGCCGAGAAGGACGGGAATTTTGAGCCCGCGCCGTTCAAGTTCGCCGACGACGTTCACCATCTCCTCCAGAGAGGGCGTGATGAGTCCGCTGAGTCCGATGACGTCGGCGTCGTTTTCAACTGCCGCATCGACAATTGTTTTTGCCGGAACCATGACACCGAGGTCGACGACGGTGCAGTTGTTGCACTGGAGAACCACGGAGACGATGTTTTTGCCGATGTCGTGCACATCGCCCTTGACGGTTGCGATGACGACTTTGCAGGATTTTCCGCCTTCGCCGCTCTCTTTGAGCGCTTCGATCGCGGGCATGAGTTCGGCGACGGAGCGTTTCATCACGCGCGCGCTTTTCACCACCTGCGGAAGGAACATGCGCCCGGAGGAGAACAGTTCGCCGACGCGTCCCATGCCGTCCATGAGGGGGCCTTCAACGATTTTCATCGGCGATGGGTATGTCTTGAGCGCTTCCGCCATATCTTCCGCGACATAGGAATCGTCGCCCTTGACGAGCGAGCGGGCGATGCGTTCTGCGAGCGGCTCGGAACGCCACTGGTCGGCGGCCGCTGTTTTTTTCGTTTCGGTTTTGATTCCGGATGCGATTTCGATCATCTTTTCCGCCGCGCCGGGATCTGTGTTGAGCACAACCGCTTCCGCCGCTTTGCGCAGTTCCGGATCAAGGTCTTCGTAGACTCCGAGCTGGGCGGCGTTGACGATGCCCATGGTCATTCCTGCGTCGATTGCGTGCTTGAGGAACACCGTGTGGATGGCGCCGCGGACCGTGTCGTTGCCGCGGAAGGAGAACGAAACGTTGCTGACGCCTCCGCTGATTCCGCAGAGCGGCATGTGCGTGTGAATGTAGCGGACCGCTTCAATGAAATCAATGGCGTAGTTGTCGTGTTCCTTCATGCCGGTTGCGACGGCGAAAATATTCGGGTCGAACACGATGTCTTCGGGCGCGACGCCAGCCTGTTCGGTCAGAAGTTTGTAGGAACGCTCGCAGACTTGGATTCGGCGTTCCAGCGTGTCCGCCTGACCCTTTTCATCGAATGCCATGACGAGAATTGCCGCGCCGAGACGCCGGATTTCCCGCGCTTTTTCGAGAAACTTTTCTTCGCCTTCCTTGAGGCTGATGGAATTGACGATGCTTTTGCCCTGAATGCAGCGGAGCGCGGTTTTGACGACCTCCCAGTTGGAGGAGTCGACCATGATCGGCACGCGCGAAATTTCCGGTTCGGAGGCGAGATAAAGCAGAAAACGTTTCATCGCGGCGGGGGAATCGAGCATGGCGTCGTCCATGTTGATGTCGATGATGGACGCTCCGTTTTCGATCTGGTGGAGTGCCACGGACATTGCCGCGTGCATATCGTCCGCTTTGATGAGATTCAGAAATTTGCGCGAGCCGGCAACGTTGGTGCGTTCGCCGACGTTGATGAAGTTCTTGTCGGGCGACGCGATGAACGGATCGAGTCCGGAGAGCCGCAGGTACGGCTTGACCTGCGGCGGCATGCGCGGCGCGATTCCCTCCACGGCTTTGGCGATTGCCCCGATGTGCGCGGGAGTGGTTCCGCAGCATCCGCCGACGATGTTCAGGAGTCCCTCTTCGGCGAATCTGCGGATGATCGCCGCCATCTGATCGGGCGTCTGCTCGTATTTGCCGAAAATGTCGGGCAGTCCGGCGTTCGGGTGTGCGCTGACGAGACACGGCGCTTTTGCCGCGAGTTCGGCGAGGTGCGGGTGCATCTCCTCTGCGCCAAGTGCGCAGTTGAAGCCGACCGTGAGAAGCTCTTCGGTGTGAAGCATGGAGATGAGAAAGGCTTCCGCGCACTGTCCGGCGAGCATTCGTCCGCTGGCGTCGCTGAGCGTTGCCGAGAGCATGACGGGGATTCGGATGCTGCGTGTCCGCATGGCGTTGCCGATTGCGTAGACTGCCGCTTTTGCGTTGAGCGTGTCAAAGATTGTTTCGACGAGCAGAATGTCGGCTCCTCCGTCGATCAGCGCTTCCGCCTGCACCTGATAGGTTGCGGCGAGTTCGTCAAAGGTGATGTTTCGCGCGGCGGGGTCGTCGACGGACGGGGACATGGAGGCGGTGCGTCCGGTCGGTCCCATGCTTCCCGCGACGAAACGGGGCTTTTCCGGTGTGCGTGCGGTCATGGCGTCGGCAGCTTCCCGCGCGACTTTGGCTCCGGCGAATGCGAGGTCATAGACGCGGTCTTCGAGTCCGTAATCCGCCTGCGAGACGGCGTTCGAGTTGAAGGTGTTGGTTTCGATGATGTCCGCGCCGGCTTCGAGATATGCATTGTGGACCGCTTTGACGGCGTCGGGACGGGTGATGCAGAGCACATCGTTGTCGCCGATGAGCGGTTTCGGATGATTTGCAAAGGGGCCGGCGTTGAAATCGGATTCCTTCAGTCCCTGCGCCTGAAGCATGGTTCCCATGGCGCCGTCGAGCACAAGAATGCGTTTCTGAAGCTGAGACTTCAGAAACTCAATTTTTTTTGACATATCTTTCACCTTTTCATTTTAAAATGCGCGGAACGCTACTATATTCCCTCATAGACACTTTTTCAAGGAAAGAAGGAGGATTTTATGTCGGATTTGACAATGGAAAAATGGAACGGACTTCCCGTTCTGAAGATTAAAAACAATGCGGCGGAGGCGATGATTGCTCTTCTCGGAGCGCATGTGCTCTCCTACAAACCCGCCGGCGAGCGCGAAGTTCTCTGGCTCTCCAAAGAGACGTGGCACGAGAACGGCAAGCCGATCCGCGGCGGTATTCCGGTCTGCTGGCCGTGGTTCGGAAAGGCGCAGCAGCCACCGCACGGCGTTGCCCGCATTACCGAGTGGGCTCTCAAAGGCAGCGTTTCCGATGCGGACAAGACAACCGTTGAGTTCGAAGCGTTTGCGTATGAAAACCTGGTCGCGGAAATGAAAATCACGGTCGGCAGGACACTGACGCTTGAACTGACGACGACAAATCTCGGCAAAGAGGAGTTCCGGCTGACAAATGCTCTGCACAGCTATTTCGCAATCTCCGAAATCGGAGACGTCGCTGTAACCGGACTTGAGGGTGCGGAGTTCCTCGATACGCTGAACGGAACGCGTCATATTCAGGAAGGCGCAATCCGTTTCAACGCCGAAACCGACCGCATCTACGACAGCACTCAGGCGGAATGCGTGATCGACGATCCGAAATTTGCCAGAAAAATTTGTGTCGCGAAGGGCGGATCCAGCTCAACGGTTGTCTGGAATCCCTGGATTGCCAAGTCGCACAACATGCCCGACTTCGGCGACGATGAGTTCCACGGAATGGTCTGCGTTGAAACCGCAAACTGCGGCAACGACTTCCAGATTCTCAAACCCGGCGAGAAGCATACGCTGAAAGCCGTTATCGGTCTGAAGTAAAAACACATTGCGGTCCGGGGAGAAACCTGCTCCCCGGATTGCGTTAAACAAGTTTTCTCGTTCTCCAGCCGTATCCCATGACGACAAGGAAACAGATGAGCGGAAGAATGAACGAAACATTTTCCGCCGGCAGTCCGCAGACGCGTTCCAGGTCAATGACTGCCGCCTGAAGCGGAGGCAGAACCGAACCTCCGAGAATTGCCATGATGAGTCCAGCCGCCCCGAATTTCGCATCGTCGCCCATGCCTTCAAGAGCGATTCCGTAAATGGTCGGGAACATCAGCGACATGCACGCCGAAACCGCCACAAGACAGCAGAGTCCGCGGATATCCTGGAATCCGATGACTCCGAGCATGAAGAATCCTCCGGCCGCCGCCAGCACGGTCAGCAGCATCCCGGGTTTGAAGTACCGCAGCAGGAATGTGCAGATGAAGCGGCTGACACAGAAGAGAATCATTGCGGCGATGTTGTATTCCTGCGACAGCACCTCCGCCGTTTTCTCCTCCATTCCCTGCGCGACGAAAATGCGGGTTCCGTATTGAATGATGAATGTCCAGCACATGATCTGTGCGCCCATGTAAAAGAACTGCGCAACCACGCCTTCGCGATATTTTTTCACGGAGAAAATCCGCTTCACTGTCGGCAGAAAATCAACTTCGTGCGCCTGATCCTGCCGGTGCGGCATCCGCGCGGCGAGAATGATTGCAAAGAGTATGAAAATGACGATCCCGATCAGCAGATACGGTGCAATAAGCGTGCTCAGTTCGGACTCCTTGAGCGCCTCGAATTCTGCGTCCGGAAGCTGTGCGCGCTCTGCGGTTCCCATGGGGTTGAGGCGGGCCTGAATGAAGTGCATCGCCACATACATTCCGCAGAGCGAGCCGAGCGGATTGAACGCCTGTGCGAGGTTGAGTCTCCGAGTGGAACTTTCTTCCGGTCCCATGGAGAGAATATACGGATTTGCGCTTGTTTCAAGAAAGGAAAGACCGCAGGTGAGAATGAAGTAGGCGAGCAGGAATGCGTAATAATTCCCGGTCAGTTTCGCGGGAAAGAACGCGAGTGCTCCGAACGCATAAAGTCCGAGTCCGCAGAGAATTCCGGCCTTGTAGGAATATTTCCGGATGAACATTGCCGCCGGGAAGGCCATCGCGAAATAGCCGCCGTAGAAAGCGACCTGCACGAGCGTGCCGTCGGAGACGCTCATCCGGAAGATTTTTGAAAACGCCTTGACCATTGGATTGGTGATGTCGTTCGCGAATCCCCAGAATGCAAAACAGAGAGTGATAAGAACGAAAGGCAGAACGAAACTTCTGCCTCCATCATGCAGCAGCGGTGTCTTTTTCATAAGATTTCCCCCTTTATGTTAAATGAAACGCCTGCTTGATTCCAGAAATGATCATTTCGAGCGCCATGGTTGTAAGGAGCAGCCCCATGAGGGATTCCATGGCCGCGAGAACCTTTGTTCCGAGAAATTTTCCCGCATACCGCCCGGAGAGCAGGATCAGAGTGCAGATGCTCCATGCGCAGATGAGCGCGAGGGCTTCGGCGAAGAGCGATCCGCTTTTTCCTCCGAGCAGAATAGCCGTCGACATGGAGCCCGGACCCGCAAACAGCGGAATCGCGAGCGGCACGATGAACGGTTCATGCGCCGGATTGTTTTGTCTCTGCATCTGCTCGGCGGGCGTCGAGAAGATAAGCTTGATTGCGATGAGGAAGAGAATGATTCCTCCTGAAAGCTCGAGCGACGCTTTTGAGATGTGGAAGAATTCGAGTATTTTTCCTCCGCAGAAGAAGAACAGCAGCAGAACTCCGAGAGCGATCAGCGATTCTCTGAGAACAACGGCGCCGTATCGTTTCGGCGGCAGGTTTTCCAAAGTCGTTATGAATACCGGCAGGTTTCCGAGCGGATCCATGACGAGGAAAAAAAGAATCAGGATCGAGGAAAAGGTTTCCATACAGCCTCCTTTATGTTTGCGGACAAGTTAGCACCGTTTCCGCGAAAAGTCAAGGGGAAAAGAAAATTCCGCCGTCTCCGCAGGGAAAACGGCGGAACTGTCGGTTATTTCGGCATGTGGAACTGGACGTTCCGGATCCAGTAGGTCACTTTATTGACTTTGGGGTTCAGCCCGATGCGGATTTTGCTGATTCCGGACGGGGTGCCTTGCTGCAGCTCGAAAAAGTTGTTCTTCCAGTCGCCGTGGGAAATGACGCGCAGCGGCAGAAAAATGTCTCTCTTCGACTTGTCTTTGTTTGCCAGCATGAAGTAGCCGGACGCCGGAGTCTTCTCGTCCTGGTCGATTTTCATATCGAAGGAGATTGCGTATGTATTTGCCGGAAGAACGCTTCTGAGCGGGAGTTCCGGATAGACCCAGCGGTCGACGTTTGGCGGAAATTCAACATCCACACGGATTGCGTTTTCTTTTTCATCTCTGGAAACTTTCATTGTTCCGGAGGAGTTGTTTATCCATTGCGCCGGAAGCATGGAGCCTGGAAGCTCTTTAGCGTGGGTTTCCGCAATCTGGAGAAGCGGCATGGAAAGACGGCTGATCGGGCGGCCGTTGAATTCTCCGCCGAAAATCAGATCGCAACGTTTCGTTTTCTGCGGGGGAATCACCACTTCAAAATCTCTGATTTCCATTGGTTTGAGCTCGATGTGAAGCGGAAGTCCTTTGACTTCCATCCCCTGCAGAGTCACTGTGCCGGACTTCGTTTCTCCGGAGAAGTTCGCCAGCTGCATTTTCAGCTTATGCTCTTTGCCGTCGGCATGGAGAATCATGAGGTCGCGTCCGGCGTTGAGCTGAAACTCTTTCCCACCGAGCACGCGCAGAACCAGAGAGCGGTCGATTCCATTTTCCCGGACTCCGGTTTTGCCTGGCTGTACTGGTTTTCGTTTTACGGAAATTCCGGCGAGACCGCGCAGATATGCCGGATAGCGGGTGGCTGTGAGCTCCAGTTTCCCGTTTTTCCGCGGAACTTTGACCGCTGTTCCGAAAATGTTTATGAGCTCCGCATCTTTGTGCGCGGGAACGGAGAAGGTTTCCGTGTACAGTTTTTTGACGGAATAGCCGTCATCGGAAGATTCGGCTTTTGTATCCAGTTCCGATTTGCTCCAGAATGCAAGCGTCTGTGAACCGTCGGGCATTGCGTAGACGAACGCGCGGATTTTTGGACCGAAATCCGCTTCGCCGAGGCATTCCGCATTGCCCAGCTGGTCGGTGAGTGTTGCAAATGCGGCGAATCCGGGTTTGGCCGTGCGGTCGCGGCGCATCAGTCCCCAGTCCTTTTTGCCGTCCCGCTCATTCATCGCAGGAAGTACAAAGAAGAATGTGCGTGAGACTCCGAGATTTTGCAGAATGATCTGTGATTTCGGTATGAATTCCGCCCAGAGCAGTTCTTGATCCGGAGAGAGCGCCATGTTGCTCCTGTATTTTGTCGGGATTTTCGCAACGCCTTCCGCATTGGTTCCGTTTTCGGTAATCCAGATTGCCCGGTCTGAGGCTCCGTGCTGACGGAGAATTTTTTTCCAGTCGGAAAGTACGGACTCATAACGGAGCATCGGCGCGTAAATATGGAAGTTGAAGATGTCGAAATACTCGGCAAGATCGTTGTCCATTGCGTTTTTTGCGAAAATATTGCTGTTCGGGCGAAGACAGAAAGAGCCGTTGGTGACAGTTGCGCCGGGGTTCCCGTCTTTGAATCCCAGGTATGCGGCTTTGGACATTGCGGCGAACTCCCATGCGGAATCTGCGCAGGATGACGCCAGATCCGGTTCATTCCAGCATTCCCACGCCTGAATTTCCCCTTTAAACTGCTCGGCCGCTTTTTTGCTGAACTGATAGACTGTCATGAGGTCTTTCGCCAGACTCCCTTTCCGGTTTTTCGTTCGGGCCCAAACCGCGAATCCATGGTTTGCCGCGCTGACGCGGATGCCGTTTCTGTGAAGGAACTCCGGAGAGGTTCCGAAGAATTTCCAGTTGAATTTCCCCGGAGCGGGTTCCGTCTCGGAATGGTGAAAGCGTTCTCTTGCATAGTTTACACCGAGCAGATTTACGAGATGAGCAAAGTAACGCAGCGATTTTTCCCGGTCGCCGGGGAAATAATTTTTTGAGGTCCCTATGACGCTGGATGCGACATCTATTGCATACGGCGAATCCTCGCGCAGTCTGCGTCCGGCGGGATCCGGAAGAATGGAGAAATCGCCGGTTGCGGAGATGTTTCCCCCCGTTTCTCTCACTTCCATCCGGTAGTATCCGCGCGGCAATGGTTTGACTGTGAAGGAGCCGTCGTCTGCAACGGTTCCGGAATCGACGGTTTTGTCGTGGAAATCCAGTACTTTGAATTGAAGCGCCCGGGTATTTCCCCCTGTTTTGAATTTCAGCACCTGACCGTCCGTGAAAAGCATGGCGGGCGAGTCCGAAGTGATTCGTCCGGTGGGTGTTTGTGCCTGAGGTGAAGCCCTGCATAATTGTACATGATGCAGATTTTCCGCCTGTTCAGAAAGTGCGGATTGCGCATGAAGCATGCTCGGGAGCGCAGCGGCTGCCAGGAACAGACTCCGGATGGATTTTTGTAATGAAACCATTGTTGAACCTCTTTATTTAGTTTTCAAGGATGATGAAATCGGGAGAGAGCACCACGGTAAAACCGAGGGAACGGAGCTGCGGCAGGCGGAGTGACGCCGCATGTCCGTCGGCATAGCCGAGATTTGTCATGTTTGTGTGCGCCAGTATTGTTCCGGAGTTTTCGATTTTTGCATTGGGAGTGAAACAGTACCTCCCCTGTCCCGGCGCTGTTGAGGAATTCGAGCAGGCTGTATCGGCAAGCAGAATCGTTTTTGTCGGAGCCCGCATTTTTGCGATGGAGTAATAGATCGCATCTCGGCTGCTCCAGCTTGGAAGAGCAACAGCATAATCGCCTTGCTCGGTTTTATTTTTGTCATAGCACAGATTCTTCGCTCCCTGATCGTAACGGTAGATGCCGATGGTGGATTGCCAGTCGATATAGTTTTCCTTTCTCTGCCGCGACGGACAGTAAAATTCCTTTATAGCTTTGGCGTACTTCAGTTCGGTGTAGACTCCTCCGAACATACGTCCCATGTTTGAATCGTGGGTGACATACCAGTCAAAGTCGTTGCCGTACATTTGCAGACATGTCATGATCTGTTTGTGCTGGGAGATGCAGGTTCCTTTCCGCGCGGTTTCCCGCGCCTTGTTCAATGCCGGAAGAAGCATGCCGGCAAGGATTGCAATGATAGCAATTACCACAAGGAGTTCTATAAGAGTGAATTTCCTTGGTTTGCGCCTGAAACGGGGTGCAGGGGGGTGGAGGAGGGGAAGTTTGTGTTTCATAATGAGATCGTCCTTTCACTTTTATTTTGCTTTATTGACCGTTTTGTGTTCTGTATAATCAATTCCGGTTCGACCGGATTGTTTTCTTTTATGCTGTTCCCGGAGCGTCTGGCCTCGATGGCGGCAATGCTTTCGCTCAGGAGACGGTTGAAATTGAACGCGACATAGTCCGTGTCCTTCTGAAAGACCCGCGAGCTTGGAATGTTGCAGTGGCTGACCACATGAACGTCTTTCCCCGGTTTCAGTCCAAGGCGTTTCAATTTCGAAAGAATGGAAGGCAACAGATTTTCATTCAGGACAATCAGTCCGTCCGGAATTTCCGGCATTCCGGGCTTGAAGAGAAGTGCGGTGAGACGCGCCGCCCAGGAAATCTGATCGGTTCTCTGGAAAACTCCCTGAATCCATTCGGGACAGCTGAACAGACTGGATGTTAAAACAGTCTCTTCGATTTTTCCTGCAAGAACGGGACTGGTGGTCGCAAGCATGATGAGCGCGACTTTGCGCGCGCAGCGCTGTTTGAGCTGTTTGAGCGCGAGTTTTGTCATGGCAACCCAGTCGTAATAGAATTTGATGCCTGGGACCGTTGCGGATTTTGGGTCGTGCACGGCGATCGGGTGAGGGCGAAGTCCCTCCAGAAGATCGTTGTCGAGCGAACGGGGAATGATTGCTCCGGCAAGCAGTCCGTTCTTCAAATCTTCTTTCAGACGCAGGTACTCCGGCTGGTGCGCGCCGGACTCGCGGATCGTGTAATAGGAAAAAGAATACTCCGGATGCTTTTCATGATAAAGCTCCACCGCGTTTTCGATCGCGCTCCACAGGGTGTCGTCCTTGATCTCCATGCGCACTTCCGGCGGCTGGACCACAAGCGCATAGCGGAAGCGGTTCGGCGGAGTCGCTGAAAGGAAAATGCCTTTTGAGCCGCGCGAGACAAGAAATCCTTCGTCCGTCAGCTGATTGATTGCCCGCTGGACGGTCATGTTGCTGGCGTCGTAATGCGAAAGCAGAAGATGACGGCGCGGAAGCGTGCCGCCGACGGCAAATTCGCCGCAGATGATTCTCCTCCGCAAATCCTGTATAATCTCTTCTGTACGCATGAAAACGTTTCCTTTGGTTGAATTTTCTATTATATTATACTATAAAAGTAGAAAAATGTCAAGAGGGTAAACGAAACTTTTTTTGAAAAAAACGGAATTTCAGCGGAGAAACGTCAGAATCTCTTCGAGCGGGAGGCGTCCCGTGTGGTCGCGCAGTTCCGCCGGATAGCCGACGGAGAGGAAGGAGACGGGGGTGACGTCGAACGGGAGATTCAGGATTTTTTTTGCGCGCGCGGCTTTGATCCAGCCGATCCAGCAGGTGCCGAGTCCGCGTTCCTCCGCTGCGAGAACAAAGTGTTCGCCGGCAATGCCGAGGTCGATGTATTCATAATGAATGCCCGAAAGGAGCGGCGCGAGAAAATGAGTTGCCAGTTTCTTTTTCATGCAGAGCACCATGATGACGGGGGCCTGTTCCAGCCACGGCATTTTGATTCCGGGAAGGAGCGCCTCTTCGCAGAGCTGTTTCCGCAGGTCCGGTGCGGAGACCGCGTAGAATCTCCAGGGCTGTTTGTTGCATGCGGAAGGGGCGAGGCGCGCGGCTTCCACGCATTCGCGGATGAGCTTGTCGGGAACCGGGTCCGGCTTGTAGGCGCGGCAGCTCCGGCGTTCACGGATGGCGGTTTCGAGTTCCATTTCAGCGATCCTCCTCTTTCCGTCCGGCAAAATAGAAGCCGTTGGAAGTGTGTCCGTTCATGGTTTGATAGACCACCTCTTCGCTTTCCAGCTCGCGGAAGGCGGAAAGGAGTTTGCGGATATGGCCGCGGTCATGGTGACGCAGAACCGCGCCTTCGGGGAGTTCGAAAATGCCGTAAGTTCCGTAGACCTGTTCCCATGCCGCATAGCGTTTGCGGTTGCGGAGGTCGGTGTTCAGCAGAAAGTCGTTGACGTAGAGCAGACCGCCCGGTTTGAGGACGCGACGGATTTCCGCAATCAGTGCTTCCTGGTCGCGGTCGGCGACGATGCAGGTGAGTACGGCGCAGAGCAGAACAGCGTCGAGCGAGGCGTCCGGAAAATCAATGGTTTCATTTTCCATGACGCGGAGGTCGAGATACGGGAACTGGCGCTTGCCGCGTGCGATCAGCTTTTCCGAAAAGTCGATTCCGCAGAGTTTGCGGAATCCGAGTGTATGGAGTTCGCTGAGGACGCGTCCGTAGCCGCAGCCGACGTCAAGAATCGCGGCGTCGCGGTTGACGTAGCGGCAGAAGACTGCGGACTGCATCGGCGTTGTGAACTCTTTTGTGTCCGCAACGCTGTTCCAGTATTCCTTCTGAGTGCTCATTCTTCCGCCTTCTCTCCGAGTCCGCGGATTTTGACGCCCGCTTCCTGAAGAATTGCGCGCGCGGTGGAGTCGATGGAGTAGCGTTCGCGGTAGACCACTTCGCGGATGCCCGCGTTGATGATCATTTTCGCGCAGAGCAGACAGGGGCTGTAGGTGGTGTAGAGCGTGGAGTCTTTGACGCAGATTCCGTGGTATGCGGCCTGGACGATGGCGTTTTCCTCGCCGTGCGAGCAGAGGCATTCGGTCAGGTTCGTTCCGGACGGCGCATGTGAGGCGCAGCGGGGGCAGCCGCCTTCGTCGCAGTTGCGGATTCCGCGCGGTGTTCCGTTGTAGCCGGTCGAAATGATGCGTTTGTCCTTGACAATCACCGCGGCGACGTGGCGGCGCGAGCAGTTGCTGCGCAGGGCGACGACGCGCGCGATTTCCATGAAGTACTCATCCCAGTCGGGACGTTTGTGTACCTGTTCGCACATATTCAGTTCCTTTCTTCAGAAGAGGTCCATCTGTTCGATTCCCCAGTTCTCGTCTTCGGGATTGGGAGCGGGACGGATCGGCTCTTTGGGTTCGGGCTTGTTGATTTTGCCGTCTTCGATCACGCCTTCCGCGGGATCTTTCGGCTGTTCCGGCGACTCCTTCGGGAGTTCGTCGGCGGGAATCAGATTCGGTTCGTCGGATTCCTCGGTGCCGTCGAGATACTGTACAAAGGTGATTTTCTGGAGTTTGCGCGGGAAGAGCGGCGCACCGCCCGCTTTGGGCGAACGGAGCGGAGCCTTTGAGAGGTCGACGGTCTGCACCTGGCGCGCCTTGACCGGGGTGTCGATACGGCACTCGTAGATTGCTTTCGGACGCGGCGTGATGAGTTCAAGCCGGCAGCCTTCCGGACAGATGCGGTACTCTTTGTCCTTGATGAACTGGGAGATGACGCAGCGCTTGTAGTAAACTTTGCCCGTCTTGAGGTCAGAGTAGACTATGCCGAATTCGGTGTTCTTGTCGTACTTGCGGAACTCGTAAAGTTTGTCGATGAAAATCTTGTCCGGAATGTCGATGATTTTATAGACGCCTTTCCGCTCGATGCAGAGCAGGTGGTCGAATTCATTGCAGAGCACAATGTCATCGCTCTTGACTGCGGTTCCGACGTAGCAGTTCTTGCGGTCCCAGCCGACGCGGATGTTGTTGAGCGCGATGGCTTTGGCGTCGATTTTGTCGAATCCGTCGAGCTTGATTTCGGTGCGGCGCGGGAAATTTTCCCCGTACTTTTCGAGCAGTTCCTGGAGCTTGCGGATCGCGTATTTCTTGAGCTGCTTGAGGTTTTTCTGCGCCTCGGTGAGAAGTGCGTTGAGCTCGGCTGTTTCCTTGCGGTTCTGTTCGATATCGAACAGCGAGATGCGCCGGATGGGAATGGCGAGCAGTTTTTCAAGCTCGGAATCGGGAATGATGCCCTCGGCGAGCTGGTCGAGACGCTTCTGCGCCTCCTTGTCGTTTGCTGCGAATCCGCGGATGCGCACGCTCTCTTCGAGCTGCTGGACGATCGGGAACCATTCATCGCGGAACTTGTCGAGTCCCTTGCGGACCTCGGAGGCGATTTTCTCCTGGGTCTTGCAGGTTTCGATGCGCTTGTAAATCCGCTCTTCCACAAAAATCCGGGCGAGGGTGCGGAAGAGAATTTTGTCGAGATATTTTCCGATTTCAATGTTGAGTTCGGCGCGCAGATACTCCAGCAGTTTTTCCGTGTTGCGGCGCAGAACGTCGGAGACGGTCATGCGGACCGGGCGGTTGTTGCGGATGACCATCATGTTCAGCGAGAGGCTGATGGAGCAGTCGGTGTATTTGTAGAGCGCCTGAATTGCGCGCTGCGGATCGTAGCCGCGCTGCGGGATGATTTCGATGCAGACCTCTTCCGCCGAGAGGTCGTGGATCGAGGCGATCTTGATTTTGCTCTTGTTGATGGCGCGGTCGATGGATTCCAGCAGTTTCTGCGTGTTGGTCAGCGCGGGAATTTCGCGGATGATGAGGTTGCGTCCTTCAATGTCGATGCGTGCGCGGAGCGTGATTTTGCCGTTGCCGTCCTCATATTCGGAGGCGTCCATGATGCCGCCCTGGAGAAAGTCGGGGAAGAGCTGGAACGGTTCATCGCGCAGAACGGAAATCTGGGCGTTGAGCAGTTCGTTGAAGTTGTGCGGCATGATGTCGGTGCGCGTTCCCGGAGCGAGACCCGATGCGCCCATGAGCAGGAGCGAGGGAATCTTGATGGGAAGGCGGACCGGTTCTTTGTTGCGGGAGTCGTAGGAATCGACGAGTTCGGTGATGTCGTCGTTGAACAGCACGTCGCGTCCGAGCTGGGAGAGCCGCGCTTCAATGTAACGGGGCGCCGCGGCGCAGTCGCCGGTGACGATGCTGCCGAAGTTTCCCTGTTTCTCGATGAAGAGTTCCTTGTTTGCAAGATAGACGAGAGCATCGCCGATGGAGGCGTCGCCGTGGGGATGGAACTTCATGGTTCCGCCGACGATGTTTGCAACTTTGTGGAAGGAGCCGTCGTCGACGCGATGCATTTCCCAGAGAATGCGGCGCTGCACGGGCTTGAGTCCGTCGTCGACGTCCGGAATTGCACGGTCCTTGATGACGTATGATGCGTATTCGATGTAGTTGGTGTTCATCATCCGGCGGAGCAGTTCGTTTGCTCCGGCTGAGTGCGCCGCGACGGCGGGAAGATCTTCCTCTTCATCGGATTCGGGATCTGCGGCGGCGGATTCGGCCGCCTGGGGCTCTTGGGGAACGGGGGGATTGACAGGCTGTTCCGGAGCGCCGCTGTTCTGTTCAGTTTTCTTTTTTGCCATTTGTCACACCAGATTGTTTTGAATGAATTCCCAGCGTTCCGGGGTGTTGTCGCCCATGTAGAAACGCAGCATCTCATTGATGCCTTTTGTCTGATCGATCGTTACGGGTTCCAGACGGATGTTTTCATCGATGAACTGCCGGAACTCTTTCGGGGAGATTTCTCCGAGACCTTTGAAGCGGGTGATTTCCGCGTTTTTGCCGATCAGCGCGGCTTTTTCGTCGCGTTCCTCTTCGGAGTAGCAGTAGTAAGTTTTTTCGTTCGGCTTCTCCTCCGGTGCGGCGCTGTCGTCGGACTTTGCCTTTTTCGGTGTTTTGCGCGCGGGCTTTTTATCATCCTTTTTCCCCTTCGGACGGACGCGGAAGAGCGGCGTTTCGAGAATGTAGAGATGCCCCGTCTGAACGAGCTGTTCAAAGTAGGAGAGGAAGAAGGTGATCAGCAGGTTCCGGATGTGCAGCCCGTCCACATCGGCATCGGTTGCGATGACGACTTTGTTGTAGCGGAGATTTGCGATATCCTCTTCAATGTTCAGCGTGCGCATGATGCAGAAGAGCTCTTCAACGGTATAGATTGTTTCGAGCTTTTTGCCGAAGCAGTTGAACGGTTTGCCTTTGAGCGAGAAAACCGCCTGCGTGTTCGGGTCGCGGCTCTGAACCATGGAACCGCCTGCGGAGTCACCCTCGGTGAGGAAGATCATGGTTTCATCGCCGTGTCCGGAGCGGTCGCCGAAATGGTGCTTGCAGTCGCGCAGTTTGCTGTTGCGGACGTTGAGTTTCTTTTCAAATTCCTTGCCTTTTTTCCTTACCGCCTGAACTTCTTTGCGGACTTCTTCGTTTTTGCAGATTTTTGCGATCAGAAGTTCCGCCTGGTCGGTGTGGCGGTAGAGATAATCTTCCACGGCCTTTTTGACGGCGGGGACGATCCAGCTTTTCACATCGGTGTTGCCGAGCTTGTTCTTTGTCTGTGATTCGAAAACGGGTTCCTGAAGTTTGATTGCGATGGAGCCGACGATTCCGCCGCGCAGGTCTTTGGCGTCGTAGTCTTTCCCGGAGTACTGGTTGACGGCGCGGAGCAGAGCCTCCTTGAATGCGGATTCGTGCGTTCCGCCGTCGTTGGTGTACTGTCCGTTGACGAATGAAAAGTAGGTTTCCCCGAAGTCGGGAACATGGGTGAACGCAAACTCGAGCGTCTTGTCCTTGTAATGAATGATATCATAGAGCTTTTCTTCTTCCACGCGGTTGCTGATGAGATCTTCAAGACCGTTTTTGGAATAGAAGCGCTCGGCTCCGTTGAGGTAAAGGGAGAGTCCGCTGTTGAGGTAGGCGTACATCCAGAGACGTTTTTTGACGAATTCTGGATTGATATGATACTTCGGGAAGATCTGCGCATCGGGAACGAATTCGATGAGGGTTCCGTTGCGCTCGGCGGAGTCGCCTCCCTCTTCCTTGATGAGTTTTCCGTGTTCGAATTCGGCGCGTTTGAATTTGCCTTCGCGGAACGCTGTTGCAATGAAGCGTTCGGAGAGGGCGTTGACCGCCTTTGTGCCGACGCCGTTCAGACCGACGGAGAACTGGAAGACATCGCTGTTGTATTTCGCGCCCGTGTTGATCTGGGATACACAGTCCACGAGTTTCTCCAGGGGGATGCCGCGTCCGTAGTCGCGGATTTTGACGTAGTTGTCGCGCAGGGTGACGTCGATGCGGCGCCCGCAGCCCATGATGAATTCATCGACGGAGTTGTCGATAACCTCTTTGATGAGGACGTATACGCCGTCGTTTTCGTATGTGCCGTCTCCGAGTTTTCCGATATACATTCCGGGCCGGTGACGGATGTGTTCGAGCGAGCTGAGAGTCTTGATCGCATTTGCGTCATAAGCGACTTTCGTGGGAACGGGAGCGCTTATGTTGTCGAGTTCATCATCCATGGTTGGTCCTTCTTTCTGCTGATTGGCGGCGCAACGGTATAAGCGGTTTTTCCGCGCCGCGGATTGAAAAATATATATCGTCGAAACGGTTTTTCAAGTCGGATTTCAAAAAATATGGCGGAGCCCGAGGTCGCTGATGAATCCTTTTCCGGTTCCCGACTGCGCGAGGATTTCGACTTTGCCGAACTTCTCGATCATCTTGAGATTGTCGCGGATGAGAATGCCGGGATCATCGGGAACGCGGTTGACAATGACTCCGCGCACTTCGACGTTGCGTCTGCGCAGTTCGTTGATGGTGAGCACGGTGTGGTTGATGGTTCCGAGCGCTGCGTCGGCGACGATGATTGCGGGGATTCCGAGGGCGGCGGGGATATCCGCCATGATCTGGCGCTGATTCAGGGGAACGTAGATTCCGCCCGCGCTCTCCAGAAGAATGACGTCGGGATTGAATTTCGCCTTGATTTCATGATAGGCGCGGGTGATCTTCGTCAGGTCGATCTCAATGCCGTCGAGTTCCGCCGCGAGGTGCGGGGATGATTCAAACTGGAGGCAGTAGGGGCATGCGAGCTCCAGGGGAATGTCGAGAATTCCGGGAGCGACGGCTTTTACTTTGCCGAGGTCGCCGTTCATCGGGTCGGTCATGCCGGTCTGCGCGGGTTTCATGACGGCGGTGGAAAGTCCGCGTTCCGTGGTGTACTTTGCCAGGAGCGAGGTGACGTAGGTTTTGCCGATATCCGTTCCTGTTCCGGTTACAAAAAAGGTCTGACTCATCTTATTTTCCGTCCTTTC
>DHMO01000053.1:38239-157595 GCA_002405835.1 Lentisphaeria bacterium UBA4640 | reverse complement strand
CAATCCCGTTTTTTTGATTCCATACCCTTCGTTTTGAATTCAGAACGAAGGGTTTTATGTTATAAGTATAACATTTTTTCCCGAACGTTTCCAGTGTTTGCCTATTGACTTTTTCGCGTAAATGTTGTATAATCTGTACGAGGTCTGAACAATGAAAAAGAAAAAATTTGCAACGAACATCAATCTCAGCGAACTTGCGAAGGAACTCGGGATCAGTTCCATGACCCTGTACAGAGTCATGAACAATGAACCCGCGGTCCGCCCGTCCACGAAAAAGCGCGTAATTGAGGCTCTGAACAAAAAAGGCTACAATGCATATCAGGGGCAGACCGGCGGCAAAGTCGTCTTCGATTTCAGCCACAACAACTATCTGCTCTATTTCGGCGCTCAGCTGATGCAGAGGCTTTCGGACAACGGATTTTCCATTGTGCTGACCAATCACCGGGAGAAACGGATCGCTTTTCTGGACGCCGCAGCGGAGACCGAAGTGGTCGTCTTCTGTTCCGAACCGGATGAGAGCATCGTCACGGAAATGCGGAAACAGAATCCGCAGATTTACAGCATCTCCCTGTTCGGTTATGCCCGGAACGTGGACGTCATCCTCCGCAGCAACGATGCGCTCGGCGGCGCCCAAGCGGCTCATCATCTCCATGCTCTCGGACACCGGAAGCACATCGCTGTTCACCATCACTGGATCCATCTGGATGCGGAGCGGCGCATTTTCTATTTCACCTCCGAAATGAAACGTCTTGCTCCGGATTGCAGGATTGACGTGCTCCGCAGTCTTCCCGGACGGGGACTCTGCCAGGTCTGTCAGGAGTATTTTATCCGGAACCGCGAAAATCCGTCGGCAATCTTTTTTGTCATGGATTTCAGCGCGCAGGAGTTTTGCAATGCTGTTCTGCCCTTTCTATCGGACGACATGAAGAGTATCGGGATTCTGAGTTACGGAGTCTATGAAAAAATTTCTGCAAAGGATATGGTCAGCGCAAACATCGATCGGATCGATTTTTCCACAGAGGATATCCTGCGCTGGATAACATATCTGGTTACGAACCGTCCGATGCTCGGCTGTGACGGTTCAATAGAAATGATGGTGGAGACAAAACTCTACGTTGCCGGATCTGTTCCAGACTTGCTGCGAAATCCGGAGAAAAACGAAGGGGGGAAAATTATGGACAACAGATAAATTCTCTTTTTTCAGAAACAAAAACAACAAAAAGATAAACAAACGAAAGGCTGACAACACCATGAAATCTCACACAGACAGAAACAACCGTTTCCCTGTTTCATACTGTACGCTGAGGCCAAAAAAATTCACCCTTGTAGAGCTCCTCGTCGTAATTGCGATCATCGCAATCCTTGCCGGACTGCTCCTGCCCGCGCTGAAAGCGGCAAGGGAAAAGGCAAATGCGATCAACTGCGTCTCAAACCGGAAGCAGCTGCTTCTTTCCACTCAGCTGTATGCCTCCGACAACAACGACTATCTGATGTATCAGGTTTCTGACGGAACCATTCTATGGGTCGGGAATGGCTCAAGAGTCAAATGGATGGATATTCTCCACTCTTATCTGCAGAAAAAAGCGGTCGCAGGGGATTGCTGTTCAACAAGAAGTATCTCCGCAGGAAGCAATGTTCGGGAAATGATCCTTCCCGTTTTCACCTGCCCGGCGAAAAAAACGTTCAACTTGGAAGAGGAAAGTTTTCCCGTCGGCATAAATACATGGATGAACGCCCGGAATTCTTCCAGCTCGCCCGGTTTTTATATGAAAAACCTGTTTCTCGGAACCTGCAAATCTCCTTCGACGAGAATGCTTTATGCGGATCTTGGCGCCTCCCCCTGGGGGTTAGAATGCAATAACCGCGGCGACGGGAACGCGGCTCTGGCCGGAAAAATCACTTACCGACATCCGGGGCTGACTTCCACAATAGGATTTGTCGATGGACATGTAAACTCCATGAAAATATACCAAATTCCCCAGGCAAACGGCGACAAGGTTTTCTGGGGCGAAGAGGGCGTCTGGTAACACCACGTCACTTTAACATGCAAAGGAAATTTTGATGAAAAAAACTCTGTTCTCCATGACATCCGCCCTTGCGTGGATGCTGCTTCCCGCCAAAGAACTGACTCCCGCGGACTTCCGGACTCCGGCGGATTTCCGGTGGGATAAAAACACGCTTTTCTGCACAGCGACCTCCGCCGAAGCGGAAAAAGGAAGTTTTGTGATTCCGCTTCCGAACGGAAAATCTCTGTTCCAGAAAGGCGCGCGTTTCTCACTGCCCGTCAAAGAGTATGCGGGGAAACTAATCGAGTTCTCCGCCGAAGTCCGCTGGATCAAAAAAGATCCGGGACTGCCGGCAACCGGACGTATTCTGTTCCGCGCCCAAACCCCGAAAGGAGAACGCGACATTTACGCCGGATTCAACGTCTCTCCTTCGGACAGACAGTGGACCCGGAAAAAATGTGCGATGAACATCCCGGCGAACACCGGGCGTCTGCATCTCCTGATCGGCTTTGAACAAACCGCCGGAGAATTCGAAATCCGCAATCTGAATCTCGATGTTCTCGGCGCACCTGTTCCGGTGGCGAGCTATGCGAACCGGGCGGTCCGCGACTCCGTCGCCGGTGATGGAACAGGCGGATGGACCGATCAGGGACCGATGCTGGACGGGCGCGCTTTCGAACCGGAATTCCGCAAAAATTTCATCAGCGGGGCTCCGTTCTGCATCCCCGTCGACAATCTCAACCCGAATAAAAAAAACGTCATGGTCATGCGCTCGGCGACCCGCAACCCGAACGGAATTCTCGAACAGGAAATCCCCGTCGCGCCGACGAAAGCGAACTATCTCTATGTGCTCCACGCGCTCAGCTATCCGGGCGCAAACGGTTCATCGGCCGGACGGATCATCGTCACAACCGAATCCGGCGCAAAAACCGAACTGCCCGTAATTGTCGGACGCGACCTCGGCGACTGGTATCAGGGCAAACCCGTGACGAACGGCAGCGACGCCCTCCGCGTCAAGGGACGGAGCGCGGAATATGTGCTCTATGCCACCCGCTACGCCCTGCCGCAGACGGATCAGAAGATTGTTTCCGTCCGCTTCATTTCCGATAACGAAGACAAGGTCTGGATCATCGCCGGAGCGACACTTTCCGAAACGAAATACGATCTTGCCGCCGTGGAAAAGAAACAGCCGCTCATCATCAAGGCGAACGCTGAATGGCAGCAGCCCCTCCGGACGATGGACTACCATTACCGCAAACCCGGTTCCGTGCTCGACGTCACCCCGTACGCCGACTGTCAGCCAGTCACGGAAGAGACCCGGATCGTCATCAGGGGCAACCGCTTTTACCGCAAAAACGACATGACTGCGCCGATGCGTTTCTTCTGCGCCACAGGACAAATCAATCTCGGCTATCCGCGCTCGCTGGATACCAAAGAGAAAATCAAGACGTATGTGGAGGATATGAAGCTGCACGGCTACAATATGCTTCAGATCTACGTGAGCGCCGTCATGAAAGGCATGACCAGAGTCGGCGAATTCAATGAACAGGCGCTGGATCTCTTCGATTACTTCTTCGATCTCTGCGCAAAAAACGGAATCTACGTCGATCTGATTCTCATGCCGCGCCGGAGCGGATTCTTCACCTACAAGGAACTCCCGTGGGGCAATCCGCCGCACCCGTTCGGCGACAATGAACCGAATGTCTCCTTCGGCATCTACTTCGACAAAAAGTTCCGCGACAACTGGGAAATGGGCGTCGTCAAACTGCTGAACCACAAGAACAAATACAACGGACGCCTCTGGAAGGAGGACCCCGTCATTCTGCTCTACGGAGCGGACAACGAGCAGGAATTCGCGTTCAATTTCAAGAACATCGTCCCGCGCGACCAGAAGGTCGTCATCGGTCCCTACCGCGAATTTCTGAAGAACCGCTACAAAACGATTGACGCATACAATGCGAAGTGGAAAACGAAATTCGCATCGTTCGATGAAATCCCGTGCTTCGACGTGAAAAACAAAAACGAGGATGTCAACGAATTCCTCTATCAGAAGAGCGTGGAGCTCCTGAAATGGGAAAAGAGCGTGCTCGCGAAAACCGGCGCGAAAGGCTATCTCGGCGAAACCATGAACTTCGTCAAATCCATGACGTATCACTTCATCCGCCGCGAAATGGATTTTGTGAGCATGCACATCTATCACGATCATCCGCTCGGCAACATTCAGGGACGCGGCGGCTACAACCGCCAGATGAGCGCGATCAATACCGGCAACCAGTTCTTCCGCACGCTTGCGGGGGCGCGACACTTCAACAAACCCTTCATCTGTTCCGAATACGATCAGCCGTTCTGGAACCGCTACCGCTACGAACGCTCGTTCATGATCGGTGCATACGCCGCGCTGAACAGCATCGACGGACTCACCGTCTGGGCGGAACCGGTAAAGCGGATCCTCTTCTCCAACACACGCAAGGAACCGTGGCATTCGTCGACGCTGTCGCCGTTCCGGCAATCAACCGACCCGCTGGGCGACGCTTCGCAGCTGCTGACCTATTTCATGTATATCCGCGGAGACGTTCAGCCGGCGAAAAACTTCATCCGCATCACGGCGGACCGGACTTCCGTTTTTGCAACCGATCCGCTCGCCGCGCCCGCGCCGGAGCAGACGGTCCTCTCCCTGCTGACGGGATATTGGCAGGAAAGCGTGGACGCTCCGAAGCAGATTCGGCCCGCAGCAAAAAACGAGGTTGTGATTCCGTCGCTCGGCGGCGGCAAGATGCGCATCGAAGGCTTCTTCACCGAAGCTGTCGGCGCGACCCGGAACATCAGCGAAACGATTGCCGAACTGAAGAAGAAAGGCGTTCTGACGCAGGACAACCGTTCGAACGGCGAAAACATTTTTGAAAGCTCCACGAAAGAGCTTTACATGGACATGGAGAAATTCTTCATGTCCGTCAATACGCCTCGGCTTCAGGGAATATGCGGACTTGCCGGAGCGACGGCGAAACTGTCGGATTTCGAGGTTGTATCTCACGACGTTGAAGGCAACCTTACGCTCGCCGCGGTTGACGGCATGGCGCCGATCCGCTCGGCGAAACGCCTGCTGCTGGTGCGTCTGACAAATGCTCTCAACACAGATATGGCATTCACGGACAAGGATATGACTCAGCTGGAGAGCCTCGGAACCATTCCGTCGCTTCTCCGCAATTCAAAATTTACCGTCCGTATCCGCAATGCAAACGCCGCCGGATTGAAGCTCTATCCGCTCTCTCTGGAAGGCATCCCGACCGGGAAGAGCATTGCTCCGGTCAGCGTGAAAGGCGATATTGCCACCTTCACTGTTGACACCGCCAGAGACGGCAATACCGTTTATTTTGAAATCCGGTAAATGCTCCATTCAGCGGAGAAGCTCCTGCTTCTCCGCTGGAAATTGCTGCACGTGGTGCGCAGATTGCAGTATCAGCATGAGACGGCATGATCTTTTCCATAAATCAGAGAAAAATGTTTTTCAGGAATCTGCGGAAGCTCCTTGAAAAAATAAAGACACGGCATTATATTACCGCAAAACTGAAAAAGAGATTGAAGCGATGAAACGATTTGCAATTCTGGCTGGCCTGCTGACCGTGATTTTCACGGCTGCATCCTTTGCTGCATTTCACGGACCATCCTTCCCCGCAAAAATCAACAGTGCAAAACTGATTCAGATCTTCGAAGCGGAAAATCAGAATCTGCTGGATGCAGACAATGCGGCAATTCACGATCTCTATTTCTCGCAGGGCGCAAGCGCTTTGCGTGCGCTGAATCAGAAACGCATTCAGCAGTATTTCACCGTTCAGCTTCTGTTCGCGGTTCTGCCGCTTCTGGCACCCGCAGAAGAACCGGAGATGCCGTCCGCATCCCGGAATTTGTACAGTCTTCCATTTTCCTACTCCAAGATCGTATTCACCGAAGTGATTCCGGCACGCGCCGGGCCGCGGTGTGCCTGATTTCCATTCAGATTCAAGGAATATGAGCCCATATTCCGCCTATCTTTCAGAATCACCGGGATTCTGAAATCAACAGACACAAGACTTGAAACGGTGCTTTTTTGCTTCATCAGGGGGGGAAGTGCGCCGTTTCCGGAAGGACTATTTGGATAAATGACTGCGAATACCGCTGAGAAGACATGCCGCTATCAGGGATTGACGAGAAAAAAGGTGATTGCCAGCCGGGCGGAGCACGGATCCAACAATTTGGAACCCGCTCCCGGGAAGCCCGTCTGGAAACTTCTTCTGGAGAAATTCCGCGATCCGGTGATTCTGATTCTGATCGCCGCCGCTCTGATCTCCGTTTTTACGGGTGCAGTGATCGAGAGCCTGGGAATCCTGCTGGCGGTGTGTCTCTCGGTCGGCATCGCTTTTTTGAATGAATACCGTGCCGGGAAGGAGTTTGAGATTCTGAACCGGGTTGAGGATTCGGAGCCGGTCAAGACGATCCGCTGCGGCAGATTCGGGATGATTCCCAAGCAGGATCTCGTCGTCGGGGATGTGATCTTCGTGGAGACGGGGGAGGAGATTCCCGCGGACAGCAAGGTTCTGGAATCGGTCAATCTTCATGTGGATGAATCCAAATTCACGGGGGAACCCGAGCCGGTCGCCAAATCGGTCTCCGGAAGCGGTGTGTCTGTTGAATCGGGGGGCTCCGCATATGCGTGCGATCTTCTGCTCCGGGGTTCAACGGTGCTGGAAGGAAGCGCATATGCGGAGGTTGTCTCGGTCGGTGCGCAAACGGAAATCGGCAGGACCGCCATTGCGGCCTCGGAGATCACGGATACAGTGACTCCGCTTCAGAGGCAGCTCAACAGGCTGGGAAAGGTGATTGCAGTCGCCGGAAGTTCACTTTCCGTGCTTCTGCTGATCCTCCTGGTCGTCCGCGCGGTGGCAGTCGGGGAACTGCCGGGAACGCTTTCCGGGTATGCCAGTCTCAGTGTAATCGGAACGCTGCTCTCCTTCTTCATGATCGCCATAACACTGATCGTTGTGGCTGTTCCCGAAGGATTGGCGATGAGCGTTACATTGAGTTTGGCATACAGTATGCGCCGTATGACCGCGAGCCGCTGTCTGGTCCGCAAGCTCCATGCCTGCGAAACGATCGGCGCGGCAACGGTGATCTGCACGGATAAAACCGGAACTCTGACCATGAACCAGATGCGTATCCGCGATCTTTTCTTCCCTGCGGGGGAAGAGGTGCGGGAGCTGATTCACGAAGCGTTCTGTGTGAATTCCACCGCCAATCTCAGCTCCGGAGAGGGACCGGTTCAGGTGATCGGGAATCCGACGGAGGGAGCGATTCTGATTTATCTGCACGAACACGGAATTTCCTACGCCGGAATCCGCGAAACGTTTCAAACCGTCCGCCAGTTTCCGTTTTCAACGGAAGTCAAGATGATGGGAACGCTCGGCGTCTCCCCGGTCTGCGGCAAACAGATTCTGCATGTGAAAGGTGCACCCGAATTCGTCCTCGGCAACAGTGCGCTGGTGCGGGACAGCCGCGGGACACATCCTCTGACGGCGGGGGAACGGGCGCGGATTGCGGCGGAGTTTCTCGCCGCCCAGTCGAAAGGGTGCCGCACGCTTGCGTTCGCTTACCGCGAATGCGATGATGCGGAAAGCCTGACCGGCGCAGCGAAAGATCTGATCTATCTCGGATTCGTCAGCATTGCGGATCCCGTCCGTCCGGAAGTTCCGGAGGCGGTTCAGGTTTGCCGCAGCGCAGGGATCGATGTGAAGATCGTCACCGGTGACACTCCGGCGACTGCGGGGGAAATCGGACGGCAGATCGGACTCTGGAACTCCGGCTTGAATCTGAACAAGGAAATCATGGAAGGCCGCGAATTCAATTCCCTTTCCGATGAGGAAACCCGGGAACGGGTCGGCGCTCTGCATCTGATTGCGCGCGCCAGACCGAACGACAAAATGAAGCTGGTCAAGGCGCTTCAGGCAAACGGAGAGGTCGTTGCTGTGACCGGAGACGGCACAAATGACGCTCCGGCTCTGAACTACGCCGACGTCGGAATTGCAATGGGCAAGGCGGGAACCGCGATCGCCCGTGAAGCATCCGACATTATTCTGCTGGACGACTCTTTCGGAACCATTGCGAAAGCGGTGCTCTGGGGACGTTCGCTCTATCTCAACATCCAGCGTTTCATTCTGTTTCAGCTGACAATCAACGCAGCTGCGGTCGGCATGGCTCTGCTCGGTCCGTTCATCGGAGTGGAACTTCCGCTTACGGTGATCCAGATGCTCTGGATCAATCTGATCATGGATACTTTCGCGGCCCTTGCTCTGGCGACGGAACCGCCGGATCCGGAGGTCATGAAGAGACCTCCGCGTGATCCTCACGCGTTCATCGTCTCGCCGTCAATGGCATGGAATATTTTCGGAACAGCCGCCTTTTTCCTCGCATGTGTGATCGGGTTCCTGCTTTACGCCCGTTCCGCCGGATGCGAAAACAATACGGAAACGCTTACGCTTCTCTTTACGGGATTCGTTCTGCTGCAGTTCTGGAACCTGCTGAACGCCAAATGCTTCGGTTCCGCAAAATCGGTTTTTTCCCGCCTGCGGGAAAATCCGGTTTTCTGGATGATCGCCGTCTGCATTCTGGCGGGACAGTTCCTGATTGTGCAGTTCGGCGGAAGAGTCTTCCGCACAGTCCCGCTCAGCTGGACGCAATGGCTGATTCTGTTTCTGAGTACTTCCATCATTCTGTGGGCGGGGGAGCTGATCCGCTTCTTCCGCCGTGTGACTGACAAATTATCCGGACGGAGCCTCTGAGTTCCGCTTTCCGGTTCTGAAAATGACTCAAGGAGTCAAGAAGAGCTTTTATGAAAAAGATCAATTTTATGCTGACTGCATTCCGTGACGGTTTTCAGTCGGTTATCGGCGCCCGTGTTTTTTCCAAAGATTTTCTGCCGGTGGTCGAGGAGGCCGCGGCGGCAGGCATTCAGCACTTTGAAGCCGGTGGAGGAGCACTCTTCCAGGCCGCTTACTTCTATTCCAACGAAGACGCTTTTACGGTGATGGACAATTTCCGCAAAGCCGCCGGCGCCTCCGCGAATCTGCAGACACTTGCGCGCGGCATCAATGTCGTCGGACTTGATTCGCAGCCGCGTGACATCATCCGGCTTCATGCACAGCTGATGAAGAAGCACGGCACAACCACAATCCGGAACTTCGATGCGCTCAATGATGCGGAGAATCTGATCTACAGCGGGAAATGCATCGCGGAGGCCGGGCTTCATCATGAAGTCACGGTTACCATGATGGAGCTGCCGCCGGGATGCCAGGGACACACCGTTGAATTCTATGAAAGTGTTCTCCGCCGGATTCTCAATTCGGATATCCCGTTCCACTCCATCGCATTCAAAGACGCCTCCGGAACATCCTGTCCGGCAAAGGTTTACGATACCATAAAGATGGCGCGGCGCCTGGTCGGGGATAAATACCCGATCGCTTTCCACACGCACGAGACAGCCGGTTGCGGAGTCCTCTGCTACAAGGCCGCTCTGGAGGGCGGCGCGGATCAGATCGACCTCTCAATTGCCCCGCTTTCGGGCGGAACCTGTCAGCCGGACGTTCTCACCATGTGGCATGCTCTGCGCGGAACGGAATTTTCGCTTGATATTGACTATCGGAAAATCATCCGCCTGGAGCAGAGTCTCAAGAATGCGCTGAAGGATTATTTCATGCCGCCGGAGGCGACCAAAGTCGACCCGATCATTCCGTTCTGTCCGATGCCCGGCGGAGCGCTCACGGCGAACACGCAGATGCTGCGCGACAACGGCCTGATGGAGAAGTACCACGACATTATCGAAGCAATGGGCGAGACCGTCTCCAAAGGCGGATTCGGAACCTCGGTCACACCTGTTTCGCAGTTCTATTTCCAGCAGGCGTTCAACAACGTCATGTTCGGACCGTGGAAGAAGATTGCGGAGGAATACGGCAAAATGGTGCTCGGTTATTTCGGCAAAACTCCGGGCAGACCGAATCCAGATGTTGTCCGGATTGCTTCTGAACAGCTTCATCTGGAACCGACGACAAAGAATCCGCTCGACCTCAATGACGCCAATCCCGCGAAGGGGCGCAAGGCCGCCGTTGCCATGCTGGAGGCAAACAAACTGCCGATTACGGATGAAAATATCTTCATCGCGGCGACCTGTCAGGAGAAGGGAATTGCCTACCTCAAAGGCGAGGGGCGGATCGGCGTGCGCAAAAATGTGAAAAATCCGGAAACTGCGCCCGTCTCGTCCGGCGCGGGACGCTCTGAAGTGACGGTCAGCATCAACGGGAAAGACTACTGCGTCAAATTCGACAAGGGCGGAGCCGTGGTCAACGGTGTTCCGGTTGCCTATACGGTGAAGGGGAATGCCGCTCCGGTTGCGACGCCCGCAACGGCTGCTTCGGCGGGGAAGCCGGAAAAGTTCGAGAACATCAACGCCGCGCTTCCCGGAATCGTGCTCCGGATGCTGGTCAATCCCGGCGACCGGGTGCGCGCGGATCAGGCAGTCATGATCCTCGAATCCATGAAAATGGAAACCGAAGTGCAGTCGCCTGTTGACGGTGTGCTTGCCAGCTTCCAGGTTCGGGAGGGGGATCAGGTGCAGTCCGGAGCTTTGCTCGCCGTGGTCAAAAAAATCTGACTCCGGAGATGATGCATTATGGATATATTTTCTCAGCTCGGTGAAATATTCACCGGATTTTCGGTTCTTGCGCACTCTCCCTGGCAGACGACCTGCGTGCGGATTCTGCTGGTTTTTCTCGGTTTCCTGATGATCTATCTCGGCCGGAAAGGAATTCTGGAAGCTCTTCTGATGATTCCGATGGGACTCGGCATGGCTGTGATCAATGTCTCCGCCATGTTCTTCGACCCGGTCGCGATTCTGGAAGGGAAAACGCCGGATCCGCAGAAAATAGGAACACTGTTTCTGGATTCGACGGTCAGCGACAATATGCAGCTGATGTCTCTGATGCAAGTCGACTGGCTCCAGCCGGTTTACACTCTGGCGTTCAGCAACGGGCTGATTGCCTGCCTGATTTTCGTCGGCATAGGGTCGCTTCTGGATATCGGATTCGTCATGGCGCGTCCATACGTCAGCATGTTCCTTGCTCTTTTCGCGGAACTGGGAACGTTCCTGACTCTGCCGATTGCGGCGATTTTTTATCCGGATCTGGGCAAAGCCGCGTCAATAGCCCTGGTCGGCGGCGCGGACGGTCCGATGGTGCTGTTCGGTTCGCTGAAGATGGCGCCGGATCTGTTCGTGCCGATTACGATTGTCGCATATCTTTACCTCGGACTCTGCTACGGCGGTTATCCCTATCTGGTGAAACTGCTGATTCCGAAAAAGTTCATCGGACTCAAAATGCCGCCGGAGAAACCGCGGAAACCGATCACTTCCGGACAGAAAATCGTGTTTGCCGCCGTTGCAAGCGCGGTGCTGTCGTTCCTGTTCCCGGTGGCGTCTCCGCTGATTTTCTCGCTGTTCCTCGGCATTACAATCCGGGAATCGGGACTTGAGAAGTTCCAGTACATTGTCAGTGAAATCGTGCTTTACGGCTCTACGCTCATGCTCGGGCTTCTGCTCGGCGTGCTCTGCGAGGCGGAGACGATTATGAAGCCGGAGGTTCTGCCGCTGCTTCTCCTCGGAATTCTTTCGCTGCTGCTTTCCGGAATCGGCGGAATCATCGGCGGTTACGCGATGTATTTCCTTTCCGGACGGAAGTTCAATCCGGTGATCGGGCTTGCGGGCGTAAGCTGTGTTCCGAGCTGCGCGAAGGTTGCGCAGAAATGCGTGGCAAAAGTGAATCCGGGCTCGATTATCATGCCGTATGCGCTTGGAGCGAACATCTGCGGTGTGATTACAACCGCAATCATCGCGGCGGTCTACATGAGCCTGATTAAGTAAGGAGGTTTTACGATGGTTGCAAAAGCCTTTTCCATCATGCTGCTGACGATGATTCTGACTGTTGTCGTGGCGTTTTTCGTTGCGTTCATGATTGATATGCTGGTTCGTCTGATCCGGCTGTTCGCAAAAGAAAAAAACGAGACGCAGAATCCGGATGTGGAAACCGCGCTTGCCATTGCGGTTGCAATGCGGGAACTGCGGAAGTAAGTTTGCGGGGGATGAACGCAGTCGCGGGGGTGACCGCTGTTCATCCCCCGTTTTGTGCAAAGAGACAATCAGTATTCAACTTTGCCGCGTCCGGATTTGATTTCGGAACGGCGGGATTTTGCATTGAGACGGCGTTCTTTCGAGGCGCGTGTCGGTTTGGTCGGACGGCGTTTGCGCGGAACTTTTTTTGCGGAGGCGATCAGAGCGGCAAGACGGCAGCGCGCCGCTTCGCGGTTGTCCGGAAGACTGCGCGATTCCCGTGCGAGAAACGAAACAAAATCCGCTCCGCAGAGTGTTTGAAGACGCGCCTTCACCTCATCGGAAAGAGTCGGGCTTTCCATGAAACGGAACGTCAGGCGGACGGCGGTGGCTGTTTTGTTGACGTTCTGACCGCCGGGTCCGCTGGCGGAACGGACAAATTCCTCTTCGAGTTCTTCGTCGGGCGGAAGATGTTTCAGGAGTTTATCGTTTCCGGGCATGTCGGCGGTTCCTTTTTCCATTCCTTCCGGTAGAGCCGGACGGCTGTTTCATGGACGTCGCGCCAGAGATTGGCGTCGAGTGCGCCGCCCCGGCGGTAGACTGCCATGAAGCGGAGAGCGTCGCGCCGGCTCAGTCCGAGATCCATCGAGGAGAAGAAGATTCCTGCGAGATCCTTCACACGCATCCGGCGCGGAATCCGCGGACGCAGTTCCGCCCGGTGAAGATCAAGGACGAAAAGCCGGATTTCGCCTTTCGCGAAAGCGGTTTTATCCAGCAGGAAATGGCAGATGTAGCAGTCTCTGTGGTTGAGCCCGGAGTAGTGCATCTTGGAACAGACTTCCGCAAGACGGTCAATGATGCGCCGCTTGAGTTCCGGATCGGGCGGATTTGACGCCCAGTCACGGCAGAAATCTTCGAGAGAAATCATGTTTTCAAGTTCCGCCGTGATGATGAACGACTCGCGCTTTGCAGGGTTCCATCCGCGTTCGCCGAATGCACAGACGCGCATGGTGTCGAGTCCGAGCGATTCCATGTGCCTGATTGCGAGATATTCATTTGCCGCGCCGAGGACGGGGCGTTTGAACTGAAGCCAGTTTTTGAAGATTTCTCCCCAGCCGACTCCGCGGTGCATCTTGATGAAATACGGCTTGCCGTCGCGGATGAAACGGACGGTTTTGCGGGTTTTGACGCTGCGGAACACTTCGCCGTCGATTGCGAAGGCTTTGGCAAACGGGTCGCCGCTCAGCATCGGGGCGAGTTCCGGAGAGATGTCAACGGGGAGCATGGGAACCTTTCTGTTCAAGTGTGTTCACAACGGTTTCTGCGTAGGAGAACGTGTCGTAATGCCGCATGTAGTCGAGGGCGTCCCGCGAGAGAATGCGCAATTGCGCCGGATCGCAGAGAAAGGAGAGAAGCGCGGCGTTCAGTTCCATCTGATCAAAGGCGTGTCCGCCCGTGACGGTTCCGCCGGCATGGGAGTTCATGACGTATTCCGCGTAACCGCAGTTGTCGGTGCAGAGAACGGGAACTCCGGCGTCGAGCGCTTCCAGAAGCATGGGACCGGTGACTTCGACGCGTGCGGGATGAATCATCATGTCGGCAGTGTACAGATAATCGCGCAGATCGTACTGCGGTCCTTCGAAATAGGTCTGCTTTGCGATTCCTGCGGCTTCGGCGAGCTGGCGGAGCTTCTCTGTTTCGCGTCCGATGAGACAAAGGCGGATGCGGGAACGGATCTCTTCCGGCAGTGCGGCAACTGCAAGGATCGTGCGGTCCACACCTTTGCGGAGCATGTTGATCGCGACTTGAATCAGCACAATGTCGTTGGATCCGGCGGAGAAAATGCGGCGTTTGTTGAGACGGATATTTTCATAATCCGCAGTTCTGCGGCAGTCCTGATTTGCGGCGGGCGGCAGCAGACAGAACCTGTTTGCGGGAGTGTTGAACGTGCGGATGAATTGCTCTTTCTGTTCTTCGCTGAAGTAGAAAATCCGGGTTTGAGATTCGGGCGAGAAGACTTCCTGTTCAAGGGCGGCGCGGACTGCATATTCGCGGTTGAAGAAGCGGTACATTCCGCTGCGGGTCTGCTTTTCGGTATAGACGAAACAGTTGCCGCCGGAGAAATAGAAGTCGAGTCCGGGACCGCGGTTGAATCCGAGAACAACGTCCGGCTGATCGCCTTTGACGGCGTCGGCGAGACGCGAGAAGAATTCTGCGGTCCGTTTCTGGTAAGGTTTGGCGGTGATGGGGAAGCGGACAACCCGGATGTAGCCGGGTTCCGCTCCGTTCCATTCGTGCGTGTAGACGGTGATTTCATGACCGCGCCGGTGCGCCGCCTCCGCGATATGCAGGAGGCAGTTCGTCATTACGTATTCGGGACTCGCCCGGAAGATGGCCATGGAAATGCGCACGTCACTTCTCCAGCGGGATCAGATTGTAGTTGCGGAGAAGAACGATCGGCTGATACGACTGTTTCGCATGGCGCAGTCCCTCGACGCCGAGATCCTGTTCGCGGTCGACGTACTTGCCGAGCGGCAGCAGCGCGCGCGCCGTCTCCTGGTTGATGATCTGGCCGGATCCCTTGTAGGCAAGGTCATTTTTTTCAAAATGAATCGTGAAGAGTTCGGAGTTGATGCGGCTGCACATGGCAAATGCAACGAGCTTTCCTTCAACGTAAATGCAGACGCCTTCGATGGAAAGGTTCGCATAGTTTGCGATTGCGCGGTCGAGCGCTTCGTGTTCTTCGATGATTCCTTCAACGTGCTCGGGGTTGGTCTGCATCTTCGCTTCGCGCCAGGCGTCGGCAAGGGCTTTGCAGTCCGCAAGCTGAGCGGCGGTGAGCGAAACGACCGTGTAGTCCGGATAGTCGCGCTTGAACTGGGAGATGAGGTTTTTCTTTTTCGCCAGTTTGGAACCGTGGAGATCGATGAGGTTCTGGAGGCTGTAAATATATTCTCCGAAGTCTTCGCTTTCCTGTTCCGCACGGAAATAGTTTGCATATTCCGGAAATTTTTCGAGATAATCGGCTTTGACCTGATAGATAATGCCGTTTTTCCCCTGTTTCCGCATTTCGGCGGAAGCGTGCGCAAGTTCGTCGGGCGGCGGATAGTCGCCGTCTGCACCGGCGGGGAAGAGGAGTTCATCAACGGACGTCAGATAGACATAGGGGCGGTTTCCGCAGACCTGGTAAAGGGTTCCGTAGATGTGGCTCCAGACAAAGATGTTGAGAAAGTTCGATTCGCAGGTTGCCGGTTCGGAGGCAAGAAGCAGCGGCTCCAGAACGGAGCGGTCTTCAATTTCGACCGGTTTGAAACGCTCGAATGCAAATTGGCTCATAACGCCTCTCTGTTAATGGAAGCGGATCGGTGTATGACGGTCCATTGTTTCGCCGAGCTTGAGGTACAGTTTCTCAACGCCCGGAACCGAGATGCAGACGATCCAGTCGATTCCAAGATTTTTCAGATGCGAAGTGATGGTTTCCAGAATCCGCGAAGCAACACCGTGCCCGCGGAAAGCCGGATCCACCACCATGTCAAGCAGATACGCATCGCTGACACCGTCGGAGAGGGCGCGCATCATTCCGATGAGACGCCCCTTGTGAAATGCCCCGGCGACGCAGAACGAGTTTTGAAGCATTGCCGGAATGTATTCTGCGGGATCTTCTTCCGCGATCCATCCGGCGCTGCGGTAGAGTGCCTCGACGCGTTCCGCCGCGCCGGGCATCTCCGCTTTTTCCAGAAGACGCACAACGACGTCTTCCGGAGCGGCATTGTTCACTGCCGCATTCACATCGCCTCCACGACGGCATTTGCAAAGCCCGAACAGCTGAGTTCGGTCGCGCCTTCCATCAGACGGGCGAAGTCGTAGGTGACCTTCTTTGCGGAGATCGCCCCTTCAATACCCTTGACGACGAGGTCGGCGGCTTCGGTCCAGCCGATGTGGCGGAGAAGCATTTCGCCGGAAAGCGCGAGGGAGGAGGGGTTGACCTTGTCGAGTCCGGCATACTTCGGAGCTGTTCCGTGGGTGGCTTCGAAGATCGCCATTCCGGTCATGTAGTTGATATTGGCTCCCGGCGCAATGCCGATTCCGCCCACGCAGGCGGCGAGCGCATCGGAAACATAGTCGCCGTTCAGATTCATGGTCGCAATGACGTCGTATTCGGCGGGACGCGTCAGAATCTGCTGGAGGAACGCATCGCAGATGCAGTCCTTGATGACAATTTTGCCTTCGGGGGCAACGCCGTTGCAGTCGGCCCAGGCGATGACTTCGTTGGGAAATTCGCGCTTGGCGAGCTCATAACCCCAGTCCTTGAATGCGCCTTCGGTGAACTTCATGATGTTGCCCTTGTGGACGAGGGTGACGCTTTTGCGCTTGTTGTCGATGGCGTAGCGGATGGCGGCGCGGATGAGACGTTCGGAACCTTCGCGTGAGACCGGCTTGATGCCGATTCCAGAGGTTTCGGGGAAGCGGATTTTGGTGACGCCCATGGTGTTCTGAAGGAAGTCGATGACCTTCTTTGCTTCGGGAGTTCCGGACGCCCATTCAATTCCCGCGTAAATGTCCTCGGTGTTTTCACGGAAGACAACCATGTCCGTCTTGTCCGGTTCCTTCACGGGGGAGGGGACGCCGGCGAAATGACGCACCGGGCGGAGGCAGACGTAGAGGTCGAGTTTCTGGCGGAGCTGGACGTTGAGCGAGCGGATGCCTTTGCCGACGGGAGTGGTCAGAGGTCCTTTGATGGAGATTTTGCACTCTTCAATAGCCTGCAGGGTCTCTTCGGGGAGCCAGACGCCTTCGCCGTAAATCTTCGTGGCCTTTTCACCGGCAAAGACTTCGGTCCACGCAATGGAGCGTTTGCCGTTGTAGGCCTTCTGAATGGCGGAGTTCCAGATGTGCATCGCGGCTTTGGTGATGTCCGCTCCGATGCCGTCGCCTTCAATGTAGGTGATCAGCGGGTGATCGGGAACCGTGAGTTTGCCGTCTGCGGAAACGGTGATTTTGTCTCCGGCGGGGAATTTGATCTTGTCGTAAGCCATGAAAACACTCCTTGCTTGTTTGTTTGTGCTTAATATACACGCTTTTGACTGAGATGAAAGCGGATTTTTTATTTTTCGTCCGATTTTTTACAGTTCGCTGATGGCGTTGTACTCGGTCATCAGAGTTTCGAGCTCCGCGGCTTCGCGCTCCCAGTTCTCCGTGCAGGTGTTGATTTCGGCGTCGAGTTCGCTCAGGCGCTTCTGCAGCCCGGCGAAATCTTTGCTGCCCGAAGGATCGGAAAGCGCGGCGATGATTTCCGCTTTTTCCGCTTCTGCGGCATCGATCCGTTTTTCCATTTCCGCAACCAGCTTTTCCAGACGTTTCTTGTCTTTGGAGAGCTCCTGTCTGCGGGCGGCGCGCTCTTTGCGGCGTTCCTTCTGGGAATCCGCGGAAACGGCGGCGGGTGCAGATGCCGCGGCGGGTGCGTTCTTCTGTTCCAGCTCCAGCATCTTTTCCTTGTAATAATCGTATCCGCCCTGAAAACGTTTCGCCTGATGATCGCGCACTTCGAGAATGATGTTGGCGGAACCTCGCAGAAATTCCACGTCGTGACTGACCATGCAGACGGTTCCGGGATAGTCGGCAATCGACTGCTGAAGCGCTTCCCGCGCGGCGATATCCAGGTGCGTGGTCGGTTCGTCGAGCACCAGCAGATTCGGCGGGTTGACGAAAATCCGGGCGAAGCAGAGACGGATTTTCTCTCCGCCGCTGAGCACTTTGCAGAGCTTGTTCGCATCGTCGCCGGAGAAGCCGAACGCGCCGACAATCTCCCGGACGCGCTGTCCGGTGACGTCCGCTGCCGCAGCCTGCTTGACGACGTCATAGACACACATTTCCGGAGGCAGCAGTTCCGCAAACTCCTGAGCCTGATAACCGACGATGACCTTGTGTCCCGGCGTGCGCGTTCCTTCGGTCGGCTGGAGGCGTCCGGCGATGATTTTCAGCAAAGTCGTTTTGCCGGCACCGTTGTATCCGATGATGCCGACTTTTTCTCCGCGTTCGATATGCAGATTGACGTCATGCAGAATGTTTTTGCCCGGCTCGTAGGCAAAAGAGACGTTTTCGAGACGGACCGTTTCCACGCCGGAATGAGGCGGAGGCGGAATACGGATGGTTCCGCGGAAATGCAGATCATCGGGAACGTCGACGTCTTCAATCTTGTCCAGCATTTTGATCCAGGACTGCACCTGCGCCGCTTTGGTCGCCTTTGCGCGGAAGCGGTTGATGTTGCGTTCGAGCTGTTCTTTTTTGCGTTCGACATTGGACGCGGCGGCTTCCGCGTGGCGGCGGCGCTCTTCGCGTTCGTGGACGTAATACTGATAGTTGCCCGGGTAGCGGACCACTTTTGCACTGTTGACTTCCAGAGTGACGTTCGTGAGAGAGTTCAGCAGGAAGCGGTCGTGCGAGATGAGCATGAGCGTGCCCTCAAAACTTTTAAGTCTGCGCTGAAGCCACTCCACGGCGGGAATGTCAAGATAGTTGGAGGGTTCGTCCAGCAGAAGAATGTCGGGTTCGCTGAGGAGTGTCCGCGCCATGCAGGCGCGCATCTGCCAACCGCCGCTGAAGTCGCCCATCGGACGGTTTTCGTCTTCGGTTCTGAAGCCGAGTCCGGCGAGTGCGGCGGCGGCGCGGTGCCGGATGTCGTATCCGCCGATATGTTCGAATCTTGTCTGGAGTTCGCCGAGTTCTTTGAGCGCGGCATTGTCTGCGGAGTTCGCCGCAAGTTTCTGTTCGAGTTCCTGCATCCGCGCCTGAATGCGCGGAAGTTCACCGCCGACCGTGGCGACAAATTCGATAAGCGGCTCATCGTCGCGGAAGAAATCGAGCTGCTGATGCAGCAGACCGATCCGCGCCTTCTGCGGAACGACGATTTCTCCTTTGTCTGCGGAAAGTTCGCCTGTGATCATGGCAAAGAGCGTACTCTTGCCGGAACCGTTGGGGCCGACCACGCCGACCCGTTCCCCTTTTTCCACGCGGAAGGAGGCGTTGTTGAAAATATCGCGTGCACCGTAGTGCTTTGAAACATCTTTGAAGTCTATCATACTCTTTCATCCTGAAAATGTGCAACTTTGAAATTTACAGCGTTTTTCCCGGATTTCAATAGGTGGAAACGTTTTTTTTGCAGGTTTGACTTTTTTGTAAAATCCTGTATATTACCAAATTCAGTATATATAAGGAGCTTTTATGATCCGGAAACTGTTTCCGCTTTTGCTGTTTGCCGTTGCCGTTCTGTTTTCCGGCTGCGCAACGGAATCTCCATACAGAAAGTTTGACAACTGGGTGCTGCGCCAGAACGCCGTTCCGCGCCATTTCGCATACTATGACCTCTTTTTCGTCTCTCCGAATGTTGTTCCCTCGGAGGACAGCGGTTATCTGAACTGGACGAAACACGGCGTAGCTGAAGTGATTCATGAGTACACGGCGTTTCAGACTGCGCATTGCTTTTCGAACAAAGTGCGCGTTTTTGCCCCGTTCGTCCACCAGATTAGCGCGTCGGAGTACCGGAAGTTCCTGGCGACTCCGTATGAAAAACTGGAAGAGACGCCGCTGTGGTATGCCGTGCGCGATGCCGCGGACGCGCTGCATTATTATCTGAAAAACTACCACCGTCCCGGTCGACCGTTTGTTCTTTACGGGCAGGGGGAAGGAGCGCGGATTCTTTATGAAGCGTTGAAACTCAGCGATGACATTACGCCGGAAACCGGTTTTGTCGCCGCCTATTTTGCCGGACTTGTCCTTCCGGCGGAGCAGATCGCACGGGATTTCCGCAAACGCGGAATCCGTCTGGCGTCCGGCGAATTCGACACGGGGGTGATTCTTGCGTGGAACACGCAGGAGCAGATTCCGGTCGCTCCGGGTTCTTTCATCGTGAATCCTCTGAACTGGTCGACTGCGCCCGGACTTGTTCCGGCATCGGCCAATGTCTATTCGATTTTTTCCGATCCGTCCGCCGATCCGCACAGCAAGACGAAAGAGCTTAAGATTTCGGCTTACTGCGGAGCTGAGATTACGGCGTCCGGCTCGCTGGTTGCTGTTTTCAAATCCGGAACGGAGCGTCCGCTTTCCGGCTTTACGGAATACGGTCTGTTTACGGGGAATATTGTTGTGAATGCGGAAAAGCGTGTGCGGCAGTACATCTACAAAAGGCAGTGGAAGGATACGCTGCCGCCGCAGATGCCGTCTGCGCCCGCCGCACCCCGGAAAAACGCTTCTCCGGCGGGTGCGCTTCCGGATATGCGCGAAAAAAAGAACTGATTTCCGTGTTTTTTCTCGTTTCTCCGGTTGATTTCAGTGAAAAGAGGAATTATATTTCCAAAATGAAAAACAAATGGAGATTTGAGGAAAGATGAGCACACCGGTTTATCGCAGAGTTCTGCTGAAGATCAGCGGAGAATCGCTTCAGGGCGCAAAAGGTCACGGATATGATTCCGATGCCGTCGCGGCAGTTGTCGCCCGCGTAAAGGAAGCCCTGGATTCGGGCGTGGAAATTGCGCTCGTGGTCGGAGCCGGAAATATCTGGCGCGGACTCGCAGGCTCGAAAGGCGGAATGGACCGGGTGACCGCCGATCAGATGGGAATGCTCGCCACCGCAATGAATGCGCTCTGCCTCAAAAACGCTTTCACCGCAGCTGGAGTCGACTGCGTGCTTCATTCGGCAATCGCAATGGAGCCGTTCGTCACCCGCTACAACCGCGACGAGGCGCTGCGCCAGCTCTCCGAACATAAACTTGTGATTTTCGCCTGCGGAACCGGTTCGCCGTATTTCACAACCGACACCACCGCCGCGCTGCGCGCGCTGGAAATGAAGGCGCAGGCGCTCTTCAAGGCGACCAAAGTCAACGGCGTTTATACCGCCGACCCGAAAAAAGATCCGTCCGCAACCCGTTTCGAGACGATCTCGTTTTCCGAGGTTCTCTCCCGCAAGCTCGCCGTGATGGATGCCGCCGCATTCTCGCTCTGTTCCGAAAACGGGCTTCACATCGTAGTGTTCGACTTCGATGAACCGGGCGCGCTGATCAAAGTCCTGCACGGAGACAACTCCGTCGGAACCGTAGTTTCTTAAATCTTTAAAAATACCAAACAGGAGTACAAAATGACAGACGAAATGTTACTGCTCGTCGACGAGATGGAAGAGAACATGCAGAAGGCCCAGGAAGCGATGAAGACCGACTTTGCCGCGATCCGCACGGGCAAAGCCTCTCCCGCACTCGTCGAGAACATCACCGTGGAATACTACGGAGCAAAATCCAGAATCCGCGACATCGCCGGAATCGCCACTCCGGAAGCGCGTCTCATCACCATTCAGCCGTGGGATCAGAGCGCGGTCAAGCTGATTGAAAAGGCAATTCAGGAATCCAATCTCGGAATTTCCCCGGTCAGCGACGGACGCGTCATCCGCCTTCCGATTCCCCCGCTCTCCCAGGAACGCCGCCAGACTCTCGGCAAGCAGGTTAAGACCCGCGCCGAAGAAGCCCGCGTTGCCGTCCGCAACATCCGCCGCGACGCCAACGAAGTCGCCAAGAAAGCGCAGAAGGCTTCCGAGCTCACCGAAGACGAACTCAAGGACATGCTGGAGAAGATCCAGAAGGTCACCGACAAGAACATTGCGAACATCGATGTTCTGATGGAAGAAAAAGAGAAAGAACTCATGGCGTTCTAAGTCATGAGAACCGCGTTTTACAAACGTGCCTCTTTTTATCTGCCGGCGGCTCTTGCCGCCGGCGCGTTTCTCCTGCGCATGATCGCGGGACTTCAGCTTCTGGCAAATGATCCCTCCGCCTTCGCTCCGCCGTCATCGACGGACATGGCGACTTACCGGACGCTTTCCGAACAGATTCTCAACGGCTCGTTTCCCGACGTCTTTTATTATCAGCCGTTCTATTATTCCGTATTCCTTCCGCTGATCCAGTGCCTGACCGGTCCGTCCGGTTTCATGATCGTGTTTGCGCAGTCTCTCTGCGGCGCGGCGGCGGTCTGGTTTACTGCACTCACCGCATGGATGCTCGGCGGAAAACGCGCGGGCGTGATTGCGGGACTTCTCCTCGCTTTTTCCTCGATTGCGGTTCTCTATACGCCGTACCGTCTGATTGCGGTATCGCAGCTCTGCTGGTTTTCCCTGTTTTCATTTCTGACTCTGCTTGCCATGCGCAAGGGAGGACTCCTCCGCTGGTTCGCCGCGGGCGTCGTGCTCTCCCTTGCGATTCTTTCGCGCGGCAATGCGCTGATATTTCTCTTTCCGCTCCTGTTTGCCTGCTGGTTCGGCGAACGGAAAATCCGGAACGCCGCCAAAAAGCGTTTTGCGCTCTCTGTCCTGATGATCCTGCTCGGAACCTGGCTGCCACAGATTCCGTTCATTGCGGTGAATTCCATTCACGAGGGACGGCTCAGCGGACCGAGCACTGCGGGCAGTGCGGTTCTGGCGCTCGGCAACACGCCCGAAGCTCCGCCGGGCGGACTCGAGTATCCCGATTCTTTCAACATCTGGACCAACGGCGCGAAGGATCGTTCCGTTCCCCTGCGCATATTGGACTGGGCTGCACGGAAACCGCTCGCGTATGCGGAGCTGACCTTCCGCAAATGTTTCCTTTACTGGAACCATTACGATATTCCGAACAACATCAATCCGCAGTTCAGCCGGACGCGGAGTCCGCTCCTGAATGCGGTTCCCTTGATTCCGTCGGGCGTGCTTCTCGTGCTCGCCTTCGCCGGAATTCTGACTTGCGCAATTGTGAAGAGACGCCATGCCGCAGTGATCATATTTCTGCTCTTCCCGGTTCTCTACTGGCTGGCGACTGCGGGATTCTACAATCTCGGACGCTTCCGCATACCTTCATTCGGCTGGTTTGCGGTCGCGGGAGCTCTTTTTATAGAAATTCTCTGCCGGAATTTCCGGGCAAAACGGTATAAAACACTGCTGCTTTACAACGGCTCAGCGCTGCTGTTTGCGTTCTTTGTTGTCTATCCGGGATATGATATCTATCGCGAGACTTGCGAAGCCGCGGTAATGCGCGCGGTGCGCCCGTCGGGCGTCCGTGTGGATTATCCGGATGGAACACAGATGTTTTACGACCACGGTCCCGTCTCGTTCGGCGGCTGGAATGCGGTGAAGGGCGATTCGTTTGCAAAGCGTTTCGCTGTGCAGAGAATTCCCGGGAATGTGGTGTTTTCGATTGCTCTTATGAAGACTTCGGAGTATCCGCCCGCGTTTATCACGGTGAATGGTGTGCGGCAGAATCTCGCCGGTCTTCAGACGGGGCGGATGGCGTTTGTATCATTCCGTCTGCCTTATCCGGCCGACGGCGTGTTTCATATTGAACTGAGCGGTGCGGTGAGCGCGGTTGCGGATCTTCAGCGCGAGTACGGACGAACCGTTTCCGCCGGGATTCCGCTGCCGTATGAACTGCTTGCGAGAATCCGGACGGAAAAATAAATTCAGCTGTTTCAGCGGAACAGCTCTTTGACGACGCCGTCTTTGGTGAGTCCGGCTTTGGTATCGGGAAACTTGACGACGGTGCGCCAGCCGGGACCGAACAGCGAGAGCGCGCCGACAACCCAGAGGTCGCCGCTCTTGCTGAACGAAGTCACTTCAAGCGAGCGGAACGGCGTGTCTCCCATCTTGTCGGCAGGAGTGTTGAACCATTCGACTTTCAATGGCGCATAATAATCGCGCGCGATATAAACCTTCACGCTCTCCTGTCCGGCGGGCGATTCAAACACCATGACGCGGCAGCCGATTCCGCGGATGGAATCCGCTTCAAGCTCGCGCTTGAACGGCCAGAAGATAAAATTCATAGTCAGGTCTTCCGGACGCAGACCGAAATCTTTCAGAGTCTGTTTTTCGTTTCCGCGCATATCAAGCGTGGAGGCGTATGGAGCTTTATACGCCTGCGAAACATCGTAGATTTCCGTTTTGTTGAATACGATCTGTGCAATGGTCTGTGCGGGGGAGAAGAGAACGGCGAATCGGATCGGCACCTCGACTGTTGCTGCTCCGCGGCGGCGGTGCGTGGCGGTTCCTTCAAGCAGTCCCCAGCTCTGACGTCCCGGCGGTGTGCGGACGATATTGATAAACGTCTGCGCATCCGGCTGTTTTTTCTCTGCGGCGAACGTGCCGCAGAGCGTGAATGCGAAAAGAATCAGAAGAAGAATCCGTTTCATTTTCCGTTTTTTCCTTTTTCTTTGCCGTACCCGATGACGGCGAGTTTCCATGCCTGAGTAACATCCGAGACAAAGTGGAACGTCAGTTTTTCGCGCACTTCATCAGGAATGTCTTCCAGATCCTTGTGGTTTTCTGCAGGAAGAATGATGTTTTTGACGCCTGCGCGAAGCGCGCCGATCACCTTCTCCTTGATTCCGCCGACGGCTGTGATGCGTCCGCGCAGTGTGATTTCTCCGGTCATGGCGAAATCGTTGCGGACGGGCTTCCCGGTCAGAAGAGAAAAGACCGCCGTCGCGAGCGTCACGCCCGCGGAGGGACCGTCTTTCGGCGTCGCCCCGTCGGGAACATGAATGTGAAAGTCGTTCTTGCGGAAGACTTCCGGATCAATACCGAATTCATCGGCGCGGCTGCGGATGAAACTGAAGGCGGCGAGCGCGCTTTCCTTCATGACGTCGCCGAGGGAGCCGGTGAGTTTGAGATCGCCTTTTCCGCTCATCTTCAGAGTTTCAACCTGGAGCGTGGTTCCGCCGACGCTGGTCCACGCCATGCCGTTGGCGACGCCGATCTCCGGTTTTGCGGAAACTTCATCCGCAAGGAAGCGCGGAGCTCCGAGATATTTGTGGATGGCGTCAACGGTGATTTCCGAATCTTCATCCGGATTGAATTTTTTCTCGACGACCTTTTTCGCCACCTTGCGGAGCACGGTTCCGATGGTGCGTTCGAGCGAGCGGACGCCCGCTTCGCGCGTGTAGGAATTGATAATGCGGTCGATCGACTTCAGAGGGAAGCTGATTTTGACGCTGTCGAGTCCGTTCTCCTTGATCTGCCGGGACACGAGGTACTTCCGCGCAATCTGGCGTTTTTCATACGGCGTGTAGCCGGGGAGGGTGATGATGTCCATGCGGTCCAGCAGCGGAGCGGGAATCGTGTCGAGCATATTCGCCGTGGCGATGAACATGACGGAACTCAGGTCGTAATCGAGTTCAAGGAAATGATCATTGAAGGCGCTGTTCTGCTGCGGATCAAGCACTTCAAGAAGTGCGGAGGCTGGGTCGCCGCGGAAATCCGAACCGATTTTGTCGATTTCGTCGAGCATAAACACCGGATTGGAAACTCCGGCCTTTTTGAGTCCCTGAAGGATGCGGCCGGGGAGCGCGCCGAGATAGGTGCGGCGGTGTCCGCGGATTTCCGCTTCATCTTTCATGCCGCCGAGAGACATGCGGACGAACTTGCGTCCCATCGCGTTCGCTATGGATTTCCCGAGCGAGGTCTTGCCCACTCCCGGAGGACCGGCGAAGCAGAGAATCGGCGACTTTTTATCTTTTTTGAGCTGAAGGACAGAAAGAAATTCGAGAATCCGTTCTTTCACATCCTTGAGCCCGTAGTGATCCTTGTTGAGAATGCGTTCCGCTTCGGAGACGTCAAGGCGGTCTTCGGTATAGGTCTGCCACGGGAGCGAGAGAATCCAGTCGATATAGTTGTATGCGACCGTGTATTCGCCCGCCGACTGCGGAATCATTGCGAGACGGTCGAGCTCCTTTTTGACCGTTTCGGTGACGTTTTCCGGTGCCTTGAGCTTGGCGAGGCGCTGTTCAAATGCGGTGATGTCGGGATTCTTGGTATCCTCGCCGAGCTCCTCCTTGATAGTGCGGAGCTGTTCGCGAAGGAAGAATTCCCGCTGGGATTTTCCGAGTGCGTTATGCACTTGCGACTGGATTTCCGAACCGAGCTTCAGCACTTCGACTTCGCGGTTCAGGAGAATTGTCAGGAACTGCAAACGCTCCTGGAGATCTTCCAGAGTGAGAATGACGAGCTTTTCCGAATAGGAGATGTTCACGGTATCCGCAATCAGGTCCACGATCCGCTCATTGTCCTGCAGGTTGAGCACGGCGACCTTGAGCTCTTCGGGGAAGTTCGGCGAAAAGGAGATGATCTCCTGGAACTGTTTGACCGCATTTTTGATCATCGCGGAGACTTCCACGGAGTCGTTTTCCGCTTTCGGAATGCGGGCGACTTCCACCGAGTGGTCTTCCGGATGAAATTCCTGGAAACGGATGCGGGTGAGTCCGCGGATCAGCACCCGGTCGGTTCCGTCGGGAAACTTGACGTGCTTCACGATGCGTCCGGCAACTCCGATTTCGGAAAGTTTCTTGCCGTCCATCGTGAACGTTTCGACTTCGGCAGGCGGAAGTGCGTTTTCCTTATCCTCCTCTTCCGGAATCTCCGGGAAGAGCGCGATGAGTTTTTCCGCGCTGTTTGCAACGCGGGTGACGAGTTCGATTGAGGGTTCGCCGTCAATCACGAGCGGCGTCAGTGCATACGGGAACACGAGGGTTCCCGCAAGCGGCAGAGCCGGAATGCGCATGCGTTCCGGCAGCATAATGTCAAGAGAGTCCTGCATATTATTTCCTCTCGGTTGGTTCTGGTTCATGTTTTCCCCCCTACTTTACGCCTGAAATCAAGAAAGGCAAGTTTAAAATGAATAAAAACACAAACTTTTAGACCGTCTGCAGGAATGTTTGTTCATTTCCGCCGGAAGATTTGGGTATTTTCCGGCGGAAATGCGAGCGGAATCAGAGAAATTCCAGAATGTCTTCCGCTTTGACGGAAAGCGGTTCGTTCATTTCCCATTCACCGCCGCGGAAAGTTCCGACAACTGCGTTCCCGTTGAGCTTGAGCGATTCCGCCGGAAGCCCGAATGAACGGAATTTTGCGGCTCCATGCAGAATGCGGATGCGCTGAACGGCTCCTTCTCGCTCATAGAGTCCCCAGACCGTTCCGAGCGACCAGAAGCAGCGGAAGTCTCCGCCGGAAACGGGACGGAAACCGATCATTCCGCGTGTCATGTCATAACGGAATCCGCTGTATGCCTGAAGCATCGCGAACGACGCCATGGAGCGTGCATAGTTGCTTCCGCATTCGATTTCATTCCACGGGTTGCGCTTTGCTCCGTCGTAACGGTTGCGGATGGCGCGGGCGAGTTCTTCACCTTTTTCCGCTTCGCCTGTCATGACGAGATGAGCTGCAGCCGCCCACTCGAAACCGGTCATGGCCTCGGAGTTGTAGGGGAGGGGAATGACGGGCTTCTCGTGTCCTTCGGGCCAGACGCAGATCATGCAGCCGCCCTCGTCGTTGAACGCGAAGTTGCGCCAGGTATTTGCAAATCCGCGCATGGACGGCAGGAAATTATAGCGGTAAATTGAGTTCAATGTGGTATGGATGCGCTGCGGATCGAACAGGTTGCCTAGCCCGTAGAGCGAAGCGTACCACTGGGCAAGATGAGAGTCGATGGAACAGCCGTCGCCAATCTGATATTTGATCTGTCCGTGTTCTTCATCCCAGTAAAGATTGTTGTCCGGAGTTTCATCTCCCTGAAGGAGCGGGAGCAGAACCGATTTGTCATGAATATCGGTGCTCTGGTTGTAATACTCTCCGTTGAAGAGGGTTTCCTCTGCGAGAGCGCGTCCTTTTTCGAAAAGTTCGGAGCAGAGTTTCCCGAATTCGGGATCACCGCATGCCGGAGCCATCTCCGCCGCCGCCTTGAGCGCGCCGAGGTAGTGCCCGGTAAGCCAGCCGGAGGCGCCGAAAAGCTCCATGTCGAGCGTATGGTGCTGCCGACCGCTGATGATGCCTGTGCGTTCCGGATCCCAGCGGTCGGGGTTCTTCGGGCTCCACGCGAATTCAATGGCAGGCTTGACGAGCGGCCAGATGGAGTTGAGCCACGCCATGTCGCCGGAGATTTTCCATTCGCGGTAAATTTTCATGATTTCCCCGAAAGAGCCGTCCACACAAGGACGCTTCCAGTCGGTTTTCGCCTTGATTCCGAGGGGGAGTTTCAGGCGGAAATGCCAGCCGCCGTTTTCATCAATTCCGTATTTCGCCTGTGATTCGCGAATGGTGCGTTCCAAATCCGGAAAGAGGAGCGGGAGCGCCTGTGCATAGTTCCAGACATGCTGGCAGGTTCCTTCGCAGGAGCCGCGCTCGGGTCCGACGCCTTCCCAGCCCCAGAGCGTGCCGTCTTCGACGCGCAGACAGGTCGGGGAAATCAGGACCGCCAGATTCGCCGCCGCGCCCTGAAGTGAGGCTTCGGGGATTGTGCTGTCGTGGAGAGCTCTGCGGAAGAAAAAAACCTGTTCGCGGATATGGGCGAAATCCGCGAAAATCTTTGCCGCCGCATCCGCCGCTCCGGAACAGAGCTTTGTGTAGTAGTTTTTCCAGCGGTTTTCGCTCATTCCGGAATTCCGGAGCAGTTCAAGCAATCCTTCTTCGCTGTTCCATGTGTTGCGGCGGTTCGGGATGTACCACGAAATGATGAAACGGACCGTGCGGCGTTCCTTCGGCGCAAGGGTGAGATGCGCCGCGAGCAGACCGAGTTCATGGAAATCTTTGCGCCATCCGTTCTGGATTTCAACTTGCGCACGGGTCGGATAACTGCGGTTGCGGAAGTGTCCGGACCGGTTGAGATCGTTCCAGTAAACTTCGAGCGCATCGCACCATCCGCCCCGGAACGTGTATTCCTGAAACGAAAAGTCTTCCGCATCAGTCGTGAGAGCGAGTTCACCGTATTCGAAATCTTCGGGCGCAAGATTGTTGCGGAGAACGAGACTTGTGAGCTTTCCGTTCCGTTCCACCCGGTTGTCCGCATCGGGTGAGGTCCACGGGTTCGCGAGAACGGCGGTACAGGTATAGTCGAGTGTATCGTCCGAGGTGTTTTCAAAGGTGATTTCAAACATCGCCGCCGGCATGGAGGAGAGGTCGGATTCTCCGGGAACGAACGCGCTCCAGGCGGTAAGGGTCATGTTTGCGGGAAAATCCGGGTCGGAAAACATGAGTTCCGCCGCAGGGAATTCTCCGTTGAATTCGCAGTTTGCGAAATGGGGAAGTCCGCAGAGTGTTTCCTGAACGGGGCCCCAGCCGAATCCGGTGAAAAGGGCATCGCGTCCGACGCGTTCACCGGAGAAGTCGCTCATGAGATCGCCGTTGAGAATCCGGACGCCTTGCACTTTGCCGTTCTTTTCCGCTTTGACGGCGAAATGCGACCAGCCGTTGCAGCGTCCTTTGCCAGCCTGGTTGAAGATCTCCCAGTCGATGAGGCGTCCGTTTCCGGCGACTCCGATACAGCCGGCGCCGATTCCTCCGACGGGAAACGAAACCTCCCGCAAATGTTCTTTCTGCAATTTCATAAGAATTTTCCCTTCCTTGTTTGACTTTTCCGCTTTCCCTGTTATTATACATGAAGAAGCCGGAATTATGAATAGAAAAAAAGAGGAAAAAAATATAATTTTATGCCGGTGCTGGAAAATTCCCGTTGGCGGAACGTTCTCAATATGATTCAGCTCGATCTGCACCAGATCTCCTCTGCGGATTTCGTCTGGAGCGGACGGAACACGTTTGCTTTCAACCGCTGTTTCTTTGTGCGGGAAGGTACGGGAACCGTGCGGAACCATTCGACGGGAGAACTTCACGATCTGCGCCGGGGCGCAGCGCTGTTCATGCCCGAATCCACGGACCTCAGCTTTGAATTCCGTGACGGACTCAAGTTTCTCTGCTGTCACTTCAATCTGCACATTCTTCCGGGCGTGGATGTGTTCCAGCGGGAACGGCATTGCCGCGAATTTGCCGCCGATCCGGTGGAAATCGAACGGATGGAGCGTGCGGTTCTCGCGGCCCCGGACTGGTCCGCCATTTGCGATTTCGAGACATTCCTGTGGCGGACGATCCGCGCGCTTCCGCTTCCGCCGGGCGACACTCTTTCGGAGCTGGCGAATCTTTCCGGACGCTACGGAATGCTGCTGCGTTATATTCAGGCGAATCTTTCCGCGCAGATGGGGGTGGAAGAACTGGCGGAAGTCGCCGGGCAGTCTCGCGGAACGCTTTCCCGGAATTTTTCACATGACCTTTCGATTCCGCTCAAGTCGTTTCTGCAGAAAGAGCTGATCGCACAGACGAGCCGCTACCTGCTCTGTTCTCCGCTTTCGATCCGGGAGATTGCGGAGCATTTCCGCTTCAGCAGCGAATATTATTTTTCCAACTTCTTCAAGCGGCATACGGGAACCACGCCCTCGGCGTTCCGGAAAGCAAATCTGCACGCGCACAGTCTGCCGCTGTAAAAAAAGCGGCGTCCAGAAGACACCGCCCTTGAAACGATGTTCCGTTTTTTCAGTCCTTGAGACAATCCTGATACTGCTGCCACTCGGGTTCGTTTGCGAAAATCCAGTGGTAGTAGTCTTTGCCCTGAAGCTCCTTCGCGGCGGCCTCATCGACAATGACGGTGCATTTCGGGTGAAGCTGGAGCGCGGAAGCGGAGACCATGCTTGTGATCGGTCCTTCAACAGCCTTTGCGATGATTGCGGCTTTTTCCGCTCCGGTCGCGAGCAGCAGAATGCGGCGGGCTTCCAGAATCGTGCCTACGCCCATGGTGAGGGCGCGCTTCGGCATGTCTTCCGGGCGCGGGAAGAGCGGGGCGTTCTGCGCAATGGTTGTCGGAGTCAGCGCCTTGTCGCGGGTGCGGGAGGCGAGCGAGGAGAGCGGCTCGTTGAAGCCGATGTGCCCGCTCCGTCCGATCCCGAGCAGCTGGATGTCGATTCCGCCGCACTCTTTCATGCGCTTTTCATAGTTTTCGCATTCGAGTGCAAGGTCAGGGGCGTTTCCGAGCGGAAGGTGGGTGTTGCGGATGTCGATGTTCACCTTGCTGAACAGATGGCGGTTCATGTAGGTGCGGTAGGAATTCGGATCATCTTCCGGAATTCCGATATACTCGTCGAGGTTGAACGAACGGCAGAGCGAGAAATCCAGCTCACCGCTGCGGTACATCTCAGCGAGAACACCGTACAGATTCTCCATGGTGCGCCCGGTCGCGAGGCCGAGCGTGCAGCTGGGTTTGCGGCGGATCTGATCCGCGATCAGACGGGCGGAGAGCAACGTCGCTCTGCGCTCATCCGGCATGATGATGACTTCCATTTCGGAAACACTCCTTTTTTACGGTATCAGACGTTGAAGAACTTTTTCGGTTCGGTGTAGCACATCATGACCGCGATCTTTTCCGCGATTTCCTGCGGCATGCGTCCCTTGAGAACGAGTCCGCCGAGAACGTTGGAAAGCGTTCTGCGGAACATCTCGAAGCGGGATGCGTAGGAGAGAATCTTGCGGGAGTCGGAGACCATGCCGGCGAAGCAGGAATAGACGTCGACGTTGCCGATGTATTCGAGCTGAGTGGACATGCCGTAGGGCTGGTCGTTCAGCCACCAGGCGGAACCGAGACGGACGTTTTTGCCGAATGCGCGGGCGACCGCCGCGAGAGCGGCCTGATGACACGGCTCAAGCGAGTAGAGCACGAGTTTCAGACGGTCGTCGAAGTGATTCAGGAATCCGCAGAGCGGCTTGGCGATGTTGACGTAGAATTCGGAAATATCGCCGCCGACGTCCATGCCGAGCGATTTGAAGAGCGTATCGCGGACGTCGCGGATGACGCACATGTGCATCTGGTAGACCCAGCCCGCGCGCATATCCATTTCGGCAACCTTGATCGTGAGGTAATCCTGATAGGTGTCGATGTCCGCCTGGGACATGGTTTCTCCGGCGAGAGCGCGCTGGAAGACGACGTCGGCTTCGGCGAGCGTGGCGTTTCCGGGAAGCGGATGCGGGGTGTCGTGATCGCTGGCGCGGCAGCCTTTTTCCGCAAAATAGTCGTGGGATTTCTGGAGAGCTTCCACAAGTTTTTCCACGGAGTCGATTTCAATTCCGAAGCGTTTTCCGAGCTTGGCGATATAGTCGCGGAAGCCGGGATAGTGAATGCGCATCGCCTTGTCGGGACGCCAGGTCGGGCGGATGATGACGCGTCCGGCCTTTTCGTTGATGGCGGTGTGATATTCGAGGGTGTCGACCGGGTCGTCGGTGGAGCACATGACCTCAACGTTCATCGCCTTGAGGAGGGCGAGAGGCTTGAAATCGTCGGTTGCGAGTTTGGCGTTGACTTCATCCCAGATGCGTTCGGCGTTTTCGGAGCAGAGCACGTCGGTGATGCCGAAACGTCTGCGGAGGTCGAGATGAATCCACTCGAAAACGGGGTTGCCGGCGATTTCGGGCATGACGCGGGCGAGCTCCATCCATTTTTCTTTCGGGGTGGCGGTGCCGGTGATGCTGTTTTCGTCGACGCCGCGTTTGCGCATGACTTCCCAGACGTAGTGGTCGGTTGCCGCGAACACCTGCCAGGCGTTGGAATAGTTCCCGTTGGCGGCGATTTCTGCAACGTCGGCGTGGTTGTGCGGGTCAATGATCGGCAGATTTTTCACCGCGTTGTAGATGGCGACGGCGGAATCGCTTTCCAGCAGGTACTTGTCATCGAGGAATGACATAAAAACTCCTTGTTCTTTGTTTTTAAGACTTTTGTTCGCTTCCTTTTCCCTTTAAATATAGCGTCAAAACGGAAAAAATCCAGTTTGCGGCATAATTTTCATGAATTTCCGCTTTTATCTTGCGGAAATGCGTGTATATTATAGAAGGAGAAAACTGCAACAGCCAACGAAAGAGGTAAAAATGGCTCCGGAAAACAAAAAAGTCTCGACTTACAAAGAAGCCGGCGTTGACATCGATCTCGCCACGGAACTGCTCACGCGCGTCAAAAAGAAACTCGCGTCGACGAAACGCCCCGAAATGCTCGCCCCCATCGGCGGTTTCGGCGGACTCTTTCAGATTGATCTGACGAAATACAAAAAACCGGTGTTTGTCTCCAGCATCGACGGCGTCGGAACCAAACTCATGGTCGCTGCCCTCATGCAGAAGTTCGACACGGTCGGTCACGACATTGTCAACCACTGCGTGAACGACATCAGCGTTCAGGGTGCGGAACCGGTGTTCTTCCTGGACTACATCGGCATCGGCAAACTCCGCAGCCCGCTCTACGAGGATATCCTCGGCGGCATTGCGGACGCCTGCAAAAAGGTGAACTGCGCGGTGCTCGGCGGCGAAACCGCTGAAATGCCGGGCATGTACGGCAACGACTTTGACCTGGTCGGCGTCATCAACGGCATTGTCGAGAAGGACAAGCTGATCACCGGCGAGAAGATCAAACCGGGACACATCGCGATCGGTCTTCCCTCGAACGGTCTGCACACGAACGGCTTCAGCCTTGCGCGTCAGGTGCTCTTCCACAGCTGCCGCTACGAAGTCGACACCGAGCTTGCCGAGCTGAATCATGAGACGATCGGCGAAGCTCTTCTGAAGCCGCACACCTGCTACTGGCCCGCGATCAAAGCCGCGATGGATATTGATTTCCCGCTCGACGGCATTGCGCACATCACGGGCGGCGGACTTTACGATAATGTCCCGCGCATTCTTCCTCCGGACGTCGATGCAGTGTTCCACAAGAGCACGATCAAGAATCCCCCGCCGATTTTCCGTCTCATCACGGAAGCGGGCAACATCGACGATTCCGAAGCGTACCGCGTCTTCAACATGGGTGTCGGCATGGTGTGGTTTGTCCCCGCGGACGCCGCGACCCAGGCTCTCGACATCTGCCGCAAAGCCGGTTTCGACGCCTTCGTCTGCGGCGAAATCGTCAAAGGCTCGAAGAAGTCGATCGTTGTCGACTGAGAGTGAAGTTTTATCTGCAGCCGCCCCGTTGTCCGGGGCGTTCTGCAGATAATTTCATTGGCTATGAGTAATCCGTTTCTTTCCATTTGCATTCCGACCTTCAACCGCAGTCCGTATCTTTGCAAGACATTGGACGCGATTGTTTCCGAACCGTTGTTTCAGGAAACGAATGAGATTGAAATCGTTGTTTCGGACAATGCCTCCACGGATGACACGCCGTCTTTGATGTCACGTTTCTGTTCCGCATATCCCGACAAGATTCAATATCTTCGCCTGACTGAACCGATAGATTCCCATTTCAATTTTCAAAACGCTCTTGACCACGGTCGCGGCGAGTATTTGAAGCTGCTGAATGACAACACGCTGTTCCGTCCTGGAATGCTGAAACAGCTGTGTGACAAGATAAAAAGTCATCCGGATGGAGATGTTTTTCTGACCAATCACAAGACTTGTCATTCAGAACCGGAGAAGCGGATTACAACTGTTAACGAGGCTGTTGATTACGGCTCATTTTTTATTACGTGGATATCTTCGTATACATACCGCCGACGCTCTTATGCGAGTCTGCCGGAGCCATTCCGGTATTATATGTATTATTTCCCGCAAGAGGATATTTATTTTCGGATCCTGAAAGAAGGCGGAGTTTCGTATACATTCAATGAAAGCTATTTTGAACGGCAGGGAGTAACCTACAACTTAAAGGTTCGCAATGAAGCGGATATTTACGGTGAATGTTATCTGGACTTTCTGCTGATTTATCAGAACGCCGGCTTTCTGAGCAAATCTGTATTTGAGCGGGAAAAACGAGATGTCCTTTTCTGGCATATTCTTCCTGTATATTTTGATTTTACTCGAGAATTTTCCGCAGGTCATACGCTTGGCTGGCGAGTGTTTTGGAAATCTATGCCGCAGTATCACCGGAACTGGTATTACTATGCGGCGATAGTAATCGCTTTTGTTTACCTGACCGCAATGAAGATTCCCGGTATCAGACAGCTGATGCGTTGGCTCAAGGATTTTGTCAAATCCTTTACGCGGAATCAGGTTGTAGAAGATTAAATAGTTCCAAACATTTTTGCCTGAATTCTTCGTGCAAAGATGGGAATGTCATATTTGCACAAATCGTAGAGGTTGCGCAAAGGCCATGTCATCTTCCACGGTTTGGAATTTATGATTTCCAAATATTTCTTACGAAAAAATTTAGCCTGAGATAACGTCCGAGAAATTGCGCACATTTGATGGGATAGAGGCTTGAAAAAGCCTGTTTCCATGATTGATTATTATTNNGCGCAAAAATTCGGACACTACCTAGCCTGATCTATATACGCCTGTTTTTCAATAGCAGGAAAAAATGGAAGTTGGCGTGCATACTCCCACCATAGTTCAGAAAAATACCCATCGGGGGTATTCCATGGTTTTTGCCAAGAGGCATAATGTATTAGATTAGGCGATTTCCTCTTAAGAAGGATTTCTTTGTAGGCGTCATAGTCAGAGGTCTTTTTTATGTCTTTTTCTTCTGCAAAAGCAAAGAAATTCCAGGAAAATGACAGCAGTGTGAAATTGCCTGAGTAAAGCATGTTTAACACATCCTGATCAGGGGATGCTAATTTTGTATATTTGTTTAAAATGGCAAGGCTTTGCTTTAATAAATCTAATTCATTTAATTTCGGAATGTTCATTACAAGGACGCCGGAATTAAAGTAATCGGGTGTTGAAAAGAATTTTTTACTAGGAGGCTCTATGTATGCCGCAACAGGTTTTTCTTTCATTTGAATGGCAAACAATTCTGCAATATCTGCAAGAAGAATGGTATCAATATCAAGATAAACAACTTTTTTGTAGTTTTGCAGTATCGTTGGAATGAAGAGCCGAAAATATATTGTTTTTGAATAATACGCAGGAGTGTAAAATATATTTTCCGGATATTTTTGCAGTTCCTGTTCCAAAGAAAAGAATCTGAGAGAAAAATTTTTTCTATTGAGAACTAACGAGGTTAATTTTTCTTTCATTGAATCTGATAATGAATCTTCCAACAAGATCAGATCGTAATTATTTTCTGCTGAAGAATTTTGTATCAGAGATTGTAAGAAAACTGTACTATACAAAGCATAGTTCTGATCTGCTGCAAAAACAACAGGAATATTTCTTTCTGTAAATGCAGGTTTTATCATTATTGTATCTTTGTTCATGTTTAACAAATAACCTTTCTTATTTTTTTGTCGTTTATTACTCGTTTTAGATATCGCAGAACATACATCCATTTATATTGTTTGTCAAGGAGTATTTTTGTTTTTTATGACTAATTAATTGAGTTGACAAGTATTGTTTATGATAAAAACTGATTTTTTAGGAAGGTCTCTCTTGGTTGTTTTTAAGTATTTTTCCTCACCGGTATCTTGAGTATTGCTTGCGGTAGTCGGCGGGGGTGGTGTTGGCGACGGATTTGAACTGACGGTAGAACACCTCCAGCGATTCAAAACCGCACTCGGCGGCGATCTCCTTGATCGAAAAATTTTCGCCCGCGAGAAGACGCTTCGCCATGTCCAGACGCAATTTCAGAATGTACTGGTGCGGACTGATCCCCAGGCCCTCCTTGAAAAGTTTGAACAGATACGGACGGCTGATCCCCGTGGCTTTCGCGACATCGCCGGGCGTGATGCTCGAAAAGAAATGTCCGTCCAGATACTTCACTGCCCGGCGCAGCGGGGCGGGCCCCAGTTCGTCGGGAAGACAGTCCGAATGACCGGCGCGCCATTGAAGAACCGAATAGCAGTAGACCGCCAGTTCCAACGAATTGTTCTCGCCAGAATGGAACGCGCGGAAAGTCTCGGAACAGAAACGGTCCAGCATCTCCATGTCATGCCAGATCGTGACGCGCGGAACCGTGCGGTTCGGCTGCTTTGTCACAAAGTGGAAAACCTGGCAGCGGTAGGGATCGTTCAGGGGGGTGTCCCAAATCGTGTAGTCGCGCGAGACGTGCCAGAAGATCGTGCCTTTCCGGAACGTGCGGCGCTCTCCGTCTACCTCAAAAAAGAGGGTTCCGCCGGTGAGAACTTCAATACATTCCTCGTTCGGAGGAATGATGACGGGGGTCACTTTCCGGTTATCCGGCGCGGCAAAGCGGGATATCGAACGGAGTTTTACGATGTGTTCAAACATTTTTGCCTCGTTTTATAGTTTTCGTCAAAAGAAGCTATCTTTTGTCTATTTGCATTCGCTCAATGCGGTTGTATAATATCTGCAACGTACAATACTTTACGTTAAAGAGAATTCAAGGAACAAAACCGGAAAACTTTAAAAAAGGAGCCAGAAAATGCTTCCAATCGGTGTTCAGCTTTACTCGTTGAGAGAACTCGCCCAGAAAGATTTCGTCGCAGTTTTGAAGAAGGTCGCCGATATCGGCTACAAGCTCGTTGAGCCTGCCGGTTTCTGGGACATCAAACCGACCGAATTCAAAAAGATTCTGGATGATCTCGGTCTCGGCATTGTCTCCTCGCACTCTCCGTGGGCGCACGGCAAGGGCAACCTCGGCGAATCCATGGAAATCGCCTCCATTCTCGGTCTTGACAAGATCGTCTGCGGCTACGGCCCGAATGATTTCGCCGACATGGACGCCATCAAGCGCACCGCCGACAACACGAACATGATGCAGGAAATCCTCGCAAAGAACGGTTTCACGCTCTTCCAGCACAACCATGACTTCGAGTTCCAGCGCATCGACGGCAAGCTCAAATACGAGATCTACCGCGAGCTCTGCCCGAACGTGAAGTATGAAATCGACTGCTTCTGGTCCACCAACCTCGGTGTTGAAGACCCGGTGAAGATGCTTGATCTCTTCGCGAAAGACACGATCCTCCTGCACATGAAGGACGGCGTCGCTTCCCAGAAGGTCGGCGGCGACAACATGGTCAACGGCATTCTTGAACGCCATGTCGAACTCATGCCGCTCGGAACCGGAACCCTGCCGATCAAGGACCTCATCGCACACGCTCCCGCCCAGACCCAGGCGGTCATCGTCGAACTCGACTACTGCAATACCGAGATGGTCTCCGCGATCACTCAGAGCTACAAGTACATGACCGAGAATGGTCTTGCCGCCGGCAACAAATAATCAAAGGATTTTCCCCTCATGAAAACAACAAAAGTCGGTATCGTCGGATGCGGCATGATTTCCGACACCTATTTCAAGGCGTCTCAGAAATTCCGCAACCTCGAAGTCATCGCGTGCTCGGATATCATTCCGGAGCGTTCCGCGAAGAAGCATGAACTCTACGGCGTCGCGAACGTCACGAACGAAGAGCTGTTCGCGAATCCGGATATTGAAATCGTCATCAACCTCACACCTCCGCAGGTTCACTCCAAGATCGCGATCGACACCCTGAACGCAGGCAAGCACGCGTATTCGGAAAAGCCGTTCGGCGTTGACTTTGAAGACGCTCAGAAGGTGATCAAGCTCGCGAAGGAAAAAGGTCTCCGCGTCGGCTGCGCTCCGGACACCTACCTCGGCGGCGGACAGCAGACCGCCCGCAAGCTCCTTGACGACGGCTGGATCGGCAAGCCGCTCTCCGGCACGGCGATTGTCGCCGGACGCGGTCCGGAAAAGTGGGGACAGGCTCCCTTCTTCTACGACTACGGCGCGGGCCCGATGCTCGACCTCGGTCCCTACTACTGCACCGCTCTCGTCAACCTGCTCGGTCCGGCGAAGAGCGTCTCCGCGGTCACCACGAAGGGCTTTGACTACCGCACGCTCGGCGCGGAAGTTTCCGACACCTACAAGGATACCTACAAGCCGTACGACCGCTACCCGGTCAACGTCACGACCCATCTGACGGGCGTGATTGAATTCCAGTGCGGCGCGGTCATCACGATGATTGCCAGCTTCGATGTCTACAAGCACGGACATGCTCCGATTGAAATCTACGGAAGCGAAGGTTCGATGCAGGTTCCCGACCCGAACACGTTCGGCGGTCCGGTCAAGCTCTTCCGCCGTGAATGGGGTTATGTCTACGAGCACAATCCGGAATGGCGTGAGATGCCGCTTGCGTTCGGCTACACCGAAAACAGCCGTTCCTTCGGCGCCGCCGACATGGCGATGGCGCTCAAGAACAACCGTCCGCACCGCTGCTGCGGCGAACTCGCGAACCATGTTCTTGAGATCATGCTCGCCTTCGACAAGTCCAGCAAGCTCGGACAGAAGGTCATGCTGACGACAACCTGTCAGCGTCCCGCTCCTCTGCCGCTCGGTCTCGAGCCCGGCGACATTCCGGAGTGAGATTAAAACAGAGTTTGCTCTCTGATTTGCGCGGAGTCCGCTTGGCGGGCTCCGCGTTTTTTACTTTAAAAGAAAACGGCGGTTCCCGAAAAAAGAGAACCGCCGGATGAACTTGAAAAAATTATAAAAATAAAATCAGACTGCGTAGTTGCGTCCGCCGAAAATGGCGGTGCCGACGCGGACAATCGTTGCGCCTTCGGCTATGGCGACGGGATAATCGTGGCTCATGCCCATGGAAAGTTCGGGGAGGGCGACGGAAAATTCACGCTCCAGGCGGTCGCGGAATTCGCGGAGCCCGCCGAAGGTCGCATGGAGAACGGAGTCATCCGCATCCAGCGGAGCCATAGTCATGAGACCGAGCAGCTTAACGCTGGAAAGTCCGAGCGCATGTTCCGCCGCTTCGCGGAGAGCGTCCCAACCGGAAAGTCCGAATTTGGATTCTTCGCCCGAAACATTGACTTCCAGCAGAATCTTCTGAATTTTTCCGCGCTTCGCTGCTGCGGCGTTGATTTTGTTCAGCAGCTTCACCGAGTCAACGGAATGAATGTATTCCGCCAGTTCCACAGCCTTCTCCGCTTTGTTCGACTGAAGATGTCCGATCAGATGCCAGATGATGTCCGGCGTTCCGTTCGGGACTTTGGTTTCGAGTTCCTGAACCCGGTTTTCACCGAATTCGAGCTGTCCCGCTTCATGAGCTTCAAGAATGTCGGAGAACGGAAAGGTCTTGGAAACGGCAAGCAGACGGACCGAGAGCGGATCGCGTCCCGCTTTTTCCGCCGCCGCTGCAACGTTCGCGCGGACGCGTACGAGGTTTTCCTGAAGCTGTGTCATACTCTCGTCTCCTTCGGTTTCTTGATGCTCAGCTGGGGATCGGCAATGCGGACTTTCGTTCCGGCGGGAACGTCCTCGGTCAGCCAGACGTTGCCGCCGATGATTGAGTTCGCGCCGATCGTGATGTTGCCCAGAATTGTCGCTCCGGCATAGATTGTGACATTGTCTTCGATGTTCGGGTGGCGTTTCGCTCCCTTGATGATTTTGCCGCAGGCGTCTTTCGGGAAGGAGTGCGCGCCGAGCGTCACTCCCTGATAGAGCTTGACGTTGTTCCCGATGGTCGCGGTCTCACCGACGACTACTCCGGTGCCGTGGTCGATGAAGAAGCCTTCGCCGATTGTTGCGCCGGGGTGGATGTCAATCGCGGTAATGCGGTGTGCGTATTCGGTCATGATGCGCGGAATCATCGGGATACCCTCCTTGTAAAGGATGTGGGCAAGACGCTGGATTGTGATGGCTTTAAGACCGGGATAACTCACAATCACCTCGTCGAGCGAGCGCGCGGCGGGGTCGCCGTCGTAAGCGGCCTGAATGTCTTTCTTGATGATTTCGCGCAGGTGCGGAAGTTCGGAAAGCAGATGTTCGGAAGCGCGCTGGGCCTGACCGCCGCAGGAGCAGTCGGCGCACGGGTTTGTGGAACGGCAATGGAAATTCAGCGTGCGGACCAGCACGTCGCGCAGTTCGATATAGAGCGACGAGACGATTTCCCCGACGGAGAAGCGGAGGGTGGACATGGAGTACGCCTCGCGCTTGCCGAATCCGGGATAAACCAGTTCCAGAAGTTTTGAAAGAATGTTCAGAACTTCATCTTCGCGCGGCAGATTGTTGCCTTCGCTGTGGTTGACGCCGATTCCGTCCTGGTAGGAATCCACAAGGTCGAGCGTGACCCGGTGAATGAACGCAGTCTGCTGCTCCGGAGCGGTTTCCTGACGGCTGCAATATTTCATAATGACTCCTTATTCGATATTCTGAACCTGTTCGCGAATCTTTTCCAGCTCGGTTTTCAGCATGACGACGCGCGGGGATATTTCGGTGGAACCCGCTTTGTTTCCGAGCGTGTTGCATTCGCGGAAAATTTCCTGAACCATGAAATCAAGCGAACGCCCGACCGGGGTATCCGGCTCGTTCGCGAGCTTGCGGAAGTTGGCAAAATGGGAATGAAGACGCGTAATCTCCTCGGTGACGTCAAGTTTGTCTCCGTAGATTACCGCTTCGCGCAAGATGCGCTCGTCCGTGTCTTCGATGGAAAGATCAAATTCTTTCAGACGCTTGAAGAGGCGCTCTTTCTGAATCGCGGGAAGCTGAGCGGCGAGCGGCTGGATTTTATCAACGAGCTCTTCCATGACATCAATGCGTCCGAGAATGTCGCGCTTGAGATTTTCTCCTTCGCGGCTGCGCATGAGGATCAGTTCATCGACAGCCTCCGCGACGGTTGATTCCAGGAATTTCAGGCATTCCTCACCGGAGAGATCGGCGGACTGAACAACCGCAGCGTCTGGAATGGCGAGAATATCGGAAATGGTGATTTCGCCGGGCAGATTGTGCGCTTTCTGGAATTCGCGGGCCGCGGCAAGGAGAGCTTCGGCCTTGGAGAAGTCGACCTTCTGGACACCGGACCCCGCATGGACAACGGTTTCGATGCGGAGAGTGAGCGAGCCGCGAGTGATGCGTCCGGCGATGAATGCGCGCAGTTCGGTTTCATACCGGGCGAGTTCGCGTCCCATGGAAATTTTCAGATCGAACTGTTTTTTATTGATGGAGGCGAGCTCCACTTTGAATCCGTACTGGAGTTCTTCGCTGTATTTTTCGGCTCTGCCGAATCCCGTCATGCTTCTCATTCTCAACATCCTTTGCTTGCTTACAAGGTAATATCACACAAAAACGGGATTTTTCAAGATGAAGTTCAAGATTTCCCGCTCATTTTTCGCTCAGAACTTCGCCGGTGTGCTTTTGAAACTTGGACATGTGTTTTCTTCCGTACCGTTTCGTGAAGAGGCAAATGGACAAAAAACGAAGGAAAGCGTTCTTTACAGGGAAAAACATATTTTAAATCGCGAATCGATTCTTGAAAAACATACGCAGACAGTTTATATTATCCCTTCTGGAAAATTTTAACCAACGAAAGAGAGCAAAAAATGCTGAAACGTCTTTTCGCCGTGGTGGTTGCTTGCATGGCAGCCGTCACTCTGTTCACTGCCTGTTCCGATGCGAACAGCGGGAAGAAAACTTTCACAGTCGGCTTCGACGCGGATTTCCCGCCGTATGGCTACAAGGAAAACGGCGTCTACAAGGGCTTTGACCTTGATCTCGCCCGCGAAGTTGCAAAACGCAACGGCTGGGAAATCGTCCTCAAGGCGATCAACTGGGACGCCAAAGACATGGAGCTGAACTCCGGCTCGATCGACTGCATCTGGAACGGCTTCACAATGAACGGCCGCGAAGATGCTTATGAATGGAGCGAACCCTATGTCGACAACAGCCAGGTCGTGCTCGTCCGCAAGGATTCCCCGATCCGCAAGCTCGCCGACCTCGCCGGAAAAACCGTTGCGGTTCAGACCGATACGCCGGTTCAGAAGGCTCTCATGAAAGGCGGCGCGAAAGAGGCGCTCGGCAAGACCTTCAAAGAGATGATCGTCACCCCGAACTACAACAATGCCGTATCCGAACTCGAACAGGGCTCCGTGCAGGCGGTCGCCATGGATATCGGCGTTGCGCAGATGAAGATTCAGCAGAGTAACGGCAAATTCGTCATGCTCACCGAAACCGTTCTGACGGAAAAATACGGAATCGGCTTCCGCAAGGGCAACAAGGAGCTCCGTGACGCGGTCCAGAAGACCCTCAAGGAGATGGTTGCCGACGGTACGGCCGCGAAGATTTCCGGTCAGTACTTCAAGGGACAGAACGTCCTGATTCTCAAACCGTAAGCGTGAAGCGGCGATGAACTATCCGAACATGTTTGCCGAGCTCCTGAGCGGGCTTCTTGTGTCAGTGGAGATTTTTGTGCTGACACTGGTGTTCGCTCTTCCGCTTGGACTCCTTGTCGCGCTCGGCAGAATGTCGAAGATCTGCATCGTCCGCAATGTGTTCCGCGTATACATATCCGTGATGCGCGGAACACCGCTTATGCTTCAGCTTCTGGTCTGTTTTTTCGGACCGTACTACTTTTTCCACATTTCCCTGCCGAGCGGCTATCGTTTTATTGCGGTGATCATTGCGTTTTCGCTGAATTACGCCGCCTATTTCGCGGAAATCTACCGCGGAGGAATTGAATCAATGGCGGTCGGACAGTACGAAGCCGCGCGCGTGCTCGGCTATTCCGCACCGCAGACGTTCTTCAAGATCATTCTGCCGCAGGTGATCAAGCGGATCATTCCGCCGGTGACGAACGAGGTAATCACGCTTGTGAAAGACACGTCGCTCGCCTTTTCGCTTTCGGTTCTGGAAATGTTCACAATTGCCAAACAGATTTCCAGCGCGCACACGACGATGGTTCCGTTTGTCGTGGCCGGCGTATTCTATTACATTTTCAATTTCGTTGTCGCCGCCGGAATGGGGCTGCTCGAAAAACGGCTCAACTATTACCGGTGAGGTGAAGCTATGGATATTCTCAGTATCTCGCATCTTTCCAAGAGTTTCGGTCCGCTGAATGTATTGCGGGACATTTCCTTTTCGGTCCGGAAAGGGGAGGTTGTTTCGATCATCGGTCCTTCCGGTTCGGGAAAATCGACTCTGCTCCGCTGTGCGACCATGCTTGAAACCGCGGATTCCGGAACGATTTCATACGAAAATCTCTGTATTCTCAGCAATGGAATGTATGCAGGAAAATCCGTTTTGAAACTGGCGCGGAACCGCTTCGGTCTCGTCTTCCAGAGTTTCAATCTTTTTCCGCATTATTCGGTGTTGAAAAACATCATCGACGCTCCGGTTTGCGTGCAGAACCGCAACAAGGCGGAGGTGATTGAGGAGGCAAAACTGCTGTTGCGCAAAATCGGACTTGAGGGACGCGAAGACGCGTATCCGTATCAGCTTTCCGGCGGACAACAGCAGCGCGTCGCGATTGCCCGTGCCCTTGCTATGAATCCGGATATTCTCTTCTTCGATGAACCGACTTCCGCGCTTGATCCGGAGCTTACCGCGGAGATTCTGAAGGTGATCCGCCAGCTTGCCGAAGAACATATGACCATGGTGATTGTGACTCATGAAATCAATTTCGCCCGCAATGTATCCGACCGCATCGTTTTCATGGCGGACGGCGTCATTGTGGAGCAGGGGCGCGCGGATCAGCTGATCGACAATCCGCAGAATGAACGCACCCGCTCTTTCCTCGCCAACATCGGCAAGGGACGCGACTGACGTTTTGTTTCCCTTTGGAACAAAGTTGTGTTATCAGTTTCCGGCCGGTTCAACTGTTTCGACTGTTGCTGCAAAGTTGAAATCAACACCTTATTTAATTTTTTTCAGGTGAAAGATTCGGCTGTCGAAATCCCCGTCGAGTCCGACACGGAGCCCGAGATCGGCGAGCCCGCGTCCGGACATCGGATGCGGCTCCGGCTCCGGAACGGAACAGAAATTGTCGCGCTCCGAATCATGGCGGGCGTAGCGCACAATTTCATAAACCGCTTCCGGGTCAAGACCTTCCAGATGAAGGTTCGGGAGCTGTTCCGCAAACTGGAGTCCATGTGCAAAAACAAAAACAAGAGCTTCCGAACGGTCCGGAAGCACATACTCAAACGCCGCATAGCGTTTCTGAAGGTGCGAAGCAATACGGTAGAGTTCGCCGAACGCCACGATGTGGCGGATTCTGCGGTTCAGATCCAAATAGCCTTTGCATTCTGCAATCTCTTCCGGCGAGCTTTTGTTGAGCGGAATTCCGAGCGACGGCCAGCCCATCAGCGCGGCGTGCGCCATAAAGCGGAGCGGAATTTCGCGGTGATTGAAGAAATAGGAATAGCTTTTGCTGATCTGGCATCCGCCGCCCGCCATCTTCGGGAAATGCAGATAGGTGAAACCTTCCTGAATGTTCAGAATGTCCAAAGTGTCCTGATTGTCGCTCCGGTTGACGCGGGCAAAGTAACGGTCCATCTCCAGATCGCCGCGTCCGCTTCCGCTCGCACAATTTTCGAAAAAGACATGCGGAAACTCTGCAGTCAGACGCCGCATCAGTTCATAGAAGTTCAGCATGTACTGAGTCCGCATTTCGCGCCGTTTTTCAACCTTCGGGATTTCCAGATAGCGGTTCAGATCCATTTTGAAATAGATAATCTCGTTCTCTTTCAGCAGCTTGCGGAGAACTCCGTGGATGTATTCCAGAACATCGCGCCGGGCAAAATTGAGAAGTGTGTAGTTTTCGCGGTCAATCAGCCATTCCGGATGTTCCCGGTAGACACGGCTTGCGGAATCAACACGCTCGAACTCAACCCAGATTCCGAACTCCATACCGTGTGCGCGGACGGATTCTATGATTTTGCGAAATCCGCCGGGAAACTTTTCCGGATGAATGATCCAGTCGCCCATGCTCTGCTGCCAGCCGGCGTCGATAATGAATAGTTCGCAACCGACGTCCGCCGCGCGCGGAATGAGATCGAGAACGTTCTGTTCGGTCACTTCCGCTCCGCGGATGCAGGAGTAAGTGTTGAAAACGACCGGCATGACGCGGTTGCGCATACTTTCCGGATAGAGGTGTTTTGCGCTGAAGCGGTGAATGAGCCGGGTCATTTCGCCGAATCCGCGGCGCGAGAATCCCCCGAGGAAACGCGGGGCGGCGAAGCGTCCGCCCGGGGGGAGGGTGAGAGCAAAATCGAAGTTGTTCAACCCGCCGGAAACGCGGTTTTCGGCATAGATGTCGCGTTCAAAAATGAACTTCCAGCTTCCGCTCCAGAGGAGCGTTCCGAAATAGACGTCGCCGGACTTTTCATCTGCGTTTCCCGCATCGAATGCGAAGAACGGAACTGTGGCGTGTCCGCTGAGTCCGGTCCGGCTTTCAAGAATGTGTTCGCCCTGATCAAGCGTTGTGCGGTGAACCTGGTATTCCTGTCCCCATCCGCCCTGAAGCGTAGTCAGGCGCGGTGCTTCTCCTCGCGGAAGATTCCAGACGGCGGAAAAAAGATTTTCCACACGGATATCCTCTTCGCTTTCATTGATGAGTTCGGCGTGACGCTGAAGCAGATCAAATTCCGGAAACAGTTCATAGTGGAGCTTGACGATCAGCCCGCATCCGGTTTCGCGGAGAGTGATGGTCAGATGATTTTCGTTTTCAAGGCTGTACGACTCATACTTCAGCTCCAGCGCCCGGTCGGGCGAAGAGAGCTTCAGGCACGGTTCATAATGGTGCTGCGGGGCATATGCCGGAAATTCCAGCCGACTGGATTTTGCGCGCCAGTTGTAATGACTGATGCGGAACCAGGAGATTTCGGATTCATCGGTCAAGTCTGCGAGACGGTCGATCCGTCCGCCCCAGTGCAGGTTTACGGGAACTCCGTTTTCCCTGATTGCGAACGCATATGACATATTGCCGGTGCTTGAAAGAAAAATTTTCTTTTCCGTGTCAATCTGAAAAGGCATTGCTTTGCTCCTTATGTTGATTTTTCTTTATAAATATAGCATAAAAATAAACTTTTGTCTATAGTTTGCCCGGACAAATAAATATCGTTTTTTGGTCACTTGACTTTTTCCTCTTTCAGCTGTATACTATGGATTATGCCTGTACCGTTCAATTTGAATTTTGAAGACAAACGCCGAGTGCTGGAGAATCCGCAGGTTCTTCCGGTACGCTCGCTTGCGCACCATGTTTCCTTCCCCTACATGCCAACTCAGCTTGTGGTCAGCCTGCAGTTCTGCTGCTGTTTCGGCGGCGATACGGAGGTTTGCCGCCGTGTGGTGGACGGACGGGAATATGTCTGCCGCTATCCATATATTTTCATCAAACGTCCGGACGAATATCATGTGGTCACGGAAGGCAGATTGAACACGGGAATTTACTTCACCTATGACCGGAAATATGCGGATGCAATACGGGTGCTCGGCGTGGAAGATGAGTTCAGTCTCTGCCCGATGCCGAAATCAGCCGCATTCAACGCGCTGTTCATGCAGCTTCAGGAGCTCGCGCGTCATTCGGAAGAGTTCGGTGTCGTCGACCGGATTGACATGCTCTGTTTTCAGATTATTCGCGAACTTCTTCTTGCCCGTAAACTGAATCAGACGCCGCTTGCGGAAGCCGATGAAAAAATCCGGAGGATTGCATCGTATCTGCGCTTGAACTGCATGCAGGAAATTGATTTTGACGAACTTGCGCGCGCACACGGTTTTTCGCGGCGAACCTTTTCGCGGCACTGGGAGAAGTCGGGGTATCCGCCGCCCGCGCAGTTTCTTTTTGAATTGCGGATGATGGAGGCAAAGCGACTGCTGGCGGAAACTTCAACACCGATTTGGGAAATCGCGGAACTGCTTCATTATCAGGGCAGCGCGTGGTTCTGTTTCTCGTTCCGCAAGTTTACGGGGGAAACTCCGCTCGGTTTCCGGAAACGTTCGCGGCGCCTTTGCGGTCTCAGCTGAGCTTGCGGAAAAGATTCAGCAGGAAAAGACGGAATGCGATAAGCCTGTCGTAAGCCGTTCTGTCGTTCCGCAAAATTGCGCGGAGCGACAGCGGGTGCAGAATGCGGAGCATTCCCCAGCGGACTTTATCGGGTGCCGATGCTCCGCGCCACGGGCCCGGCGGAATCTTTGTGTGCGGCGTGCAGCCGATGGAATGAAAATAAGCGTTCATTTTCCCGAAGAACTCTTCCCGGAATTCCGGCTTTGCGCGTTCATACATGTAGGCAAAAAGGCTCAGTGCAGAATGAAGCAGCCAGGGGCGGATGTAATCGAAGCCGTGTTCTTCAATGAAACGGTTTGTATCTCCGAATGCGCGGAAAACCGAGAAACAGCGCACGTCATCAATGGCGGAGAGCTGTCCTTCGCGCTCCTGACGGTAAAAGTAAAGCGGCTGCGGGATGACGGCAATCCGGTTCGCCGCAAGAAGAGTCTGAAAGAAAAACGGCAGGTCTTCCGCCATTTTCAACTCCCGGTCAAAGCGGATATTGTACTTTTTCAGCATCTGCATCCGGTAGAGTTTGTTCCAGTTCGTATTGTCCAGGAAAAGCAGTTCCGGAAATTCTGCGAGCGAGTGCGGTGCAGCACATGCCCAGCGGGAATCGCGCAGAATCCGGCATTCCGGATAGATAAGTTCATAGCCGCAGGAAACCAGATCCGCTCCGGTTTCCTGCGCTGAGGCGTAGAGATGCGCAAGATATTCCGGCGCGGCGGCGTCATCGGAATCCATGATCGCGATCCAGTCACCGGAAGCCAGGTCGAGTCCGGCATTCAGTGCCGCCGGCTTGCCGCAATTCGGCTGTTCAATCAGCCGGATATTCGGAAAGCGCGCCGCATAATCCCGCAGAATCTCTCCGGATCGGTCGGTTGAGCCGTCGTTGACGGCAATGATTTCAAAGTTCCGGAAGGTCTGCGCTTCGAGAGAATCCAGAGCTTCCGCCAGATACTTTTCCGTATTGTAGACCGGAAAGAGAACGGATATGGCGGGGGCGGAATCCATCAGCCGCGTACCAGATCGCCGAAGAGCGTCATGGCGGTCGCGTGTTTGATGTGCACTTGCACAAGGTCGCCCGGTCTGATTGCATCATCCGGTTCGAACACGACGAGCTTGCTCAGCTCCGTGCGTCCGCACCAGCGTGCGGAGTTGCGTTTGCTGACGCCTTCCGCGAGAACTTCCAGTGTCCGTCCAACAAATTTGTCGTTTGCACGCTCGGAGGTTTTGGCAAGGTCGGCAAGCAGAATCTGATTGCGTTCTTCCTTGACGGATTGCGGAACATCATCGGTCAGCAGCTCGGCAGCTTTGGTGCCTTTGCGCGGGGAGTACTTGAAAATATAGGCGTTGTCGTAACCGACTTCATTCAGAATGCGGCGTGTTTCTTCGAAATCTTCATCGGTCTCTCCGGGGAAGCCGACGATGATGTCAGTGGAGAATGCAATTTCTCCGCATTTGCGTTTCAGCTCATTGACGATGTGCATGTACTGTTCCGCCGTATACGGGCGGTTCATCGCCTTCAGGATGCGGTTCGAGCCGGACTGCAGCGGAAGATGAACGCTGTTGCAGACTTTCGGTGTGTTTGCAATTGCATCAATCAGACGCGTGTTGAAAAATGCGGGGTGAGGGGAGGTGAAGCGGATGCGCTTGATTCCCTCGATTTTTGCCAGCGATTCCAGCAGATCGGCGAACGGGGAAACATCGTCGGGAAATTGGATTCCGTCGATGCCGTATGCGGCGACATTCTGTCCGAGGAGCATGATTTCCTTCACTCCGGATTCCGCCAGTTTGCGCGCTTCCTCAATAATCCCTTCCGGAGAACGGCTGCGCTCGCGTCCGCGTGCGTATGGAACGATGCAGTAAGTGCAGAAGCGGTTGCAGCCGCGCATGATCGAAATGAAATCTGAAAATCCGTGCTTGACCGTGTGCGCATCAATGCCGTCGACATCGCTGAGGTTGTCATGTCCGGTGGATTCGATTTTATGCTTTTTCGCCAGTTCCGAAACGATTTCCGGAAGCTCGTGAATTTTATCGGTTCCGACAGCGAAATTGAGATGCGGAATCGCTTTCAGCAGTTCCGTTCCGCGGCTCTGCGCCATACAGCCCATGATGCCGAAAAGAAGATTCGGATGATCCTCTTTCAGTCGCTTCAGAATGCCGAGTTTGCCGATGGCTTTGCGTTCCGCCTGATCGCGCACGCTGCAGGTGTTCAGAATGATGAGATCGGCAGCCTCTTCGGTCTGCACGATGTTATGTCCGTCGGCGGCGAGCATTGCGGCGGCGGCATCGCTGTCGCGCTCGTTCATCTGGCAGCCGTAGGTTTTGATGTAAACGTTCATGGATTATTCCTGCGCGTCCTTGAGGATCGCCATATTGTTGCGGTGAATGATTTCATGGTCGGCGTCGCAGCGGAGAATGTCGTGAATTTTCGTGCTCTGGCAGCCGATCAGTTTCATGCAGTCTTCGGAGGAGAAGTTGACAAGTCCCTTGCCAATGGTTTCCCCGTTCAGCGAGCAGATTTCAACGACGCTTCCGCGCTTGAATGTTCCCTGAACGAACTTCATGCCGGCGGGCAGCAGACTGCTTCCGTGGGTTTCAAGAGCATGTTCCGCGCCGGAGTCGATGATGATTTTGCCGGAAGTTTTCGCGAAGGTCGCAATCCAGCGTTTGCGCGATTCCACTTTTGTGCGGTGACGCGGAATGAAAACCGTTCCGATATCTTCACCGCGGAAGATTTTTTCGATGACATGCGGATCTTTTCCGCAGGCGATCCAGAGGCATTCACCTGCGGAGTTGAGAATATCCGCACAGCGGAGCTTGGATTTCATGCCGCCGATCGACATGCTGGCGTCGTCGGTTCCATTTGCCATATTCCGCTGTTCATCGGTTACCCCCTGGACCAGCGAGATGCGTTCTCCAAGCGAGCCGTCGGGATTCGGACGCATGAGACCGTCGACGGTCGTCAGGATGATTGCGAGGTCGGAGCGGGTCATGGAGGCGAGGAGGGCGGCGAGAATATCGTTGTCGCCGAATTTCAGTTCATCAACGGAAATGGGGTCGTTTTCATTGATGATCGGCAGAATATCCTGCGCGAGAAGAGCTTCAATACAGTTGAGCGCATTCAGATGACGCTCGCGCGAACGGAGGTCGTCCGCCGTAAGCAGAATCTGCGCGGCGTGGAAGCCGAGGCGTTCACATTCGGCTTCGTACACCGACATGAGACGGATCTGACCGATTGCGGCGAGAGCCTGGACTTCCGAGAGTTTGCGCGGACGTTTCTTGAGTCCGAGTGTGCGCATTCCCGTTCCGACTGCGCCGGATGAGACAAAAAGAACCTGTATTCCGGAATCACGGAGCATTTTGATTTGGCGGATCAGAAGCGCAAGAGCTTCCGGATCGGTCAGCAGACGGGTTCCGGCTTTGATGACAATTCGTTTACAGGATGAGACTAATTCTTTTCGGATCTGAAGGTTCTTTTCCATATTTTCCCCCGATGAACAGGCGGTTCCGGCGAGATTCCGGAACCGCGGCAGAGCTTATTTTGCCGAATTTTTGCGTTTGACCAGCTTCGGCACACCGGTCTCAACCGTTTTGCGCGTAACGATGCAGGTTTCCACATCGGAGCGCGACGGAATGTCGTACATCAGATCGAGCATAAGGCTTTCGATGATGGAACGGAGTCCGCGGGCGCCGGTACCCTTATCGCTGGCCTTCTGCGCGATTGCGTCAAGCGCATCCTTTTCGAACACGAGTTTGACGCCTTCCATCGCCATCAGTTTTTCATACTGCTTGGTGATTGCGTTTTTCGGTTCGATCAGAATCTTGACGAGATCGTCCTTTGTCAGCGGACGGAGCGCCGCAACGACGGGGAGACGTCCGATGAATTCCGGAATGATGCCGTAGCGCACCAGGTCTTCTGGTTCCGTATGCGAAAGCGCAACGGAGCTGTCGAGTTCAATCGCCTGCTGCACGTCGGACTGCTGGCGGTTGAATCCGAGCACCCGTTTGCCGATGCGGCGCTGAATGATTTTGTCGAGTCCGACAAATGCGCCGCCGCAGATGAACAGAATATTGGTGGTATCGACCTGGATGTATTCCTGATTCGGGTGTTTGCGTCCACCTTTCGGGGGAACGTTCGCAACGGTTCCTTCCAGAATTTTGAGGAGGGCCTGCTGCACACCTTCGCCGGAAACGTCGCGGGTGATGGAGACGTTTTCGCTCTTTTTCGCGATCTTGTCGATCTCATCGACATAGATGATGCCGATCTGAGCGCGCGCAACATCGAAATCCGCCGCCTGAAGCAGACGCAGAATGATGTTTTCAACGTCTTCGCCGACATATCCCGCTTCGGTGAGCGTGGTTGCATCGGCAATGCAGAACGGAACATCCAGCATTTTGGCGAGCGTGCGGGCAAAGAGCGTTTTGCCGCTTCCGGTCGGACCGATCAGCAGGACATTGCTCTTCTCCACATCCACATCGTCCTGCGCGACTGCGGAGGAGTGTGTCTGAAGACGCTTGTAATGATTGTAGACGGAGACGGAGAGGATCTTTTTCGCCTGATCCTGACCGATGATGAACTTGTCGAGTTCCGCCTTGATTTCCACCGGCTTGGGAACCTTGAGTCCCGCAACCGGATCGGTCTGTTTGCCGCCCTTCGCGGAATTTTTCGCTTTGAGGGCGGGATTCAGAATCTCTTCGCAGGACTTGATGCAATCGGAGCAGATCGAAGCCCCGGAGGGGCTGGAGATGATCTGCCCGATCGACGGATCGTCGGCGTAACGTCCGCAGAAGGAACAGCGGGGAATGTCGCCGTGTTTATCAGCCATTGCGCACCTCTCAGACAGCCCGGTGCGGAATGATGCTGTCAACGATTCCGTACTTCAGAGCTTCCTCTGCGGACATGAAGTAGTCGCGGTCGGTGTCGCGCGTAACCTTCTGAATGGTCTGTCCGGTGGAGGAGGCAATGATCTGGTTGAGTTTTGTGCGCATGGCGAGGATTTCCTTCGCCTGGATATCGATGTCGGCGGCGGTGCCTTCGGAGCCGCCGCGCGGCTGGTGAATCATGACCCGTGCGTTGGGCAGGGCGAAGCGTTTTCCTTTGGTTCCCGCGCAGAGGAGAACCGCGGCCATGCTCGCAGCCTGACCGACGCAGTAGGTCTTGACGTCGCACGAAATGACTTTCATGCAGTCGAGGATTGCGAGACCGGAGGTGATGACGCCGCCCGGACTGTTGATGTAAAGGTCAATATCTTTTTTCGGATCTTCGGACTGAAGATAGAGCAGCTCCGCGACAATGAGGTTCGCCACGGTGTCGTCAATCGGGGTGCCGAGAAGAATGATCCGGTCTTTCAGCAGACGGGAGTAAATATCGTATCCGCGTTCGCCCTGGCCGGTCTGTTCGACGACCATCGGAACAAGCATTGAGTTCTTAATCATGCAATCCTCTCTTTCAGTTTGTTGTTAAAAACGGACTCAGACTTCTTTGAGTTCGGCGGTCTTGACGATGCTGTCAAGGACTTTGCCGGTGAGCAGGTCCGCGTGGATTTCGCCGATCGCGCCGTTGCCGCGAATGGCTTTGAGCAGATCTTTTTCCTTGTAGCCGAAGTAGGCGCTCATCTGCTTGATCTGAGCATCGAATTCATCCTTGGAGACTTCGATTTTCTCGGCTTCCGCGATCTTGCGGATGACGAAGAACTGCTTCAGGCTCTTTTCCGCGGCCTTCTTGGCGTCTTCAAGGTGTTTGTCCTTTTCGGCTTTGAACTTCTCAACATCCTCTTCGCTGCGGACGAGTAGATTCGCAATCTTGGAGAATTCACGTTCGGTTTCGCCGTCGAGAATGCTCTGCGGAAGGGGGATTTCGCCAACGCTCGCCATCAGAATGTCGAGAGCTTTCTCACTGGCGGCGTTCTTGCGGTCCGCTTCGATCTTCGCATCAACGGACTTGGTGATTTCCTCTTTCAGCTTGTCAAAAGACTCCATGTGGAGCTTTTCAGCGAGAACAGCGTCGTCGGTGATCGGCTGTTTGCGCTCGATTTCATTGATCTTGACGGTGTACTTGACAGTCTTGCCGGCAAGTCCGGATTCGCGCCAGTCGGCCGGGAAAACAGCGGTGAACTCTTTGGTTTCGCCGGCTTTCGCACCGGTCAGAGCGGCGTTTGCGCCCGGGACGTATTCGGGTTCATGCAGCCAGATCCAGGCTTCGTCAGCCTTCGCCATGCGCTTGAGGGACGGGGTTGCGTCTTCCGCCGGGGTGAAGTCGGTCTCGTAGGAAACCTTGAGCATGTCTTCCGCCTTGGACTCGGTGTCGACTTTGACGTCGTCCGCATAGATGTCCTTGAGGTTGGCAATGCGCTCGTCGATGAGTTTTGCTTTGTCTTCGCTCTTGGGAACTTCAATCGTGAGCTTCTTGTAATCGGGGAGGTTGAGAACCGGAGCAACTTCGATCGTCACCTTGAATTCATAATCCTGTTTGGCTTCGGGAGCCTTCTTGCCGTCGTCGAGAGCGGTGACAGCGACGAGGTCGCGTTCGCCCTGAATCTTTTCGATTGCGGCATTCTGGATCTGCTTTGCGGTGTCTTCAACGATGTTCTGCGCGAAACGGGCCTTGACGAGAGCCGCGGGCACTTTGCCTTTGCGGAAACCCTGAATCTGGACTTCGCGGGAAACTTCCTTCACGATTTCGTTGAACATTTTTTCGACTTCGGCAGCCGGAACCTTAACGGAAACTTCCTGCGTGCAGGGAGCGGTTTCCTTGTACTCGACCTGTACGGCGTTCTTCAGAGACTCAGCAGACATTTGATCCACCTTTCATATTTTTATTTGTGTGACACGTCTTGTGTTCGTTTAAAAACTTCTGAACTTATGAATATAATCCTCTCTTACGATTTTTCCAGTCCTTTTTCTGAAAAAATTGAAGAAAATATCCAGTTTTTTTTTGAAATTTCTTCGTTTTCGCTATTGACAAGAGCGGAAATGCGCGTTATGTTCCCCGATGTGTCAGCAAATCAAATTTCTGCAAGCCATGAGGAGTTGCCATGTCTGAAACACCAAAACTGATCGTTCTTTCGGAACAGTTCCGGGGAAAAGTCTTCGAACTGACCAAAGATATTCATACCGCCGGCCGCGCCGACGCGCGTGACATCTGCATCAAGGATCCCTCCATCAGTTCCTATCATGCCGATTTCATCCGAAAAGGTCCGACCTATATCCTGAGAGACCACAATTCCACGAACGGTTCCAAAGTCAGCTCCGTTCCCGTCACGGGCGACGTCGTGCTCAAAAGCGGCGATATGATCCAGCTCGGAAACGTGGAGATGCTCTACGACTGCCAGGAAAAAGGCAGTACGCGCGAACTGAAAACGATGACCAACATCAAGATCGACAACACTTCAACGGTCGGCACTTCCACCCTGAAGCGTCTGGAGGCGGTCTCGCAGGGAAAAATGCAGAAGAAAAACATCAGCAACATCGTCATCATCGCCATGCTTGCGGTCCTGACGCTGGTGATTATCGCGGGCATTGTTCTTGTCGTAATCCTGCTGAAGAAATAAAACACACACTGTTCTCCCGAATAGAAAACCGCGCGCCGGGATTCTCCCGGCGCTGCGCTATTATGGAATTCCAGCTCTTAACTACAAGGAAAAAGAAAACGCAATGAGCAACGATCCCGGAAACAACACTCCGCCGCCCGCAAACAGACCCGGTCAACCTTCCCGCCGGCCTCCGGTCTCCGTATTCGTATGGCTGCTCCTCATCATTCTGATGGTGACTCTCTTCGTATATAAATACAACCCGTCAACGGGAGACCGTGTCGACTGGAATCAGACCCAGTTTGAACAGAATCTCGGAGCGGGAAATGTCGTCACCGCGGTTATCACCCCCGAATCGGAAGAGGTCCTGCAGATTCGCGGCGAATACAAATCCGCACCCGCTGCGCCGAACACCACCGATCTTACGGTTTCCGCAGCAAACGGCTCCAAACTCTATTATTCCGCCCGTGTCATCAAGACGCCCGCAATCATGGACGGTCTGAACAAGGTCAAGAAGGTTGAGATCCTTCAGCGCGACAGCTGGTGGACCAGTCTGCTGGTCAATCTTCTGGTCGGCTTCCTCATCATCGGATTCATCTATTTCCTCTTCTCCCGTCAGATGAAAATGTCGGGACGCGGAGCCATGCAGTTCGGCAAAAGCCGCGCCCGCATGATCACCGCCGACGAAAACAAAAAGAAATTCGATGATGTCGCCGGCTGCGATGAAGCAAAAGCTGAAATGAAAGAGATCGTGGATTATCTCAAAGATCCGCTCAAATACAAAATGCTCGGCGGAAAGATTCCGAAGGGTGCGCTTCTTCTCGGACCTCCGGGAACCGGCAAAACGCTGATGGCGAAAGCCGTTGCCGGCGAGGCGAATGTTCCGTTCTTTGCAATCAGCGGTTCCGACTTCGTGGAAATGTTCGTCGGCGTCGGCGCAAGCCGCGTCCGTGACATGTTCGAACAGGCGCGCAAACATGCACCGTGCCTGATCTTCATCGACGAAATCGACGCGGTCGGCCGTTCCCGTTTCACCGGAATCGGCGGCGGGCATGACGAGCGTGAACAGACCCTCAACGCCATGCTCGTTGAGATGGACGGTCTCGAAACGCAGGAAGGCGTGATTGTCCTTGCGGCAACCAACCGCGCGGATGTTCTCGACCCCGCACTGCTGCGTCCCGGACGCTTTGACCGTCAGATTGTCATGGATCTGCCCGATATCCGCGGTCGCCGCATGATTCTGAATGTTCATGCAAAGAACATCAAGCTGGAACCCACGGTCGACCTTGATGTGATTGCAAAGACGACTTCCGGATTCAGCGGAGCCGACCTGGCGAATCTCATCAACGAAGCGGCGCTTCTCGCCGCCCGCAACGACCGCAAGGCCGCAACCCAGGCGGACCTCGAAGAGGCCCGCGACAAGGTCTGCTGGGGAGCCGAACGCCGCAGCCGCAAAATCTCCGACCGCGAACGCAAGCTCACCGCGTGGCATGAAGCCGGTCATGCGATCGTCAACCTTCACTGCGAACATGCAATGACTCTGCACAAGGTCACCATCATCCCGCGCGGCCCCGCGCTTGGCGTCACCATGATGATGCCGGATGAGGACCGTTACTCGCAGAGCCGTTTGGAAATGCTCGACTCCATGGCACTTGCAATGGGCGGGCGCGTTGCCGAAGAACTCGTGATCGGAGACGTAACCAGCGGAGCCGCGGCGGATATCGAACACGCGACAAAAGTTGCGCGTGCCATGGTCTGCTCGTTCGGCATGAGCGACAAGCTCGGCACGGTTCAGTACGGCGAGCGCGCCGATCACATTTACCTCGGACGCGACATCACCCGCAGCGAATCCTTCAGCGAAGAGACCGCCCGGGAGATCGACCTGGAGGTCAAGCGGCTTGTCATGGACGCAAAGAATACCGCGACAAAGATTCTGACCGACCACCGAGATGAACTCGACAAACTCGCAAATGCTCTGCTGGAGAAAGAGACAATGGATGCGGCGGAAATCCGCACCATGCTAGGTCTCCCCCCGGCGCATCATGATGAGCCGACCGTTCAGGAAGTCAAGCCGGAAGAGTCCGCCGCAGAAACGCCGAAAGCTGAGTGAAAATGCCGCTTTCCGAATCTGAATTGACTTCGATTATCACCGATTACAACGGCTACACCCGGATTACCTGCCGGGTGCAGCCGCGTTCTTCCCGTTCAAAAATCATGGGGCTTTTCGATGGAGCTCTGAAAGTCGCTCTGACTGCGCCGCCCGTCGACGGCAAGGCAAACGCCGCGCTCTGCGAATTCTTCGCTTCGCTCTTCCGCTGTCCGAAATCCGCAGTTTCGGTTGTTTCCGGAATGACGGCAAAGAACAAAATTGTAGAAATTGCCGGAATCGGTGCATCAACCGCCCGTTCCGCCGTGTGCGCGAACTGCAAATAAGCGTTTTTTCTTTTTTTGTTTTACAGAAACGCAAATTGTCAACATTTCTGTTTTGCTGAATTTTCTATGTTTTTGGCAGACTCTGTTTTGTGTGTTTAAAAAGTTACAATTTTGTATAACAAAAATGTAAGATTCAAAATTCAAGTTTTTTCGGGATGGATATTGATTTTTTTCTGACAATACTGTAGATTACTGTACAGTTGCAAAACAGTTGCAAACTTTCAAAGAGAGGTAAACATGAACAGCTATGCACAGAGAGTGCTTGAGAACATCAAGCAGACCGCACCGTGGGAAAAGGAATTCATCCAGAGCGTGACCGAAGTTTTCGAATCGCTCGGCAAACTCCTCGACAGAGATTCCCGTTATGAAAAGAACAAAATTCTCGAACGCATCGTCGTTCCGGAACGCACCATCCTCTTCCAGGTTCCCTGGGTTGACGACAAGGGCGAAATCCAGGTCAATCAGGGCTACCGTGTTCAGTTCAACAGCGCAATCGGACCCTATAAGGGCGGTCTCCGCTTCCACCCGTCCGTGAACCTCAGCATCCTGAAGTTCCTCGGATTCGAGCAGATCTTCAAGAACTCCCTCACCACCCTCCCGATGGGCGGCGGCAAAGGCGGATCCAACTTCGACCCGAAGGGCAAATCCGACCGCGAAGTCATGGCATTCTGCCAGTCCTTCATGCGTGAACTCTATCGTCACATCGGTCCCAGCACCGACGTTCCCGCCGGTGACATCGGAGTCGGCGGACGTGAAATCGGCTACCTTTTCGGTCAGTACAAGCGCATCGTCAACAGCTATGACAGCGTTCTCACCGGCAAGGGCCTGAACTGGGGCGGAAGCCTTGTCCGTCCGGAAGCCACCGGTTACGGCAACGCCTACTTCGCAACCGAAATGCTCAAGACCCGCAACACCTCCTTCGAAGGCAAGCGCGTCCTTATCTCCGGTTCCGGAAACGTTGCTCAGTACTGCGCGCAGAAGGTCACCCAGCTCGGCGGTAAGGTCATGTCTCTCTCCGACTCCAACGGCACAATCATTGATGAAGAGGGTCTCGACGCCGAGAAACTCGCTTACATCATGGAACTCAAGAACGTCCGCCGCGGACGCATCAAAGAGGTTGCCAACGAGTTCAAGAGCGTCAAGTACGCCGAAGGCAAGCGCCCGTGGCAGCTCGTCGCCTGCGACGTCGCAATGCCCTGCGCAACCCAGAACGAACTTGATGTTGAAGACGCAAAAGCGCTGGTCAAGAACGGCTGTATCTGCGTTGCGGAAGGCGCGAACATGCCGACCACACTCGAAGCAACCCAGGTCATCCAGGGCGCCGGACTTCTCTTCTCCCCCGGCAAGGCTTCCAATGCCGGCGGCGTTGCCACCAGCGGACTCGAAATGAGCCAGAACGCAATGCGTCTCAGCTGGACTCGCGAAGAAGTCGACCAGAAACTCCACGGCATCATGGTCAGCATTCACAATGCCGCACGTGCCGCCGCTGAAGAATTCGGCGAGCCGGACAACTACGTCCTCGGCGCGAACATCGCCGGCTTCCGCAAGGTTGCGAATGCAATGATCGATCAGGGCATCTGATCGGGACGCTGAAAACTGCATCCTTTTCGGGAATATTCCGTCTTTTTCGGGATATTCCCGTTTTTTTTAATCATTTTTTCGTAAAAAGTATTTGCACGTTTCAATTTAGGGTATATATTCCGGTATTGAAACTTTTCAGTTGGGAAACGGGAAATTATGACACGTAAAATCTGTCTCATCATTTTGTTCGCCGGTCTGCTGACCGGATTCTTTACGCATACGACCCCCGAGGCACAGGCGATTGACCCTGTGACAATTGCCATTCTGACCCCGATTGCAATCAAAGCCGCCCAGATTGCCGCGCCGTATGTCTACCGCGGTCTTGCCAATATGGGAAAAGCCTCTCTGAAAATATTTCCGGATATGGTGAACATATTCAAACTGCCGATCGGAATCGGGCTTGTCCTGTTCGGCTGGCCGTTCCGCGGCGGGCTGAAAAAGGGAGTCGTCTATACTGCGCAGGGGTTTTGCGCCCCGTTTCTGCTGGTGTGGCATACCCTCATGATTCCGGTTGCCGCGTTCGGCGTGAATCTGAACCGTTAGCGGCTTTACAGGTGCATTGTGCTTCCATCCCGGGATGATACGCTCGACTGGCTCCGCCGCGACTGGTACGGTGTGGAGCGTGGCCGTTCCGAAATTGCCGCCCGTCAAACCGCACCGGTTCCTATTTCCGATGCGCTCGACAACGCGGTCCGCTCAATTCTGCCGCGTTCCGTCATTCAGCTCGGTAAAATCCGTTCGGTGTGGAATGATATTGTAGGCAAGGTGAATGCCCGCAACACATCGCCGTGTTTTCTGCGCGACGACATTCTTTACGTGGAAATTTCCCATCCTGCGTACCGCATGGCGCTGGATACGCCGCGCGTCAAAAAGCTCATGCTTGAAAAGCTCGCCGTGCATTTCGGCGATGAACTCTGCACTCAGATAAAATTTGTCCCCGCCGGACGCCGCGGATAATGAGGAGTTATTTCGCCGCGTTTTTATTTTTTGTGTTTTTCAGTGCTTCAAATGTCTTTTGCATGACCATGTCTGCAAGCATCTCCCGTGCCTCTGAATTCCAGTGATACTGATCTCCAACAGCCCATTGCAAGTGTGCCGCAAGGGGAGAGTATGCGTCAATAATTTCAATATTGTTATCTTTCATTACTTTTTCCGCAATTCGGTTCAGACGGATCACCATAGAGTTCTTGTCTCCGAATTTTTGGACAGGAATACTTTTGTCTGTCTGGCGTTCTGTATGCGGAGTGGTAAGCATGTAGTAAATTTTTGCGTGAGGCGCACCGGTTTGAAAACCTTTCAACATCTGAGTATAGGTTGCATAAATCTGTTCATCGGAAACTTTATCCGGAGTCCAGTGAAGGGAGTGTAACCCGTTATTAAAAACAATTACATCGTATTGAGCACTGCTCGCTGCAGTTCGGTAAAGTTGGAAGATTGTTGTATCATTTCCGGATTTTGCAGCATCATAGGCAAAGTGGCCCCAATGGAATGTATAGATCTTTTCTCCGAGCTTTTTTAATAAGGGCTTTTTATAACCGAATGCGATCGAATCACCATAGATTAAAAGTTTTGGGCGATTTTTGTCTGTGACATATGGAGCTTCAATGTCCCAGCCTGAACCGGAGAGTAGGCCTTTTAATTGAAGAGACGGATCATCTTTTGATATGTACTTGTAGTCTGCTCCATAAACTTTCAGCTCAGTAATTTCAATTTCATTCATTGGAGATTCAGCCGGGTAAAGTCTCCTGAAAACCCACATAGGTTCATTATTTGGAATAACTGTAATGAAAAAGCGGTTTATAAGGCGGTCATCTTTGTAGTAAGCGGGCATTCCATTTTTCACATGCACTGTGAAGGTGCAGGACATACCTTCACGGAATTGAAAACCGGCTTCTCCAATATGCATGCCATTGACGATCGCCCTTGTTGCCTTCCAGCCGTTTTTTAGTTGCATGAAAGAGAACCCAAGCCCCGTATTATCCTGCGCATTTTTCATTTTTCGTAAAAGATGAGTTTCTGCGCCATTTGATATATCTTTGAAGCGAACGCCAATTTTGAGTGTAAAATTCTTTTGGTCAGGAAATGCTGAGGCAGGAATCGCAAAATAACGGTCTTTTCCGACAAGCACTTTCCCGTTTATCTGTTCTATTTTCCCGTGTTTCAGATTTGGTAAAATTTTATCTTCAGCAAGATCCCAGAGAGGCTCTTGCGCTGAAATATTTATAACAAATGCCAGCGCCAAGAAAATGTACAAAGTGTTCCGCATATATTTTCCCTTTCTTCGTTTAGTAAAAAATTAATGCTTTAAATTAACATTTAAAAAATCATTTTCAAGTATTGAGTTAAAATAAAATAAACTTTTTAAAGTTGCGATATGTTTGTAATGCTGAACTACAAAAAGAGTGTTTAGAACTCTGTTAAAAAGTTGACTCGTAAAATCAGGAAATCTTATTGGAAATATTGTATGATTAATTTGCAAATGAAAGTGCACGGGGTAAATAAAAAATACGGAAGAGTTTTTTCTGTTTTTCTGAGCGACAATCTCTTGATTTTTTTTGAAGTCGTTCCATATTACTTGAAGAAAAGAACCAAAGGTCTGCACTATGGAAAATACGCCGAAATCTCTCCGTCTGCAAATAGCCCTCTTCGGACGCACGAATGTGGGTAAATCCAGCTTTCTCAATCTCATTTCCGGACAGGATGTCGCGATTACGTCGCCGGTTCCCGGAACGACAACCGACGTGGTCGAAAAAGCGATGGAACTCCTGCCGCTCGGTCCGGTCGTCTTCCTCGATACTGCGGGAATCGACGATGTGACGGAGCTCGGCGCGGAGCGCGTCAAACGCAGCATGCGCGTGTTCAACCGGGCGGATATTGCGGTCGTTCTTTGCGAAGCCGGATGCTGGGGGGCTCCGGAAGAAACCATTCTCGCGGAGGCGGAAGAACATAAGATTCCTGTTGTCGCGATCGTCAACAAATGCGATCAGCGGGAACCGGACACAGCTTTTTTTGCTCAGCTGAAAGCCGCCGGAGTGAAATCGGTTGTCGCGGTCAGCAGTATCAGCAAAGAAAAACGCGAAAATTATATTGCGGATTTCAAACGGGCTCTGATCGAGAATGTGCCTGAAGATTTTATCGTCACACCTCCGCTGATCGGCGATCTTGTGAAACCGGGCGGAGTTGTCGTTCTGATTGTTCCGATTGATCTGCAGGCTCCGAAAGGCCGTCTGATTCTGCCGCAGGTGCAGACGATCCGCGATGCGCTCGACCATGACGTCGCAATCCTCACGGTCAAAGAGGACGGCTACACAAAAGTTCTGGAGAATCTGAAGAATCCGCCGGATCTGGTTGTCTGCGATTCGCAGGTGGTCAAAAGAATGGTTGCGGAGACTCCGTCGGGAATTCCGTGCACAACTTTTTCCATTCTTCTTTCACGTCTGAAAGGCGATATGCTCCTGATGGCGCGCGGAACCGCTGCGATTGATGCGCTGCGTCCGGGCGACAAGGTTCTGATTGCGGAAGCATGTTCACACCACGCAACAAAAGATGATATAGGGCGGGTGAAGATTCCGCGCTGGCTCGGTCAGTTCGCAGGGGAGGGGCTTGATATTCAGGTTTACGCGGGACGCGATTATCCGGAAAATCTTTCCGAGTTCAAACTGGTCATTCACTGCGGAGGATGCATGCTGAACCGCCGCGAGGTGCTGTCGCGCATTCAGACCGCCGCAAAAGCGGGTGTTCCGGTAACGAATTACGGGATGTGCATTTCGTATGTGCAGGGCGTTCTGGAGCGTGTCCTTACGCCGTTCCCCGCCGCGCTTGAAGCGTTCCGCAAAGCAAAAAAACACAACGGATGAGTGTTCTTTCCGGAAAAGTCCGCCGGAACTCATCTTTCAGCGAACTTTTCCGGAATTGCATTTGCTAAATCCTTCAAGCCGGTGTATATTCCATGCTGAAAAATTGAAGGAGTCAATCATGCTTTCTATTATCAAAGACCGTCCGCTGGTGTTCTTCGACCTGGAGACAACCGGAACCAATATGCTTACCGACCGGATTGTTGAAATATCCGTTGTCAAACTTTTTCCCGACGGCACGCGTGAAGTCAAAACGCGCCGCATCAATCCGGAAATGCACATTCCGGAAGAGTCCTCCGCGATTCACGGAATCTATGATGAGGACGTCAAAAACGAACCTGTTTTCCGTCAGATTGCGCAGAGTCTCTACATCTATCTTGAAGACTGCGACCTCGGCGGCTACAATGTCGTCAAATTCGATGTTCCCGTGCTCGTGAAGGAATTCCAGCGTGCCGGACTTGAATTCGATGTGAAGAACCGCCGTATTGTCGATGCTTACTACCTTTATTGCAAGATGGAGCCGCGCACACTTTCCGCCGCCTACAAAAAGTTCTGCGGAAAGAGCCTGGAGGATGCCCATTCCGCGGAAGCCGATACGCTTGCCTCGCTCGAAGTCTTTGAGGCGGAAGTTGAAAAGTATTCGCAGTGGACCTCCGAAGAACTGCCTGAAGATGTGGAATTCACGCCGGATCTTGATACGATTCATCAGCTCTGCATGCCGAAGATTCCGGACGCCATTGATCCCGACGGACGCTTCAAATGGCGCGCCGGCGAAGCGGTGGTTGGATTCGGACGTCATGCGGGGGAACCTCTGAAGAAAATCGCAATCGAAAATCCCGAATTTCTCCGCTGGATTCTCAAGGCGGATTTCTCGACCGATGTCAAAAAAATTGCTTCCGATGCGTTAAAAGGATATTTTCCGGAAAAGCAGTGAGCCAATGCCCGATAACTTCAAGAATCTTCTGAAACTTCTGGACGACGACAACGAACAGTCCGCCAGCATTGCAATGGCGGAACTGCTTCAGCAGGACGATCCGCGTCTGGAGCGCATTCTGCGCTCTCTGCAGGAGACCTCCGATGCGAAACTGCGCCGCCGGATTCATCAGCTGCAGTCCGCAATCATCAAACGCCGGAACCGCCGTCAGCTCGGCGAGGCGCTGGAGCGGAACGAGCTCTCTCTGCTGGAAGGAATTCTGCGTCTGCATCTGCTCTGGTTTGACAACGACACACGCGGAGAGATTTCCGATCAGTGGAATGAATTCCTTGCGAAAATGGGCAAGAATTGCACCACGCCGCGCCGTCTTCTGATTCAGCTTCAGAAAAAGTTCTCCTGCTCGCCCTCGTTCATGGAGGATATGAATGCCGATCAGATCTGCATCGGAACGATTCTTGAAGACGGTTATGCAACGGATTTCATGTGCTGCATCATTGCCAGGCTGGCGGGTGAACACTTCAATATGCCGTTCGACGTGGTCCGCTTTCAGGGTGAATTTGTTCTGCTGCGGGCGGGAACGCTCTATTCCCCTTCGCACCAGTGGGGCGAAATGCCGAATCCGGAACCTGGAATTCATATCTGGAGCACGGAAGAACTGCTGTCGCTGGTTGCCGCCATGCTCTTTTCCTGCGCGGTTTCGTCGGACAGTTTCCGCTACATCTACACGATAGGCAGCTGCATGCTTCATAACAGAAACGATCTGAAATTTCTGCCGTATCCCTACGGCGGCACAACAAACGGAGGCAGCGCATGAAACACCTGCTGACTGATTTTCCTGCGGACGGAATCCTCGTCTCGCCGTCCATTCTTTCCGCTGATTTCGCCAATCTCGCGGCCGGAGTCCGCACGGTGGAAGAAGCGGGATGCGACATGATTCACCTTGATGTCATGGACGGGCATTTCGTCCCGAACATCACTTTCGGGCCTCCGCTGGTGAAGTCGCTCCGCGCGCATTCGGATTCTCTGTTTGACACACATCTCATGATTTCGCATCCGCTCCAGTACGTCAAGCCGTTCTCGGATGCGGGGGCGGAACTGCTGACCTTCCACGTTGAAGCGGAGGATGATCCCGCCGCCGTGATCCGGGCAATCCGCGGGCAGGGCGTTTCGGTCGGCATTTCCGTCAAGCCGAAGACCCCGGTGTCCGCGATTGTTCCCTATCTGAAGGATGTGGATATGGTGCTCGTAATGACGGTTGAACCGGGATTCGGCGGGCAGTCCTTCATGGCGGATATGATCCCGAAAGTGGCGGAACTGCATGAGCTTCTCCGCACGCACAATCCCGCCTGCCGGATTCAGGTCGACGGCGGAATCGACGCAAAGACCGCACCGGGAATCATCGCAGCCGGAGCCTCGATTCTGGTTGCCGGAACCGCCGTTTTCCGCGCGAAAGAAGGTCCGGCGGAGGCGATCCGGACTCTTCATTCCTATGCATCGTTTCTGCCTGCACGATGAAAACGATCCGGACTCTGAAAGACTATTTTACCGGGCTGTACGGACACGCAATCCAGCGCATTCCGCTTGATCTCGGGCTCTCCTGTCCGCACCGCGACCCGAAGGGGCATGGCGGCTGCGCATTCTGTTCGGCGGACGGCAGCCGCGCTCAGCATCTTCATGACGGCATGACGCTGGAAGAGCAGGTGCGGCGCAGCGTGGAATATGTCCGGGTCCGCTATCATGCGGATCCGCCATATGCCGCTTATTTTCAGGCGTTTACATCGACGAATGCTCCGGCGGAAAAGCTGCGGGAAATCTACAACCGCGCGCTCTCGCTGGCGCCGTTCAACACGGTCATCATCGCCACGCGTCCCGACTGCCTGCCGCCGGAAACGGTTGAGGTGATTGCGGAACTGGCGAAACAGTATGACATCTGGGTTGAACTCGGCGTGCAGTCCGCCAATGATGAAACGCTGGATCGTATCAACCGCGGACACCATTTTGATGCGGTTGCGGATGCCGTGACGCGTCTTCATGCGCATGGAATCAAAGTTTCCGCCCATGTGATTCTCGGACTTCCGGGGGAAACGGAGACGGATTTTCTGCAGACCGCGCACAAACTCGCGGAACTGCCGTTTTCCGGAGTCAAAGTTCATAACCTGCTGGTGCTGAAAGGGACAAAACTTGAAAAGATGTTCCATGATGGCAAGGTTGTTCCCCTGAATGAATACGAATATGCGGCGGCGCTTGCACGCTTTTTACGGGAGCTTCCGGAAGGCTGGATTGTGATGCGGCTCTGCGCGGATGCTCCGAAAGAGGAGATTGTCGCGCCGCACTGGTGGATGTCAAAATCCGCATTTACGGATATGTTCCTGAAAATGTTTGAATCGGGCGAAATCTCTCCGGATTGCATGAAAGCGGTCCGGACGGAGGATGGCTCCTACACCTTTTATCACCCCGGGTACCGCCAGCACTTTCACAGCACGGCGGGCGCATGGGAGGAATCCACCCGCAAATACCTGATTCCATGCGGAGTCGCCGACCGCCTGAAAAACGGAAAGAGCGCATCGATCCTGGACGTCGGTTTCGGAATGGGCTTCAATGTCTGTTCCGCCGTTGAACTGGCGGAGAGCACCGGGGGAAAGGGCAAACTTTACATTACAACGCTTGAAGCTGATCCAGCCGCCCTTGATGCGGCGCAGCGTCTGCCGGAACGGAAAGGGCTGGAAATCGTGCGAGCTCTCGCGGAAAAAGGCGTTTATGAATCATCTGTCGCGCGCGTGGAGCTCATGCTCGGGGACGCCCGGGAATCGGTGCGTTATCTTGCCGCACATTACGATTTTATCTTCCTCGACGGCTTCACGCCCGATACGAATCCGGAGCTCTGGACCATTGATTTCCTGTCCAAACTCAAAGACCGTCTGAAGCCCGACGGGCTGTTAGCCTCCTACTGCGGCGCCTTTCCCTTCAAAGGAGCTCTGCTGAAGCTGGGATTCCATCTCTATGAATCGAAGCCGTTCGGACGCCGCAAGGGCGGAACAATTGCGGCGCTGGATGCAAATCCGGTTCTTCCGCCGCTTGCGGAAAAGGAAATTCTGATTGCCACAAAATCCACGGCCGGCACTCCGTACCGCGATCCGCTGCTGCGCTGGTCCCGCGAAGAAATCCTGCGCGACCGCGTCGAACATGTCGCCGCCCTCCGTGCCGAAGGAATGCCGAAGTGGTATAAGAACTGATTCGCTTACAGCGTCGGGCGGAACACCGCCGAGCCGCGCGAAAAATCCAGGCTGTCCAGATAAAGATAGATGAAGTCGCCCGTTTTCGGCGGACGTTTCGTGCGGGAGCGCAGATAGCGCGCGGGAACGAATCCACGCAATCCGTATTCCGGAATATCGCAGATCATGCCCTGCGACGACATTTTAATGACAACTCCTTCGTAAAGCTTCATCGTTTCCAGCGCATTCCGCGACTTCAGATAGTGAAGTTTCAAGCGGTCGTTTGCGGCGAAGTAGGCTTCATCGTTCCGTTCCTCACGCTTGGAACATTCCAGCGCAATCGCGGTAAACGTTTTTTTGGAACGCAGACGCGTATTTTCCGCCGCCGCATGGAGCTGCTGATGCAGTGCCAGGTCGGAATAGCGGCGGATCGGGCTGGTGAAATGCGAATAGCGCGTTTTTCCTAGTCCGTAGTGCAGTCCCGGTTCGGGCGAGTAGGAGGCGCGGGCCATGGCGCGCAGGAAATTCGCGGTGATGACATATTTCCGGTGGTCGTCGGGAAGGTGATCCAGGAACTCGTTGCAGACTTTGCGGTTTGTCAAATCTCCCGGCATCCGCTTCAGGAGCGCGGCAACGAAGAGGGTGAATTCATCCAGTTTTTCCGGTTCAGGCTCCGGGTGTATGCGGTAGATCCCGGCGAAATTTGCAATGGAAATCTCTTCCGCAACGGCGCTGTTGGCCGCAAGCATGCATTCCTCGACAAGTTCATCGGATTCGCGCTGTTCGCGGCGCTCAATGCCCTGAATCTCATGCGTCGCTTCATCGCAGAGCACGCGGATTTCCGGAGTGTCGAAGGAAAGAAACTCTTCGCGGCGTTTGCGGCGGGCTCGCATTTTGCGAGTTGCTTTGGTCAGCAGAGCGACGGCGTTTTTGAGCTCTTCAGTCCATGATTCCGGCGTTGAGCCGTCGATGAACTCCTGAACTTCATCGTAGTTCAGCCGTTGATTGACTCGTATCAGCGAAAAGGTACGGCGGGTTGAGGTGATTGCACCGTCACGCTTCCGGACGGTCAGAATGACGGTATGCGCCAGCGAATCGGCATCCTGCCGCAGACTGATTTTCTGTGTCAGCGGACGCGGCAGCATCGGACGGAACATGCCGGGAATATAGGAGGAAAAAGCGCGTCTGCGCGCCTCGCGGTCGAGCTTGGTTCCAGGGCGGACATAGGCGGCGACATCCGCGATGTGCACCCCGATTTTCCACTCTTTTTCTCCGTCTTCAATGGAAAGCGCGTCGTCGAAATCCTTTGCGTCTTTCGGGTCGATCGTGACGGTGAACAGACTGGAAAGATCTTCGCGCTGCACAGTCGCCGAAGGCTGGAGTTTTGCCGCATACGCTTCGAACTCGGGCGTGTAGGGACCGGGCATATCGAATTCGCGTGCGACGGCAAGAAGGTCACCGTAGACCGTTCCCGCCTTTTCAAGCGGTTCTTCCACTGCGCCGCGCAGAGATTCCGTATACTTCGAGCCGCTGTCCAGCAGACGGAGTTTTACCCAGTCGCCCTTTTTCGCGCCTTTGAGCGAGCCGCTGATTTTAATTGTCGTCGAGATGTTGCGGTTCAGCGGACGGGCGGAGTGACCGTCGACCAGTTCGCAAACCATGAATTCGCGTCCTCTGTTGAGAATGCGGGAGATGCGCCCGACAGGACCGCGTTCATCGCGTTCGGACGTGATCTGGGTTTCGACGGTATCGCCGTCGAGTGCGCCGTTCATGCCTGAAGGCGGAATGAAAACTTCCGTCCCGTCCGCCGCATTGACGAAGCCGAAGCCTCCGGCGGCCGTGGACAGCACCCCGCTCACGGTTTTCATCCGTTTCAAACGTTTTTCCTTCCGTTCCAGACGGCGCGATCTCTTACCCATAACCGAATCTCCTTCTTTTCTCTTTCAATATTCAACCGGAAATGGAAAATTTCAAATGAAATTCGCAAAAAATCATGTCAATTTCAGCATTTTTCCTGTTCTCAGCATGAAAATCACCGGTTCGACGGGAACTTTATATTGAGATTTCAGGATTTCCGCGTAACGGAAGAGCTGTCCGGAATATGCCGCACGGTAGAATTCCGGATCAGCGGAACGGTCGCTCTTGTAATCGACAAGCTGAATTTTCCGAACCTTTCCCGCGGTATCACGGAAGAGAATCGCACGGTCGAATACGCTGTTGACAAGGTGTCCCTTCAGCCGGACCGTGAACTGCCGTTCACGCCACAGTTCCGCAGGTTCCGCCGGACGGCTCAGCAGTTTCGCCGCATCTTCGGTTGCAACGGCATTCCGGAAGATTTCCGCGATTTTATCCGCGAGTTCTTTATCGGCGGTTCCGAAGCGGTCGAGATACTGGGAGAGCAGGATTTCCGGAGAAATTTCATCAAGGTACGGAATCTGCGCGAACAGTTCATGGAGGTGCGTTCCAAGTTCTGCTCCGTTTCCCGAAAACAGCGATGAGTCGTCCGGCTTATGTTCCGATGGGCGGACCGGAAGAGCGCGGACCGGCGGTTTGACGGCTTCGCCGCGGCTGGCGTAATACCGCTTCATTGTTTCGCCGAATCTTTTTTCCGCCTCTTTCAGAAACTCCGCGCGGGAATCTTTTTTGGTTTCTCCGCTCTTTTCCATCCAGAGCGGGTCCCCGGTCGCATAGAGCAGCTGCATCGTTTCGGGAATTTCTTCTGGAACGGAATTCTGAATCTGTTTTTCATTGATTTGTCTGATCCATTCCTCCGCTTCCGGTGTCGTTCCCTTGAGAGTTTCTCTGAGCAGTTTTGTGAAACGGTAAGAATTGCCGGCTTTTTCGTCAGGGATCAGAATATAGAGCGCATGGCGGGCGCGTGTCATTGCGACGTAGAGCTTGCAGCACTGTTCGTAGGTGTTTGCCGCTTTGCTGGCTGATACGGCTTCCGCAACTGCCGGGAAATAAGGAAGGAGGTTTGACGCAGGTTTATGCGAAATCCATTCCGGCCGGAATGAGGAATCTTTCTTTAAAATTAAAGACTTCTCGCGTCCAGCGTCAATGCCGTTTTTATCATAAAGGTCCGGCAGAATGACGATGTCGAAATCCAGTCCTTTTGATTTGTGAATGGTCATGAACTGAACCGTTTTACGAACGGAGGCGGTATTTCCTTCCGTGCAGTCGAGCGTGTGCAGGAAATCCCGGATTTCAGATTTGCCTGTTGCATCGAATGCATTTGCCGTGTCGAGGGCAAGAGCCAGGCGTTTTGCATCGGTCACGTTGATCAGCGGTTTGAAAATCCGGATAAAGTATTCGAGGAATGCATGGAATCCGTTCGCCGCAATGGAATCCCGGATTTTTCCGCTGATTCGCTCCAGCCATTTGCCGAATTCAAGATTGCGTTCGCCGCAAAGCTCCGGCATTTCATGGAGGAAGCAGGCTTTCTCTTCGATATAGAGCATCGACAGGAATCCGCGGGCCATCATATCCCCCGGATGCAGCGCAAGAGAGAGAAGTTTGCGATACGCGGTAAAAATCATGCTGGAATCGAGCAGCATCTTCCCCTCCGCGGAAATTGCAATTTTTTCACTTTTCCCCTCACGGGCAATGATTTTCCGCAAGTCCTCGGAGGTCTTTTCAATATAATTGTTGCCCTGAGCAAGAACTCCGACAGTGAAGCTGCGTTCCCCGGAAAAGGGGTTGACCGCTTCAAGCAGATTGTAGATGGCCTGCGCCGTGACACTTTTATTGTTTTCCGTCTGGCCGGAACAGACGATCAGCGCAGAAAATCCGGCCTGTTTTTTGGCGGAATCCGCGGATTCGTGCTCCTCAAATTTCATGCTCTCCATTGCTGCGCGCACGTTGGCATTCGTTATTTTCTGAGGATCCAGGAAGACCTGATTGACCGACTCAATCACCGCGCAGGAAGAACGGTAGGACTTTGCAAGACTGGAGACTTTCAGCCCGCTTTCCCCGAACTGCTCCCGGGAATATTTTTCTGCAATCATCCCGAAAAGTTTCGGATTCCCTTCGCGCCACTGATAGATCGACTGTTTGATGTCGCCGACATAGAAGAAAGAACGGAAGCGGTCCTGAGCGTTCTGGAAAACTTCATCCACAAGGTTGGACATCGCGCGCCACTGTTCGTCGGAAGTATCCTGGAATTCATCAAGCAGATAATGATTGTAGGTCGCATCCAGGCGTTCCTCAAGCACAGCCCGTTCCGAAAACGGAAGTTCCAGAGAACCGGAATCTTCCTGCGGACGCAGGAGAAACAGAATATCCTGGAATTTCAGTTTGCCTTTCTTGCGGATATTTTGTCCGTATTTGAGGTCGTACGCTCTGGTAAGGTTGTAGCAGGCTTCGTTCTGCCCCATGATTTTTCTGCATTCCACCGCAAGAAAATGACGCACAACGCGTTTGATCGTTTTGAGCCGGGCTCCGTCAAGAGAAAAATTTTTATAATACGAGAACTCCGCCAAGTCTTTATTGAGCCAGTCCTCTGTCAGAGGTTTGGAGAATGGAGCCAGATTGTTTTTTGTCGGAGAGCTGATGTCGGCGATGGCAGATTCTATAAATCCGGGCAAAATCTTGAATCCTCTCCGATCGGGGAAGACATCGAAAAATGCGTCAAGCTGCTGTTTTATGTCTTCAAGCTCTTTTTCCGTCATGATGTCTTCCGGAGAAATATCGGTCAGCCCGGATATTTTTGTCCAAAGTTCTTTTTCCGGGTATTTCTGATAAGCCGAGTAATAGCTTTTGACGGTATTGTCAGCGGTAGCAAACAGCGTGGCGATCTCTTTCTCCATGGAGTACTGCTTGATGATTTCGATAAGGACGCGTCTTTCATCATCAGACGAATCGCGGAGCAGTGTAAGGATCGTGCGGATTCTCTGTTCGTCATCCGCCTCGTTGAGCATTGTGATCGGGCCGGTGATTCCGCATTCCAGGGGAAAAACATTGATAATCTTGAAGAAAAAACTGTCAATCGTTTCGATGTGGAGCTTCTGCGGCATGCTGAGAATCTGCTGGAGAATCCGGAACAGATCGTCGGGCGTGGTCCCTTCCGGAATCAGGCCGGTTCCGATACGGGTCGCCAGTTCTTCCGGTCTGCGGCACATGAAGAGCAGTTCCTGAATGATTTTGTCGAAAATCTCTCCGGCCGCCTTGTTGGAAAAGGTCATGGCGACGATTTCTTCGGGCTTTGCTCCGAGCTGCAAAAGGGAAATGTAACGCATCGCCAGACTAAACGTCTTGCCTGTTCCGGCGGAGGCCATGATTGCGAGATTCGGAATAAGCCGGACATTTTGTGCGGTTGTTTCCATTATGCATTCTCCTTGTTCGGGTTCCAGGTCGCGGATGGTACAGCGGTTCGTAAATCAGGCAGAAAGAAGGAAGCGAAATTGTCGTATGGAACATTGGCGTCCGGATCTTCGCGGAAGATGCCTTGCGCGAACCCGCGCATTTCCGCGGAAATACGCTCAAGGGTTTCTTCGGCAAGGGGAAGATACTCATCAAGAGTGTCCCATTCCGCTATTTTCGTTTCTATGACGCTGGCGGGCATGTTAAGATATCCGCAGGAAATGCGGACCGTGTTCAAGTCGATTTCCGGATGCCGTTCGCGGAAAACGGGATCGCGCAGAATCAGCATGCGGTAAAGCGGAAGCTGGAGATTGGTGAGTTTCTTATGACCTTTTGCTCCAGCCAGGTGGGTGCTTTCCGGCGAGTCGCCGCGATCTCCGGTCTTGTAGTCAATCAGACGCAGATGATTTTGTGCGGCGGAATATTCGATGCGGTCGATTCTTCCCTTGATATTCATTCCGCAGAACTCAATCGAACCGCCTTTGCCGCCGAGAGAATATTCGGTTTCGATCGGAACAAAACCATCCTTTGCGGATTGAGCAAGCACTTCCGCACAATGGGCGAGACGCTGCTTCATCTGCTCGTTCTGAATCGCAATAAGAACGGGCAGGGGGGAGCCGTATTGCTGACGCATGTAGATGTCAAGTTCTTCAAACAGACGCTCTTTCATCCGCAGCGGATCGGCAATGGGCTCCTTTGCAGCCCGTTCCAGCGCAGCGTGAATGCAGGTGCCGAAAGTATTCTTTGCAAGTTCTTTCGGTTCAAAATCTTCATCGCTCATGTGCATGACGGTCTGAAGGAAAAAACGGAACGGGCTTGCCAGATATGCCTGGAATGCCGTGACGGATACTGTGGGAACAGCATTCTTTGCGGCGAGCGAATAATCCGGTTGAAGAATGAAATGAGTGTTCGCATTTGCATCGGACGGAGGTTCAATCATGCGCATCGGTTCATAGAGCAGCGCCGCGCGGCGGAGAACACCTTCCCGGGTCCCCTGGAAGAAGAATCTTGAAAATTTCTGCGGTTTCCCTGCCGCATCAGTTCTGGCGGCGAGAAAACGGACTGCTCCCGGTTCGCGTGCATTCAAAATGGATTCCAGATAGAGCAAATCGCGGGCGGCACGGCGGGCATTGTCAGCAATTCCGAGACGCGCTCTCTGGGAATCCGAAAGGAACGAAGTTCCCCCCGCGCTTTCCGGAATCATGCCGTCGTTCATCCCGCAGACCACGATTCCTTTTGCGTCGACCCAGGGCAGTTCGAGGAAGCCGATGACGGGGAAGTCGCAAGAGGTGCGCTGGCTGTAGAGTCTTTCAGACCCGAACGCATTCAGCAGCTCATCGAAAACCTCCTGCTTCGCGGCGGAGCGGAAAACGGGGCTTCGCGCAATCAGAGCCAGAATCCGTTCCAGTGCGGCGATTTCATTTTTCAAGGGGAATCCGTGGGCAGTCAGCATGACTGAATTTCCGTAAAGCAGGTGCAGAAAATCGTGAATCATCGCGTCAAGCGGTTTGGCGGAAAGCGATTGACGCAAATCTTCCAGCAGATTGAAAATCGCGGAAGCCTCTTCATCGCCAAAGGTCGAAAAATCTTTGAAATTATCCGGAATATGCGCAATCCTGAAATTGTCAACAGTCTGCAGAATTCTGTTCTGAGATTTTTTCAGCGTCACAGCCAGCCAGCGCAGAACATCGGGATGGTGCAGAAATGCATCCGCCGTTTCATAAAGATCATCGGAAAGGAAGCGGTTCAGAAGTGTCAGCAGTTCAAAAAGACGCAGCGAGCGGATCTGTTCTCCGGACGGATTGAAGATTTCCAGCGCGGAACCGTCTTCGGTTCTCAGACGGGCAAGTTCGTTCAGCATAGGCTGAAACAGCGTTTCCGAACCGATAGCAAGGGCTTTGCCGTTGAGGTTTCTGTCCGGTTCCAGCAGAAGCGCGGCTGCGGCAGCCGCCTCCTGTTCGATTGTTTCGGTCTTGAATATGCAGTCCAGACCGTGCGTTTCCGGAGAAAATGAAACCGGATAACCGTTCCAGCGTTCGGGAACGGGGCGTCCCCAGGGATCGAACGAGGAGTGAAGTTCATCGGGTGCGTTGATCCAGATCTCGACGTCGAGAGTATCCGAGACTTTTTCGAGACGTTTGATGAGCAGTTCGGAGAGGTCAGGCATTCCGATCACGATGATCTGCCTGAATCTGCGGAATTCTCCGGCGGAGTTTGCCAGCTGCAGTTTCAGCGTTTCGGTGTCGACAAGTCCGTTTTCCGCCAGCAGGGCGCGCACGCGTTCTTCCAGAGCCTGAATATCCTCCCACCGTTCCGGATTTTCCGAAATCTGAGCGGCGCGTGCGGATGCAACGGTATGACCGCCGCTGGAAAGCTCGCGGACAAGCCGGATGAATTCACCTGCAAGATAATCGGCGGATGTATCGTCATTCTTGTCGATGTCCGCAGGGAAAAGCGACGGGAAGTCCTTGGGGTCAGCCTGCTTGAGCACCTGTTGCCAGACATGGACAAGTTCCATATCTGCGGCCACGGCAAAACGGTCGCTTCCCTCAAGGACGAAGCGTTCGGGCGTGTAGAATTCGGGCGGGAAAAATCCGCCTGCCTGACAGCGTTCAAGCAGAGCGGCAATCTTTTCATTCAGAATGCGGATTGCGTGGCGTCCGGGAATCAATACGAGAATGGAGGAGAGATCAAGAGTCCCGTCCGCTTCGGAGCGGACTCCGGATTTGAGCAGAGTCTGCGCGGCAAGTTCGGGGAGCGGCTTGTGCCATCCGAGATAACGGAGAATTTTCATGCAGCACCTTTTAGTTTAGATTCTTCCGCGGAATGAGATTCGCGGGTCGGCAAAGACATAGAGTATATCGGCAATCAGCATTCCCCCGAGGGTGAGTGCACCGCTGAATGCAAAGAGCGCCATCAGCAGAGGAATGTCGCGGCTGCTGAGCGCCATCATCGAAAGCGACCCCATCCCCGGAATGTTGAATACATATTCCACCAGAATGCTTCCCGCAACCAGCGAGGGAAGGAGTCCGGCGAACAATGTAATCATCACGACAAGCGTATTGCGGAACGCATGCGAAAGAATGACGTCGATCTGCGGCACTCCTTTTGCAACCGCAGTGCGGATGTAGTTTTGGTGAATGACGTCCATCATGGCCGAGCGCGTGAAGCGGGATAGTCCGGCAAATCCGCCGTAGGTGAGACAGAGCACGGGGAGAACGTAATGCATGATTGTGTTCCCGATGATCTTCCAGGTTGATTCCCCCGGAGAGACATCGGGGAGGAGTCCCTTCAGCGGGAAGACGGGCAGCCATCCGCCTTTGCAGAGTGCCGCCTGAAGCACCAGCGCGACCCACAGAGTCGGAAGCGAATAGAGAAAGAACAGCAGGAATGTTGTGATTTTGTCGTATTTTGAATCCGGGAACACTCCGGCGAGAATACCCATCGGAATGGCGAGCAGATAGGTCAGCAGGATCGCCGCGATGTTGAGCCGGAGCGTGACGGGGAGACGTTCGAGGATGAGTTCGGAAACGGGTCGTCCCTTGTCGACCGCCGCCGATGCGCCGAAGTCGCCGTGCAGGACGATCTGCTTCATCCAGAGAGCGAATCCGACAGCCGCGGGTTTGTCGAGATGAAGTTTTTCGCGCATGTTGTCGTCTTTGACAAGCGCCGCCTTTTCGGAAGATAAGCCGCCGCCGTCACCCTGTGCGCCGAACATGGAGCTTCGTGTCGGATCACCGGGGGCAATCCGCAGGAGAAGATAGCTGACGAAGAGGATAATGAGCAGTGTCATTCCCGCCAAAGACAGCCTTTTTGCCAGATAAGTGTATAAACCGTGCATATTTTTTCTGATTTCCATTTGATTTTTTCGTATCATAGTGCATATTAACAGAGTTTTCAAATAAGTAAACGAAAAAAACAGAAAAAACAGAAAAAAAGCTCTCGTAGCTCAGTTGGATAGAGCGGTTCTCTCCTAAAGAACAGGTCGCGCGTTCGATTCGCGCCGAGAGCACCAATTTTTCAGCCTCAATATTATTCTTGAAAGGGTTCTGTGTATGAATAGCCGTTTAGTGACAAACTTCAGAAAAATAAGCACTTCCTCTTTGGCGTTACTTATAGTTTCTTTTTGTGGATGCAGACAGTTAGCTGCAGGATATGAGTTAGGATCAACAACTCCTTATTATGAGAACCGTCTTATATCATCTCAAGAACAGGATGGCGATCGGCGAATGGATATAGAAGCTGCCGCAGACTCTAAAATGGCTGCTTATTTCGCGGAGCACGGGCGTCCGGATTTCATGTTGGTTAAGGGCACATATAGCGGTAAAATGTACTATTTGAAGAGGAATAAGACCGTTATCTATACGCGTTCTATGCTGACAGGATTATCAGAGTTTAAAGAGATTGCAGAAATTCCAGCATTCGTAAAAAGGCGTGCAACCTCATATGAAGGAGTAAATATAAAAACTCCATCGCCACGAAAAACAAAAGTCGCTCAAGGAACAGCTTTCTTTATTAAGCCAGATACATTGGTTACCGCATACCATGTGGTCGAAAATACAACAGAAATCGTTATCTTTGTAAAAGATGCATGGATTCCTGTAACACTGCAAAGAAAAGATAGTATTAACGATATTGCTATATTGCATTGTGAACGCCCATTCCCTGAAAAAGTAATTCCTGTTTATGAAGGGGCGCCTACTATTGGGGAAAAAGTATTTTCTGTCGGTTTTCCTGTTGCTGGATTGCTTGGGAAAGAGCCAAAATTTGCTGATGGAGTCATATCTACTATAGCTGATGGACAAATTCAAATAACTGTTCCTGTTCAGCCTGGATGTTCTGGAGCTCCGTTGATAAATGAAAAAGGGGAAGTCATAGGAGTTATTACCTCAAAAATATCAGAACAAGACTTCATGAATGCAACTGGTACACTCCCTCAAAATATTAATTTTGCAGCGAATGCCAAAAGTTTACCTCCGTACACCTATAAAAGCACGCTAAAACAAGAGTCTCTGGTAAAAAGAGCCATAGATAGCGTTTGCATAGTACGTGCAAAAGAGTAATTATTGCAAAGAAAGTTAATCTGTTTTTTGCAAAACCTTTGCTGATATTAAAAATGAACCGGGCGTCTTACTGTGCGGAACAGAAGACGCCCGAATTGTTTGAATCTCAGTTGAATTTGACGGCTTTCTTGCCTTCATAGAATGCGCAGAGATTCAGTTTGATGACATCCGGCTTGTTGTTGAAGCAGTCGATGATCGCCTCTTCAAAAGCGCGGTCGAAGTCGAGCTTGTCGGCGCCTTCGAGATAGCGGTCGATGAGGATCGCGGAGAGGGCTCCGAGAATCACCGAGTTCGCACACTTCAGACTGCCGAGTTCAAGTGCAATATCCAACGCTTTGATGCCGAAAACGGGATGCGATTCCGCGATGTGCTCCGGAACCTTCATCGTCGAGCTGTCATAAATCAGCACGCCGTTCGGTTTCAACTCGTGCAGGAACTTGTCAAGTGCGACCTGTGTCATGGCAATCAGAAGATTGCAGCTGTCATCAATCACCGGCGAACCGATAAGATTGCGGCTCAGAATCACCGAACAGTTCGCGGAGCCTCCGCGCTGTTCCGGTCCGTAGGAGGGAAGCCAGGTGACATTGAAGTTGCGCAGTTTGCCCATCGTCGCAAGCATGATGCCGAGACTCAGGATGCCCTGTCCGCCGAATCCTGCAATTTTGATGCGGCGCTCATGTTCAAAAATTTTCGACTGGTTCTTGAAATCCGACGCAACGCCGATATTGAGTTTCGGCGGGAAAAGAACCTGGCGGACCAGATCGGGATCATGAACCGGACGCTCAAAACGGTGCGGCTGCGCCGTTTCCGTGTTGTCGCGGAAACAGCCGAGCGGGAAATAACGGCTCATCTGTTCGTCGATGAAACGGTTGATGGTCTTGGCGTCCATCTTCAAATTGACCGGACAGGGAGAGAGAATTTCGACGAGCGAGAATCCCTTGCGCTCCTTCAGGAGTCCGACCGCTTTGCGGATCGCTTTCCGCGCCTGCATGATTTTCGCGGTGGAAGTCAAAGCGACGCGTTCGATGTAGACCGGAGCTGCAAGTGCATTGACCATTTCGCAGACTTTCAGCGGATAACCGTCGGTTTCGATTTGGCGGCCGCAGGGACTTGTGGCGGTTTTCTGACCGGGAAGCGTGGTGGGAGCCATCTGTCCGCCGGTCATTCCGTAGGTCGAATTGTTCACGAAGAAAACAGCCATGTTTTCTCCGCGGTTCGCCGCCTGGAGAAACTCGTTCAGACCGATTGCCGCGAGGTCGCCGTCGCCCTGGTAGGAGATGACGAAGTTGTCCGGCAGAGCACGGACAAGTCCGGTTCCGACCGCGGGGACGCGTCCGTGCGGAACGGAAATTCCGCCGCAGTTGTAGTAATAGTAGGAGAAGACCGCGCAGCCGACGGGGGCGATAATAACGGTTTTCTTCTGGATGTCATGATACTCAACGGCTTCCGCAATGAGCTTGTGAAGAATGCCGTGTCCGCAGCCGGGGCAGTAGTGCATGTTCTTCTTGATCGGACCGGGACGGCGTGTGAAGGTGTCGAAAAAGACTTTGGATTTTCCGAATTTTACAATCTCTTCACTCATTTCAGCACGCTCCTTTCAGAATCGCGACGGCTTTTTCACAGATTTCACGAACCGACGGAATGTTGCCGCCCATGCGGTAGGCGAGGTGGACGGGGCGGCGGCATTCGATTGAGAGCTTGACGTCTTCAATCATCTGGCCGGGGCTCAGTTCGACGCAGAGGAAGTTTTTCACGGTTTCCGCATTCACAAGTTTGTTCAGCGCGCGTTCGGGGAAGGGGAAGACCATCTTCGGACGGAGAAGTCCGACTTTGTATCCTTCATTCCGCAGTTCGTGAACGGCGGTGCGGGCGATTCGGGCGGAGATTCCGTAGGCGACGAAGACAAGTTCGGCGTCATCGGTCATGTACTCTTCTGCGCTCTGTTCATTCTCCTGAATCCGGCGGAACTTCTCCTGAAGAAGATTGTTCCGGCGTTCCAGTTCATCGTTTTCCAGATAGATCGTGGTGAGGTAATTCGCCTCGCCCTTGTCGTTGTACTTGTTGACCGCCCATTCCGGATCGAACACATAGTCAGTCGGTTCGGGAAGGGTTACCGATTCCATCATCTGACCGATCACGCCGTCGGCGAGAATGTAGGCGGGGGTACGGTATTTTTCACACATGGCGAAAGCGTTGTAACCGCAGTCGCACATTTCCTGAACGGAGTCGGGGGTAAAGACAAGACAGCGGTATGCGCCGTGTCCGCCGCCCTTGACGACCTGGAAGTAGTCGCTCTGTTCGGGACTGATGTTGCCGAGACCGGGACCGCCGCGCATGACGTCGACAATGACCGCGGGCAGTTCAAATGCGGCAAGATAGCTGACCGCTTCCTGTTTCAGGCTGATTCCGAGTCCGGAGCTTCCTGTCATGACGCGTTTGCCGGCGGCGCTTGCTCCGATTACCATATTGATTGCGCTGATTTCCGATTCCGCTTGAAGGAATGTGCGGTGGAGCATCGGAAAAAGTTTTGCGGAGGAATGGGCGACTTCGCTCGCAGGGGTGATCGGATAGCCGTAGAAAGCATCGCATCCGGCAAGCAGAGCTCCGTAGACGACGGCTTCGTTTCCTTTGAGCAGCAGACGGTTCAGATATGCCATGTCGTCACCTCAATTCTCATTTTCTGTAATTTCAAAGACTGTGATTGCGCCCGGTTCGGGACACTGGTAGAAGCAGGCTCCGCAGCCGATGCACTCATCTTTGACCGGCTGAACGAATGTGTAGCCCATTTCGTTCAGATGTTTCCCCATGGCAAGAACGGAACGCGGACACGCCAGAATACAGCGTCCGCATCCCTTGCACTCCTCGGGTTCCACTTTGACTTTATAACGCTTCATTCAAAACCTCCCTGAATGCGTTTCCGCTCTGTTGCGGTTACCGGATGGTCAGAATATCCTCCGCACAGTATTTCGGAACGTGGATAACATCGTTGCCATCCAAATAATATTTGGTGGAGTCTCCGGCATGAATCCGCTGAAGCTCAGGAGTTTCCGCAGGATAGCCGAGACCTATAAGATAGACAACGGTTTGATGATTAAGTTCGAGAATTGCACTGACATTTTTGCGGCTGAATGCGCCGAGCCAGCATGCGCCGAGCCCGAGTTCAACCGCCCGCAGCAGAATCGTCTGAATCGCCGCTCCGGCATCCGCCACGATGTTCTGCGCCGGCGGAGTTTCCGGTTCTCCCGGTGCGCAGACCGCAAGAAACGCGGTTGGCGCGGTCTCCCCGAACACCGGGTTGCGGTGCGGGCGCACGTTCCCGCCCCATGCCGTTTCTTCAAACACGGCTTTCAGCCGATTTTTCTCACAGACAAGAACATAGCGGAGCGGCAGATCATTTCGTGCGGAGGGCGCGAGCGCCGCGGCTTCAACAAGCTGTTTGAGTGATTCCAGCGGAATCTCATCCTGCCTGAACCGGCGGATGCTCCGGCGTCTGGCGAGAAGTTCGGTAAATTCCATGACAAGTTCCTTTCAGAATTTGAGATTGTCGAGCGCTCCCCAGGGGGAGTCCTCCGGCGGAAGCTCCTCTTTTTCCGCACAATTGCACGGATTGGTGTTGAGGTCGGCGCCGCAGTGCGGACAGAGTCCTTTGCAGTCTTCTTTGCAATGAAAAGCGACCGGGAGCATGAGCAGGAGATCTTCGCGGATTTCATCGGAAATATCCACGATCTGCCCTTCCACGCCTTCATAAAGGTGGCAGACATCGGGGACTTCAAGGTTGACTTTAAGCGGTTTGAGGCAGCGGGCACACTCGGCGTCGAGTTTGGCGCGGACTTTGCCCGTAACCAGCAGGTCGGTTCCGGCCATGGTTGCGGAGAGTTCATACGCAACCGGACCGTTCTGCCGCGGCAGCTGTTTCGGGTCGAGACCGAGGAATTCCTCTTTTTCTTCGCCCCGGACGATCAGCGGAAGATCGCCGATATGGGTTGTATTGATGCGGATCATTTGTTCTGTCCGAATTTCTTTCTCATTGCTTCGGCAACAACGGGGGGGACGAATGAGGAAACGTCGCCTCCGCATTTTGTAATCTCCTTGATCAGCCGCGAGCTGACGAAGGAGTATTCCGGACTCGGCATCATGAACAGGGTCTCGCATTTTTCATTGAGTCCGCGGTTCATCAGAGCCATCTGGAATTCATATTCAAAGTCGGAAACGGCGCGGAGACCGCGGATGACGGCGCTTGCGTTGAAGCGCTCCAGCGAATGTGCAAGCAGTCCGCCGAAATGAACGACTTCAATGTTGGGAATATCGCTGCACGCGGCGCGGATCAGCTCCATCCGCTCTTCCGTTGTGAAGAGCGGACTTTTTTCCGCATTGACGGCAACAGCGATCACCACACGGTCGAAAATCCGTGCGGCGCGGCGCGTCACGTCGATGTGTCCGTTCGTGACAGGATCGAAACTTCCGGGATATAAAACGGTTCTCACGGGAAAATCCTTATGCGGGTGTTACCACATTCATCGTGGAGGATTTGCGCATTCCGTTCACATTTTTGCGGAATTCCGCCATGTGTGCGGACTGGAGGTGTTTCATCAGGTGATCCATGCTTTCCCAGCCTTCAATGAAGGTTACGGAATTGGCGCGGACCTCTTTCTGAGCGGAGAGACCGGAGGGGAAATCCACGGTCGGTGTATACATGATGCAGCCCTCTTCGGCAAGCACTTTCGGGACATTCGCTTTTACGATTTCAAGAAATTTTTCCTTGCAGCCTTCGTTGAGTTCCGAGGTGGCGAGTACGTAGATCATGGCAAGACTCCTTCTGGTTTGATGATATTGTCATTCCGTTAATATACTTGCGTTTTGCAAAATATCAACAGGGCGGATTCGACTTTCCCGTCGGGTTCCGCAAAACGAGCTTCCAGACGCCGACAGCCTGAATCATCGCATCCGGAAGGGCGTCCATCGGAGTCGGGAAGAATTTCGCAACCATTGCGGCAAGCCGTTTCCGTTTTTCCGCAAGGTCCGTGATTTCCTCCATGATGCCCGAACCGGCAACGGAAACGTAGTAAGTCGTCTGGTTGCGGCGTCCATCCGGCATGACGACATCTTTTTCGCCGTTGTCGCGTTCGGCAAAAAAGTAGACCGAGGGATTCCGTTTCCAGATTTCCGGGCGGCGACCCTCTTTTGCCCCGTGGAAGTAAAGTGTGATGATTCCGTCCTTCTCTTCCGCATCGTAGTTCATGGTGACTCCGTAGGGCTGATCTCCGTCGATCATCGCAAGATGTCCGATAGGAAGCTCACGGATAATCTGGACTATTTTGCTGAAATCTTTGATTTCTCTGTCTTTGCGTCTCATAGAGAATCTCCTTATCGTAAATTCGCGCGAATCAGCAGAATTTTTTCTTTCGATTCCGCGGCATTCTGTTCAAAAAACAGCTTTTTCCCGGCATGAGGCGAGCGCAGATGCGCAACCATAAGCCATTCACGGGAAACAAGCAGATAGCCTTCATAGAAAAATTCTTCGGTCACTCCGCCTGCATCGCGGTTTTCCTGAACGGTCAGACGGAACACCGGCGCAGTGAGCGGACGGACCGTGATCGAGAGAGCGTCTTTCTGCAGCTTCCCGCGCAGACGGTTCACTTCAACTTGATAATTTCGGGCGGCTGGAAATGCGGCAAGCGCTTCCAGCGCGGCGGCGGAAGGAAGCGGGTCTTCGAGTGCTGACAAAGGAATCTTCCGTTCCGCCAAAAACGTCCTCAGCTTTCCCGTTTCCGCTTCGATCAGACAGCATTCCAGAATTTTGAAATCTCCGGTTGCCCCGTAGAACGGAAACAGCGTATCTGCCCGGAGCAGGGGCACAATCGCTCCCGCACCGGGCATGGCGAAGAGTCCGCAGGAAACCGGTTTCGGCACCCGGAGATTGCGTTTTGCGGAAACTGCAACCGCGCTGTCCGTATCTTTGCCCGGCATCCGGAAGAAGGCGGAAAAATCCATCCCGACCCGTTTCTGCGGAACAAGCACGGACGGCGTGGCGCTCATGGAAAAACCGCAGTGTGTTTCCCCAGCGCGGTCATAGAGTTTCAGTTCCGCGCGCGTTCCGGAAAGGACGTTCATAAAGACTGTCAGCGCTGTACGGGTCTCTGAATGACGGATTGCCGTTTCCGGATTTTTCTCCGTTGACTCTGGAACCTGCATCAGATCCATCCGGAACGCGGCATATCCGCGGGCTGGAAGTTCCGTGCAGCAGAGACAGAGCAGAAACAGAAGAAGTGTCCGCATCACTTTTCCATTCCGTAATCTTTCGGCATTCCCGCGTTTGCGTTGCGCTTGCCGGTGACAATCGAAATGCGCCAGTTCGAGGGATTGCGGGTGGTCAGAAGCGGTCCTTCCGTGAATGCGATCAGCCGGCGCTCACGCGGCAGATCCCAGTACATATGCATCCGTCCCTCTTTCGGTGCTGTGTAGAAAATCCGGATTTCCGGATCGGTCGACTGGATCGTCTTCCGTTCCTCCTGTGAAAGTTTCAGGCGTTTCGAACTCAGTACAAATCCGCGGACATAGTCGAAAAGCGCAAATTTCTCTTTGTCGACCAGCATGTCTTCCGGCTTCGGATCGAACGAGAGACGGTTGTGCGAGCATCCGTCAAACAGTGCGAGTGCAAACACTGCGGCCAGCGGAATCAGAAAGCGTTTCATTGAAAGTTCCTCCTCAGATAATTTTCCAGAAGCATGCGGACTTTGAGTCCGGTATCCCGTCCGTTCACCTCTGGACGGGATGAAATTTTTTTGAGAACGGGGAAGCGCATCCCGCCGCTTGAGGCTATGAATGAATTGAACGCGACCGGAAGCCGCTCGGACTCATTGTTCCAGATCCGCCCGTCCGCAAGGACCAGTTCGCCCTTTTCGTTCAGAGAAACACCGAAAGAATATTGCGGCATGGCGTTCTTTTTCTTTGATTTCCGCGCAATCAGCTGTTCCTCCAGCACGGCTTTGCATTCCGAAGGCGAGAGGTCCATCAGAACCACGGTGTTCTCAAACGGACAGAGGTCGAAAACATCCTTGCGAGAATAGCGTCCTGCGTGTTTGTCGCCCCACGAAAGAACTCCGTGAAAGACGATTTTTGCTTTTGTCTCCTCCGCAATAGCCTTGCTGAACATCTGCGCGAGGCTCCAGGGCTGTTTCCAGGTCAGTGCGGGAGCCTTTCGGCAGACGGTGGAATTGAGATTATCCCGCAATTCGGCAAGTTCGCGGCGGAGAGCTTTCGGCGTTTCGACTTCCTGCGCATCCGGTTTGAGCGCAATGTAATTGGTTTTCAGAGAAAGGCATTTTTTCTTTGTCTTGTCGTAACCGATCTCCGCTTTCGCGTAGCCCTGCGTGTGTTTGCCGCCCTGCATGAACCAGCTTTTCGCCATCGGGAGACCGGCGACAGGTTCATGGGTATGCCCACCGAGAATGAGGTCGATTTGCGGATAGCGCTTGGCCAGGTCAAGCATCTGATACCACTTCGGGGAGAAGCGTTTGGACTGGAAGCGTCCGGCATGAATTGCCAGCAGAATCAGTTCCGGATTCGCGCGCATGACTTCCGGCATGACGCGGTCAAGGGCGTCAAAAGTTTCTTCGATTTTGATTCCTGTTTCCTCCGGCCGCCAGTTCCAGTTTGCGATGTGTTCGGAGGTGATGCCGATAACGGCAACTTTGAGTCCGGCCCGTTCGAACAGCTTCCATGCCGCGGCGGGTCGGTCGTTCCTGTAGATAAGATTCCCGCAGAGAAAAGTCCCCTGAAAACCGCGGACGCGGGCAAGAAGAGTGTTCATTCCAAGCTCAAAATCATGGTTTCCGGGAACCCAGACATCGTATTTTGCAAGATTCATGAGTGCAAGAACGGCTTTCCCGTTGTCGAGCTGAGTTTCGGCGGTTCCCTGAATCAGATCGCCGCAGTCGATGAGCAATGTGTTGGAGCGTCCGGCTTTTTCCGCTTCCTCCGAAACGGCGCGGACGAGTTTAAGAAGATTCGGTTTGTCCGGCGCAGAGAATATATGACCGTGAATATCGGTGGTTCCGATTATGGTCAGAGTCTCCGCCGCGGAGAGAAGAAGTGTGCCGGCAAGCAGCAGTGCAGACAGCAGATGTTTCATTGGATATGTTCCTTTTCGTTTTGCAGAACGGGCAGAATGATGGTGAATGCCGCGCCCGGGTTCAGACGTTCATATTGAATCCAGCCGCCGTGTTCGCGGGAGACTCCGTATGCCATGGAGAGCCCCATTCCGGTGCCTTTCCCGGTCGGCTTGGTTGTGAAGAAAGGTTCGAAAATTTTCCCGACAATCGCCTCATCCACGCCCGGGCCGCTGTCTTCGACGCGGATGCAGCAGAAGGGACCTTTGAATTTGACTTCCGCCGGAGGATTCGGCATAACGCCCATTGCATCGCAAAGCCCCGCGCGAATGCGGAGAATGCGGCTGTTTTCCGGAAGATTTTCCATGGCGTCGCGCGCATTGATCATCAGATTGAGGATTGCCTGCTGAAGCTGGGTGCGGTCGCCTTCAACCGAGATTCCGCCGCAGTCGATATTCAGTTCGTTGCGGATTCCCGTCTGAGTGGTGGGCTGGAAGAGGTTGAACGCTCCGTCCACGATGCTTTTCAGCGGCAGAGCCTGAACCTGCCGTTTGCCTTTGCGCGCGTACCCGAGGAGCTGGCTTGTGAGCTTGCCCGCCTGTTCCGCAATGGCGTCGATCTTTTTGAGATGCGGTTCGCTCTCCTCGGTCACTTCGCCCATGTAAATGAGGTCGAGATGACCGTGAATCGCATGAATGAGATTGTTGAAGTCGTGTGCGATTCCCCCCGCAAGCCGTCCGATCGCTTCGAGACGCTGGCGGTGTTCATTTTCACTGCGCAGAAGTTCACGTTCCTTCTCCAGACGCTCCCGTTCGGTGATGTCGCGTCCGATGAACACCAGGGCGGAGTTGCCGTCAACGGCAATACTGCTCATGGAAAGCTCCACTTCGCGTCCGGAGCCGGGGAGGGAGAGACGCATGACGTTTTCCGCCCCCTTCATCAGATGCGAGAGCGTATCGCCGCGCAGCAGAAATTTGTCGAGACTGCAGCCGATGAGATCGAACATTGTTTTTGCCGAAAGCATTTCCTGAGCGGCTTTGTTGGCATCGACGATGATGCCGTCCGCATCGGTGACGAGGATCATGTCGGAGGCGTTCTGGATGATGGTGCGGCAGCGCTGTTCCGATTCCCGCAGATTCTGTTCCAGGCGTTTCGCCTTGCCGTAGCTTCCGAAAAATGCAAGAACGATGTCAAGAGTTCTGCGTGAATCTCCGGGAATCTCCTTGTCGAAACGGGAAAGATAGATTGCCGCAAGAAAGGAAATCCAAAGCGCCAGAAGAACGCGCGGAATGTATTCCGCATTCAGAATGGCCATCTTCTGCGGATCGCCCCAGTAGAGCACGCCGACGAAGATGACGCTGTCAACAAACTGTCCGAGCAGCACCGCGCCGATTGCACAGACGGTCAACCGGCAGCCGTAGTTCTTCATCTTCTGGAAAATCACCGGAATGAGGAACAGGTCGAGAGTCAGCGACACCAGCGAAGCGCCCATGTTGCGGGTTGTGTTTCCAAGCAGCCGTGAAAGGTAATCCGCCAGATGCCCCTGCGACATGGTGAAGCCGCCCCATTCGGTCTGCATCCGCGTAATCCAGCTGAGATATGCGAAAATCCCGAAAGTCGCCATCGCCGCGATGATAAGCCGCTGTGCTGCGAGCGTGCCGTCCGCGATATAGATCACCAGCAGAATGGCGATGACCGGCAGCAGCAGAATCGAGGTCGAAACACTGAGTTCAAATCCGCCGTCGCTGATGATCATGCGGAGTCCTGCCGCTCCGGCGACGTTCATCATCACCACGAGCACGCCCAGGAACATGTAGAGCGGAGCGGAACCGATGATCCGGCGCAGTCCGTGCAGAATCAGGAGTCCCACAAAAACGAATGTGGATTCCAGCAGGGCAAGTCCGGCGGTGTAGAAGGCTTCAATCATCTGCGGTCAGCCTCAGACCTGTCCGCGCTTGGCTTTGAGTGTTTCGCGGATAAGGGTTGCGCGCGCGGTGTCGCGCTCCTCCTGCGAAAGTTCCTTGTGTTCCGCAATCTGAAGATGCGAGGGCTGGACGTTGAGGAAGAGTTCATTGACCGTGTGGATGTCGACGGATGAGAACATCTTCATGTCCACGCCGAGCCGCAGTTCGGAGAGCGAATTGAGAGCCTCTTCACTGGAAATCATATAGCCGTGCCGCAGAATTCCGTAGGCACGCCCGACTTGATTCAGCAGAAAACTCTGGCGTTTGTCCAGCAGAGTCTGCCGCGCCTGCTTTTCATGAATGATGATCTGCTTGACGATCGAAGAGAGACGGTCGAGAATCTGTTCTTCACTTTCCCCAAGCGTGCTCTGGTTGGAAATCTGGAAGAGATTTCCGCGGTTGTTGGAGCCTTCCCCGTAGAATCCGCGGACGGCAAGTCCGAGTTTGCCGAGCGCCTGTTTCACGGCGTTCATCTGCTCCATCATGACCAATCCCGGCAGATGCAGCATAACCGACGCCCGCATTCCCGTTCCGAGATTGGAAGGGCAGGATGTGAGAAAGCCGAGGCGTGCGTCAAACGCATATGGAATGCGGTTGGAAAGGACATCATCAAAATGATTCAGTCTTTTCCAGACCGATTCAAGCTGGAATCCGGGGCTGAGCGCCTGCATCCGGAGATGATCTTCTTCATTGATCATGACGGCCAGCGATTCATTGCGGTCCGCAATCAGTGCCGACGCAGGATTCGGCGTGAGCATGTCGCGGCTGATGAGACGGCGTTCCAGCAGCAGGTTCTTCTCCACATCGGAGAGTGCGGGCAGGTCAAACTCCATCGGCTCGGCGATCGCTTCGGAATCGAGGATTGCTTTTTCCGCAAGCTCTTTCACCTGATTGAGCGCATCCTGATTGCCCGCAATCGGGAAGGGCGTGGAACTGAAATTGCGCGCCAGACGGATCCGCGTGCTGATTGCGATATCGTCATCCGGTCCGCTGTCGACGAGCCAGCTGAGCGGATTGCGGAGCAGTTCTTCGGGCTTGACTTTCATTTTCCGTTTCCTCCGGTGAGCTGTTCCTTGAGTTCGTTGATTTTGTCGCGCAGAATTGCGGCGCGCTCAAACTCTTCGCTGGCAACGGCGGCGTTGAGACTGTTCTGAAGTTTTTCAAGCTCCTTCCGGAGGGCTGCAAAGTTGATTTCCCCTTTTTCCGGTGCCGGACCGTGATATTCGCCCGGGGTTTTGCCAGTGTGCGTGGTTCCGCGGTGCATGGCGCCGAGAACGCTCTTGAGCGTGTCGCGGAAGGCATTGTAGCAGTCTGGACAGCCGAGGCGTCCGGTCTTCCGGAAACTCGCATAATCCCAGCCGCAAGTGGAACAGAAAATTCCGGAATGTTCCGTATCGGGTTTCTGCACCTCCTGCGGATTGAGCTGATTGGATATGTTGTAAAGCACCTCCGCAAGATTGAGCGCCTGAAACGAGGAATCTTCCTGCGCTTTTTTCTGAGCGCATTCCTGGCAGAGATGAAGAGTCTTTTTTTCATTCCCGGCAATTTCCTGAATGTGGATGGTCGCCGGATTTTTTTTGCAGATGTCGCACAGCATGATAAAACTCCGTTTTTATGAAGTATAAATAGCACGGCTGTTCCGTTTTTCAAGCGCGATGACGGGATTTTATGCAAATCACACAATATTTCTTCGAATCATGCGTTATATGAACCGAAGCCGCTTCACTTTCGTAACAGAAACAACAAAAACAGGAGATTCCGATTATGAGATTTTCCAGCATCATCTGCGCCGTCTGCGCCGCCGCCGTCTGCACAACCGCTTTCGCACAGGAACCGGCTCCGCGTCCGGATAAAAAAGAGTGCAAAGTCCGGAAAATGAAAAAAGAAAAACCGCGCTGTCCGCGTCCGGATTCCCGCGGGGATGAACGGAACGTCCATTTCCGTCCGGGTCCGGAAATGGACGATGCTCTCATCAGTCCCGAAGTCCGTATGCAGATCATGAAGAAAATGCAGGAGATTGATGAACTCCGCCGCACCGAGATCGCCAAACGCCGTGCGGAGATGGAGAAGTTCAACATGCTCCTTGATCAGTACCGCAAAAACAAAGACGAAGCTGCAAAAAAAGAAATTATTGCAATTCTCGGAGCCCGCTTTGACAGCGCCGTTGCCGCCCGTGAACAGCGGATTGCGGAACATTCCGCCGCGCTTGCAAAGGAAAAAGCCCGCAAGACGGAAATCATTGAAAAGCAGTTCAATGACATTGTCAGCGGCAAGCCGGCTTTCGGCAAGCACCCGCACCGTCAGTTTCATCCACAGCCCGAACGCTGAGTTCTGAATCCGCGCCGGATTGAATGTTCTCAATCCGGCGTTTTCTCTATAGTTTAAAGAATTTCAATTCCAGCCGCTTCATGCGGGGCAAGAACAATTCGGAGAGTACCGTCCGGGTCTCGTTCCGCTTCCTTCCGGTTCCAGAAGAAGTCTCCGGGACGATGTCCGCCGAAAAGAGCCGGTCCAAGTTCAAATTGCGCAGGCTCTTCCCCCCAGTTGAAAACCGCGGCTTTCCCGGCTTCTGGAGCAAACCAGACGGACGGCATTTTACCCGCAGGCGCAGAGAACAGATCCAGCGGACGCGCCGCCTCGTTCAGCGGAGGCAGCGCAAGGGTGTCTTTCAAAATCTTCCGTCCGGCGTCATTCAGTTTCAGAAAATTGTCGCTGAACATGAGATCGCCTCCGGTCATGTAGAGCGCCAGAGCGAGCGATTCCGCTTCCCGTTTTGTGAGTACCGGACCGCTTGCATATTTCCCCGGTACAAACGGCGACTGATTCGAAAACTCCGCACAGGAAGTCTCTTCGCCGCGCACCACAAGAAAATCGGAATCGTTGTTCCAGAGTCTGCGATGCATCCACCAGCGGGCGGATGCGCTTGTCATATTGATCTGTACCGCGCTCCAGTAGATTTGAATATCCGCTGTGGTCCGGACTGCGTCGACGAGCCCGAATGCAGGTTCATACGGGACGCAGCAGCCGAGGAAGTAGCTTTCCGGTCCGATCGCCGAACGGATGATTTCATAAGTTCGGCGCAAAATTCCGGCGCGTCCCATGCTCATGTCATGACAGCGCGGAACATCGAGAATGCGGTTGGTGAAATCGACTTTGAAGTACCGGAATCCTGCATCATGCAGGCGGCGGTAAACGGAATGCAGGTATTCCGCCGCTTCCGGACGGGTAATATCCAGAGCAAAACGTCCGTCGGTTGTCGAAACGATCCATTCGTGCGGGAACATGTACCTGTTGTCCACGCAGAGCGGAGCAGTCCAGATTCCCGGAATTCCGCCGCCGGCAGTTATCTTCCGGCAGAACTCGGCAAGATCGGCGGGAAACTTGAGGTTCGGGATCCAGGCGCCGTAGGCTATCTGCCAGCCGTCGTCAACGACATAATAACGGACCTTGTGCCCGGAAAAAGCATCGAGTCTTTTCTGGGTTTCGAGAACATCTTCAGCGGAAATATCCGTATGAAACTGATCCCATGAATTCCAGCCGACGGCGCGATCTTTCAGCGGCGCTGTCCGCAAAGCCGCATAGGAATCTCCGAGCTCCTCCAGCAGTTCAAGCGGATTTTTCTCCGAGACGCGGAAGAGAACCGGCGAGAGTTTGAACTCCATTCCAGCTTTCAGACTGCGGTCTTCCTCCACAGTGACGGAGAGACCGAATTTCCCGTTCAGACTCCTGGATTCATGCCGTGCCTGAAAGACCAGGAAGTCCCCCTGATGCGGCGGAAGCGCCGCGAACAGCAAATTCTTTCCGCTGTTGCGCGGAACGAGAAGATAAACCATGTAACTGGGCGGATTGTGTTCAAAAAACGGAGTCGACATTCCAACCGGCTTCACTCCGCTTGCCTGTTCGAGGAAAAGACGCGAATGAGTGTATTCCCTGTAATTTTCCGCGTCAAGCCCTGCGGCAAAATCCAGATGAATCTTTTTCAGAAAACATTCCTGCATCCCGTTGCGGAACGAAGCATGCAGAATGTCTCCGCTGATTTGCAGCTGAACCTGCAGCCCGTTCTTCAATTCCGTTTTCCATGAATTGCCACAGGGTATCCAAACGGCGGATTCAGTTGTGATCGTTTCATTTTCAAATTCAAACGACAGAATCCCTTCGCCGAGTCCGGTTTCCGGAATATGGAATGTTCCGTTTTCAAATGACAGCATATTTTTTCTCCATTCTGCTTGCATTTCTCTTTTTTTGTTCCTATATTATACATTGAAATAAGAAATATGGAATAGCCGGAAATGAGAAAAATATGCACGAAAATAAGAATCAAAGAAAAATCCTCCTGAATGAACTCCAGCCCGTCGTCCATTACGTCGCAGTCATCCGTCCGGAAGAGAACCGCTGCACAGCATGGAAGAAGCGTACATTCATCGACTGGCAGATTCAGATGACGCTTGCGGGCGGAATCCGCTATGAATCCGGAGACGGTGAAGATTTTGTACTGGCTCCCGGAGAAATCGCCCTCATGCCGCCGGGAATCGAAATTTCACAGACTCTGACGGAACGGGAAAGTTCGTTCTGCTGTGTTCATTTTCTCTTCGGGGAAACAGCGGAATGCGAACCGGTTCAGCTCCCGCCGCGCCGACTCAGTCTTGCGGAACCGGAACTGTTTCACTCACTGTTTCTGCGGCTTTATGAAGCATTCCGGACTCCGGGAAGCGTTACGGAAGCGCTGGCGTCCGGACTCGTCCGCGAAATATTCCTGCGGATGCTTCTTCCCGAAAGTGTCAGGGGAAACGGCGCGGATCCGGTAAAGCGGATGACGGCGTATCTGAATGAACACCTGCTTGAACGCCCGGGGCGGATGGCGCTGGCGCGGGAATTCCATTTTGCGCCGGAATACATCAATCAGCTTTTCCGGAAACAGCTTGGCATGACTCCAGGGGAATATGTCCGCAGACGGCTGGCTCAGCGTGCGTACCGCCTGCTGGCGGGGGAGGGATTGAGTGTGAAAGAGACGGCGGACCGGCTTGGTTTTTCCAGCCCGTTTTACTTCTCCCGCGTTTTCCGTGCGGTTTACGGAGTTCCGCCGTCCCGGGTTTGAGTTTATAAATCCATTTTCATCCGCTGAATGCGCACAGCGTTCAGAATGGCGAGAATCGCGACTCCGACGTCGGCGAAGACCGCTTCCCAAAGCGTCGCGTGTCCCCATGCACCGAGAATCAGAACAGCGGCTTTTACGGCGAAGGCGAGAATGATGTTCTGCCACACCACCGAGCGGGTCGCGCGTCCAATCCGCATGGCGAGGTGAATCCGCAGCAGATCGCCGTCGCGGATTACAAGATCCGCCGCGTCAATTGCAAGGTCGCTGCCGTTTTTGCCGATTGCAATGCCGAGATCGGATTCCGCCAGAACCGCCGCATCGTTGATGCCGTCTCCGACAAAGGCGATGTGTCCCGCGTTTGTCTTCAGGTCGCGCAGCGCGCTGCGTTTGTCGCCGGGGAGAAGCTCCGCATGGACTTCATGAATGCCGAGCGCGTTCGCCACCCGATCCGCCGTTGCCTTGCGGTCGCCGGAGAGCAGGGCGGAGCGGATGCCTTCGTCATGCAGACGCTTCAGGGCGTCTTCCGCTTCCTCTTTCAGCGTATCATCGAGCAGGAAGCAGCCGGACGGTTTGCCGTTGACCGCGATATAGACACAATTGAGGTCGGATTTCTGTTCGGGGAGGGCGATGCCGCGCGAGTCGAAGAGTCTCCGGTTGCCCGCCAGAACCTCCGCTCCGTTGACCGTTCCGCGCAATCCCATGCCGGGCAGTTCTTCTACTCCGCTCGTCTGCGGCACTTCCGCGAGGTCCGCTCCGGAACGCGCAATCGCCAGCGCCGCGGGATGATTCGACTTCGATTCCAGCGCAACCGCCATTGCTCTCCATGAGGAATCCGCGCCGGGGAACGTTTCGGCCGACTGAACGGAAAGTTCGCCTTTCGTCAGCGTTCCCGTCTTGTCGAATGCCACACAGTCGAGTTTCGAGACAACATCCAGATAGTTCGCCCCTTTGAAGAAGAGTCCGTATTTGGAAGCGAGCCCGATTCCTCCAAAATAGCCGAGCGGAACCGAGACCACCAGTGCGCACGGACACGAGATTACGAGGAAGATCAGCGCACGTCCGAAGTAGACCGGGAAGCTGTAATCCTTCACGAACAGCGCCGGCGCAACTGTAATCAGTACCGCAAGCCCGATTACGCACGGCGTATAAATTGCCGCTGCTTTCGAGATGAAGCGCTGGACTTTCGATTTGCGTTCCGACGCCTCTTCAATGTTGTGCAGAATCTGCGCGGTTGAACTCTGCTCCCAGCTTGCTGAAACGCGGAGTTCGCATTCGCGGCCGCCGTTGATCATTCCCGCATAAAGTTTTGCGCCCTGTTCCATCTCGACCGGCAGGGATTCGCCCGTCACAGCGGAAGTGTTCATTACGGCGGAACCGGAAAGCAGCTCGCCGTCGAGCGGGACTTTTTCGCCCGGAGCGAGGGTTACGACATCGCCGGGCTGCGCCTCTTTGACGGAAACGTTCATTTCTTTCCCATTGCGGCGAACCCGGATTCTGTCTCCGCTCGTGTCGAGCATCTTGAGAACGGAATCGCGAGCATGATCCACAGCGAGATCCTGAAAGAGTTCTCCGATGGAGTAGAAAAGAATCACCGCCGCGCCTTCCGCATATTCTCCGAGCCAGAATGCTCCGGCGGTCGCGATGATCATCAGCGTGAATTCATTGAAGAAATTCTTCTCCTTGCACTCCTCCCAGAGCTCCGGCAGGAGTTTCCACGCGGTCAGCAGCCACGCGGCAAAGTATCCGCCGAACCGGACCGCTTTCGGAAGTTCAAGGAAACAGCCGGCCAGCATCAGAGCGAGGAAAAGAACCGAGGCGGTCAGAAGCGAACGGTCGGCAGTGAATTTCTGCAGAAAATCCCTGAGCAGCCCCGCTTCGCGCTCTTCGGCGGAAACAGAACCGTGGTCGCAGCAGTCTTTACAGCAGCAGCTCATTTCAACATTCTCCTTTCGGCATCTGTTCAGCGGAGTGCGTCTTGCACAGGTCGAACAGCAGCTGAATGTGATAGTCGTTCAGCGAATAATAGATTTCCTTGCCGTTCTTGCGGCATTTCACCAGACGCGCCAGGCGCAGTTCTTTCAGGTGATGTGAAACGGACGGCTGCGGAATCCGCATCATCGCGGTAATGTCGCAGACGCACATTTCCGCAAGCAGCAGGGCATTGACAATTTTCAGGCGGGTCGGATCGGACAACACCTTGAACAAGCCCGCCATTTCCGCGAGCAGTTCGGACTGGGTCAATCCGGCTTCCACCTCTTTTACGACATCGCCGTGATGAGCGAGGCACTCCGGCGCGGCAATTTCTTTTTTCTTCGGCATATCGCCTCCTTGTTTTATTGACATATTAATATATATCAATATGTTTATTTGTCAAGCCCGCAGTGCTATTTTTCATAAACAGGTGATTTTCTTCATAAAATTTCCGTTATTTTAAAAGAATAATCACTTGATTTTTTCATATCGTCTTGTATCGTAACAACAGAACCCGTTGAAAAAAGGAGACTTATCATGGGAAAATTCGGAAGCGGCGATACCAAATGGTTCGTCAAAGACAGATTCGGCATGTTCATTCACTGGGGACTCTACTCCATGCCTGCGCGCCACGAGTGGATCCGCCACAACGAGAAGATCAAAGACGAAGATTATCAGAAGTATTTCGAGCGTTTCGATCCTGATCTTTTCGACCCGAAAGCGTGGGCGAAAGCCGCGCGTGAAGCCGGAATGAAATATTTCGTCATCACCACAAAACATCATGAAGGCTTCTGCATGTGGGATACGAAATACACCGACTACAAGGTTACCAACACCCCTGCCGGACGCGACTTGCTCCGCGAAGTCGTCGACGCCTTCCGTGCGGAGGGAATCCGCGTCGGCTTCTACTACTCCCTTCTCGACTGGCATCATCCGGACTACGTCCTCGACAACCGGCTCGGACCTTACCGTGACAGCAGCGATGAAGAGCGCAAAAAAAGAAATGAAGGCCGCTGCATGGAACGTTATGCCGAATACATGCGCAATCAGGTCCGCGAGCTTCTCACCGACTACGGAAAAATCGACATTCTCTGGTTCGACTTCTCCTATCCCTCCGAGGACGGAAATCCGGAACACGGCAAAGGACGCAACGAATGGAAATCCGAAGAGCTGGTCAAGATGATCCGCTCGCTCCAGCCGGACATCATCCTTGACAACCGGCTCGATCTTCCGGATGAAGGAGATATTCAGACTCCGGAGCAGTACACGCCGGATGAACCGCTTAAAGACAAGGACGGAAATCCGCTTGTCTGGGAGGGTTGTCAGACCTTCTCCGGTTCCTGGGGATACTTCCGCGATGAACAGACCTGGAAGTCGCCGAAGCAGTGCATCGACATGCTCATCAACCATGTCAGCCGCAACGGCAACCTTCTGATGAATGTCGGCCCCACAAGCCGCGGCTATCTGGATGACCGCGCGATGAACTGTCTGAAAGCCTATGCCGCCTGGATGCGTCTGCACAGCCGCGCGATCTACAACTGCGCCGCAGCGCCCGACGGAATCAAGGCTCCTCAGGATTGCCGTTACACATATAACAAGGAGACTAACCGTCTCTATCTGCATCTGATGAACTGGCCCTTCAAGCACATTCACCTTCCCGGGCTTGCGGACAAGGTCGCATACGCACAGCTTCTGAGCGACGGCAGCGAAATCCGTTTCCGCGATCAGAAGGTGGAAATCCACGGCGCACTCAACAGCAAGACGCCGGAAAATGCGCTTACGCTTGAACTTCCGGTCATCAAGCCGAATGTTGAAGTCCCCGTCATTGAACTTTTCCTGAAATAAAAAACGCTCAATCTCTCCGGGAAAGATTTTCCGGAGAGATTTTTTTCTGCAACGACTTGATTCTGAGAAAAAACGGAGTATCTTACAGAGATTTAACACAAGGATTTTTTCATGAACCGTACAACATTCCGGCGGATTGGTCAGGCGTCCCTGATCCTGATGATTCCGTACATATTCTATGCGTCGCCGCATCTGGCCGGACTGTTTTTCATCGGTGTCGTGATCGGGATCATGTGGTGCATGTTTGCTCTGGATTACCGCGGTGTCTGGTTCCGCAAGGACGACTCCGCAAGACCGCAGAAGTTCAGCGAAACGGACCTGTCTGTCATGAAGGTGATCGGAACAGAGTTGCAGAACCGCGTGAAGCCGTATGCTCTTTATACATGGGATCTGGTTCTCCGTCCGGTGCTGATGCCGGATGGAACACGGCTGTTCAATATCCGTTTCGACTTCGTACCCTCTGCGGACGGTTCGTTTGAGCTTGATCCGGAACATCCTGCAGTTCCGCTGAAGCGCGGTGTGCCTCTGACGCTGAGTCTGCGCGCCGGACTTCGCGAAGAGCACGTCCGCATTTCCGAACTGCTGATCAACCGGAAACATCCGCTTTCGGGTCCGGCAAACCGCAAGATTTCCCCGCTGAATCTGAAGAACTCGGATCCGGCGCTGAAATTCATTGTCGACAGCGTTGCTCCGACGGTTCCCGCGGACTGTACCTGGGGTGTTGCGTTCCTGGAATATGCGCGGACGAAAACGCCGCATCTGCACGGCGGACTGGAGATCGTTTCCGCAAAGGATGCAGCGTTCCGTTTTACCGGTTCGGAGTTTCCGCTGAAAGCGGGGAAAACGCTTCAGTTGGAGTTTGATGTTGATACTCTTCTGACGGTTCTTTCGCATCCGCGGAAGGCCGGTTTCATGAAGAAACTGCTCAGTTTCGGCAACTGATTTTTCCGTTGCCGCGGCATTCAGATTCAAGCTCTTAAAAAATCTTTTTTTTTCGTCTTCCGCGTTTGAAATTCGGCCAATGGATGATATAGTACTCCCCAAGATGTAGTACTAAAAACAAAAACGTACACAATATATAGGGGAAGTCATGAAAATCGTAAAACGAAGCGGCGAGGAACAGGAATTTGATATTGAGAAGATCCGTTCCGCTGTCGCGAAAGCCAATCAGACCGTGCCGTTCAAGAATGCGCTGACGGCTCAGCAGATCAATGCAATCGCAGATCATGCAGCGGGAATCTGCGAAGCTCTCGACCGCTCTCTTTCCGTCGAAGAGATTCAGGACATTGTCGAAACCAGAATCATGCAGGAAGGCGCTTTCGAAGTTGCCAAAAAGTACATCACGTACCGTTACACCCGCAGTCTGGTGCGTCAGGCGAATACGACCGACAACAAGATCCTCACTCTCATCGAATGCAACAACGAAGAGGTCAAGCAGGAAAACTCCAACAAGAATCCGACCATCAACAGTGTTCAGCGCGACTACATGGCGGGCGAGGTTTCCAAAGACATTTCCACCCGTCTGCTTCTTCCCGAGGATGTTATTGACGCGCATGAAAAAGGCATCATCCATTTCCATGATATGGATTACTATGCCCAGCACATGCACAACTGCGACCTCGTCAACCTTGAGGACATGCTCCAGAACGGAACCGTGATTTCCGGAACCATGATCGAGAAGCCGCACAGCTTTTCCACCGCCTGCAACATCGCAACACAGATCATCGCGCAGGTCGCCAGCAACCAGTACGGCGGACAGAGCATCTCTCTCACTCATCTCGCCCCGTTCGTCCAGATTTCCCGCGAAGCAATCCGCAAGAGCACGCTTGAAGAATTCAATATGGTCAAAGTCGCCGTTTCCGAAGACGACTTGAATGCAATTGTCGAAAAGAGACTGCACAACGAAATCGCCCGCGGCGTTCAGACCATTCAGTATCAGGTTGTCACGCTGATGACAACCAACGGCCAGGCGCCGTTTGTGACGGTTTTCATGTATCTCAACGAAGCCAAGAACGAACGCGAAAAAAGAGACCTGGCAATCATTATCGAAGAGGTTCTGAAGCAGCGTTATGTCGGCGTCAAGAACGAGGCGGGTGTTTACATCACCCCCGCATTCCCGAAGCTGATCTATGTACTGGAAGAAGACAACATCACGCCCGGAACGGAGTACTATTACCTCACCGAGCTTGCCGCAAAATGCACTGCGCGCCGTCTAGTTCCCGATTACATCAGCGAAAAGAAAATGAAGGAACTGAAAGAGGGCAACTGCTTCCCCGTCATGGGCTGCCGCTCCGCGCTCTCCCCGTGGCGCGATGCAAACGGAAACTACAAGTTCTACGGACGGTTCAATCAGGGCGTCGTCACAATCAACCTCGTGGACGTCGCTCTCTCCAGCGAAAAGGATATGGACCGCTTCTGGAAAATCTTCGATGAACGTCTCGCTCTCTGCTACAAGGCTTTGATGTGCAGACACAACCGTCTGAAAGGCACGCTGTCCGACGCCGCGCCGATTCTGTGGCAGTACGGCGCGATCGCGCGTCTGAAGAAAGGCGAAGTCATCGACCCGCTGCTCTACAACGGGTACTCTACAATCTCCCTGGGCTATGCGGGGCTCTGCGAATGCGTGTACTACCTGACCGGAAAGAGTCACACGGATCCCGAAGCGACGCCGCTTGCCCTGAAGATCATGAAGCACATGAACGCCGCCTGCGAACGCTGGAAAAAAGAGACGACAATCGGGTTCGGCATTTATGGAACGCCATTGGAATCAACGACATACAAATTCGCCAAGTGTCTGCAGAAGCGCTTCGGCGTGGTTGCCGGAGTTACTGACAAAAACTACATTACGAACAGCTATCACGTCCATGTCACGGAAAAAATCGACGCGTTCTCCAAGCTGTCGTTTGAATCGCAGTTTCAGTCGCTCTCCACGGGCGGCGCGATCAGCTATGTTGAAGTTCCGAATATGCAGAACAACCTTGAGGCGGTTCTGCAGGTGATCCGCTTCATTTACAACAACATCATGTATGCGGAACTGAATACGAAGAGCGATTACTGCCAGGAGTGCGGTTTCGACGGCGAAATCCAGATTGTCAAAGATGATTCCGGCAAGCTGATCTGGCGCTGCCCCAAGTGCGGCAACACCGACCAGAGCCGGATGAATGTCGCCCGCCGGACCTGCGGCTACATCGGTTCGCAGTTCTGGAATCAGGGAAGAACGCAGGAAATCCGCGACAGGGTTCTGCATCTCTGATAAAAAACGGAGGGTCTGATGAATTTCAGTGCAATCAAACCTACGGATATCGCAAACGGAAGAGGCGTCCGCGTCTCCCTGTTCGTCTCCGGCTGTACTCATCATTGTCCGGGCTGTTTCAATGCCTCCACATGGGATTTCAACGCCGGGCACCCCTTCACGGAAGAGACCGCGGAGTACATCCTCGGTCTCCTCAAGCCCGACTACATCAACGGTTTGTCGCTTCTCGGCGGCGAACCGTTTGAGCCGGTCAACCAGCGCGCTCTTCTGCCGCTGATCCGCGAATTCAAAAAACGTTTCCCGGAGAAGGATATCTGGGCGTATTCCGGTTATGTCTATGACTGCGATCTGGTTCCCGGCGGACGCGCACACTGCGAGGTCACTGATGAGATTCTGGATTCTCTTGCGGTTCTGGTCGACGGTCCGTTCATCGAACGCCTGAAGGATATTTCCCTGAAATTCCGCGGGTCTTCGAACCAGCGTCTGATCAACATGCCCACAACCCGCCGCACCGGAAGCATTGTCCTGCTTCCATAACCTGGAAAAATCTTATGCAATCCAAACCAAGCGACTGGTACAAACACTGCTGGACTCTTGACATTCAGAATCAGTCATGGACGGAAACCACTGTTCAGCAGGTCGACTTTCTGACAGAGAAGCTGAATCTTTCCGGAAACGAACGGATTCTGGATCTTGCGTGCGGCTTCGGCCGCCACGCGCTGGAGTTCGCCCGCCGCGGATATAATGTAACCGGAGTCGATATTACCCCCGCCTATATTGATTATGCGCAGAAGACCGCACTCACGGAAAATCTTCCGGCGCAGTTCATCTGTTCGGATCTCCGCTCCGTTTCGTTTGCGGAAGAATTCGACGTCGTTCTGAATATGGCGGACGGCGCAATCGGCTATCTGGAAAACGATGCGGAAAATGAAAAGATTTTCGATCTGGCCGCCCGTTCTCTGAAGCCCGGCGGCAAACATTTCATGGACATCATGAACGCGGAATATGCGGATTCGCATTTCCCCTGCCGGCTCTGGGAGGCCGGCGCAAACGGGTTGACGCTTTCCGCTTTTGAATGGAATCCGCAGACCCGCATCCTGCTCTACGGTCAGCTGGATTATCCATACGGGACTGTTCTTCCGAAACCCGAATTTCCCGCCGGCGATCCGATCCGGCTTTACACACCGGAGGAAATCCGCGGCATTATGACACATCGCGGAATGGCTGTCCGGAACACGTGGTCGGATTTCTCCGGCGCCCCCGCGTCACCGAACGCCATTCAGCTGATGGTTCTTTCCGGAAAATTGTAATTACCACTGCCGCCAGTGGTTCGGATCGAACCGGTAAATCAGGCGGCTCGGAACCGGATAAAACAGATTGTCCGCTTTTGCCGGAGTTCCATCCGTTATCCGGAAAATTCCCGGGATTCCTCCGTTGTAGCGCAGGTCGCGCACTCGGACAGCAACCACATTTTCCCCGTCCCAGCGAATCGCGGAGGCGGGAACGGGATAGCGGCGGACGAGTTCCCAGTATTTCGGCACGGCTTCCGTTGTTTCACCGATCAGCGCGCCGTTGAACCAGGTGCGGTCGAGGTCGTCGATCGGTCCAGCTTCCACATAGAGCTGACGCCCCTTCCATTCCGGCGGCAAGGTAAAATGAATCCGGTAGAACGCATCGCCGTCATATGGTGCGGCAAAGCGCGGATTGTAATGCGGATTCTTCATGGTGATTCCCTGCGTTTCCCAGTATGCGCCGATTTTGATTTTCCGCCAGTTTGAATCATCGAATTCCGGCTTATGCCAGCCGAGGGCTTCGCCTTTGCTTTGCGGATCAATTGCAAACGGAACCGCGACGCCTGAAAAATCGGTACGCGGAGCTGAAAGATCCGGTATGGAAAACTCATCCCGCGCGGAAACTCCGAGATTGGTCAGAAGGACGGAGAGAATACGCCGTGCTTTGACCGCCGAAGAATTCTGCTGAAAGTCCTCCGGAAGAACCGAAAGCGCGATAATGTTTCCTTCCGATTTGAGAATCTCCTCATTGCCGAACGTCCGGAGCGTGCGGACCGGATTGAAGTAAAAATCCGAATTGCCGAGTCCGCGCTTCCATATCTCCGAAACTCCGCTCTTTGCCAGCCGGACCGGTTCCGTCTGAAGTCCGGAATGCAGCAGTTCCGCCTGAGCCGCATCGGGTTTCAGCAGAAGAACAATTTTGCCGCGTCCGGCAAACGCACGGAGCTCCGAAACCGGAATCCGGGTTTCGGAATCGACGGTCAGAAGTTCGCAGTCCTCCGGAATCTTATCGGAAACGGTGAATGCAAACCCGAGAGTTTCCAGCAGTTGCGCCGTTTTCGCCGATCCGGAGAACACCGCATTCCTGCGCGGAAGTTTTTCCGGATTCTCCAGATAACGGAACAGACGCGCTGCAAGTTCATCCGCCATCGGCTCAACACCCTGCCGCTCCTCCAGATCAAGCATGCAGAAGAGAATGCGTCCCTCTCTGACAAAGTTTTCCTGAAGAGCGGAACGGGAAAGGTCGGCGTCGCAGTCGAGCAGAACGCGGAAACGTCCCGAATCGGGTTTGTCCTGAACAAATGTTGCGACAGTTCCCCGGCTTCCCCAGTGCATGAAACGCCCGTTCGCCGCGGAAGTTCCTGTACGGGGATACGGCTCCATCTTGTCCGGTGCACCGCGCCACTGCGCAAATGCCTGAGCCGGAAGCCCTTGCAGAAGCGGATGTGCGGAATCCTTCACAAAGACGTTCCGTGTTCGCCGCTCTTCCAGATACGGTTTCATCGGCGAGTCCGCTTTCTGCGCAAAGACGAGAAGCGAGGTTCCTGACCGGATTTGCTGTTCCAGTCCGTTTTTACGGGCTTCGCGCAGGAATGTTTCATCCATCGAAAGAGCGCCGACCACCACAGTATCCGTCTTTGCCGAAAGATCACGGGTGAACGGAACGCCCAGCTTTTTCAGCAATTTTTCCGTTTTCCCGACCGTGTCGTAAAGACGGACTGTTTTGGAGAAAGTTCTCCGTTCCGGCGCGGGAAATGCGGTTAAACGGAACGTATCATGCGAGACGCTGTTCCCGCCTTCCGCCTGAAAACGGAGTTCGTATTCGCCCGGAGAGTCCATGCGGAACCGGAAGGGAATTTTCCGGATGCTCCCGGGAGGAAGAGTTCCGTTCCACACGCCCTGTATGCAGATTTTCCCGGTTGCGGAATTTACAAGTTCCCATTTTGCCCGAATATCCAGAGCCGACGGCGCATCATTGGAAAAGAGCATCTGCTTTTCTACGCTCTCGCCGATCCGGAAGTTGCGGGACTGTTCCGTGAAATGCGCCTGTTCTCCCCCGATATATGCAAGGACCGGTTTCTGAAGTTCCTGCATTGCATGAAAAACCGGACTGATCCCCGGACGCGGCGACGCGCTTCCCCATTCCGGTTTGATGCCCGGACGCGTGACGTCAACCGGCTCCGCCGGAATGCGCTGACGGAAGAAGCTGAAGTATTCATCCGCATCCTCAAACGGCCAGATTCCGGAAACACCGTACATCCGCCATGCGCGCAGACAGCGTGTCATATACATGCATTTCGTTTTGACTGCCGCGGGATCAAGACGCGCAAGCTCCGTCCCGTCGCGTTTCACGGTTTCTCCCGTTGAGAGATTCCACTTGCGGTCATCGCTTTTCGGAGAAGAAAGCGCATAGACGGAATCGCCGAAATACCGTGCCGCCTGCTCATAATAGAGCTGCCGGAGATCATAGAAGGAGGTTTTGTCGCCGGAGAGCGAGTCGGTCCAGTTTGCAAAATTATTCCAGAAGGGAAGGGCGACCTCTTCGAGAACAAGCGGTTTCTTCCGGTGCTCAGCCCAGCGCAGCGGCCAGTCCGCCCATTCATCCGGCTGGTTGTCAAACGTCGGATACGGATTCGCTGTGATGATTGCGCCCGTGTTTGCGCCCATGCTCTGCATGACAAGACGTCCCGGATCGAGACGGCGCAGCATGTTTTCTTCAATAAGAGTTGCAGTGGTCAGATCGTTCGGTGCACTTTCCGAACCGAGCATTCCCGGATTGATCCATTCCGGATTGTAGCAGAGCAGCGGGTTTATTGCCCAGATTACAATGGATGGATTGTTCCGGAATTTGGAAACGATTCCGCGAATGGCGCGTTCGTGTTCCTGCCGGGCATTCCGGAGTTTGCCGGAAAGATAAATCTCCGCCGGATAGCCGCTGTTGGAAACACCGGGAAGGTAAACTCCGTTGCGGACGAGTTTCGGAAGCACTCCGCGCATGGCGACCAGAAGCCCGACTTCATCGGCGATCCGGACAACCCGACGGTCCGGCGATTCATAAATAATGCCGTTGAAATTCATCTCCTTCCACAGTTTCAAATACGTGCGGATCGATTCTTCCGGCATTTTCGTGTACGGAACCTGATTGCTGAAGAACTTGAGCCGACGCGGAATCCCGTTCAGATAAAAATCGGCTCCGCGGATCGTCAGCTCGCGGAATCCGAAACGGTCTTCCAGACGGTCCAGAACCTTTCCATTGCGTGAGACCGTGAAGACAAGCCGGAGGAGTTCCGGTTTGTCCGGCGACCAGAGAACGGGCTTTTCCCATTGCGAGACAAGGGGAATGCGGACCTTTTGCCCCGCTCCGATCGTTTTCCGGAGAGCCGGCAGATGCAGAACTTCCCTGTCTTTATGATAAACTGCCGCCCGGAAAACATATTCCCCGCTTTTCCCCGTCCGGTTGGCAAACGAGGCGTCCGCCTGCAGCGTACCGTTTTCGACGGAAGAGACTATGCGCAAATCATCCAGCTGCTCCTCTTTGGGAATGACAAGAAGCGAGACGTCATCGGCCAGCCCGGGCCCGTTGTGCCATCCGAACCACCAGTCACCGCAAGCGGGATGCTTCCTGAATTCCTCATATTTGCCGTGACTTTTATCAAATGGAAATCCGTTGTACTGAACAAAAATCGCGAGGTCATTGGAAACTCCGGGCTTCAGAAACGGGGTAATGTCAACGGTCCCCGACCCGATGACCGGATCGCCGGAAGGAATGCCGTTGACAAAGACGCGGGCTTCATCGGAAACCGCATCGAGCTGAAGCAGAATCTGCTTTTCTTTCCACGATTCCGGAATGTTCAGCGCGCGCCGGTACCAGCCCTGCGCAAAATTGGAAAGCGAAACGCCATTCTGTCCTTTTGCCCGCTTTTTCGAAACATCAAGAACCGGAGTTCCGCTTTGCGTGTCCCATGTTCCAGGAACCGGAGCATAAAGAGTTTTCCCCTGCGGGATTTTCCCGGCGGAGGGCAGGGGACGTCCCGAGCGGATCAGCTTCTGCGAATCCGACGCCGCGACCGGAGAGAACTGCCAGTAATTGTTCAGCGAAACAGTCGCACGCAAAGCGGAACCGCTCCGGTAAGCCTGCCGCAAATCCCAGTTCACCCACGCCGGAAGCCGGTATTCCGATTCGGGAATCATCTTGAATGCGGATTCAGCGAGCGTGACGGAATGCGGCGTCCTGGCATGAGTTTCCCCTTCAGCGGATTCTCCAGCGTTCCAGTCTTCAACGGGACCGCCCTGTTCCCGGTCGTCGAGCACAATGGAAGCCAGCAGAAAATCGGCACGGCGTTCATCGGGAGATTTCAGACGGATCCCGACTGCGAGCTGAATATTCTGCAGTTTGTGCAGATCCGGAGCTCCGCCTTTGGCTTTGTCGTTCTGCGGCTTGAAATCCTTTGCAAGAAAGACGCGGCGCTGCCAGAAATCCGCGGCGGATGAGATTGAGGCGCTGCCCTGCCAGCGGATTCCGTTCCAGCACCATTCGCCTCCGGCAGAATCGGTCAGCAGAAGGACGAAATTGCCAGGCTCGCCGTTTCCCTTGAAGGTCAGAACAATCCGGTCGAATCCGGCATTTTGCGGAATCTTGGAAAACGAAATCCCGCGCAGAACGACAGCTCCGCTGAAAACTTTGTTCTGCGCCCCGAAACGTATGCGGACTGCATGTTTCTCATTCTCAACCGTTTTTTCCACGGATGCGTTTCCGTAATGTCCGGCTTTCTCTTTTCCCGCACGGAACAATTCATACGATTCCGCATAAAGGGAAACGAGAGAGAACAGAAAAAGGGAAAAAAGGATTCGTTTCATGCCGCACCTCAGTTTTCTGTTGTTTTGAATCCCCAGAAATCATTGTTGAGCGATGGCGGGATTCCGTTGATGGAACGTGCTTCGCAATGTCCGTCCACGAAATTCGTGTTGAACCGTCCTGTGTGGCGGAACCCCATGTGTTCGATTGCGCTGTAACGGAATTCGCGGTCAGTGGTTATCGTCGAGTCATAGAAAACATCGCCTGTATAGGTTCGCAGCGAGGGACGCTTCGTAAAAAGAATCCGCCGTGAAGGACGCTGATGTTCACCAGTCAGCGAAGGATAGCGGTTCAATCCGTAATGCGCAATATCATTTTTGTTCATATCGATGGACCCGCTGGAGGGACACGCGAAAATTCCGATCGGGATATACACCTTGTTGGAGCTGTCAAGATACTTTCGGTAGGAACCTGGCTCGAAAGGCTGTCCGCTTTTGTAATACGGCATGAGGAAGTCCTGCCAACGATAGAGGACAGTATCAATCTTGTCCTGGAATGCCGGACCGTATCCGTCGTTGGCTTCCGCATAAAGCAGTTCCAGCGTTCCGATCTGTTTGAGGTTCGAGGTGCAGTTGATTCCGCGCGCTTTATCCCGTGCGGAATTCAGCGCCGGCAGCAGCATCCCGGCAAGGATTGCAATCACGGCAATCGTTACAAGGAGCTCTATGAGGGTAAATCTGCAGGATTTGCGCTTGAAATATGAAATGTTTCTTCCGGTTGAATGAGTTCCCATTGTGCAGCCTTCCTTTCGTTTTTATTCACTTTTCACTGTTTGTTGTTTTCAAGATAGAACCCGGAGAACCCGGCAGGGATGACGAGGCGTCCGTTCAGCAGAGCCGCACGTCCGGCGGTTCCGGGATGAACATCGACTTTCCGGATCAGCTTCAGGTGTTCCGGTGAAGACGCGTCGAATTCGGAAACAATGCCGTTTCTGGAATCCGAGAGAAAAAGCCGGTTCCCGCCATCCCACATGGGCAGTCCCAGAATAGGGACATCTGCCCGGTATTCTTTCCGGAGTCCCTCTTTCCCGAAATCTTCAGGCGCAAGCAGGTAATAACCATTTTGTTTCGCGGGAATCAAAAAACGGTTTTTCACAACAGCGATGCCGTCAAGCTGATGAAACTGGACAGACGGATTGTTTTCCAGCCGTTCCGCCGCAGTCCCGTTCAGATGATACCAGCTCAGCCCCATTCCGTGCACACTGATCGGAAGGAATCCGTTCAATGTCTGTTCCGGGAAAACATCGGTGTAAAGAATCCGTTTCTCCGCAAAATACTTTTTCAGCACAGGCTTTTCCGGATTGCTCAGATCGAAGAAATTGACTCTTCCGGTTCCTCCGGTGACAGCCGCAATTCTTCCGTCTTCATAAAGATGAACGATCTGCATCGGAATCCAAGTGCGCAGAGAGCCGAGTTTTTTCAGTGTACCATCCGGAAGAATCCGGTAGGCGGTCAGCTCAAAACCGTTGCCGGCGGAGACCAGAAGCGAGCCGGAAATATCAACATCGTAAATCCGGTTTCCCGTTATGCGCTGAATTTCCTTAAGTCCCTGCGGAGTATTCTGAAAGACAAACAGTCCGGCGTCGGAAGCCGCCGCATAGACGGTATTTCCGGAGACCCGCACGCGGCGGACCATCCCCCCGCATTCATAACGGGTGAACCCCGGAACCTCTTTTGCGCTGCTTTTCGTGCGGACTGCAAGTTTTCCGGTTTGCGGCGGAAGCGGACGGCTCTCCGGAACCTCCGCAACGAAGAGTCCGTTTTTCACTCCTGTAAGATAAACGACGCCGTTTCCCGGCACAATTCCGCCGACGCAATCCGCCGTTCCGGGCTTTTCTTCCGGCAGAATGGTGCGTCCGGTTATGCGCGGATTCCGTTTGTCTCTCACATCAAGCAGAAAGAGTCCATTGTGTGTGTCCGCTGCAACAAGAAGAGTTCCAGCCGGACGCGGCATCCAGAAATCACCGGAAAGCGCATAAAATTTCGGGAATTTGACTCCGCCGAGACGCACGGGAGAGCGCGGATTGGAAATATCGAAGATCTCCAGACCGTGTCCGGCGCCTTTGCGTTCTTTTTGAGTGCCTTTTCTGGAATTGTGCCCGGTGGAGGCATAGAGAATATTGCCCTGAATATAAACGCCGTCGCCGAATCCGTCAAGTTCTATTTTAGAGAGGTGTTTCGGCTGTGCCGGATCGGTCGCATCAAGGAGGAGCACACTGGAATTTCCCCAGTCACCAACAGCAAGCAGTCCGTTTGCGCAGCAGGCGGATTGCGCCTCGAAGGTGCGGTACAGATTGAGATGTTTCGGCTTTACCGGATCCGAGATGTCAAAAATCTGCACACCGAAAACCCGGAGCGTAACAAACAGGACATCTCCGGAAGCCTCAATTCCGGTTGCGAGCTCCGCCGTGTCGAAGTCGCCCGCGATTCGCGGTTTTTCCGGATTGCGGACGTCAATAATCCAGACTCCGCGGTGGCGCGCCGTAAGATATGCGAATCCGCGATGTACAACAATCTGGCGGCTCTCCCACTTCGGCAGACCTTTCAGTTCACTGATTTTGCGCGGTTTTGCCGGAACGGATGTATCATAAATCTGCAGTTTGCCCTCTCCGGCAAGATAGAGCAGTTTGCCCTCTCCGCAAAGAGCGGTTCCTCCGACGCTCCCGGGCACATGGGTGACCGGAATCCGGTTTTCCGCCATAGCGGAGACAACCAGAAACAGTGAAAACAACAGAGAAAAAATCTTCATGCCAACCTCCTGTTTTTTCTTTCTGCAATATATTATACTGCATTTTCAGAAAAAAAACAGAGGCTTTTTCGCTGCAAAGTTTATGATTTTGCTGAAAAAGTTTACGTTTTAAACGCCCGTGCCGTCAAAGGAGGGAATAAAAGAATCGCTTGCAGATTCCTGATCCTGTACAAAACCATCCTCTATGCCGGATTCGAAAAGATGATCTTCAACGCGTTTGTATTCCTCATCGGTGACTTTGCGGTTGAGATCGGCGAATTCGGCGGACCGTCCGTGCGGGATGTACTGCCGCATAAGGCTGAACATGACCTCGCCCGGTTCAAACGTTTCTGCGACCCAGTCGATTATGCGGAGCGTGTTTTCCACATGGTTCGGCAGAAGCAGATGCCGGATGATGACTCCGCGCTGCATGAGTCCGGTCTCTTCGTCAATCCGGAACGAACCCGTCTGACGGAGCATTTCGCGGATTGCGCGTTTCGCTGTTTTGAAGTAGTCCTTTGCGCTCGAAAAACGTTCTGCGAGAGCATCGTCGCTGTATTTGACATCCGGAAGATAAATCTGGAATCTGCCTTCGAACCTCTTCAGATTTTCAACAGATTCGTATCCGTTTGTATTGCAGACCACCGGGACGGGGAGGGGGGCGTCCAGCGATTCCAGAACCGCATCGGAAAAATGCATCGGCGTCACCAGATTGATATTGTGCGCACCTTTCGCAATGAGTTCGCGGTAAATTTCCCGCAGCCGTTCCACGGTAACCTCTTTTCCCTGGCATTCACTGCTGATCTCGTAGTTCTGGCAGTAGACGCAGCGCAGGTTGCAGCCGGAAAAGAAGACCGTTCCGGAGCCTTTGGTTCCGCTGATGCAGGGTTCTTCCCAGAAGTGCAGGCCGGCGCGGGCGACGACCGGGTTGTTTCCCATTTTGCAGAACCCTGTCCGGCAGTTCCGGTCCACTCCGCATTCGCGGGCGCAGGAATGACATTCGTTCATGATAAATCTCCGTTTTTGTGCGGAAATATAGCATAAAATCCCGTACAGCGCAAATCATTTCGGCAAAAGTTTTTATTCCCCTTGAAAAAGCGGGAATAACGGTTATGGTAACTTTACTCAAAAAGGATTCTGATGATGCGCAAACAACGCTCGCTTACACCGTTTATGAACGAGGAGTTCAATACAACCGAAGACAACCAGGATGTTGTCTACTGGATGCTGCTTTACGAAGCTGTTATGCCGGTCGTCTTCCCGGTCATCATCCCGTTTTCCCGCTGGAAGCGCAACGACTATTACATTCATCACTCACCGAACCACGCCTGCGCGGAAATCGTGCTGGAAGGTTCCATGCGCTATATTCTCGATGATCAGCCCGTAACGGTTCATGCGAATGAAATGATTATTCTTCCCATCGGGCTTCCGAACCGCGTGGAGACCGGACCCGACGGATTCAGCCGTAAAGTCGTTTTCGGACTGCGCGGTTTTCTTGCAGAAATTATTCTCGCCTCGTTTTCGATTGAATGCGGCAAAGTCTACCAGCTGAAAGACGTCGGGAAAATTGTCCAGATGCTCTCCCGTCTCGTGGTCGTTTACCGGAAAGCCGATCCCGCGACTCTGAATGCCGTATCCGCTGCCGCATTTGAAATCCTGCTGGAAATCCGCGACCAGATTCACACGCAGAACGGCTCATCGGATGTGATTCAGCTTCTGCAGATGAATATTCACACGCCATGCTCCATCGCGGAGTTTTCCAGAAAAATGAAGCTGTCGCGCGAAAAACTCAGCGGAATTTTTCAGAAACAGTTCAAACAGAGTCCGCAGCAGTACAAAACGCAGTTCCGCATGCGGACCGCCGAACAGCTGCTCCGGCAGACGGATCAGCCGGTCAAGGAAATCGCATTTCAGCTTGGCTACCGTTCGCTTTCGCGCTTCGCGACCGCATTCCGGCAGTACCACGGCTGCTCCCCGCGCGAATACCGCAAGCAGAAACTTTGATCAGGCAAACGAACTTTCCCCGCTTTCCGTTCCGTGCAGAAAATAAAAAGCCAGCATGGTGAAATGTTCCGTTTCGCCGCCTTCCGTCCGGACCGGACCGTGTGAAATCGAACCGTCGAAGAACAGCAGATCGCCTTGAGAGAGCCGGATTTTGTCCGCTCCGACTTGAAAGTGCAGAGTTCCGCTCAAAATATAAAGCAGCTGTTCCGCCTCCGATGTAACCGGATGCGTTTCATGTCCGTTTCCGTCCGTAACCAGCATCAGCTGCATGCTGCTCGACTTGAGCGGAGCTTCAAAAATCATGCGGTAACTGAGCCCGTGACCGGAATCGCGCTCAATCGGATAGCTTTCATCGGCGCGGATGCAGATCCAGGGTTTCTTTTCAACGGCTCCGAGCCCTTCAAAGAGACGCGCAAGATCAAGATTCAGAGCTTTTGCGATCTCAAGCAGAACGGGGAGAGAGGGGAGGGCGCGGAAGTTTTCGATTTTTGAAAGCAATCCCGCCGTGAGACCTGTCTGCTCCGCCAGTTGCTGAAGCGTTATTTTCTGCTTTTTCCGGGCGTCCCGAATCCGGCAGCCAAGAGTGATCAACTGTTCTCTCATAAGAATCCTTCGTTTTCCATAATATAATGCGCCTGACAGGAAAAACAAGATTTTTTTACTTTTATTCAAAAAACGGGTTGATTTTTTATTAATATGATATATTTTAAAAGAAAAATTGAAAAGGATGAAAAATGGCTATTATTTATGCGGTTGCGTGCCTGCTCTGCAGTGCGGGGAATGACTTTATATTCAAACTCTTCGCCCGGAAAAAACGGTCTCGCGGAATTTTTCTCGGCACAGTCGGACTCGTCTGGTTTCTTGTGATGCTTGCAATGCTTCCGCTCCGGATGGAAAACTGGCAGACAACTCTTTTCTGGGGATGCGCGAGCGGCTTTCTTTCGGTCTCTGCGAATATTCTTCTGATTGAAGCGATGGGCATGCAAAGCGCCGGCATCTGTTCGACGGTCTACCGCCTGAATCTGGTTCCTGCTGTTCTCGGTGCATGGCTTCTGCTGGAGGAGGAAATATCCGGACTTCACTGGCTCGGAATCGCGGCGGCAGTTGCGGCGGTTTTATGCTTCCTCACTCTTTCCGAAAACCGTTCTCACCGTTTTGCCCGGCTGGGAATCATTCTGGTTGTAATCGCGGCATTCTTCCGTGCCGGAATGGGAATTGAATACCGCTATGCGTTCACACACGGCGCGGATACAACCGGAGTCATGCTGATCAACGCTCTCTTCTGGACCGGCGGAGGTCTGCTTTACGCGTGTTTCCGCGAACGTGAGATCATGAAAATCGACCGCTCCGCATTGCTTTACAGTCTTGTGGATGGACTTTTCGTTGTCGGCGTGATATACTTCATGGCGGCGGGGCTTGCATGCGGGAAAGCGGGAGTCGTGCTTCCGATAGCCCAGATGAGCTTCCCCGGAACGCTGCTGCTGAGTGCTCTGTTTCTGAAAGAAAAAATAACATACTGGAAACTGGCCGGAATTGCCTGCGGAGTTGCGGCAATCCTCCTGCTGAGTCTTCCGGGATAAGGAGATGCGACATGCAACTTTCGATGGAAACCGTTGTTCTTCGGAACAAATTCGGCGATGAAACGGCAATCCGTATGCTGAAAGAGGCCGGATTCGACGGAATAGACTATTCCTTTTACTGGCCGGGCACTCCGGAACGCAACATGCTGGGCGAGGATTATATCAGCCGGGCGCGCGAAGTAAAATCATATTTGAAAGCGATGGACATGAATTGTCTTCAGGCCCACGCTCCGCTGAATCCGCGTCCTGTCGCGTCATTGGAACTTTCCGATCCGACCTGCCTGGAGCTGATTCGTTCGATTGAATTTTCCGGAATTCTTGGAGTGAGAACACTTGTTGTTCATGCCATTACACCTCCGGAGGGCAGGGAGCTGATTGAATACAATCTGGAGTTTTACCGTTTTCTGGAACCGTTTGCGCGTGAAGCCGGAGTGCGCATTGCGGTGGAAAACCTGTTCGGCCCTCCTCTGGAGCGTCCGGAACAGATGACGGAGATTCTGCAGAATCTGAATTCAGTGCAGTTCACCGGCTGCCTGGATGTCGGACATTCAATGTACAGCGGCATCAAACCGCAGGATTTTCTCCGTTCTGTTCCCCGTGGACTTATCACGGTATTGCACATTCAGGATCAGCAGCTGGGCAAACGTCAGGATATGCATTTCCCGCCGTTTTTCTACGAAATCGAGTGGAATGAGTTTCTGAAAGCTCTGAAAGAATACGGTTATTCCGGTGAAATGAATTTAGAGGTTTTCGCCTATCTCTGGCGTTTCCCGAATGAGCTTCTTCCAGCCGCCCTGACCTTCGCCGCGCAAATCGGCCGCGAACTCATCCGCCGGTTTGAAAACGACATCTGAACCTCCAAACAGAAAATTCAACAAAAAAATTGCATTGATTTGAAAATTGAACGATCCGGAGTAGTGTATCTCTGACAGGAGAATCATCTATGATTTTTTTATACACTGCTCCGCTGATCCTTATCGTTCTTTTGTACTTGCGCAGAAGAGCATTGTTTTATGCAAGCACAGCTCGGCGTTCAATTTTTCTTTTTCTTTTTTCCCTGAATCTGTTCAGTTTTGCCTTCGGATCTTGCCAGATGAGCAAATATGCAGGCAATATCCGGCAAACTGGGAGGATTAAACATTTTCTTGCCTCAGCAGGCGAGGGCGGGATTTACCCCGAAGTATCTTCTCTTGATATAAGTTTTTTTATCAACTTGATTGGAATTGCCGGCTTGAGTCTGTTGATTTGCTGTTTCCTGATCAGGAAAAATGCTCTGATTTATGACTGGCTTTCCGCATTATGCTCTTTCTGTCTGATGTTTTTTTTGTTTGTTGTCACCGATAAAGGAGTAGACCATATTTATCAGAAGAGACTTGAAGCGGAAATTGCTGAATTTCAGTTGGTGATCAACAGCAAAGTTCAAAATGAAACCCAGCGTTCCCTGCTCCGGGAAAAGCTGCATAGTGAGCTGCCCCGTTTCACTCTCTCTTTTCGAAATTCTGAGCCTGGAATAGCACGTCTGAAAAAGCTGCGGGAAGAAATAAGGCTCTGGAATCCCCGCTTCAATAAGTGATTCATTGCATTTCATACAGAATTCTAAGGATACTTTAGTACGCCTTGTACGTTTTGCAAGATTTCCCTTGAAATTCTGCCATCCAGTTTACTGGTATGCCACGATTCCGAATAGTATATTTACAACTTCGCATAATATATATTATGTTAAATTGACCTGAATAGGCTTTCCGGGGAGGGGAATGGGAAGAAAAAACGGGCAGGGTTTTTCAAAAGAAACAACCCTGCCCGGATAGTCAGCGGAGATAAGGATTGAACGATTTCTCAATACCGATCGTTGTGGATTCGCCGTGACCGGGGAAAACACGGAGATTTTCCGGAAGAACTAAAAGTTTCTCGCGGATCGATTCCATGATCGAATCATAATCGCCGCCGGGGAAATCCGTTCGGCCGATCGAACCGCTGAACAGCGTGTCGCCGCTGAACAGAGCGTTCAATGACTCAAAATAGTAGCAGACTCCGCCCGGAGTATGTCCCGGGGTCCGGATAATCGTGAAATCCATGTACTTCGGAGGCCAGACGGCCGGCGGAAGTCCTTCCGCCGCAGGCAAAAACGGGGGAAGGGCATTCTCCGGACTCGTATAAAGCGCCTGATCATCCGGCGGAACGTAAACCGAAGAAACTCCGAGCTTTTCCGCCAGCCCCCCTGCCCCGCTGATGTGGTCAACATGGGCGTGCGTCAGAAGAATCACAAACTCCTTCGCCGGAAAAAGTTTCGTGTTTTCATAGAGCTTCTCCGGCTCCGCGCCCGGATCTATGATGAAAAGAGGTCCGTCGTTACGCGGAAAAACATAATAGCAATTCGTTTCGTAGAGACCGACCGTCTCCACAAGAATTGTCGGTGCGGAATGCATTTTTTCAGCCATGACGAACCTCCCCTTCCCTGTTATTTCTGCGCAACTTTCTTCTGCCACGAGTCTTTCAGCGCAACCGTGCGGTTGAAGACCGGCGCTTCCGGCGTTGAATCCTTGATGTCCGGACAGAAGTAGCCGGTACGCTCAAACTGAACCGCAACGCCCGGTTTTGCTTCGGCAAGTGCGGGCTCAATCATGCAGTCGACTTCCTTCAGAGAATCCGGATTGAGGTAATCAAGATAATTCTCGCCTTCCGGAATGTCGCCGACGTTCTCAATCGTGAAGAGACGGTCGTAGAGACGAGCTTTCGCCTTCTTCGCGAACTTGGCGGAGAGCCAGTGGATCGTGCCCTTGACCTTGCGTCCGTCGGGAGCATTGCCGCCGCGGGTGGCTGGATCGTAGGTGCAGTGAATCGTCGTAATATTGCCGTCGGCATCCTTTTCGACCGAAACACAGGTTACGAGGTAGGCATAACGGAGACGCACCTCTTTGCCCGGAGCAAGACGGTGGAACTGCTTGACAGGTTCTTCCATGAAGTCGGTGGATTCAATATAAAGTTCTTTGGTGAATGGAACTTTGCGAGTACCTGCCGCGGGATCTTCCGGATTGTTGACAGCATCCATCTCCTCCACAAGGTCTTCCGGATAGTTGTCAATCACCAGTTTGACCGGATTCATCACAGCCATGTAGCGGTTGGCGGTCTTGTTCAGTTCTTCGCGGATGCAGTAGTCCAGAAGAGCGACATCCGTGAGGCTGTTGAACTTGGTAACGCCGACTTTTTCACAGAAATAGCGGATTGCGGAAGCGGGAACGCCGCGGCGGCGGTACGCGCAGATGGTCGGCATGCGCGGATCATCCCAGTCGCTGACATAGTGTTCCTTGACAAGCTGCAGAAGTTTGCGTTTGCTCATGACCGTATAGGTCAGATTCAAGCGGGCAAACTCGGTCTGCTGCGGATGATTCTTGACTTCAAGGACATCCAGGAACCAGTCGTAAAGCGGACGGTGAATTTCAAATTCGAGTGTGCAGATGGAATTCGTAATGCCTTCGATCGAGTCGGAAAGACAGTGTGCGAAGTCGTAAAGCGGATAGATGCACCATTTGTCGCCCGTGCGGTGGTGGTGCGCATGGCGGATGCGGTAGATGGCGGGGTCGCGCATGTGCATGTTCGGCGACGCCATGTCGATTTTTGCACGGAGAACGTATGCACCGTCCGGGAATTCGCCGTTTTTCATACGCTCGAAGAGCGCGAGGTTTTCCTCTACGGAGCGGTCGCGGTTCGGACTCGGCTTTCCGGGAACGGTCAGGGAACCTTTGTAGGCCTTGAACTCCTCATCGGAGAGATCACAGACATACGCTTTGCCGCGTTTGATCAGCTCCACTGCATAGGCATAGAGTTTATCGAAATAATCGGAAGCGTAGAAAAGGCGGTCGCCCCAGTCTCCGCCGAGCCAGCGGACGTCTTCGAGGATGGAATCTACGTATTCGGTGTCTTCTTTGGTCGGGTTCGTATCGTCGAGACGCATGTTGCACTGTCCGCCGTACTGCTTTGCCAGACCGAAATTGAGGCAGATGGATTTTGCATGACCGATGTGGAGATATCCGTTCGGTTCCGGCGGGAAACGGGTTACGACGCGTCCGCCGTGTCTGCCGGTTTTGAGATCGTTGTCGATGATCTCGGTGATGAAATTCGACGCAGTTTCAGTTGTTGCATCCATAGTCTGGCAAGCTCCTTCAAAAGTTGAGTTGCCATAATATAAATGAAATTTTCCTGTTTTCCAGTCGATTTATTCATTTTCTTGTAATTTCGGCGCGAATCAGCTCTGCCGCACGGACGGAAAATGCTTCCGGCTCGTTTTTCCCGCGCCGCAGAAGAGCGTTCAGTTCCAGAAATCCGGTTCCACGCTCGCGGCGGAGACGGCGCAGAGCTTCATCCCGTTCCGCTCCCCCGCTCCGGACATCCGCTTCCCTCAAATCCGGAAACGGAGTTGAAAGCACAATGCGGCGGATGCTGTTTTTCGCAGCGGCAAGTTCCAGAATCAGAGAAAGCGTGTTCAGATCCTCGCGCGCACCGAAAACGCTTTCCGTTTTTGCCGGAGGAATGAGAACAAGGGCGTCCGCAACCGTGGAATGAAGCCGCCGCTGGATTTGCGGCAGCGTTTCCAGCAGAGCCGAACCCGAAGGCAGCGCCGTTGAGCTCCAGGGAAGAAACTCAAGCCGCATGCCGTGCTTTTCAAATTCCGTCTGCAATTTGTTTTCCAAATCCGGAAGAGCTTCCGCAATCACAAGGACTTGCCGAATCGACATCCGGCTATTCAGAAGTTTGCGCGGCAGTTCCCACGCCCGCAGTTCGTGCAGAGTCGGACGGTGCAGAAGCGGAATCAATCGGTCTCCGCTCTGGTCGGTCAATCCTTCCGGCGACGTTTTCAGTTCCAGCGGCAGATTGACGGCTGGTTCAATGCGTATTGTACATTTTCCTGCTTCGAGTCCCGGAAGGGAGAGCGAAAATTCTTGGCAAAGCCCCTGCCCGACGGAATTTCCCTGAATCTGAATATCTTTTTTCTGCGTTCCAGTTTGCACATAACGGTTTTCGCTTTCCAGGGGAACAGCGGGCAGAGAAATAACTTCCTTAATGCCGGGAATGTCGGAACGTATTCTTGAAGAGACTTCTAAAATCGCTTTCACATCAACGGGAAGTCCATTGCGGATTTCCGCGGTAATCGTGACGGATTCATCATCGTAAAGGAAGCGCGGCGTCCAGAGATGCAGTGAAAGATTTGGCAGAACGACAGCCTTCTCCCCTGCCCCCGGCTTGTGGAGAATTTGCAGAGGAAGCCAGCCCGGAGAATCGGGAATCAGATACAAAACAGTTGATTCGGGCATCACGAAATATCCATCTCCGATATTCAATCTTTTCCCGTTGCGTTCCCAGTGAAATTTTTCCGGGAACTGAACGGTATAATGCTCAAAGGCTGTTGAATTCCATTTTTCTGTTTTGAGCGCAAGAGAATCATCGCGCAGAACGACCGGATAAAGCCCCCCTCCCCTCGCCTCGGAACGGACAGGAATAAGAGGAATTCCCGGAGCAAAATCATTCTCGTTGAGCAGGCGGAACGCCCCCTCCCCCCGTTTGCGCCATGAAACAGCCGCCCAGGTGCCGACCGGACCTTTGGCGTAAAGGAACTGGAATGGGTGCAGCCCGCGTGAAAGCGGAACGGTCACGATATCCGTGCTCCCGACGGCGTTCGCATCCGGACTCAAAAAGGTCCCGATACGGCTGTGAACGGTCTTTCCGTCCATTCGCAGAATCCGCGTTGAATTTGTATTCAGACGGAATTCATATTCGCCGCTCTCTTTCACGGCAAGCAGCCCGGAAAAGACGCTGGCGAACTCCCGGTCCGTATCAAAAGGACGGCGGGTAAAGAAAATCCGGGAAACCGGATGGCCGGGTCTCCGGCGGAAGGGTGCAAAATATACATCTTCCAAATCTTTTTCCAGCGAACCCGGCAGATTTTTTACCTGTTTGCGGAATGCCGTTCCGGCTTGCAGGAATCTTGCAGGAGAAATTTTGCCCGGAGAGCTTTTCGCGTGAAGACGGGTCAGCAGCTCAACGCGCTGAACCGCATATTTTCCGATGGAACGGCGCAGTTTCCGGATGCTCGGAACCGATGGATTTTTCTTCCGGAATTCCTCCGGCGTCAGCAGTTCTTGTGCATTTTTCGGGAATTTTCGCGACAAATCCGACCGGCTCAAGCGGATATCGGACGGCAGAGCGATCCGCGAATCAATCCGCTGAAGCGGACGTTTCTTCCCAAAACCGTAATAAACGGTATAAGAAGTTTTTTCCAATGATGCCGGCAGCAGAAGATGATCCGCATTGTACTGATGCACCTCGACCGGCTTCCCTTCCGAATAGACCATGACGCCGTTTTCGAGCGTGGCAGGAAGACAGATTTTCATAAAATCCAGGAAACCGCACTCACCGGGAACATCGTGCTTCACCGTCAGACGGTATTGTGCATCCGGTTCGTGCCACTCCTCCGCAAAGAGCGCAAATGTGAGCAGGAAAAGAATCAGAATCCGCATCAGAGCACCTCCCCGATCCGGTACATTTTGAATGCGAGGTCAAGCGTGATATCCGGTGCGGGAATTTTCAGTTTGCCCTTTTTCGGATGAATGAGCATGGAGGAAGAAACATATTCGCCCGTCATTGTATCGAACCAGCGGATCATATATGCTCCGGCTTTCATCTCAACTTCCGGATAAAGAGTGATTCCTGCGGAACGCGGAACCAGCGACTGATCGACGCGGTAATTGGACAATTCATATTCATTGAAGAACCAGCCGTAAAGGATGTCTTCCTGTGCAAGGACAAGTCCGGATAGACGTTTTTCCGGCAGGATGGCGTCTCGCAGGAACGGCGAAAGATTTTTTGCCATCCGTTTCAGGAATTCATGCCGTTTCTGCACGGACTTCATAGTAACTTTAATCCCCCCGCAGCGCGGCGGACTGGAGCGCAGGTCTATTCCGTCAAGGAAACGGCGGAACGCGCGGTAGTGAAAATATTCGTTGTTCACATGCACGAAATCGTGCCACCAGAGCATCGGCGTTCCGGCATGACGGGTGAAGAGCGACGCCCAGAGCCCGCCGTGAATATCCGCTTTCAGCTGG